>CBIHLQ010000016.1:0-106012 GCA_966210885.1 uncultured Pseudomonas sp.
TTCCTCGCCTGTTTTTGCCTTGTCTTGCCTGCCTCGCCTACGTTTTTCAACGGCCGGTTAGAGCGCATTTTCTAATCGTTATCGGCATACTTCGCGCTTCTTGGCCCAGCTCGCGGCCAGCTTGCACAAATCAGAAAACTCGGGTAACCAGGGGCTATGGAAAAGCTTTCTGCGTCGGCCTTCCGATGCATTGGTAATTGCGGATGGTTCCGCCCCTGTTAAACCCGGCCATTACTCGGCCTTTGGCCCAGTAAGCGCACAGTCGTACGCCGGTATCCGTCTCAGGACAATGGAGCGTTGTAGATGACCGACAAAAGCAATGACGATCTGAAATCGCAGGCATCAGAGAACACCCTTGGCGTAAATCCGGTTATCGGTATTCGCGGCAAAGATATTCTTTCTGCGGCACGGCTTGTGCTCAGGCAAGCGGTTAAGCAACCCTTCCACAGCGTTAAGCATGCTGCTCATTTCGGCATTGAATTGAAAAACGTGCTGCTCGGCCAATCGGAGCTGCAACCCGAGCCCGGCGATCGTCGTTTCGCCGACCCGGCCTGGAGCCAGAACCCACTCTACAAACGCTATCTGCAAACGTACTTGTCCTGGCGCAAGGAATTGCACGACTGGATCGAGCAAAGCAACCTGTCGGAGCAGGATGCCAGCCGCGGCCACTTCGTGATCAACTTGCTGACGGACGCCATGGCGCCGAGCAATACCCTGGCGAACCCGGCAGCCGTGAAGCGCTTTTTCGAAACCGGCGGCAAGAGCCTGCTCGACGGCCTTTCCCATCTGGCCAAGGACATCGTTCACAACGGCGGCATGCCGAGCCAGGTGAACATGTCGGTGTTCGAGGTTGGCAAGACCCTGGCCACTACCGACGGTGCGGTCATTTTCCGCAATGAAGTGCTAGAGCTGATCCAGTACAAGCCGACCACTGAACAAGTCCTCGAGCGTCCGCTGCTGGTGGTGCCGCCGCAAATCAATAAATTCTACGTATTCGACCTGTCGCCGGAAAAAAGCGTGGCGCGCTTTCTGCTGCGCAATGGCGTGCAGACCTTCGTTGTCAGTTGGCGCAACCCGACCAAGGCGCAACGTGAGTGGGGACTTTCGACTTATATCGATGCCCTCAAAGAAGCCATCGGCGTGGTCTGTTCGGTGACCGGCAGCCCGGACGTGAACATGCTCGGCGCCTGCTCCGGCGGCCTGACCACCGCTTCGCTGCTCGGCCACTATGCCGCCCTGGGCGAGCAGAAGGTGAATGCCCTGACCCTGCTGGTCAGCGTGCTGGATAACCGCCTGGAAACCGATGTCGCCTTGTTCGCCGACGAAAAAAGCCTGGAAGCCGCCAAACGCCGCTCCTATCAGGCCGGCGTACTGGAAGGCAGCGACATGGCCAAGGTATTCGCCTGGATGCGCCCGAACGATTTGATCTGGAATTACTGGGTCAACAACTACCTGCTCGGTAACGAGCCGCCGGTATTCGACATCCTGCATTGGAACAACGACACCACCCGCCTGCCCGCTGCGCTGCACGGCGAGTTCATCGAAATGTTCAAAACCAATCCGCTGATTCGCAGCGACGCATTGGAAGTATGCGGCACCCCGATAGACCTGAAGAAGGTCACCTGCGACCTCTACTGCGTGGCCGGCACCACCGACCACATCACCCCTTGGGAGTCATGCTATAAATCGGCGGGCCTGTTCGGCGGAAAATGCGAATTCGTGCTGTCCAACAGTGGTCATATTCAAAGCATCCTTAATCCGCCGGGTAACCCCAAGGCACGCTATATGACCAATAGCGCAATGTACGGCAGCCCTAAAGCCTGGCAGGAAAGCGCCACCAAACACGCCGACTCCTGGTGGCTGCATTGGCAAAACTGGCTGGCCGAGCGTTCCGGCAAAAGTAAAAAGGCACCCGCTAATCTGGGCAACAAGAGCAATCCGCCCGGCGCAGCGGCACCCGGCACCTACGTTCACGAGCGCTAATCGGCTGGATATTGCGCGACATTCGCCGGCGGCACTAGGAAGTGCCGCTCGCCAGTGCGGCCGGGAAGGTCTAACCAGCATTTCAATTCTTAGGGCTTCTGCGCATGTCGTTACCTTTCATATTCCGCACCATCGAACTGGATGGCCAAACCATCCGAACGGCGGTTCGCCCAGGCAACAGCAAGATGTCGCCGCTGCTCATTTTCAACGGCATCGGCGCCAACCTCGAGCTGGTGATGCCGTTCGTCAAGGCGCTCGATCCCGATCTGGAAGTGATCGCCTTCGACGTCCCGGGCGTCGGCGGCTCATCCACGCCCAGCACCCCCTATCGCTTCCCGGGCTTGGCCAAGCTGGCCGCCCGCATGCTCGACTACCTCAATTACGGGCAGGTCAATGCGATTGGCGTGTCCTGGGGCGGCGCTCTCGCGCAACAGTTCGCCCACGACTACCCCGAACGCTGCAAGAAGCTGGTGCTCGCCGCCACTTCGGCCGGCGCGGTGATGGTGCCGGGCAAGCCGAAGGTGCTGTGGTGCATGGCCAGCCCACGGCGCTACGTACAACCGTCCTATGGCGTGTTGATCGCGCCGGAAATCTACGGCGGCGCCTTCCGCCGCGACCCGAGCCTGGCCATGGCGCACGCCAGTAAAGTGCGCTCCGGCGGCAAGATGGGTTACTACTGGCAGCTGTTCGCCGGCCTTGGCTGGACCAGCATCCATTGGCTACACAAGATTCGTCAGCCGACCCTGGTGCTGGCGGGGGACGACGACCCGCTGATTCCACTGATCAATATGCGTTTATTGGCATGGCGCATCCCCAACTCGGAACTTCATGTAATCGATGATGGTCACTTATTCCTCGTAACGCGCGCCGAGGCAGTAGCGCCGATCATCATGAAATTTCTCGCCGAGGAGCGCCAACGTGCGGTGATGCACCCGCAGCCTGCTCGTGCCGTTGAAAGGACGTAGGTTCGCCCGCATCGCTCCCGTATGCATCGTTACAGTGCTAAGCCGGTATCTTTGCTCGAGCGCAGGGCCATCCCCCTGCCAAGAATCGGCTCGTGCTCGCTGCCATGAGGCTCGCGCACACCTTGGTATAAGCTTTGCTGCTTAAGTTGTAACCCTTGAAGTCTCACGGCTTGACGACGGAGTGTTGCCCTATGCGAGACAAGTCACCCAGCGACTCACTGCCAACCCCAATCAACTTTATAAGCGCGCAAAACGCCGTGATTGGCCTACGTGGTCGCGACCTGTTTTCCACTGTACGTACCCTGCTATTGCAAGGCCTCAAGCACCCTGTCTACAGCGCCCGCCATGCACTGGCGCTGGGTGGTCAGCTGGGGCGCGTACTGCTCGGCGACACCCCCTACAAGGTCGATCCGCAAGACCCGCGCTTCGCCGACCCCACCTGGCGCCTCAACCCTTTTTACCGACGCGGGCTCCAGGCCTACCTGGCCTGGAAAAAGCAGCTCAACCAATGGATAGACGAGAGCGACCTAGAACCCGAGGAGCGTGCCCGCGCACGTTTCGTCGCCGCTCTGCTCGGCGATGCCCTGGCGCCCTCCAATACCCTGCTCAACCCGCTGGCGATCAAAGAGCTGTTCAACACCGGCGGTGCCAGCCTGCTCAAAGGCATGGGCCATCTGCTGAGGGACGTGCTGCATAACGACTGCATGCCCAGCCAGGTCAACAAACAAGCCTTCGAAGTCGGCCGCAACCTTGCCGCCACACCGGGCGCCGTGGTGTTCCGCAACGAACTGCTGGAGCTGATCCAGTACAAGCCCATGAGCGAGAGGCAATACGCCAAGCCCTTGCTTATCGTGCCGCCGCAAATCAACAAGTTCTATATTTTCGACCTTTCCAGCAACAAGAGCTTCGTTCAATACGCGCTGAAAAACAGCCTGCCGACCTTCATCGTCAGTTGGCGCAACCCCAACACCCAGCACCGCGAATGGGGCCTTTCAAGCTACGTTCAAGCGCTTGAAGAAGCGCTCGACGCCTGCCAGGCCATTACCGGCAGCAAAGAGGTGAATCTTCTCGGCGCCTGTGCCGGCGGCCTGACCATCGCCGCCCTGCAGGGTCACCTGCAAGCCAAGCGACAGCTGCGCAAAGTCTCCAGCGCCACCTATATGGTCAGCCTGCTCGATAGCCGGATCGACAGCCCGCCGACACTCTTCGCCGACGAACAAACCCTGGAAATGGCCAAGCGCCGCTCCTATCAGCGCGGCGTGCTGGACGGCCGCGACATGGCCAAAGTCTTCGCCTGGATGCGTCCGAACGACCTGGTCTGGAATTATTGGATCAACAACTACCTGCTCGGCAAAGAGCCGCCCGCTTTCGATGTGCTCTATTGGAATAACGACAACACCCGCCTGCCCGCCGCATTGCACGGCGAAATGATCGACTTCTTCAAGCACAACCCACTGCCCCGTCCCGGTGGGCTGGAAGTCTGCGGCACACCGATCGATTTGCAAAAAGTCACGGTCGACAGCTTCAACGTCGCCGGCATCAACGACCACATTACACCCTGGGATGCGGTTTACCGTTCGGCGCTGCTGATTGGCGGTAAACGCCGCTTCGTGCTCGCCAACAGCGGGCACATCCACAGTATTCTCAACCCGCCCAACAACTCTAAAAACAGCTACTTCGAAAACGACAAATTCAGCGGCGACCCGCGCGCCTGGCTGTATGACGCACAAAAGCACGATGGCAGTTGGTGGCCACAGTGGCTCGAATGGATTCAGGAACGCTCGGGCGAGCTGCACGAAAGCCAGCCAACCCTGGGCAATCGACAATACCCCGCCATGGAGGCCGCACCTGGAACTTACGTTCACGTGCGTTAAGCAGAATGGCAATTGGCCGGATTACCCCTGGCCGCTTGCCGTCCCCCTCTTGCGAACAAAATAAGAAAACCGGATGAAAACCAGCGAGCGTATCCTCGAATGCGCCAGAGTGCTGTTCAATCAGCAGGGCGAACCCAATGTTTCAACCCTGGAAATAGCCAATGAACTGGGCATCAGCCCAGGCAATTTGTACTACCACTACCACGGCAAAGAGCCCCTGATCCTGGCGCTGTTCGAGCGCTTCCAGGCTGAATTGGCACCGCTGCTCGACCCGCCCGACGACGTCAGCCTGGATGTCGAGGACTACTGGCTATTTCTGCATTTGATCGTCGAGCGCCTGGCCCACTACCGCTTCCTGTTCCAGGATTTGTCCAATCTCGCCGGACGCCTGCCCAAGCTGGCGCGCGGCATTCGTAACTGGCTCAACGCACTGAAGCGCACCTTGGCTGCGCTGCTTTCGCGACTCAAAGCGGAAGGCCACCTGAGCAGCGACACCCAGTCGCTCGGGCAACTGGTCGAACAGATCACCCTGACGCTGCTGTTCTCCCTGGATTACCAGCGCATCCTGGGCAGCGAAGGCGAAAGCCGCCTGGTGGTCTATCAGGTGATGATGCTGGTCGCCCCCCACCTCAGCGACGAGTCGCGCTTCGCCGCCGAGCACTTGGCGCAACGCTATCTGGAAACCTAGCAGGCCGTTGAAAAACGTTGGCGAGGCAGCCAGCGCAAGGCAAAAACAGGCGAAAAAGCGGAGTTTACGGGCTGTAAATGAGCATTTTGAGCCTGTTTTTAACGCCGCGATGGCAACGCAGGTAGTTTTTTCAACAGCTTGCTAGGGCCTGTTGAGGCTTCGTAACGCCCAGGGAACCTCGGCAGGCCTCGATCGGCGCAGACGAAAACGCCCGGCACTAGGCCGGGCGTTTTCGTGCAACGCAGTCAGTCTTACGACTGGCTGGTCGGCGGCGGTGTTGCCGGTGCTGCGGCAGCCGCGGGGGCCGGCGCTGCTGCAGGCTTGGCCGCCGGTTTGGCTGCGGCTTTCGCTGCTGGTTTAGCGGCGGGCTTCGCTGCAGCTTTCGGGGCTGCGGGCTTAGCTGCCGGTTTAGCCGCTGGCTTGGCTGCAGCTTTCACTGCTGGCTTGGCTGCCGGCTTAGCCGCTGGTTTCGCGGCTGCTTTCGGAGCCGGTTTAGCCGCCGCTTTCGGGGCCGGCTTAGCTACAGCTTTCGCTGCAGGCTTGGCCGCTGGCTTGATCGACTTGGCCGATACACCGGTCAGTTGCTCGATTTTCTTGGTCAGGCTGTCGACTTTGGCATTGAGCGCTTTCACTTCATTGCGACTCGGAACACCGAGGCGCGAAATGGCATTGTTCAAGCGTTTGTCGAAAGCTTCTTCCAACTCGCCCCACTTACCAATTGCACGATCTTTTACTTCATCGACTTTGGACTTGGCAGTACCTACTTTAGAACCGACGGTGGACTTCACGGCGTCGACTTGTTTATCAACTTCGGTCTTCGCCATCTTCTCGGCTTTCTCGCCATCTTTGACCAGCGTATCGAACAGCTTATTGCCGTCCTTGCTGACCTTCGAATAAGCGCCCAGGCCCGCCAACCAGATCTGACGCGAGTACTTTTCGATCTCGCCGATCCAGGACGATGCCTGTTTTTCGGTTTTCTTTTTAACAGCCATCCCGCTCTCCCTATTTCTTGTTCTGCGCGACTTGCTCGAGCAATACACTCAGCTCATCAAGCTTAGCAGACAGAACTTCGATGTCCTGTTTCGAGGGAATGCCGATGCGATTGAGAGCGCTGGCTACACGGGTATCGAAAGCCTTCTCGATCTTGTCGAGACGACCTTCGACTTTCCCCTTCACGCTATTGACGTTGCTCTTGACGGTATCGATCTGGCTGTTGGCCGCTTCGACTTGCTCGTTGATCAGCTTCTTGCCTTGCTGCTCGACGTTTTCACCGCTCTTGACCAATTCCTTGAAATACTCGGCGCCTTCTTGACCGGCTTTGGCGTAAGCACCCAGGCCAGCCAACCAGATTTTGCGCGCATACAATTTAACGTCGCTCAGCACGGTGCCGGCTTTATCTGCGGATTCAGTGGCCATATCCGCAGTCTTCCTTACCGCCTTGTTGGTTTTTTCCGCGGTTTTATTGACAGCCTGATTGGCCTTATCCGCAGCTTCATTGACCTTTTCGGTGGTTTTGGCTTCAACGGTTTCAACATTCTGTTCAACGGCAGCTTTCATGGTGCACCTCACTCTGAATGGTTCGAGGAAACGCCCACGGAATGTAGGCTTAGCTGCACGGTATCGAGGAAAATTAGAATCCGCATACTAAGCGCAAAAAAACACGCGTCGATTACCTTCAGGCATTCAGGCTCTTATCCAGCACCTCTTCGATTTCGCGCTTGATGCTGCCGCTCATGGCCGACAGCAGCAGCCCCAGGTTGAGCTGTACCTTCACCCGGTCCGCCGCTACCTCGATATGCCCATCGGCGCCGCTGCGCTTGAACTCCAAGGTGTCTCCAGCCCAGCGATAGCGCACGTTGTACTCGCGCGCCAGGCGCTCGGCCAGTTGTTCGGCTTTCTCGCGAGCTGCTTCGCGGCCGAGGCTGTGGGGACGCTCGACGGTAATCTTGGCCATGGCATTTCTCCTCGCCAGTTAAAACTGCGACCTTAAGTCGCTGGGACTATAGCAATATGCACAACTGCAAGTGCAGCAGAGCGGGAGGCGATCAATATCCATCAAGCCTTTTGCGCCTTTACTTGCAGCTTATGGCTTACGGCTTGCCGCTGATAGCCAGCTTTTCGGTTTAGAATGACCGCCACTTTTTAGCCTCTCTGTGTAGGGAATGGGCAAGATGAACGACCCGCGCAAAAGCAGCGACAGCGAACCCACCACGCACTTCGGCTTCCAGGACGTGCCGGAAAGCCAAAAGGCGCAGAAGGTCGCCGAAGTGTTCCACTCGGTGGCGGCCAAATACGACCTGATGAACGACCTGCTGTCGGGCGGCATGCACCGCTTGTGGAAGCGCTTCACCATCGAGCTGTCCGGCGTGCGCGTCGGCAATCGGGTGTTGGATATAGCCGGCGGCACCGGCGACTTGACGCGCAAGTTCGCCAATCTGGTCGGTCCGACCGGTGAAGTGGTGCTGGCCGATATCAACGACTCCATGCTCAAGGTCGGACGCGACCGTCTGCTCGACTGCGGGGTTGCCGGCAACGTCAGCTTCGTTCAGGCCGACGCCGAGAAGCTGCCCTTCCCGGACAATCATTTCGACGTGGTGACCATCGCCTTCGGCTTGCGCAACGTCACCCATAAAGAAGACGCGATCCGTTCCATGCTGCGCGTGCTCAAACCCGGCGGCCGCCTGCTGGTATTGGAGTTCTCCAAACCCTCGAGCCCGTTGTTGTCGAAGGTTTACGACACCTACTCGTTCAACTTCATGCCGCTGATGGGCAAGCTGATCACCAACGACGCCGACAGCTACCGCTACCTGGCCGAGTCGATCCGCATGCACCCCGACCAGGACACTCTCAAAGCGATGATGGTCGAGGCCGGCTTCGAGCGCGTGACCTACCACAATATGACCGGCGGCATCGTCGCCCTGCACCGCGGCATCAAACCCTGATGCTGCTGACCGGGTTGCTCGCTGGCGTCGAACTCGGGCTGAACCGGGTGCTCGCCCTGGACAGCACGGCGCTGCCGCGACTGGCGCGCCTGAGCGGCCGCATCATTGCGCTGGAATGCACGGCGCCGCAGGTGCAGGTGTTTATCCTGCCGAGCGCTGAAGGCCTGGGCCTGGCCGCGCACTATGCCGGCGAGCCCGATTGCCGGCTGTGCGCGCCGGCGGCCAGCCTGTTGCGCCTCGCCTCCGGCAAAGAGCAGAGCGCGGTCCTGCACAGCGCCGAGGTCAGCCTGGAGGGCGACGCCGCGGCGCTGCTGGAACTCGCCGCGATACTTCAGGATCTCGAGCTGGACTGGGAGTACGAACTCTCGCGCTGGCTCGGCCCGGTCGCCAGCCAATTGCTCGGCAGCCACCTGCGCAGCCGCGCCAATTGGACCCAGCAGACACTCGACAGCCTGCGCCTGAACTTGGCCGATTACCTCAGCGAAGAATCGCGCAGCCTGGTCGGCCAGCGTGAAGCCGACGCCCGATTTGCCGAACTCGACCGATTGAAGCTGGCCCTCGACCGTCTCGATGCGCGCATCGAACGCCTTTCCCAACGCCATAAGCCCAAAGCATGAAGCTACTCGCCGCCCGACGTTTGTTGCGTATTCAACGCGTGGTCATCCGCTACCAGCTCGATGATCTGCTGTTCGCCTTACCGCTGCCGTTCTGGTTGCGCGTCTTGCGTTTCGTCCTGCCCTGGCGCTGGCTACCGCGTAAAGCGCTGCCCCTGACGCGCGGCGCGCGTTTGCGTTTGGCCCTCGAAGAACTCGGGCCGATTTTCATCAAGTTCGGCCAGTTGCTCTCGACCCGGCGCGATCTGCTACCCGCGGATATCGCCGACGAGCTGGCAAAGCTGCAGGACCAGGTGCCGCCGTTCGACCCGGCGCAATCGCTGGCGCTGATCGAAGCGCAGCTCGGCGCCAAGGTCGCCGAAGTGTTCGCCCGTTTCGACGCCCAACCGCTGGCGTCCGCCTCGGTCGCGCAGGTGCATGGCGCGCAGCTCAAGAGCGGCGAAGAAGTGGTGGTGAAAGTGATCCGCCCGGGCCTCAAGCCGATCATCAAACAGGACCTGGCCTGGCTGTTCCTGCTGGCTAAAGTCGCCGAGAAGGCCTCCTCGGACGCGCGCCGTCTACGCCCCGTGGAAGTGGTCAGCGACTACGAAAAAACCATCTACGACGAACTCGACCTGCTGCGCGAGGCGGCCAACGCCAGCCAGCTGCGGCGCAACTTCGAGGGCTCGCCGCTGCTTTACGTGCCCCAGGTGTATTGGGATTTCTGCCGGCCGAAAGTGCTGGTCATGGAGCGCATCTACGGCATCCAGGTCACCGACCTGGAAACCCTGGCCGACCAGCGCACCGACATGAAACTGCTGGCCGAGCGCGGCGTGGAAATCTTCTTCACCCAGGTGTTCCGCGATAGCTTCTTTCATGCCGACATGCACCCCGGCAATATCTTCGTCAGCACCCGCCAACCCTGGAACCCGCAGTACATCGCCATCGATTGCGGGATCATCGGCAGCCTCACGCCCGAGGATCAGGACTACCTGGCACGCAACCTGATCGCCTTCTTCAAGCGCGACTACCGCCGCGTGGCACAACTGCATATCGACTCCGGCTGGGTGCCGGCCGATACCAAGGTCAACTATTTCGAGGCGGCGATCCGCACGGTGTGCGAGCCGATCTTCGAGAAGCCGCTGAAGGACATCTCCTTCGGCCAACTGCTGCTGCGGCTCTTCCAGACCGCCCGGCGCTTCAATATGGAAGTGCAGCCACAGCTCGTTCTGCTGCAGAAGACCCTGCTGAATATCGAAGGGTTGGGCCGCCAGCTGTACCCGGATCTGGATCTGTGGAGTACCGCTCAGCCGTTCCTCGAACGCTGGATGCGCGAACGCGTGAGCCCGCTGCATCTGCTGCGCAACCTGCAGCAGCAGGCCGAACAGGTGCCGCACCTGTCGCAGATCGCCCGCGACACCCTGGAGCGCCTGAACCAGCAGCCGCGCACGGCGCAGAATAGCGATGTACCCGACGCACGCTGGCCGGCACGCCTGCTCGGCGCATTACTGATCGCCGGCGCCGCGACCCAGGGCCTGGCGCTCAGCCTGATCGGCTGGCCCAGCTGGACGATGCTCGCAGCCGGTCTGTACATGGTGCTGCGCCGATAGCCACATGCGAGCCGTGCTGGCACACTACCCCCCTTTCCAACAGGCCCGCGATGGGCGGATACGGCGATGAACGATTGGCTCGACGAAATCAGCTGGAATAGCGACGGCCTGGTGCCGGCGATAGCCCAGGACCACAAAACCGGCCGCATCTTGATGATGGCCTGGATGAACCGCGAAGCCCTGGCCCTGACCGCCGCCGAGCAGCGCGCCATCTATTGGTCGCGCTCGCGTGGCAAGCTGTGGCGTAAAGGCGAGGAATCCGGCCACGTGCAGAAACTGCATGAGCTGCGCCTCGACTGCGACGCCGACGTGATTATCCTGATGGTCGAGCAACTCGGCGGCATCGCCTGTCACACCGGTCGGGAAAGCTGCTTCTATCGGGTATTCGAGGACGGCGCCTGGAAAACCGTCGATGCCGTGCTCAAGGACCCGCATGCCATCTATGCCGCAGGACACAAACATGAGTGACACGGGCATGACTGATACCCTGAACCGCCTGGCCGAAGTACTGGAGTCGCGCAAGGGCGCAACCGCGGACAGCTCCTACGTCGCCAGCCTGTACCACAAGGGCCTGAACAAGATTCTCGAGAAAGTCGGTGAGGAATCGGTGGAAACCATCCTCGCCGCCAAGGATGCCGCGGTCAGCGGCGATTGCAGCGACCTGATCTACGAAACCGCCGATTTGTGGTTCCATAGCCTGGTGATGCTCGCCGCCCTCGGCCAGCACCCGCAAGCGGTGTTGGACGAGCTGGATCGACGCTTTGGCCTGTCCGGACACGCGGAAAAAGCCGCGCGCGCACAAGATTGATCAACCTCTCACTACGGAGTACGCATTATGGGATTCGGTGGCATTAGCATTTGGCAACTCCTGATCGTCCTGTTGATCGTGGTCATGCTGTTCGGCACCAAACGCCTGAAGAGCCTGGGCGCCGACCTCGGCGGCGCGATCAAGGGCTTCAAGAAGTCCATGGGCAACGAGGACGATAAGCCGGCGGTCGAAGAACCCAAAGGGCAGACCATCGACGCCCAGGCGCGCAAGGTCGAAGAACCCGCGAAAAAAGACTAAGCCATGTTCGACATAGGCTTTACCGAGCTGCTGTTGATTGGCGTGGTCGCCCTGGTCGTGCTCGGCCCCGATCGCCTGCCCGGCGCAGTGCGCACGGCGGGTCTGTGGATCGGCCGGATCAAGCGCAGCTTCAGCGCGATCAAGGCCGAGGTCGAGCGCGAGATTGGCGCGGACGAGATCCGCCGGCAATTGCACAACGAGCAGATTCTCGAGCTGGAACGCGACATGCAGAATCTCAAGAGCGATCTGCTCTCGCCTGCACCGTCGCCGAGCCAATCCCCAGCCGCCAGTAGCGGCGCAGAGGCCAAGCCGACTGCGCCTGACGTCGCCAGCCAGGATAAATCCCCACAACCATGAGCCGCCTAACGGACAGCGACCAGGAAATGCCCCTGGTCTCGCACCTGACCGAGTTGCGCACGCGCCTGCTGCGCATCGTCGGCTTCGTCTTGCTGCTATTTGCCGGGTTGTTTTATTTCGCCCAGGACATCTACGCACTGGTCGCCGCACCGCTGCGCGCCTATCTGCCCGAAGGCGCGACCATGATCGCCACGGGCGTCGCCTCGCCGTTCCTCACGCCGTTCAAACTGACCATGATGGTCGCGCTGTTTTTATCGATGCCGATCATCCTCCATCAGGTCTGGGGTTTCATCGCGCCGGGGCTGTACAAGCACGAGAAGCGCATCGCCGTTCCCCTGCTGATTTCCAGCATCCTGCTGTTCTACGGCGGCATGGCCTTCGCCTACTTCGTGGTATTCCCGATCATGTTCGGTTTCTTCGCCAGCGTGACTCCTGAAGGGGTGGCGATGATGACCGATATCGGCCAGTACCTGGACTTCGTCCTGACCCTGTTCTTCGCCTTCGGCGTGGCCTTCGAGATTCCGGTCGCGACCTTTCTGCTTATCTGGATCGGCATCGTCGATATCGCAGCCCTGCGCAAAGGCCGGCCTTATGTGGTGGTCGGCTGCTTCGTCGTCGGCATGCTGCTGACCCCGCCCGATGTGTTCTCGCAAACCCTGTTGGCGGTGCCGATGTGGATGCTGTTCGAGCTGGGACTGCTGTGCGGCGGCCTGGTCAAACGCCGCGACGAGCAGGCCGAAGAGGACAGCGACAGCGAGCCGCAGGACCAGCCGCCAGCCGCCCAGCCGTGAATCTGCTGCTGCTCGAAGACGATGACTTCGTCGCGACCGACCGCGTGCAGCTCAGCGGTCGGCGCCTCAAACACCTGCACGAAGTACACCGCGCCGAAGCCGGCGACAGCCTGCGCGTCGGCCGTTTGAACGGCCTGATGGGTACAGGCCAACTGCTAAGCCTGGATGCCGAGCGCGCGGAACTGAGCGTCACCCTCGAACAAGCGCCGCCGGGCAAACTGCCGCTGACACTGCTGCTAGCCCTGCCGCGGCCGAAGATGCTGCGCCGGGTGCTGCAGACCGTCAGCGCCATGGGCGTGCCCCGGCTGGTGCTGTTGAACAGTTACAGGGTCGAGAAAAGCTTCTGGCAAACGCCCTTTCTGCAACCGGCGGCCATCCGCGAACAACTGATTCTGGGCCTGGAACAGGCGCGCGACACCGTGTTACCCGAGGTGCTGATCGAGCAGCGCTTCAAGCCCTTCGTCGAAGACCGCCTGCCGGCAATGGCTGCCGGCAGCCTGGGCCTGGTCGGCCACCCCGGCGACTATCCGGCCTGCCCGCGCGCGGTCGAGCAAGCCGTGACCCTGGCAATAGGCCCGGAAGGCGGCTGGATTCCCTACGAAGTGGAAAAGCTGCAAGCGGCGGGCCTGCAACCGGTGCAGCTCGGCGAGCGCATCCTGCGCGTCGAAACCGCAGTCAGCGTCCTGCTCGCCCGCCTCTTCTAGCAGGCCGCTTTTAACGCAGTATCGGCAACGCAGGTAGTTTTTCAACCGCCTGTGCTAGACATTCGCCTCAAGCCTGCGCAGCGCGGCCACCATCGCGGCCGCGTTGCGCTATTCCCCACGTATGACGATGCCTGCGCTTACAGGCGCACGCTGGCGAACGTCGATTCGCCCTGGGCGCGGGTCAAGGCGGCCATCGCCGACGAAGTCGAAGGGCGCATCAGATCCTCCGGCATCGGCACCAGCGCAACCACGCTCGAGCCCTGCTGGCCGGCCCGCTCGTCGCGCGGCGGAATGCCGAAGTACTCGCGGTAGCACTTGGAGAAATGCGGAGTGGAAACGAAACCGCAGACCGAAGCCACTTCGATGATCGACATGCTGGTCTGCTTGAGCAACTGCCGCGCGCGGATCAAACGCAGTTTGAGGTAGTAACGCGACGGCGAGCAGTGCAGGTACTTCTGGAACAGCCTTTCGAGCTGCCGACGCGAGACGTCGACATAGAGCGCGAGTTGATCGAGATCGATCGGCTCTTCCAGATTGGCCTCCATCAGCGCGACTATTTCCTGCAACTTCGGCTGGTTGGTGCCGAGCATGTGCTTGAGCGGCACGCGCTGGTGATCCTGCTCGTTGCGGATGCGCTCGTAGATGAACATTTCGGAGATCGCCGCGGCCAACTCGCGGCCATGCTCGCGACCGATCACGTGCAGCATCATGTCCATTGGCGCAGTGCCGCCCGACGAGGTGTGGCGGTTGCGATCGATGGAAAATAGCCGCGTGGTGACCGCCACGCGCGGGAAGGCTTCCTGCATCGACGCCAGGCACTCCCAGTGCACGCTGCAATCGAAGCCATTGAGCAGGCCGGCCTTGGCCAGCGCCCAGCTACCGGTACATACCGCACCCATCTGGCAACCATGACGCGCCAAGCCTTGCAACCAGTGCAGATGTTCGCGCGTGACGCTGTGCTGAATACCCACGCCGCCACAGACGATCACCGCATCGAGACGCGGCGCATTGGCCAGGCTGGCGTCCGGGGTGATCTGCAAACCGTCGCTGGCGCTCACCGGCAACCCGTTTTGGGTCAGGGTGTGCCAGCGGTACAGCTCCTTGCCGGAGAGCTGGTTGGCCATGCGCAGCGGTTCGACCGCCGAGGCCAGAGAGATCAGGGTGAAGTTATCCAACAGCAAAAAACCGACGGACCGGGGTACCCGGCTCTGGGCTTGCGCCCCTTGATTGAACTCTGACATCTCTGGATCCTCACGCAAAACAACGCACGGTATCGAACCCTTATCGCGGGTCCTTATTGGCGCTGGTGCCCTGGCTAGAGGGCCCAGCAAAGTTTTGCCTCCGGCGTAGCGCACACCCAGGTAGGCAAGAATTACAACGCAAAGGTCATGCCTAAATTAATTGAACATCCAGTTAAATATCAGCTCCCTCAGCCGAACCATGCGCCACTAGGCATAGGCAGGAACGACAAGAGCATTCCGTTTGCGACACCCAATGCCTTGGATTCAGTGCACTTGAGCATTTCGGTAGCACTGGGCGAATCGTCGGCGCCCACCCGCTACGCGAAGGAATACAGCAGCGGTAACACAGCGGCTGAGCGTGCCGGCGCGCACCGATAGAGGGCACGCCAGACACCGCTGCGGCGAAAACGGATCACCGCCGCTCAACACTCGATGGCGCTGACCGCCAGGCCGCCGCGCGAGGTTTCTTTGTATTTGTCGTGCATGTCCGCGCCGGTATCGCGCATGGTGCGGATCACCCGGTCGAGCGAGATGAAATGCTCGCCGTCGCCACGCAAAGCCATCTGCGCAGCATTGATTGCCTTCACCGCGGCGATGGCGTTGCGTTCGATGCACGGCACCTGGACCAAACCACCAACCGGATCGCAGGTAAGTCCGAGGTTGTGCTCCAGACCGATTTCGGCGGCGTTCTCCAATTGCTCGGGGGTCGCGCCGAGGATTTCCGCAAGGCCTGCCGCGGCCATTGCGCAGGCCGAGCCGACTTCGCCCTGGCAACCGACTTCGGCGCCGGAGATGGAAGCGTTCTTCTTGCACAAAATGCCAATGGCCGCGGCGGCGAGCAGGTAATCGACCACATTGGCCTCGCTCACTGCCGGGCTGAAGCGCACGTAATAATGCAGCACCGCCGGGATGATCCCGGCCGCGCCGTTGGTCGGCGCGGTGACCATACGCCCACCAGCGGCGTTTTCCTCGTTGACCGCCAGGGCGAACAGGTTGACCCACTCCATCCCGCTCAGGGTCGAGCCGATCACATTGGGTCTGCTCATTTCCTGCAGGCTGCGGTGCAACTTGGCCGCGCGGCGCTTGACCTCGAGCCCACCGGGCAAAATGCCCTCGTGTTTGAGGCCGTTGTCGACGCAATCGCGCATCGCCTGCCACAAGCGCATCAGGCCACTGCGAATCTCTTCTTCGCTGCGCCAGGCCTTTTCGTTGGCCATCATCAGCTCGGACACGCGCAGGCCATGCTCCTTGCACAGGCGCAGGAGCTCTTCGGCGCTGTCGAAATCGTAAGGCAGGCGGGTGCTGTCCTGGTCCAGCTGGCCGCTGGCGGCTTGTTCCTCATCGACTACGAAACCGCCGCCGACCGAGTAATAGGTGTTCTCGTAAAGCAAATCACCATCGGCGGCGAAGGCGCTGAGGGTCATGGCATTGGGGTGATACGGCAGGTTCTCGTCGAGCAGCAGCATGTCGCGCTGCCAATCGAAGGCGATTTGCACCTGACCGTCGAGCGACAAGCGGCCGCTGGCGAGCAACTCCTCGATGCGCGGAGCAATGCTCGACGGGTCGACCCGATCCGGCCACTCGCCCATCAAACCCATCACCACCGCCCGGTCGCTGCCGTGGCCGACACCGGTCGCCGACAACGAGCCGTACAAACGCACCTGCACCCGTCCAACCCGCTCAAGCAGGCGGCGCTCGCGCAGCGCACCGACATAGAGCACGGCAGCGCGCATCGGTCCCACGGTATGCGAACTGGATGGGCCAATGCCGATCTTGAACAAGTCGAACACGCTGATAGCCACGACACTCTCCTGCTAGGTAATTACCCGGCCATCATCGAGATTTCAGCAAAGCGCTCGCGCTTCATACCGACACGCCCGTATCCAAATCCGTCACCGGTCATATCCAAATCCGTCAGCCGTCGGACAGCAATTGATCCGGCTAAAACAGAAAGCGGATTACGGCCGCGCAGTTGGGATAAAAGGTGCCGATCGAAGGACCTTCTGGATACCGCAGCAACGACACCGCACAGTAACGCTATAAGCCCGTGACAGGCGCCAATACGCCATGTTAGGGTCGACCGAGATTGCCCGACCGGGCAATGAGAAAGGTCCCTATGACACCCTCCGATGTTGCGCGCATGCTCCACCCCGCCGCAGTGGCCCCAATGGCCATCGTGTGCGCCTGCGCAACCTATCCTCCGCTCATCCCATCTGTCGCTGACGGCCCACAGGCAGGCACTAATCCGCCGCCGGCAACCGTCCTGGGCTGATTCCAGCCCGCTTCGCAGCTCCAGCCTTTAATGACCTGACGCGCCTATGCGCCGCCATGTCGCTGGAGCCTGTTGTCTTTCGACAGGTGATTCGTCATGAATTTCAGATCTATGCTGGCCTCCTATGGGGCCATGATGCTCTTCGTCCTGCTCTGGGGCAGCGCCGCCATCTTCACCCGCTGGGGATTGGATCACGGCTCCGCCTTTGCACTGCTGACGTTCCGTTTTGCCCTTGCCTTCGGCGTCTTGCTGATCCTCGGGTTATGCCGGAAAAACTGCTTGCCGGTACGCGGTACCCGTCGGCGGGTCGCCGCAATCGGCTTGCTGCTGATCGGCAGCTATGCCATCTGCTACTTCCAGGCCATGGCCCACGGCATCACCCCGGGCCTGATCGCCACCTTGATGGGTGCTCAACCGATCCTCACGCTACTGCTCGTCGAGCGGCGCTTTAACCCGCTGCGCCTGGGCGGGCTGCTTATCGGCCTGGGCGGACTGATTCTGGTGGTGTATCAGAGCCTGGTGCTGTCGCGTTTTGCCGTCACAGGAATGCTGTTTGCTTTTGCCGCGCTGGCTTGCATGACGACGGGCGCGATTTGGCAGAAGCGCATACAGCAGTCGCCGGCCGAAGTGCTGCCTTTGCAATATGGTGTCAGCCTGCTGCTATGCCTGGCTTTCGTGCCTTTCCAACCCTTCCACTTCGAGATGACGCCAGGTTTCTTTGCGCCGGTGCTCTGGATGGGCCTGATCATCTCCGTGGTCGCCCAGTTGCTGCTTTATCGGATGATCCGCTCCAGCAACCTGGTCAATGTCACCAGCCTGTTCTACCTGGTACCGGCAGTGACTGCGGCGATGGATTACCTGTTCCTCGACAACCTGCTGCCAGGTTTGAGCATGGTCGGCATGGCAGCCATTTTGGCTGGGGTGGTATTGGTCTTCAAACAGGCTCCAGCGCCGCAGAAATAGCCTCTTCCCAGGCGACTTTACAACCAGCCACGCAAGCCAACTTGCATTGAACGTGTCACTAAAATTCGCGTTTTTGCCAGAAATAACCGTCTTTTAGCGACTTCAACCCAAGGCCTTAAAAGCCTTAAACCGGGCTTCGCCGAGCGAAGCCCGGCCCACCCATTGAAATGCGACAGCAGCGTTCCACTTGCGACGCAACACATAGGCAGCGGGCAAAGACAGCCGGCATGATCGGCGCGCGCATGGTCTGACCATGCCTGCCATGGGCGCGTCCCGGCGCCGTAGCCGGATAGCCCGCAACCGGTAATAGGAGCCACGCTATGACGCTGAAGAAATACCTGCTGGCTGCAGCCCTGAGTACCCCCATGCTGGCGCAGGCCGCCGATCCCGAAAGCTGCAGCCTGGTGCGCTTCGCCGATGTCGGCTGGACCGATCTGATCACCACCAACGCCGTGACCCGTCTAGTGCTCAGCGAACTGGGCTACCGTTCGCAGATCAAGCGCCTGTCGGTGCCGCAAACCTTCAAGGCCCTGCGCAACAACGAGCTCGAGGTATTTCTCGACACCTGGATGCCCAGCTCGGAAAAGGACATCCGCCCCTACCTGGACGACGGCTCGGTGGAGTTGCTGGCGATCAACCTGGAAGGCGCCAAGTACACCCTGGCGACCAACCAGGCCGCCTACGACGCCGGTCTCAAGGACTTCGCCGACATCGCCAAGTTCGGCAAGCAGCTGGACGGCAAGATCTACGGAATCGAGCCGGGCAATGGCGGCAACCAACTGATCCAGCGGATGATCGACAAGAACGCCTTCGGCCTCGCCGGGTTCAAACTGGTGGAGTCCAGCGAGACGGACATGATTCTGAGCGTCAAACGGGCCGATCACCTGGACAAGTGGGCGGTGTTTCTCGGTTGGGAACCGCACCCGATGAACAACCAGCTGAACATGCGCTACCTGAGCGGCGGCGACGACTACTTCGGCCCCAACCTGGGTGGCGCCACCGTCTATACCGCCGTACGCAAGGGCCTCGCCAGCCAGTGCCCGAACCTCGGCCGTCTGCTGAAGAACATACGCTTCAGCCTGCAGATGGAAAACGACCTGATGGAGGCGATTCTCAACCAGAACACCAATCCGCGCCGCGAAGCCAAGGCCTGGTTGAAAGCCAACCCGCAGGTGGTCAATGAATGGCTGCAAGGGGTCACGATGCGCGACGGAAATCCGATAAAACCGCGCTTAGAGGCCGGTCAAACGCAATAAATTTCATCTTTTTTCATTTTCCCACAGCCCCCGGCATACGGCGGCTAAGCCCCAGCGAACGGCTGTAAACCACAGCCGGCGTGGCTTACAGCCTTGGTCATGGGGCAAAAGAATCTGTTATGGTTTTTTAGGGCGCGCAGCATGTCGTCGCCCAATACGTCAGGGTCGCAATTCGATAATTGCCCAGGCCCGAAGACTATATCGTTGAGTCAGCCGATTTCGTCGCTGTCCAAACTCGACGGATCGTTGAACGCGTAACGAGCGTAGGCTGAGGCGGCAGATTTCACTGCCGGACAGCCGAACTCCAGCAGTTCAACCATTCGTCAAGAGGGACGACAGACCGGAGCCCCCAAGCTCTGGACCGAAGAAAAGATAAGCGCTGGCTCCCACAATCGGGCGCCAGCCCAACAAGAAATTTCGGATGTACGCGCATCTCGGGTCGAGATGTGTATTTCCCAAGGAATGGGTTTCGTAACTGCCAGAGGGTTTGGAAAGCGGTTTGCAACACGGCACAGCAAGGTTCACTCGACAGCACACCCCAGTCACGTCCACTGCCCACGAGGCCATTGGAGCGTCGCCCCGGTTGTGCCTGGCGGGTTCCCGCGTGACAGGCTGCAAAGCGCTCCCCAATCCCCGCAATCAAGTAAACCCACACAGGCAAGAACAGTCGGCATCACCCTGCGCACGTCTTTTGCCGAGCGCGCGGTTCCGCAGCACTGATCTGGATGTCTACTGAAGGGGAACCATCCCATGCGGTCTGGAAAAATCGTGGTCGAAAACCTCTACAAGGTGTTCGGACCACAGCCACAAGAAGCAATCGATCTGCTCAAAGAGGGTTGGAGCAAGGAACGTATCCTTGCCGAAAGAGGCGCGGTGATCGGCGTCAGCGATGTGTCGTTCAGCGTCGAGGAAGGCGAGATCTTCGTTCTGATGGGGCTGTCCGGGTCGGGCAAATCCACCCTTATCCGCCTGATCAACCGCCTGATCGAACCGAGCGGCGGCGACGTGTACATCGACGGCCAGAACGTCGCCAAACTGCCCAAGGCGCAGCTGATCGACTTGCGCCGCCGCGATATGAGCATGGTCTTCCAGTCCTTCGCCCTGATGCCCTCGCGTACCGTGCTGGACAATGCCGCATTCGGTCTCGAAGTGGCGGGCAAGGGCCGTAAGGAGCGCGAACAGCGCGCCATGGAAGTACTCAAGCAAGTCGGCCTCGACTCCTTCGCCCACAAGCATCCGCACGAGCTGTCCGGCGGTATGCAACAGCGCGTCGGCCTGGCCCGCGCCCTGGCGGTCGATCCCTCGATGATCATCATGGACGAGGCCTTCTCGGCCCTCGACCCGCTCAAGCGCCGGGAAATGCAGGACGTGCTGCTGGAGCTGCAAAAAACCCACCGCCGCACCATCATCTTCGTCTCCCACGACATCGAAGAAGCCATGCGCATCGGTAACCGCATCGGCATCATGGAAGGCGGCAAGCTGGTGCAGATCGGTACTCCGCAGGAGCTGATCGACAATCCGGCCAACGAATACGTGCGCAACTTCTTCAATACCGTCGACACCAATCGCTACCTCACCGCCGGCCAGTTGATGGCCGACAGCGTGCCGATCTACGTGCACAACGGTAAAGCGCCGGATGCGCAGCAGGTGTGCCAGGAATTGCAGGCGCTGGACAAGCACTACGCCTTCATCGTCGACGAGCAGAACAAATTCCAGGGCTCGATCAGCCTGGAAAAGATCGCCTTGCTGGTCGAAGGCGGCACAACCTGCGGGCTGGAAGCCGGCGTGCTCAAGCAGATCAATCCGGTTCCCGAAGACATGCCGCTCGACCAAGTGATCGAGCGTCTGGTCGACAACGAGGGGCCGATTCCGGTGATCGACAGCAACGGCTATTACAGCGGCGCCATCAGCAAGGGCCGATTGCTGACCCGTCTGCAGGGAGAATCCCATGAGTGAGAAACAGCTCGACCTGGGCAGCTGGGTCAACGATGTGGTGCAACACCTGCTGGACAACTACAGCGAGGGCTTCGACAGCCTCGGCGGCCTGGTCAACGGTTTTTCCGAAGGCATCGAATGGCTGCTGATGCTGCCGCCGGCCTGGCTGCTGATCTCCATCTTCGTCGGCCTCGGGCTGTGGCGGATCAGCTACAAGTTCGCCATCTTCACCGCCATTTCTTTCATTCTGATCGTGGTCACGGGCTTCTGGGAGCAGACGGTGGTGACCCTCGGCCTGACCTTCTCGGCGACCTTGATCAGTCTGCTGCTGGGCATTCCCCTGGGCATTTGGGCGGCGCGCAGCGAGCGGGTTTCGACCACCATCCGGCCGATTCTCGACTTCATGCAGACCATGCCGGCGTTCGTTTACCTGATCCCCGCGGCCATGCTGTTCGGCCTCGGCCGGGTGCCGGGGATCATCGCCACGGTGATCTTCGCCATGCCGCCGGCGGTGCGCCTGACCAACCTGGGCATCCGCCAGGTCAACAAGGAAATCATCGAGGCCGGCCAATCCTTCGGCTGCAACGCCCGCCAATTGCTGTTCAAGGTGCAGTTGCCGAATGCCATGCCGTCGATCATGGCCGGGGTCAACCAGACCATCATGATGGCCCTGTCGATGGTGATCATCGCCTCGATGGTCGGCGCCGGCGGCCTGGGTAACGACGTACTGGCGAGCATCCAGCGCCTGGATATCGGTCTAGGCTTCGAAAGCGGCATGGCCGTGGTCTTGCTGGCGATCATTCTCGACCGCATCACCGAAAGCTTCGGCACACCGCAAACCGCCAAGCGCAGCAATCTGGTCGCCTGGTTCAGCGGCAAGCTGCAACGCCAATAACAGTCTGGTCAATAAGAAACCTACCTTTGCACAACACAGGGAGTCGCAGATGAAAACGATTAAAACGCTCGCAGGTGTCGGCCTGCTCTCCGTCGCGATGCTGCAAAGCGCCTGGGCGCAGGAACCGGAAAGCTGCAAGATGGTGCGCTTCGCGGAAATCGGCTGGGCCGACATCGCCGCCACCACAGGCGTAGCCATGACCCTGAGCGAGGGCCTGGGGTACCAGACCCGCAAGATCATGGCCTCGGTACCCATCGCCTTTACCGGGGTGAAGAACAAGCAGATCGACGTGTTCCTCGGCTATTGGGCGCCCTCGATGGACGCGGTGATCGAGCCGTTCACCAAGGACAACGGCGTCAAAGTACTGCCCCAGGCAAACCTCGAAGGCGCCAAGTACACCCTCGCCGTGCCGACCTACGCCGCCGAAGCCGGCCTGAAAAGCTTCGCCGACATCGCCAAGTTCAAGGACCAGTTGAACGGCAAGATCTTCGGCATCGAACCGGGCAACGACGGCAACCTGCTGATCGATAAAATGATCAAGGAAAACCAGTTCGGCCTCGGCGAATTCAAAATGATCGAGTCCAGCGAAGCCGGCATGCTGGTGCAGCTGCAACGCGCCGTGAAGAAGAATGAGCCGGCGGTATTCCTCGGCTGGGCGCCGCACCCGATGAACACCCAATTCGACATCACCTACCTGGAAGGCGGCGACGACGTGTTCGGCCCGGACTTCGGCGCAGCCAAGGTCTACACCGTGGTACCGCCGGATTACGAAGAACGCTGCGCCAACGTCGGCAAACTGCTGAACAACCTGCAGTTCACCGTGGAAATCGAAAGCCAGCTGATGGAAAAGGTTCTGGATAAGCAGAACCCGACCATAGTCGCCAAAGAGTGGATCAAGGCTAACCCCGAAATCCTCGATAAGTGGCTGGCAGGCGTCACCACCTACGACGGCCAGGACGGTATCGCCGCCGTGAAGAAACACGTCGGTCTCTAAACCGGCACCTCACTCTGCCCGCCCGGTTTGACGCCGGGCAGCGCAGGTACAGGGCGCAGCCGGACGCTGCCCTAAACGGAACCCAACAAGCGAAGCCACCGGCTTATCGCCCGGCTTTGCTGTTGCCCGAATTTGTCGATTTGCAGCCTGTAACCCGGAGGTAATCCGGGGGCGGGATCGACAGATAGTAGATTTTCCCGGACTCGATCCGGGCATGAATGTCGCGCCTTGGCCCACTGGCCAAGGCAGACCGGTAAAGCAACACAGCCTACAAGGCCCGCAAAGAAGAACGCGCCAGTAACTCAACGAACTGCCACATTCGGAGCAATTACCCATGCGAAACCTCAAAACCCTCTGCCTACAAGGCCTCGGCATCGCCGCCCTGGCCATGGGCATGACTACCGCTATGGCCGCGGACAAAACCACCCTGACCATCGGCTACGTCAACGGCTGGGACGACAGTGTCGCCGCCACCTATGTCGCCGGCGAAATTCTTCGTGAGAAGCTCGGCTACGAGGTCGAGTTGAAGCCGGTCGAGCCCGCCATCATGTGGCAAGGCGTGGCCCGCGGCGACCTCGACCTGACCCTCTCGGCCTGGCTGCCCGCCACCCACGGCGAGTACTACGAGAAGCTCAAGGACAAGGTAACGGTGGTCGGCACCAACTACGAAGGCGCGAAAATCGGCCTGATCGTACCGGACTACGTGGCCGCCAAGACCATCGCCGACCTCAACACCTACAGCAAGGAATTCGACGGCAAAATCACCGGCATCGATGCCGGCGCCGGCGTGATGCGCCGCACCGAAGACGCGATCAAGGAATACCAGCTCAGCGACATCAAGTTGATGCCGAGTTCGGGCCCGGCCATGGCGGTCGCCCTGACCCGCGCCGAGAAGAACAAAGAAGCCATCGTGGTGACCGGCTGGATCCCGCACTGGATGTTCGCCAAGTGGAAACTGCGCTTCCTCGAAGACCCGAAAAAAGTGTTCGGTGATGACGAACACGTCGATACCGTCGCCAACCCGGGCCTGGCGACCAAAGCACCTGAGGCCGTCGCCTTCCTGGAGAACTTCTCCTGGCGCGGCGAAGAAGTCGGCGCAGTGATGCTCGCCATCAGCGAAGGCGCCAAACCCGAACAGGCCGCCAAGGACTGGATCGCGAAAAACCCAGAGCGTGTCGCCGGTTGGTTGAAGTAACCGCTAAGTAATACTGCTACGACAGAGCGGGCTTCGGCCCGCTTTTTCGTGGCCCGCCATCCCTGGGGGCCACCTTCTGGGGCCGTCGCAAGCGACGTCAAAAATTGCTCCAGGCAATTTTTTGTGGGCGACCTTTCGAAGGTGCGCCTGGATATCTACAGGTTTATCCGCACGCCGCCCGCTACGCTTTCATTCTGCATCCCCATTTGGAAGCCGACGCCATGACCAACGTCGACCAGGCGATCTACCGGGCCCGCACCCACTATCGCAAAGCGTGCACCAGCAAAAGCTATCGCCATAGCCTGGAGCTGCTCGACGAGGCCACGCAGCAGGTGATGGCGACGTGCGACCTGGTCGGGCGAGCTAGTTTTGCCGAGTTGCTATTGCTCGATGAGCACCAACAGCCATGGCACATGCGCCCGAACCGCAAGTTCATGCCGTCACGCTGGATAGTCACCGACCCGCAGCAGCACATCGCCATGCAGTTCGAACAAAACATCCTCGGCAAGCTGAGCAACCCGCTGCACAAGGTCGTGTTCAGTCTGCTGGATGACGAGGACCAGCTCGTCTATCGCCTGCTCGATCCGCGTAGCGCTATCGCCGATCGATTATTGGGAGTCGGCCCGGACGACTGGGCGATCAGCGACGGCGAGCGGCTGGTGGCCAAGCTGATAAGGCTGCCGCAGCCCAAGCGCAAAGCCCGGGGCCTGCTCGGTGCACTGAGGTCGCTGCTGACAGCAGCGGACCCCGCGATCGCCAGTCTCGGCCCCCAACACCTACTCCCGGCACCCGTGGCGCTCGCCATGCTGCTGCTTTTCCAGGAACTGACCGACGCCTCCGCAGGCGCTTGAGCGCTGCGTCTTGCAAAGCCTGCAGCGACGCCCTTATGCGCGATCGACCCGGCACTGGAAGCAGTTGTACTTCGAACGCACATGCACGTAGGCGACGCTGGAGCCACCGAGGATGCTCCGGCAGCTTTGCGCAATATCCTGACCCGCCACCACCTTGCCGGTGTCGTAGCGAATCCAGTGATTGTCGTCGTAGCCCCTGACGATTGCCGGGGCGAGATAGTCGAACCAGTACGGCAAAGTTTCGCCCTCGTAGCGCTGGCAGGGTTGTGCATGAAGAAAGATCGGCCCCGTTTCCGCGTAGGGTTGCAGGCTATCGAACGGGCGATGCGCCAATACCAATTTCTCGCTACCGGCGGGGATCAGTTCGAGGCAGTGCCGACAGGGGTTGGCCAAGCCCTCGGCAATTCGATGCAAGGCTGGCTGGCCATTGGCATCCGGCCCGCCGCGCCAAATGCGCTCGCATTCATCCGTCGAAATCCCTTGGATCTTAAGTTTCATTGCGCTTTCCTCATCGCCGAACCGGCTGGTGAGGCGCACTAAAACATTCGCAGCCAATGCCCATCTATCCGCTTCTCGCTTTCAAAATTTCACACCGCGCTGATTCGCGCCGTTCTTTCGCCGCCCCCTACAGCCCCCCGAGAACAACCAGCCCACCGGCGGCCAACGTGATCAGTCCCAAGACGATGGTCAAGCCGTCCTTGGCTGTCAGGCCCAAACCGAATAGGCAGATGGCGGCGAACGGCACGCTACTGGCGAACGGCAGCAGCTCCAGCGGCGGCACCGAGGTGGCCAATATCAGGCAGAGCAACGCCAGCGCACGCACGAAGGACTGGCTGGTAGCCCACTGCAGGCGCGGACGGATGACCTTGTCCAGCCAGCGCAACGCCGGCCGCACCTTGTTCAGCCCGGATTCCAGCTTGTCGCCGCTGACCGAACGCTGGGCCAGGAAACCCGGCATCCAGAAGTGCTCCCGGCCGAACAGCATCTGGATGGCGAACAGAGATACGATCAGCGCGAGCAGCGTCGGCACCCCGGGAATACCGCCGAGCGGGCTGATCTCGATGACCGCGGGCACGAACAGAAAGGGCCCGAAGCTGCGCTGGCCGATCTGCCGCTGGATATCGCCGATGGACACCTGCCGCTCGCGCTTGCCGAGCTGGATCACCCCATCGATCACCTGTTCCAGACGGTGCTGTTCGTGCTGACGCTGTTCTGCCGCCATAAACACCTCGCTTCACGGCCCGCAGAGCAGGCCGTGAAGCCTGCCGGCAAACGCCTCAGGCCCCCTGGCCCCAGTTCATTTCCAGGCCGCCATCGATAACGAAGCCCTGCCCAGTGACGTAATCAGCGTCGGGCCCGACCAGGTACAGCGCCAGTTCGGCGACTTCCTCCGGTTTGCCGGCACGCCCCCAGGGGATATAGGGCAATTCCTGCTCGCGCTGTCGCGGGTCGTCCAGACGTTGCGCGGTCATCGGCGTATGGATCAACCCCGGCGCGATTGCGTTGACGTTGATCCGCTGCGCTGCGAGTTCCAAGGCCAGGCTGCGGGTCAGCGCCAGCAGACCGCCCTTGGCCGCGCCATAGGGCGAATGGCCGGGACTCGGGATGGAGTCGTGAACCGAGGTGATATTGAGGATCTTGCCGCCGCCGTTCTGCCGCCGCCGAACGAACTCCTGGGCGCAGTAGAAGGGGCCGTAGAGATCGGTTTTTAGCACCTTGTCGAATGTCTCGGCACCGATCTCGGTCAGCGCGCCGCTACCACCGATGCCGGCGTTATTGACCAGGATATCGGAGGTGCCCAATTCCTCGTCGACCGCCTGGAACAGCGCCGCGACGCTCTGCGGATCGGTGACATCGAGTTGTCGAACCAGCCCCCGGCACCCCGTCTGTTCGACGGCCTCGAGGGTGCGTTGCGCGCCTTCGCTGTCGCTGTGATAGGTCACCGCCACCGCCGCACCTTCGCGGGCGAAGGCGCGGGCCATGGCCTGGCCCATGCCTGAATCCGATCCGGTGATGATGGCAATCTTGCCGCTGAGCTTGTCCATATAACCTCCCAGTACCAGAAAGTGTGGGTATCGGCGCGGGCGCTATCCGCCACGCGCGGAGACCGCCTCGCTCGCCGCGCCGGCAAGACGGGCGATTTCTCGGTAGGTCGCGAGCGGGGCGAGGAAGTTCAGGCGCGAAATTGCGATACCGATGAACGACCGCCGCCCAGCGGCGCGCGGGCCAGCGCTGGGAACACCGGCCGGCGGGCCGGGTCTGGTAAAGAACTCAAGCCAGGAGTAGCTCCCTATGCAGCGCGCGACCTTGTTGTCGCTGGGCAGTATCAACGCGGATTTCCAGGTCCGCATCGAACAGCCACCAGGCAGCCGGGAAATGCAGCTGGCCACCGGGTTCCGCAGGTTTTCCGGCGGCAAGGCGAGCAATACCGCTTGGCTGGCCGCGCATTTCGGCCACCGTAGCCAATTGCTCGGCCGGGTCGGCGACGACGACCTGGCCGAGCAGGCGCTCGGTCCGTTGCACGAGTCCGGCGTGGACATCGCCGCGGTCAGCCGCGCGCCCGCTCAGGCGACCGGCGTGGCGATGATCATGGTGCCGCCGGACGGCAAGAAATACATAGTGCTGGCCACCAACGCCAACGACTGCTGGGATCAGGCCGCCGTGGACGGTATGCGCGAGGTGATCGCTCGCGCACCGATGCCGGCCGGCCTGGTGCTGAACTACGAAATTCCCCCCGAGGTCGCGCGACAAGCCCTGATGTCGGCTTGCGCACGGGGCATGCCGGTGGTGCTAGACCCGTCGTTCCCCGAACGCGTGGAGCACGATCTGCTCGACGGTTTGTTCGCCATCACCCCGAACCTCAGCGAGGCCGGCAGCCTGGTCGGCTTCCCCATCGACTCGCTGGAGCAGGCCGCCCATGCCGCGCGGCGGTTGCGCGAAGCGGGGGTCGCCATCGCCTGCCTTAAGCTCGACGACGGCGGTTGCGTGCTCGATTGCGGCCAAGGCGCACTGCACATCCCCGGTGGCGCGGTCGAACCGGTGGATACCACCGGCGCCGGCGACGCCTTCACCGGAATACTGGCGATCGCCCTGCTCGAAGGCCGCGAGCCGCCGGAAGCGGCGTCCTGGGCGGTGGCGGCGGCGAATATCGCGGTGACCGGCTACGGCTCGCAACCCGCCTACCCGCCGCGCGCCCACGTACTCGCCAGCGCCGCCAGGCTGCTGCGCAAGGCCAGGTGCCTGGATGGCTGACAACCCTGCCCGGCAGATCGCTTTCAAGCATTTCGACCCGGCGGACGAGCGCCGCCGCGAAGCCCTTCTGGCGCTGGGCAACGGCCGCCTGTGCTGGCGCGCCAGCGCACCGGAGGCCGCAGCCGCCCCGCAGGCCGAACGCGACGCGCACTATGCCGGGCTGTACCGCGCCGGCTGGTACGACGAGGCGCCACACCAGGTCAACGGCCGCACGGTCGGCATGGCCGCGCTAGTCAGGCTGCCGGACCCGTTCGGCCTGAGCATTTCCGTGGATGGCGGTCAGCAGTGGTTCTACCCTCACCCCGCCACGCTGCTCGACTACCGGCAATGCCTGGATCTGGAAGACGGCCGCTTACTGCGCGAGCTGCGTCTCGTCCTCGGCGGGCATAGCCTGCGCCTGTGCGAGGAGCGCTTCCTGAGCATGTCGAACCCGCACCTGGCGGTATTGCGCTGGACCCTGGACGTGCCGTCGGAGATCGCCGCGCTGCGCGTGCGCAGCGTGCTAGACGGCGAGGTCGAAAATCGCCTGGTGCTGCGCAACCGCGCCTACGAGGGGCGGCGCCTGCGCCAGGTGGCGATCGAGCAGGACAATCAGGGGGGCGCCACACTCAGCGCCAGCCTGCATGACCCAAAGCGTTACATGGCGATGGCCGTGGACACCCGCATCGACGGTCAGCACGGGGATTGGACGAGTCGCCTGGTCGGCGCGCGCTTGCTGCAGGAGACCGACTGCTGGCCGGATAGCCACGGCCGGCTGATCGTGGAAAAACGCGTAATAGTGCAGCACGAGCGCGAACTGCCGGCGGACCCGGCCGCCGCCCGTCGCCAGGTGGCGCAGTTGCTGCCGGACACCCCGTTCGCGAGCCTTATCGACCAGCATCGCCGCACCTGGCGCAGGCTCTGGGCATACCTGCCGCTGCGGTTGTCCGCGCCGGACTTCGAGCGGCCGTTGCGTCTACATGCCTTCCACCTGCTGCAAACCCTGGCGCCGAACAGCCGCGGGCAGGACCTCGGTTTTCCGCCACGCGGCTGGCAGGAAGGCTATTACGGCCAAGTGTTCTGGGATGAGATTTTCGCCTTTGGGCTGCTCGCCACGCACCTGCCGGCGTTGGCGCGGGAACTGCTCGGGTACCGCTATCGACGCCTCGATGTGGCCCGTGAACGCGCCCGCCGCGCCGGTTTACGCGGCGCGATGTTCCCCTGGCGCAGCGCGCGCAGCGGCGAGGAGGAGACGCCGCCGTTTCAGTGCAACCCGCTGTCCGGCCGTTGGATGCCGGACCACACGCACCTGCAGCGGCATATAGGCGCGACCGTGGCCTTCGATGCCTGGCAGCTGTACCTGGCGACCGGCGACGAAGCGCTGTTGGCCGGCCAGGTCGGCGAGCTGATCGTCGAGGTCGCGCGCTTCTGGGCCAGCGTCGCGAACTACGACGAGGCGCGCGGCCGCCATGTGATCCGCGGGGTGATAGGTCCGGACGAGTACCACAACGTCTACCCGCAGGCCGAACGTCCTGGGCTGGATAACAACGCCTACACCAACCTGATGGCGCTATGGACCTTGCAGCAGGCGCTGGAAGTGTTCGAGGAGCTGCCCCCCGCCAGGGCGGCGGCGCTCTGCGCCCGCCTGGGTGTCGCGCCGGCGGAAATGCAGCACTGGGAGCGCATCAGCCGAACCCTGTACCTGCCGATTCTCGAGGATGGCGTGCTCAGCCAGTTCGAGGGTTTCGAGCGTTTGCAAGCGGTACCGGCAGACTGGCTGCACGACGAACAGCCGCGTCTGGATTGGTGGCTGGAAGCCCGGGGCGACAGCTGCGACCGTTACCAGATCAGCAAGCAGGCGGACGTGCTGATGCTGCTGTACCTGTTTCCGCCCACGCATTTGCATAGCCTGCTGGAACGGCTCGGCTATCGCCTCGACGAGCAGGCATTGCGGCGTACCCTCGACTATCACCTGGCGCGCATCAGTCACGAGTCGAGCCTGTCGCGGGTGGTCTGTGCCGGGGCTCTGGCCCAGTTCGACCCTGCGGCCTCCTGGGAGTATTTCCAGCAGAGCCTGCAAGTCGACCTCGAGGCGCCGTCCCGCAGCGGCACCCTCGAAGGCGTGCACCTGGGCGCGATGGCCGGCTCGCTGGACGTTCTGCAGCGTCACTACCTCGGCCTTTGGCTGGCGCGCGACGGTTTGCACGTGCTGCCCAAAGCGCCGGCGGCGCTCGGCGACGTCGACTGGCAACTGCGTTACCGGGGGGCCAGATTGCAAGTGTGCTTGGCCGGCGAAACGCTGCGTATCGCCGCGGATGTCGCCAACATCAGCCACTGCCTGATCCGGCATAGCGGCGGCCGGGCCTGGCTGCGCCCGGGCGAAACATTGGAACTGTTCTGCCCGCGCGCCTGAACCGGACGCCTAGCTGGCAACGGCGCACCCGGCGGCATCAATACCTGAACCTAGCTCTCAACGCCTCGGTCGGTATTCCAACAATCGCCGCGCGGGCCGGTATTGCTTGCGCCAAGCCCACCGGGGGAGCGCTCGATGGAAAATCAAGCCGAATACCTGCGCAAAGACGCGATGCCAGCCGACATGGGCATGGAGCAGCACATGCAGATGATGGAGCGCCGGCGCGACGCCACGCGCTGGTGTCATTTCGTCAATATCGCGCTGGGTTTCTGGGTGCTCAGTGCGCCCTTCGTGTTCGGTTATCTGACGATCGCCGCCGGCGATCTCGATCTGCCGCGCCTGGCCAGCGAGCGTTCGCTGGCCGCCGTGGAAACCCGCGCGCTGTGGATGACCTGGAGCGACCTGCTCAGCGGTGCGCTGATCGTGGCGTTCTCCGTGCTCTCGCTGCTGCGCATCAGTTGGAGCCAATGGGCCAACGCCGGCATGGGACTGTGGCTGATGCTCGCCCCGCTATTGTTCTGGACACCGTCGCCGGCTGGCTATGGCAATGGCCTACTGGTCGGCGCCCTGGTCATCGACTGCTCGGTGCTGGTGCCGATGATGCCCGGCATGAGCATGGCCGGCATGATGCAAAAAGCCTCGGTGCCACCCGGCTGGGATTACAACCCCTCGACCTGACTGCAGCGCCTGCCCATCGCCATGCTTGCGCTACTCGGCATCGTCCTGGCGCGCTACCTGGCGGCGTACCAGTTGGGGCATATCGACAATGCCTGGGACCCGTTCTTCGGTGCCGAACCCAACGGCACCGAGACCATCATCACCTCCGATATGTCCAAGGCCTGGCCGGTCTCCGACGCCGGAGTCGGCGTCATGGCCTATATGCTGGAACTGCTGATGGCGGTGATGGGCGACGCGCGGCGCTGGCGCACCATGCCCTGGATGGTCGCGGCATTCGGCGTGGTGGTGGTACCGCTGGGCGCGGTGAGCATCTTCTTTATCATCGCCCAGCCGATCGTCATCGACACCTGGTGCATGCTTTGCCTGCTGCAGGCCCTGGCTATGCTGGTGATGATGCCCTACGCACTCGACGAACTGGTGGCCATGGGGCAATTTCTCAAGGATGCACGACGCCGCGGCAAACCCTTCTGGCGCAGCTTCTTTATGGGCGACGCGATGGAGGGCGCGCGCGAAGACCAGAACCGCGAGTTCGAGGGCGGCCTGGGCCAGATGAACATAAAGAGCCTGTACGGGGTGAACCTGCCGTGGAACCTGGCGTTGCTATGCCTGATCGGCGTCTGGCTGATGTGCACCCGGCTGATCTACGGCACCGCCGGTGCCATGGCCAACAGCGACCACTTGATGGGCGCATTGCTGCTCACCGTCTCGGTGCTGGCCATGGCCGAGGTCGCCCGACCGTTGCGCTGGCTGAATATCCCCATCGGCCTGTGGCTGCTCGCCGCACCCTGGATACTGGCCGGCAGCGGCCTTGGCGCAGCGATCGGCAGCATGATCGCGGGCCTACTGATAGTCGCGGTAAGCCTGCCGAAAGGGCCGATTCGCCATCGCTATGCCGGCTGGAGCGAGTTGCTGCGCTGATCGACCGCGACCAGGCTCGCCCCTGTGTTGCCGCGCCGGGCGATTGCGCTAATCTTCGGGGCAAAGGATCTGCCGCCCAGGCATAGCCCTGCCGGGAGCCCGAAGCACCCGCGCAGGTACGACAAGGAAGCCCGATGAAGATCAAACAGACTCTTATCCCCCTGCTGCTCGCCCTCGCCCTCGCCCTCGCCCTCGCACTCTCGGCGTGCGGCAAACCGGTGCCCGCAGAAAAGGCCGCCTACGTCGGCGAATGGCAAGCACCCGCCATGTACCTGCTGATCACCCAGGAGGGCTCTGTGAGTTACAAACGCCTCAAAGGCGGCGCCACCACCTCGGTCGAAGGCCCGCTCAAAGGCTTTGTCGGCGACAACTTCGAAGTTGGCATCGGCCCGATGGCCACCACCTTTGTCGTCAGCCAAGCGCCCTATCAGGACGGCGGGCAATGGAAAATGGTGGTGGACGGGGTGGAGCTGAGCAGGCAATAGGACTAATCAACAACAACATTTCAGCCCTGCTTTCTTCACAAGGAAGTTCGATATGCGCTTGGTTATATCTCTCTTGCTATTGGTCTCGCAGGCTTCACTGGCAAATGAGTGCGTCGTGCTATTGCATGGTCTGGGCCGCACCAGCTATTCCATGAGTTCAATTGAAGACTCATTAGGTAAAGACGGTTACATCGTTATAAACAACAACTACCCCTCCACGGAAAAGAACATCCAACAGCTGGCCTCGGTCGTGGGTGATGGCGTTACGGCTTGTAAAAAATCAAGAGCCCATAGCATTCACTTCGTTACTCACTCTTTGGGCGGCATATTGGTCAGGCAATATTTCCAGAACAATGTCGTTGCAGAGGCCAAACGCGTGGTCATGCTTGGCCCACCAAACCACGGCAGCGAAGTGGCAACGAAAAAGAAGGACCAATGGTGGTACAAAATGGCAACCGGACCAGCCGGCCAGGAACTCGGTATCGAAGCCAACAGCATGCCGAACCAGCTCAAATCGATCCCGCTGGAAATCGGCATAATCGCCGGCACGGAAAGCCTAGACCCATGGTTTGCCGGCGATGTGCCCAAGCCAAATGACGGCAAGGTCTCAGTGGCGAGCGCCAAGCTTGCCGAGATGAAAGACTTTATTACGGTTCCGCATAGCCATACGTTCATGGCGAATGCCGATACTGTGGTCAGCCAAATAAAGCTGTTCCTGAAACAAGGCCATTTCAACCATGGCGCGTAACAAGCAACCGCTGCATTGGACGCCCGACCTGAATTATGTGCACTGGCTCTCATTCCACCTTTCGTATAGCCAATGGCTTACACGCACCCGCAGCGATCTGCCCTGTTGTCGATTGGGTTCGGCGCCTAATCTGTGTCCATCAGCTGCTGCGCAGGACGCGCACAGGGATCACGGATGATCGACCATGGCCCGGATGGCTACCGACAGGATGTTGGAATGGTCTGAGAAAAAACCCGCTTCGGCGGGTTTTTTGTTGTGCTCGCTAAAAGCCTAGAGCCGCGAATGAGCGGCCCGTGAGATGCTCGGCCTGCGCATAACCCATCGGAGTCTGACTAAGATGCTTGGCACTCAAGACCTGCTGCTGTTCATGGTTACCGGCCTGTTGTTGAACATGGCCCCCGGCCCCGACTCGCTGTTGATCATGGCGCGCAGCGCTGCCCATGGCTGGCGCGCGGGCTCGGCGGCGGCGCTGGGTATCGGCGCCGGCACTTTCGTGCATGTGTTCGCCGCGGCGATCGGTTTGTCGGCGCTGCTCGCCACCTCGAGCACAGCGTTCGCCGTGGTCAAATACCTGGGAGCGGCCTATCTGCTGTATGTGGGTTTCAGCATGCTGATCGCGCGGAAACAATCCGCGTCGGACGCATCCACCGCGCTCGCGCCGCCACCCGCTTTGTCTTATCGGCGCATCTTCGCCCAGGGCTTTCTGACCAACGTGCTGAACCCGAAGGTCGCGGTGTTTTTCCTCGCGTTCGTGCCCCAGTTCATTGCGCCGGAGGCGTCGAACAAGGCCCTCGCATTTATCGTGCTGGGCTGCATTTTCAATTTCAACGGCATGCTCTGGTGCCATTTCCTGGCCGTGTCGTCGGCATTCGCCAGCCAGCGTATTCAGGCCAGCGAGACGCTTTCGCGCTGGTTGAACAGATTGATTGGCGGCGTATTCATGTCGCTCGGGGTCAAGCTTGGACTCGCCGAGCGTACCTAGACGGCATGGACCAAGCCCCAGGGCGCGGCGCCTTCACGCCATGGCGCTGCTTTGCCTGCTCGGGCTGCTCCTGCCGCCGCTCTCGCACCTGCTCGCCGAGTCGACGGGCGCGCTGGCCTGGCTGATCGACCTGGCCAGCCATTGGCAGTGGTTGTTCTTACCGGGCCTGGCGCTGTTCGCCGGGTTGGCCGGCTGGCGCGACAAGCGCTGGGCCGTTCTGTTGCTGGGACTGCCTTTGCCCTGGTTGACGGCATCCGCACCGGCACCAGCGGGCGATCCACAGGCAACGGCATTTACCGTGGCCAGCGCCAACGTCAATCTGCACAGCCGCGACACGCGGACACTCGCCACTTGGCTGGCCGGGGTGCAGGCGGATGTCGTGGTTGTGCTGGAGGTTTCGCCGGCATATGCGACGGGTCTAGGCGCTTTAACCGACTACCCCTTTCAACGCATAGTCGCGCAGGACAGCCCTTTCGGCATCGCCTTGCTGTCACGCCATCCGTTGCAGCACGTACGGGTGATCGAGGATACGCCCGGGGTCGCCCATATCGAAGCGCAGCTGCAGTGGCAGGGTCGCGCCGTCGAGGTTATCGCCCTGCATCCCATGCCGCCGCTTTCGCCCCACTATCATCGTGTTCGTAATGCCACGCTAAGTGCGTTGGCCAACCAAGCGGCGGTCAGCGGCAGCCCGACGATTCTCGCCGGCGATCTCAATGCCACGCCTTGGTCGTCGGCCTTCAGCGGGCTGGCGCAGCGGGGTTTGCACCGCGCCAGTGGTCTGGCGGCCACGTGGCCGGCGGCCTTGCGAGGGCTGATCGGCATCCCCATCGATCAGGTGCTGGTCTCGCGCCATTGGGCGGTCGTCGCCAGCGATGTGGGCCCGCCGCTCGGTTCGGATCATCTGCCGGTGCTGACCCGGCTAACGTTGCGCACAGCCGAGTAAGTTTTCGCCCGGCAGCGGCGCTAGAATGACAGGCAGCGCCCCGGCAGCCACCTGCCAAACCGCCCTACCCATCACCACGGAACGCCCCATGCCCACCGCCAACCCCGAACACCGCTTGGCCATTCTCGCTCACCCCGATGCCCAGGACTGCAATGTCTACCGGCCGGATGCCAAGGATCCGGATGCTGAGGAAGAGGATCTGGGCGACGGCAAAATCGTCTTTATCGGCCCTTTCGAAGCGCCCGCCGAATGGGATGCGCTGGAACGCGAGGAGTTCTTCGCCGACAGCGATCCGGCGCTGTTTTTCAGTGCGCGCATCGCCTGCGACGCCAAGCCGGGTTCGGCGCAGTACTTCAGCGTCGAGCCCGGCGACTATGTGGCGAGCATGCCGGGGCTGGGCGAGGTGGTGATGTATTTCGTTTGCGACTTCCACGAGGATGCCGAGGGCGGCCGCTATATCCTGATCCGCGACGACGAACCGCTGGATTGAGCGGCAAGCGTCAGGCGTCGCGCTTTTATTGATTGATCGAGCAATAAAAAGCCCCCTATGCTACCGGCACCCTGAATAGCCGGAGACACCGATGCCCAAGGTTGGAATGCAACCGATCCGCCGCTCGCAATTGATCGCTGCGACCCTCGCTGCGGTCGACCAGGTCGGCATGGGCGATGCCAGTATTGCCTATATCGCCCGACTGGCCGGCGTTTCCAACGGCATCATCAGCCATTACTTCCAGGACAAGAACGGCCTGCTCGAAGCCACCATGCGCCACCTGATGCAGGCCCTGGCCAATGCCGTGCGCGCACGCCGCGCCGCGCTGGGCGACGACAGCCCGCGCACTCACCTGCTCGCGATCATCGATGGCAACTTCGACGACAGCCAAGTGAACGGCCCGGCGATGAAAACCTGGCTGGCCTTCTGGGCCTGCAGCATGCACCAGCCCTCGCTGCGGCGCCTGCAACGGATCAACGATCTGCGGCTGTACTCCAACCTCTGCGGGCAGTTCCATCGTGTATTGCCGCAGGAGCAGGCGCGCACCGCGGCGCGCGGGCTGGCGGCGCTGATCGATGGTCTATGGTTGCGTGGCGCCCTATCCGGCGAAGCCTTCGATACCCAGCAGGCCATGCAGATCGCCTACGACTATCTGGATGTGCAATTGGCCAAGGCGAACTGAACGGCGCGAGCGCGGTGCCCGGCATAGACCGACTACCCTTGGTAAGCCGCCGGCATTTCCTCTGTTCATCCGGCCGTTCGAACGCCATCCATGTCGCGTTTGGCTTTGGCCTGGTCGTTTTTATTGATTGATCGTTCAATAAAAACGTTCTAGCCTGCTGGTCATTCCCGCCTTCACCTCCACGGCATCGGTAGCGCCATTCCGATTGCCGAGCACCGAACCAGAGGACCACGCAATGCCTCGTTTCGCCGAACAAAAACTCTATATCGACGGCCGCTATGTCGACGCCAGCAGCGGCGCCACCTTCGACTCGATCAACCCGGCCACCGGCGAAGTACTCGCCCAAGTGCAGCGCGCCAGCCAAGCCGATGTCGAGCGCGCCGTGGCCAGCGCCGCCGCCGGGCAAAAAGTCTGGGCGGCGATGACCGCGATGCAGCGTTCGCGCATCCTGCGCAAGGCGGTGGACATCCTGCGTGAGCGCAACGACGAGTTGGCCGAGCTGGAAACCCTCGACACCGGCAAGCCGCTGTCGGAGACGCGCTACGTCGATATCGTCACCGGCGCCGACGTGCTGGAGTATTACGCCGGCCTGATCCCGGCCATCGAAGGCGAGCAGATCCCGCTGCGCGAGAGCAGCTTTGTCTACACCCGCCGCGAACCGCTCGGCGTGGTCGCCGGCATCGGCGCCTGGAACTATCCGATCCAGATCGCCCTGTGGAAGTCCGCCCCGGCCCTGGCCGCCGGCAACGCGATGATCTTCAAGCCGAGCGAAGTCACCTCGCTGACCACCTTGAAGCTCGCCGAAATCTACACCGAGGCCGGCCTGCCGGATGGCGTGTTCAACGTTCTCACCGGCAGCGGTCGCGAAGTCGGGCAATGGCTGACCGAGCACCCCGGCATCGAGAAGATTTCCTTCACCGGCGGCACCGTCACCGGCAAGAAGGTCATGGCCAGCGCCTCCAGCTCCACTCTCAAGGAAGTGACCATGGAGTTGGGCGGCAAATCACCGCTGATCATCTTCGAAGACGCCGATCTCGACCGCGCCGCCGATATAGCCGTGATGGCCAACTTCTACAGCTCCGGCCAGGTCTGCACCAACGGCACCCGGGTGTTCGTGCCGCGCATGTTGCAGGCGCGCTTCGAAAGCAAGGTGCTGGAGCGGGTCAAGCGCATCCGCCTCGGTGATCCACTGCTCGAAACCACCAACTTCGGCCCGCTGGTCAGCAGCGCCCATATGGACAGCGTGCTCGGCTATATCGACAAAGGCCGCAGCGAAGGCGCCCGCCTGCTGGTCGGCGGTACGCGCGTCACCGACGGCGAGTACGCCAAGGGTGCCTATGTGGCGCCGACCGTATTCACCGACTGCACCGACAAGATGACCATCGTCCGCGAGGAGATCTTCGGCCCAGTGATGAGCATCCTGGTTTACGACACGGAAGAAGAAGTGATCCGCCGCGCCAACGATACCGACTACGGCCTGGCCGCCGGCCTGGTGACCCGCGATCTGGCCCGTGCGCACCGGGTCATCCACCGGCTGGAAGCCGGTATCTGCTGGATCAACACCTGGGGCGAGTCGCCGGCGGAAATGCCGGTGGGCGGTTACAAGCAGTCCGGCGTCGGTCGCGAGAACGGCCTGACCACCCTGGAGCACTACACCCGGATCAAATCCGTGCAGGTGGAACTCGGCGGCTACGCCTCGGTGTTTTGATTATCTGCACCCTTGTAGGGTGGATCGAGGCGCCTAGCTGAGGCTTCACCCATCCACCAGCTGCGATAGCGGATGAAAACAGCGTCATCCACCCTACATCGGCCAGCCCCGTAGCCCGGATGCAATCCGGGAACAGTCATCGCGTTTTCCCGGATTGCATCCGGGCTACAGGAACTTCTATGTCTCAAGAATTCGACTACATCATCATCGGCGCCGGCTCGGCGGGTAACGTGCTGGCCGCTCGCCTGAGCGAGGATGCCGAGGTCAGTGTGCTGCTGCTGGAAGCCGGTGGCCCGGACTATCGCCTGGATTTCCGCACCCAGATGCCCGCCGCCCTGGCCTTCCCGTTGCAGGGCCGCCGCTACAACTGGGCCTACCTGACCGAGCCCGAACCGCATATGAACAACCGCCGTATGGAGTGCGGACGCGGCAAGGGGCTTGGCGGCTCCTCCCTGATCAACGGCATGTGCTATATCCGCGGCAACGCCATGGACTACGACGGCTGGGCCCAGGAGAAAGGCCTGGAAGACTGGAGCTATCTGGACTGCCTGCCGTATTTCCGCAAGGCCGAGCGTCGCGATATCGGTGCCAACGCCTACCACGGCGGCGATGGCCCCGTGTCGGTAACTACCCCAAAAAGCGGCAATAACCCGCTGTTCCAGGCCATGGTCGAAGCCGGCGTGCAGGCCGGCTACCCGCGCACCGACGATTTGAACGGCTACCAGCAGGAAGGCTTCGGCCCGATGGACCGCACCGTCACCGCGCAAGGGCGACGTTCCAGCACCGCGCGCGGCTATCTCGATCAAGCCAAGGCGCGACCGAACCTGAGCATCGTCACCCACGCCCTCACCGACCGTATCCTGTTCGACGGCAAGCGTGCCGTCGGCGTCGACTACCTGCACGGCGACAGCAACACCCCCACCACCGTGCGCGCCCGCCGCGAAGTCTTGCTGTGTTCCGGGGCCATCGCTTCGCCGCAGATTCTGCAACGCTCCGGGGTCGGCCCGGCGGCGCTGTTGCGCGACCTGGATATTCCCGTGGTGCACGACCTGCCGGGCGTCGGCCAGAACCTGCAGGACCACCTCGAGGTGTACATCCAGTACGCCTGCAAGCAGCCGGTTTCGCTGTATCCGGCGCTGAAATGGTGGAACCAGCCGCAGATCGGCGCCAACTGGCTGTTCCTCGGCAAGGGCATCGGCGCCAGCAACCAGTTCGAGGCCGGCGGTTTTATCCGTTCGAGCGCCGAGTTCGAGTGGCCGAATATCCAGTACCACTTCCTGCCGGTGGCGATCAATTACAACGGCAGCAACGCGGTCAACGAGCACGGCTTCCAGGCCCACGTCGGCTCCATGCGTTCGCCGAGCCGCGGGCGCGTGCAGGTCACCTCGAAAGACCCGCGCCAGCACCCGAGCATCCTGTTCAACTACATGGCCCACGAGCAGGACTGGCGCGAGTTCCGCGACGGCATCCGGATCACCCGCGAGATCATGGCGCAGTCGGCGCTGGAACCCTTCCGCGGCCGCGAGATCAGCCCCGGCGCCGAGCTGCAGAGCGATGCCGAGCTGGATGCGTTTATCCGCGAACACGGCGAAACCGCCTATCACCCGTCCTGCTCCTGCAAGATGGGCTTCGATGAAATGGCGGTGGTCGACGGCCAGGGCCGGGTGCATGGCATGCAGGGCTTACGCGTGATCGACGCCTCGATCATGCCGCTGATCACCACCGGCAACCTCAATGCGCCGACCATCATGATGGCGGAAAAAATCGCCGACAAAATCCGTGGCCGCACACCCCTGCCGCGCAGCACCGCGCCCTACTACAAGGCCAATGGCGCGCCGGTACGCGGCACGCCGCAGCGCTAGCGAGCCCGCAGCACCTAGCGGGCCAGGGTCTATCGGGCAGCACGCGCCTGCAAGACCTGGCGGCCATGGCTAAGGCTTGTCCGCCGGTAAGCCATTTTCATTCCCTACCCATTGCGCACCGCTCGTCCGCAAAGACGCGGCGGCGGAATCGCGTCCGATTGACCGACAATACATTTAAGTCCAATATGGACTTTAAAGTATAAAAAAGAATCGGCGCATGACCTGTCTCGATCAGCCATCGCTTAACCGAACCGAGCCCGCCGCCGCATCAGAGGCTCCATTCTTCTGTCTTGCCATAACCCCGTTGGTGGTCGGCCCGCGTGCGGCCCTACGCCATCTCTTAGAGAAAGCAGGAGTACCAAAATGAAGAAAATCGCCTTGCTGGGCCTAGCCTTGAGCTTGATCGGCGCTGCCGTCATGGCCGAAGAAAAACCGCTGCGCCTGGGTATAGAGGCCGCTTATCCGCCGTTCGCCTACAAGACGCCGGAGGGCAAGATAGAGGGCTTCGATTACGACATTGGCCTCGCCCTCTGCGAGCAGATGCAGGTGAAATGCGAATGGGTCGAGCAGGAGTTCGATGGCCTGATTCCCTCGCTGAAGGTGCGCAAGGTCGATGCCATTCTGTCGTCCATGACCATCACCGACGAGCGCCGCAAGTCGGTGGACTTCACCAACAAGTACTACTACAGCCCGGCGCGCCTGGCGATGAAGGCCGGCACCGAGGTTGATGCCGAGTTCAAGAGCCTGATCGGCAAGCGCATCGGCGTGCAGCGCTCCACCACCACCGACCGTTTCGCCAGTGCGGTATTCGAGCCGATGGGCATCGAGGTGATGCGTTACAGCACCCAGAACGAGATCTATCTGGACATGCTCGCGGGCCGTCTGGACGGCACCCTGGCCGACGCCATTCCGCTGGACGAGGGTTTTATCAGCACTGATAGCGGCAAGGGTTTCGCCTTCGTCGGCCCGAACTTCACCGATCCCAAGTACTTTGGCGAAGGTGCCGGCATTGCCGTGCGCAAGGGCGACACCGAGCTGCTGAACAAACTCAACCAGGCGATATTGGGGATTCGCGAAAACGGTAAGTATCAGGCCATCGAGGCGAAATACTTCGATTTCGACATCTACGGCGAATGACCCTCATGCCCCCTGCGTCCCTGGCGCAGGGGGCTCTTATGTTCCAGCGGGCTCATGTCATTCAATAGCAGAACGCCCGCCTGCAACCGCCAGGCGTGTGCCTAAGGCGCCCCTTCGCCTTTAATTTCCTTCAGATGTTTGTACACGGTCGCGCGGCCCATATTCAGCACGTTGGCCACGTAGTTGGCCGCGCTCTTGCCCTTGAACGCGCCTTCGGCGTGCAGGGCCTCCACCAGTTCGCGCTTGTGCTCGCGGGTCAGCAGATTGAGGCCGAGCTGGCGCTGGCGCAGCCAGCTGTGCAGGAAGGTGTTGATGCGCTCCTGCCAGTCGTCGCGGAACAGCGCATCCGGCTGCGGAATCAGCTTGCTCGAAGAAAGGAACAGGTCCAACGCCGCTTTGGCGCTTTCGAACAGCGAGATGTTGAGGTTGATGCACAGTACCGCGATAGGCGTGTCTTTGCCGTCGCGCAATACGGTACTGACCGAGCGGATCTTCTGCCCGTCCCAGTTGAGTTTCTCGTAGGGACCGATATTGCGTTCGTCGCGCTCGTCGCTGAGCAAATCTTCCAGAGCGGCATCGTCGCCGACCCTGCGTTTGGAGAGGTTGTTGGCGATATAGTCGACCTGCTGCGTGCGCAGGTCGTGCAGCACCACCTCGGCGTGGGGGAAGAACAGCGTGGCGATGGCGTCGGCGATCGCCCGGTAATTGTCCAGGGCGGGGTCTTGGCGGGGCGGCGTCATGGCGCGAGTTTCTCCGGGCGGTGGCGCAGCGAGTGTGCCGCAAAGCGGGGCGAGCGTCACCTGCGCAAGGGCCAGCCGCCCAGCCGGGCGGCCGCCGTTTCAGCCCCGCAGTCGTGCCGGGGAAAGCATCTCGGCGGTGATGCCGAAGCCTTGCAGATCGGCCGGCAGGGCTTCGCCACGCACCAATGCGGCGCAAGCCTGGCCCATCGCCGCGGAGGTCTGGATACCATAGCCACCCTGAGCGGCGACCCAGAAGAAGCCCGCCACCTCGGGATCGTAACCGCCCACCAGATCGCCGTCGGCGACGAACGAGCGCAGCCCCGCCCACGTGTGCGCGGGACGGCGGATCGATAGGCTGGTGGCCTCCTCGATCTGGTAGATGCCCATGGCGATGTCCAGCTCTTCCGGCTGCACGTCGTGGGGCTGCACCGGGTCGGCGTTGGCCGGCGAGCCGAGCAGCATGCCGGCGTCGGGCTTCATGTAGAAGGATTCGTCGAGACTGACCAGCATCGGCCAAGGCTGGCAATCCACGCCCTCCGGCCCGGCGAAGATAAAGGCGGCGCGGCGCTTGGGCTGCAAACCGATGGGGCGCACGCCGGCAAGACCGGCCAGCTCGTCGCACCAGCCACCGGCGGCGTTGATCAGCAACGGCGCGCGATAGGTGTCGTTGGCCGTGCGCACTTCCCAGGCGTCGCCGATGCGCTGTACCGCCAGGGCTTCGCTGCTGCAATCGATACGTCCGCCGTGCTGGCGAATGCCGCGCAGGTAACCCTGGTGCAGGGCGTCGGTGTCGATGTCGGCGGCGCTGGGGTCGTACATGGCGCCATGAACCTTTTCCCGGCGCAATACCGGCAGCATGGCACAGGCCTGGTCGGCATCCAGCAGTTGCATGTCCGGCATGCAGGCCAGGGCATTGGCGAACTGCCGTTGCAGCTCTTGCGGTTCGCCGTTGAAGTCCACCACCAGCTCACCGCGCGGGCTGAGCAGCGGGTGCTCGGCAAAGCCCGCTGGCGGATTGTCGAAGAAGGCGCGGCTGGCGGCGGTCAGGGCGCGCACCTGCGGCGTGCCGTAGGCCACGGTATAGAGCGCGGCGGAGCGGCCGGTAGAGTGGTAGCCGGGCTGCGTCTCGCGTTCCAGCACCACGACCCGCCCATGGGGGGCCAGCCAATAGCCGGTGGAAGCGCCGGCAATGCCGGCGCCGACGATAAGAAAATCCGCTTCGATCATGACGAACTCACAAACCTTGTCGATAGAGATGATAGAGGGCGTTGGCCAGAGCGACGTCTTCCAGCCCCAGGCCGATGGAGCGGAAGAATACCGGCCGGCGATACTCCGGCAGCGGCGCCCGGCCGCCGACCAGCTCGGCCAGATCGCCTTTGAGTTCGGCCGCGCTCCAGCCGTGGCGTTCGCTGGCGATCAGCATCTCGCCGGCCGCGCAGGGTGTGGTGGCCCGGTAATCACAGTACACATCCATGCCCGCCAGACTCTGCGGCGGCACCTCATGGGCACGCACGGCGTTGGTGCTAATGGAGGTGATCAAGGCCGCGTGGCCGAGACTCAGCGGGTCGAGCACCGGACCGGCGGACGAGGTGCAGAGCATGATTACCTCGGCGTCGGCCACCGCGTCCGCCAACTCGTCGACGATGTGGATGCGCGGATCGATGGCGCACAGGCTGTCGCGGTCATTGGCCATCTGCAGAGCAAGGTTGGGCGAGTACACAGCAATCTCGCGCCAGTCGCGCAGCCCCTTTACATAATTCAGGTGGGCGCGGGCCACCGGGCCGCTGCCGACCACCGCGAGGCGCGTGGACCCTGGCGGCGCCAAGGTCTCGATCGCCACCGCGGTGGTCGCCGCCGTGCGCGCGACGGTCAGCAGGCCCGCGTCGCAAAGCAGCAGTGGCTGGCCGCTCGCCATCGACATCAGCAGCGTCCAGGCGGTGACCAGGGGACCTTCGCTGCATTTGATATAGGGCGAGGTCTTGATCCCGTATACCCCCTCGCCGGCGAGCACGCCGAGGTAGTTGATGAAATCGCCGGCAGCTCCGGGAAACTCGACCAGTTGTTGCGGCGGCTGCACCGCCTGGCCGGCGTCGAGGGCGCGGAACAGCCCGCGCATGGCCTGCGGGACGTCGATTTGCGCGAGCAGGCGCTCGGCCTCGGCTTGATGAATCACATAAGGAAGGGCGCTGGACATGCTTCGCTCCGACTAGAATAAAACCATTTTGTCCATATTGGACTTTATAGTATTGATCAGCAAGCACGTGGAACAACCGTTGAACGCCGATGACGCCTTTCTGACCAGATTTTTTTCACACCCGCTCCTGCGGACGCACTTCTGTAGGAGCCGACAACGCCCGGGCAGGGCCTCGAGCATGGCCGCGTATCCTCGACAACCTAGCGCTCGGTCGTGCGGCCGCCTGTCCGTGGCGAACGCCTGCTACACTGCGCGCCATTTCGCTTATCAGGCTGGTACCGTGACCAACACCGCTTTCGCTTCGCTGCCGCTTTCCGCCGCCATGCTGGCCAACCTGGAGTCCCTCGGCTATGCCGAGATGACGCCGATCCAGGCGCAGAGCCTGCCGGTGATACTCAAAGGCATGGACCTGATCGCCCAGGCCAAAACCGGCAGCGGCAAGACCGCGGCCTTCGGCATCGGCCTGCTCAACCCGCTCAATCCGCGCTATTTCGGTTGCCAGGCGCTGGTGCTGTGTCCGACCCGCGAGCTGGCCGACCAGGTCGCCAAGGAAATCCGCCGTCTGGCCCGCGGTGCCGACAATATCAAGGTGCTGACGCTGTGCGGCGGCGTGCCCTTCGGCCCGCAGATCGGCTCCCTGGAGCATGGCGCGCAGATCATCGTCGGCACCCCGGGGCGCATCCAGCAGCACCTGAGCAAGGGCACGCTGAAGCTCGACGGCCTCAACACCCTGGTGCTCGACGAAGCCGACCGCATGCTCGATATGGGCTTCTACGACAGCATCGCCGAGATCATCGGCCAGACCCCCGCGCGGCGGCAGACCCTGCTGTTCTCCGCCACCTACCCGGCGGGCATCAAGCAGCTGTCCGCGGCCTTTATGCGCAATCCGCAGCAGGTCAAGGCCGAGGCGCTGCACGACGATACGCAGATCGAGCAGCGCTTCTACGAGATATCCCCCGAGGAGCGCATGGACGCCGTGGTCAAGCTGCTCGCCAGCTTCCGCCCGCAATCCTGCGTGGCCTTCTGCTTCACCAAGCAGCAGTGCCAGGAACTGGTCGACCACCTGAGCGCCAATGGCATTTCCGCTGCGGCGCTGAACGGCGACCTGGAGCAGCGCGATCGCGATCAGGTCCTGGCGATGTTCGCCAACCGCAGCCTGTCGGTGCTGGTGGCCACCGATGTCGCCGCCCGCGGCCTGGATATCGATGGCCTGGACATGGTGATCAACGTCGAACTGGCGCGCGATTCGGAAATCCATATCCACCGGGTCGGCCGCACCGGCCGCGCCGGCGAAAAAGGCCTGGCCATGAGCCTGGTCGCGCCGCCGGAAGCGCACCGCGCCCAAGCCATCGAGGCGCTGCAGAAGAGCCCACTGAACTGGCACCCGCTGAGCAGCCTCAAGGCCAAGGCCGGCGAGCCTCTGCAACCGCCGATGATCACCCTGTGCATCGGCGCCGGACGCAAGGATAAACTGCGTCCCGGCGATATCCTCGGCGCCCTGACCGGCGAGGCCGGGATTCCCGGCGACAAGGTCGGCAAAATCGCCATCTTCGACTTCCAGGCGTTCGTCGCGGTGGAGCGCAGCCTGGCCAAAATCGCCCTCAAGCGTTTGACCGAAGGTAAGATCAAGGGGCGCTCGCTGCGGGTGCGCACCCTATAGCTCTATAGTTGTAATTGCGATAGCAGGTCGTTGATGACGATGAACAGGTTGGCAGCCAGGAGGCGGCCCGAGGCAGAGGAACCTCCCGTGCGCAATATTCTGGTTATCGAAGACAGCCCCATGGTGTTGAAGATTCTCGAACACCTGTTCCGCCAGGAAACTGGCCTGCAACCGGTATTCTGCGCCTCCCTGGCGGAAGCCGAGGTGATGCTGGAAACCTCCGCCGAACTGTTCTTCGCCGCCATCGTCGACCTGCACCTGCCCGATGCGCCGAACGGCGAGAGCGTCGACCTGGTGATGCGCTACAAGCTGCCGTGCATCGTCCTCAGCGGCTCCTACAACGAGCAGCGCCGCGACGAGTTACTGCTCAAGGGCGTGGTTGACTATGTGCTCAAGGACAACCAGCACTCCTACGAATACGCCTTCCGCCTGATCCACCGCCTGGAGAGCAACAGCCAGGTGAAGATCCTGGTCGCCGAGGACTCGGAAGCCACCCGCCATTACATCCGCCATATCCTCACCCCGCACCGCTACCAGATCATCGAAGCCAGCGACGGCGACGATGCCCTGCGCATCCTCAACGAACAGCCGGACATCGATCTGTTCGTGGTCGACCACAGCATGCCGGGCATCAGCGGCTTCGAGCTGGTCAAGCTGCTGCGCCAGCAGATGAAGCGCAACGAGCTGATCATCATCGGCCTGTCCGCCGACGCCAAAGGCTCGCTCAGCGCCAAGTTCATCAAACACGGCGCCGACGACTTCCTGCGCAAGCCTTTCTGCCCGGAAGAACTCAACTGCCGGGTGATGTCGACCCTGGAGCGCCGCGACCTGATGCGCGCGCTGAAACAGGCCGCGCAGTACGACGCCCTCACCGGCCTGCGCAACCGTCGCGCGTTCCACGAGCACGGCCAGCAGTTGTTCGAACAGGCGCAACGCAGCGGCAAGCACCTCAGCGTGGCTATGCTCGATCTGGATTTCTTCAAGCGGATCAACGACGAGCACGGCCACGCCAGCGGCGACGCCGCCCTGATCGCCTTCGCCAAGGCTTTTTCCAGCCAGTTCCCCCACGCCTTGATCGGCCGCTTGGGCGGTGAAGAATTCGCCATGGTCAGCAGCGAGGACGGCGCGAGCCTGGGAAAGGCGCTCGACCAACTGCGCGAACGCTGCGCCGGTTTGAAATACGCCGTCGGCGCGCCGCCGCTGTCCTTCAGCGCCGGGGTCTATCACGGCCATCCGGAAGATCTGGAAAGCCTGCTGCACCAGGCCGACCTGCGCCTGTATCAAGCCAAGACCCAGGGTCGCGGTCGCACCCACTGGCAATAAACGCCACGCCGCACCGACCGTTTCCGAGCGAGCCGAAATACCCGTGCTAGACGCAACGGCGCCCTACCGCCCAGTGAATTATTAGCGAAACTTCGGCGTGCCCGGCATCTTCAAAAACATTGAGCGCAGGTGTCTCGACACCATTGCTTGCAAATAGCAGTCAATCCGCACAGGAGGACGTTATGGCACGCACAATGACCTTGGAGAGATTTTCGCAATCGTATCAACAGGACAGAACCGATTGGAGCGCGAGCATGTGGGCCGGCATCATCGCCGGGGTGGTTTTCGTGGTCGCGGAAATGCTGATGGTGATGCTGTTTCTGGGGCAAAGCCCGTGGGGGCCGCCGCGGATGATCGCGGCGATACTGCTCGGCAGGGACGTTCTGCCGCCACCCGCCGACTTCAATGCCCTGATCGTACTCGTGGCAATGGCGATCCACTTCGCACTGTCGATAGCGCTCGGCCTGGTCCTGGGCTGGATCGTCCACCGTTTGAACGGCACCTCGGCGCTGCTGATCGGCATCGCTTTCGGTTTGGCGATCTACTTCATCAATTTCTACCTGATCGCCCCGGCCGCTTTCCCCTGGTTCACCCAGGCGCAAAACTGGGTCTCGCTGTTTGCCCATGCCCTGTTCGGCCTGGTATTGGGCGGCGCCTATGCCATGCTGCGCAAACATAAACCCGCGGCGATGCCGCCAGCGGCAACGCCGTAGCACGGCAGATGGCGACAACGGAATGTGCCCGACGCGCCCCGAATATCGGCGGGGCGCTGTTTTACGGCATGATGCGATCTACCGCCGCAAATCCGAACACAAGGAGGTGAACCGATGAATTTCGCCAAGACCACTCCGATACTGCGAATCTTCGACGAAGCCCTGGCCAAGGCTTTCTATGTGGATTTTCTAGGTTTTCGTATCGACTTCGAACACCGTTTCTCGCCAGACCTGCCGCTCTATCTGCAGGTATCGAAAGATCAGTGCGTGCTGCACCTATCGGAACACCACGGCGATAGTTGCCCCGGCGCGGCCATGCGCATCGAGACCGAAGGACTGGACGAATTCCAGGCGGCTTTGCTGGCCAAGCACTACAAACATGCGATTCCGCAGATTCAGGAAATGCCGTGGGGCACTCGGGATATGAGCATCACCGATCCATTCGGCAACAGGCTCGTGTTCACCACGGCAATCAGCACCTGAGTCGTTGCAGGCGCTATATCCGCAGATTCAAGCTGCCGCCGAAAATCCCCACCAGACCGATAACGATCAGGTAAATGGCGACGATGTAGTTCAGCAGGCGCGGCATGATCAATATCAGGATGCCGGCGATCAACGATATCAGCGGAGTTAATGCGAGGTTCATAGTTGTTACTCCCGGTCAATTGACCACAGGAAAAGCTATTCGCTATGGCAAAACGCTTAACAACTTCATAGACCGCATAAGCCTTGCGCGGTTCTGCAGCGGTTTTCCGCCCCAATGCTCCGAGGCGGCTATTTGTCGGCAATAACTTGATTACAAACCATGCATTGCGGAAATTTCGCCGAGACGCCAAAGCGTTTTGCCTAACCACCACTCGCTAATTAGTTGTCTCAATGGAGCTCGCTATGCAACTGATCGGAATGCTCGACTCGCCCTATGTCCGCCGCGTCGCGGTGTCGCTGCAATTGCTCGGTTTGCCGTTCGAACACCGCGCGCTTTCGGTTTTCCGCAACTTCGAGCAATTTCAGCAGATCAATCCGTTGGTCAAAGCGCCCACGCTGGTCTGCGACGACGGCACCGTGTTGATGGATTCCACGCTGATTCTCGAACTCGCAGAATACCTCGCCGCCCCGGCGCGAAGCCTGATGCCGACCGGCATCGCCGAGCGCCAGCAGGCGCTGCGGGTGATCGGCCTGGGCCTGGCGGCGTGCGAGAAGAGCGTGCAGATGATCTACGAACGCGAATTGCGTCCCGTGGAAAAACAACACGAACCCTGGCTGACGCGGATCACCGGACAATTGCTGGCCGCTTTTGATGCACTCGAAGCCGAGCTGCTGCGCAGACCGCTGGCCGTCGACAGCATCGATCAGGCCGGCATCACCACTGCCGTGGCCTGGCGCTTCAGCCACGGGATGCTGCCCGAACGGCTGGATGGCGAGCGTTTTCCGACGCTGCAGCGGTTTTCCGAGTCGGCCGAGCGACTGCCTGCGTTCGCCGCCGCGCCCCATGGCCTCGACACCTATCAGGCCGTTGAAAAACTACCTACGTTGCCGATACGGCGTTAAAAACAGGCTCGGACTGCTCATTTACAACACGTAAACTCCGCGCCCTCGCCTGTTTTTGCCTTGTCTCGGCGGCCTCGCCTACATTTTTCAACGGCCTGCTATCCGGTGGCCCATTAGCCGCGCAGCCGCGCGCGAACAACCCGGCTACCTCACTGCAGCACGGGGTAGCCGTGCTTCTGGAAGATCCGCGCATAGCTGCCATCGCTGCGCATCGCCATGATCGCCTGGTCGAAGGCTTCGGCGATCTGCCGGTGCTCGGGATGCAAACGACTGATCAGGATATGCAAGCCGCTCTCACTTAGCGGCCGCGGCAAAAACTCCAGCTCGTCGCTGATGCTCGCCAATTCCCCCTTGAACAGGTAGCGCGCCACGAGTTCGTCCTCCACCGCCAAGTCCAGGCGCTGGGCCTGAACCATCCGCGCCCCTGCGGCAAAGTCCTGCACCACGAACTTGCTCAAGCGGCTATCGTTGTCGAACTCCGGCGCATAGGCATAGCCGCGCCCCACGGCAATCAGGTATTGGTAGAGGTCGGCCAGCCGCTCGAAGCGGATGTCACGCCCGCGTCGCTGCACCAGACGCACCTGGTTGATCAGATAGGGCTGGGAAAAGTCGGCAAACTCGCTGCGCTCTTCGCTGTACCAGGCGCTGATCGCCACATCGTAGCGCCCGATGCGCAAGCCACGCAGCGCGCGGGCCCAGGGCACCTCGCTGCGCACCGTGGCATAGCCCGCGCGATGCAAGGCGTTCTGCACCAGGTCGCTGGCCAGCCCGCCATTGAGTAAGCGTCGATCGGTATAGGGCGGCCAGACGTTGGCGACCAGGCGCAGCGGGTCAGCGGCCGCGATGTCATCGACGACCCATAACAGCAGTAGAACCACGATGCGCCACATACCTCGACCTCGGAATGACCGACAAACCAACTTCAGCTTAGGCGCTCTTGTCCCCACCCACCATGCCATCCCGGTGCCTTCTTTCGGGTAAGATGCGCGCCAATCCGGACCGGGTCCGGGCGTTTCCATTCTGCTTGAGGAGCCCGCGGTGTCCGCGACAGACGTCATCATCATTGGGGCCGGCGCGGCAGGCCTGATGTGCGCCCTGACCGCCGCCGGGCGCGGGCGCCGGGTATTGCTGCTGGACCACGCCAACAAGGCCGGCAAGAAGATCCTGATGTCCGGCGGCGGGCGTTGCAACTTCACCAATATGTACTGCGAGCCGGGCAACTTTCTTTCGGAGAATCCGCACTTCTGCAAATCCGCCCTGGCGCGCTACACCCAGTGGGACTTTATCGGCCTGGTCGGCAAGCACGGCGTGCCCTACCACGAGAAAAAACTCGGCCAGCTGTTCTGCGATAACAAGGCCAGCGACATCCTCGAGATGCTCCTGAGCGAATGCGCGCAGGCAGGCGTCGAGCTGCGTCTGGACACCTCGGTCACGCAGATCGACAAGCTGGAGAGCGGTTACCGCTTGCAGAGCAGCATGGGCACGCTGAGCTGCGAATCCCTGGTGATTGCCACCGGCGGCCTGTCGATCCCGACCCTGGGCGCGAGCGGCTTCGGCTATCAGGTGGCGCAGCAGTTCGGCCACACCCTGCTGCCGACCCGCGCCGGCCTGGTGCCATTCAGCATCACCGACCCGCAATTGAAGGCGCTGTGCAGCGAGCTGTCCGGCACCTCGGTGGAAGACTGCCTGGTGAGCTGCAACGGCCAGAGCTTTCGCGAGAACATCCTGTTCACCCACCGCGGCCTGAGCGGGCCGGCGATTCTGCAGATTTCCTCGTTCTGGCGACCGGGCGATGTCGTGCATATCGATCTGCTGCCGCATATCGACCTGCCCGAATGGCTGGCGCAGCAGCAAAGCGAACGGCCCAACAGCGAATTGAAAACCCTGCTCGCCGAGCTGTTCACCAAGAAGATGGCCGGGCTGCTGGCCGACAACTGGTTCGCCTCCAAACCGATGAAGCAGTACACCCCCGGCGAACTCAAGGCGATCGCCGACAAGCTCGCCGACTGGCAGCTGGTGCCGGCCGGCACCGAGGGCTACCGCACCGCCGAAGTCACCCTGGGCGGCGTGGATACCCGCGAGGTGTCGTCGAAAACCCTGGAGTCGCTGAAAAGCCCCGGATTGTACTTCGTCGGCGAGGTGCTGGATGTCACCGGCCACCTCGGCGGCTTCAACTTCCAATGGGCCTGGGCCTCGGGCTATGCGGCGGCGCAGTTCGTCTAGCCGACTCAGTTCAACGGTAGCCCGGATAAGCCGCAGAACGCGGCGCAATCCGGGGAATCGCAGCGCCACCCAAACCGCTCCCGGATTTCATCCGGGCTACGAGACTGTTACTCCGCCAATAGCTCGATAAAGCGCTGGGCGAAGCCATGTACATCGCCCGGCCAGCGCGCGGAGATGTAGTTGCCGTCGCGCACCACCCAGGCCGGGCGGCTGTCGCTCGGGCTGTCACGGTGCAGGCCGCTGGTCTTGCGCAGGCGATCGGGGGCATCTTGCGGCACATCGAGAAAATCCTCGGGGCGGGCCAAAGCGCGAGTGACCTCGGCCTGCACGCTCATATGGCCGCTCGGCTCGCCCGGCGCCTCCAGGTAAGTGCGGTAATAATCAGCATCCCAGAAGCGCGCAAAGAAGCGGGTCAAATCCCAGGCGCTTTTTTCCATGGCCCAGGTCAGCGCCGTGGTCTTGCGCCCATAGAGCGCAGAGCGGCCAGCCGTTCCCGGGCTGCGCGCCGCCAGCAGCACGCCATGGCAAATCGCGGCAACCGGCTTGCCGCTGCTAAAGAAAGCACCGACAAAAGCCTGCAATACCTGGCTCTCCAGGTAGCCGCGCATACCCCGCGCCCAGTGCCCGCCGGGCAGCAACAGGCCGTCGAAATCAGCCACATCGAGTTGCTCGTAACGCAGCGGCTGGTGGAACTCAGCGTCGGCCAGCATCAGCCCATAAGCTTCGCGGGCGCCGCGCCGGGCCCGTAGCAGCAGGCCGATCAACTTGAGCCGACGCGCACCCGGTAACCAACCCCAGGGGTCGAGCCCCTCGCCGCTAAGCATCAGCGGGTCGCCCTCGGCAGGCCGCCCATCCGGGGTGGCGAAGCGCACCCGATGCCCGGCGGCGCGCAACAGCTGCCAGCTGATAGCCACTTCGCTCGGGTCGAAGTCACGGTTCGGTAGCGGGATCAGCACGGTTTTGCTGGGCATGGCGCAAGTACTCGGAGGACCAAGCCCCAGCTTAGCCGGCCCGCATAAGCCCAGGCGAGTGGCTCTGCGGGCCAAGGTAGCGACCGCCGAGCCCCGACCGGGCTGCTTGGATTGATATGGTTTTGGCCGTGGCTTCATTAGCGGCCTGGATAACGTGCAATTGAACGAAGCGAGCCTCAGCTGTCTGCTACAAAGCAATATCAGACGATGGCATTTCCACTCCGCGCCTATCCGCACCTATCTAGCAGTACAAGGACCGTCTTTCGTATGACCCTGGACCAAGGCTTTATCTTCGCCATTCTGGCCGCCACTGTGGTGTTGTTCATCTGGGGCCGCTGGCGCCACGACGTAGTCGCCCTCGGCGCCTTGCTCGGCTGCGTACTGGCCGGGCTGGTGCCGGACGAGGAGGCCTTTGCCGGCTTCGGCCACCCTGCGGTGATTACCGTGGCCTGCGTACTGGTGCTCAGCCATGGCCTGCGCATCACCGGCGCGGTGAACGCACTGGCCCGGCGCCTGCTGCCGCAAAAGCCCGGGCCGATGCTGGCGATTGCCGCACTGACCGGCCTCGGCGCGCTGCTTTCTGCTTTTATGAACAACGTCGGTGCCCTCGCCCTGCTGATGCCGGTAGCGCTGCAAATCGCCGATAAACAAGGCATACCGGCTGGACGGGTGCTGATGCCGCTGGCCTTCGGCACCATCCTCGGCGGCATGACCACGCTGATCGGCACGCCGCCCAACCTGATCGTTTCGAGCTTCCGCGCGCAGAGTGGCAGCGGGCCCTTCGCCATGTTCGATTTCAGCCCGGTCGGCGTTGCGGTGGCGCTGGCCGGCGTGGCGTTTATCGCCCTGCTCGGCTGGCGCCTGGTGCCCAAACGCACGGTGAGCAACGCCGCCAGCTTCGACACCGGCACCTACCTCACCGAAGCCCGGGTCAGGAAAGACGCCAAGGTGGTCGGTAAAACCCTGCGCGAAGTCGAGGCCTTGCTCGATGAGGCCGATGCCCAGGTGATCGGCATGGTGCGCAATAAATTTCGAATTTCCGCGCCCGACCCGCGCCGCGTGCTGCAGGCCGACGACATTTTGCTGCTCGAAGCGGAGCCGGAGTCGCTCGGCGAGGTATTGGCCAACCTGGGCCTGAAATTGGCCGCCGACCTACCGCCGCCGAGCGAAGCGCAGCGCGAACAACGGGACAGCGACCCGCCGACCATCGCCGTGGCGGTCGGCGACATCGAGTCGGCCGGTGCGGGCAAGAACGGCGAGAAGAAGGACGTGGAAGCGGAGCCCAGCGTGCTGCAAGAATTGCTGGCATTACCGGAATCTCACCTGGTCGGCCGCAGCGTCAGCGATGCGCGGGTGCGCAGCCGCTATGCGATCAACTTGCTGGCGATCTCGCGCCAGGGTCACCGCTCGCTCAAGCGCCTGCGCTCGACCGCGATTCAGCCGGGCGACGTGTTGCTGCTGCAAGGCGCGGCGGACGATATCGCCGAGTTCGCCAGCGAATTCGCCTGTGTGCCCCTGGCCGACCGTGCGATCACCATACCCGACCCGCGCCAGGCGAGCATCGCCTTCGGTGTGATGCTGCTGGCGGTTCTCGCCGCCGCGTTCGGCCTGCTCTCGGCCGCCGTGGCGTTTTCGCTCGGGGTGCTGGTGTACATGCTGATGCGCGTGGTGCCGCTGCGCTCGGTCTACGAGGCGATCGACTGGCCGGTGATCGTCCTGCTCGGCGCGCTGATTCCCGTGGCCGGCGCCATGTCCAGCACGGGCGCGGCCGATCTGCTGGCACGGCTACTGCTGGAGAACGTCGCCCAGGGCAACCCGGTGGTCGTGCTCGCCCTGCTGATGGTGGTGACCATGACACTTTCCGACTTTATGAACAACGCCGCCACCGCAGCAGTGATGTGCCCAATCGCGTTGAGCGCGGCGAGCCAGCTCGGAGTCAGCCAGGATACGCTGCTGATGGCCGTGGCGATCGGCGCGTCCTGCTCGTTCCTCACCCCCATCGGCCACCAGAACAACACCCTGATCCTGACCCCGGGCGGCTTCCGCTTCGGCGATTACTGGCGCCTGGGTCTGCCCCTGGAGATTCTCGTGGTGGTGGTCGGAGTGCCACTGTTGCTGCTGGTCTGGCCGCTGTAGCCCGGATGCAATCCGGAGCACCGGTGGTTGCCTTGCGCGACTCCACGGATTGCATCCGGGCTACCGAACGATCCACGACTATGGCGTCATTCAGGCAGCGGCGCGCCGGGCAGCCACTTGTGGTAGATGGCCTGGAAGCGCCCATCCGCTTTCATCTGATCGAGGGCGCTTTGCCATTGCTCGATCAACAGATCATCAGTGTCCCGCGAGAAGGCGATATAGGCCTGGGTGCTCATAAAGGTGTACAGCGGCTCGACATCCGCCGGTTTCAGTTCGGCCAGGGCGAGCAAGCTGGCGAGCGTGACGTTATCCGCCACCACCAGCGGCACGCGTTTATAGCGCAGCATATTCATCATCTGTTTGGGGCCGAGCACCCCATAGAGATTGGGCATGCCCTGGGCTTCCAGGGTTTGGAAGCTGTACCACTGGCGCGGCGCGGCGATGATGCCGGCCTTCTTCGCGTCGTCCAGGCTGGCGATGCTCAGCCCGGAGTCCTTGAGCGCATAGAAACTGGTCACCGCGACTATGATCGGGCCGACCCATTTGAACAGCTGCTCACGCTCGGCCGTACGCATGGTGACGAACAAACCGGTGTCGGCCTGCGTCTGCACCGCGTGATAACCCCGGGTCCAGGGCACCACCTCGATCTCCGCCCGTTGCCCGGTGCGCCGCAATATCTCCTGGACCACTTCGACACCCAGCCCGGTCGGGCGACCATCGCGGGTGAAGTTCAGCGGCGGGTACTCCTCGGTGTAGAGCTTGAGCGCCTGCGCCGGCGATACCGCGAGCAGGCAGATGATGTAGAGCGCCAAGCACAACGACCGGCGATACGGGGTAAACAGCATGGCAAACGTCCTGAAAAGGGAACGGTCCATGCTTGAGAGTAAGCAGCCAGGTGCGGCGAAACAACCGCACTTTTGTCTAACCGCATCGCTATCGGCTTGCTGTCGAGCGGGCTGTCGACGATAACGCCGCTATAACCGCTCGATCAGGCTGGCCGCCGGCTGGTGAGGCAGGCCATGGGCCTCGGCCACGCTGGCACAGGCGATCGCGCCTTGGGCCACGTTGAGGCCGTTGCGCAGGTGCGCATCTTCTTCCAGCGCACGGCGCACGCCTTTTTCCGCCAGCGCGATGACGAACGGCAGGGTCGCGTTGTTCAACGCCAGGGTCGAGGTACGCGCCACCGCGCCGGGCATATTGGCCACGCAGTAATGCACCACGTCGTCGACCACATAGGTGGGCTCGGCATGGGTGGTGGCTTTCGAGGTTTCCGCGCAGCCGCCCTGGTCGATCGCCACATCCACCAGCACCGCGCCGGGCAACATCTGCCGGACCATCTCGGCGCTGATCAACTTGGGCGCCGCGGCGCCGGGGATCAGCACGCCGCCGATCACCAGATCGGCCGCCAGCACCTGCTCGCGCACCGCCGCGCGGGTCGAGTAGAGCGTGGTGATGCGGTTGCCGTAGTGCGCATCCAGGCGGCGCAAGGCATCCACGCTCTTATCCAGCACGGTGACATCGGCGCCCAGACCGACCGCCATGGCCAAAGCCTGGCTGCCGACCACACCGCCGCCGAGAATCACCACCTTGCCCGGCGCGACTCCCGGTACGCCGCCGAGCAGCACGCCGCGGCCGCCGCGGGCTTTTTCCAGGCAACTGGCGCCGGCCTGGATCGACATGCGCCCGGCCACTTCGGACATCGGCGCCAGCAACGGCAGGCGGCCGTGGCCATCGGTGACGGTTTCGTAAGCGATGCAGGTCGCACCGCTGGCCATCAGCTCCTCGGTTTGCGGCCGATCAGGCGCCAGGTGCAGGTAAGTGAACAGGGTATGTTCGGGGCGCAAGCGGGCGCGCTCGACGGCCAACGGCTCCTTGACCTTGACAATCATCTGCGCCTCGCTGAACACCTGTTCGGCATCCTTGGCGATCTGCGCGCCGGCGGCCCGGTAATCGGCATCGCCGAAGCCGATGGCGACGCCGGCCTGGGTCTCGACCCAGAGTTCATGGCCGAGGGCGGTCAATTCGGCCACCGACTGCGGCGTCAGGCCGACACGGTACTCGTGGTTCTTGATTTCTTTGGGTACGCCGATACGCATAACGTTCTCCAGGCAGACGGGCTCTGTGCATAGAGAAAGTCTAGGAGACGCTCATTCCCCTCGCGCCTGAGGACGCCCCGTATTGCTCGCCACTTTCAGGGGATTTCACCTTAAACCAGCGGCTTTTCAGAGGCTGAAACGGGGATCCGCCTAAGACTTCGAGGGGATGCCCTGCAACAACTCGATCGGCATAGGGAACACCACGGTCGCGGTCCGTTCGCTGCCGCCGGCGATATTGCTCAGCGTCTGCATATAGCGCAACTGCATGGCGCCGGACTGGCGGCCGAGCATTTCGGCGGCTTGCATGAGTTTTTCCGAGGCCTGCAATTCGCCTTCGGCGTGGATCACCTTGGCCCGCCGTTCGCGCTCGGCCTCGGCCTGTTTGGCGATGGCGCGGACCATCGACTCGTCGAGGTCGACGTGCTTGATCTCGACGTTGGAGACTTTGATGCCCCAGGCATCGGTTTGCGCATCCAGCACCTTCTGGATGTCGTCGTTGAGCTGTTCGCGTTCGGCGAGCATGTCGTCCAAATCGTGCTTGCCGAGCACCGCGCGCAAGGTGGTCTGCGCCAGCTGGCTGGTGGCCGAGTGGTAGTCCTCGACCTGGATGATCGCCTTCTCCGCATCGAGCACGCGGTAATAGACCACGGCGTTGACCTTGACCGAGACGTTGTCGCGGGAGATCACATCCTGGGTCGGCACATCCAGCACCAGGGTGCGCAGATCGACGCGGACCATTTGCTGAATCCCCGGGATGATGATCACCAGCCCCGGCCCTTTGACCTTCCAGAACCGCCCGAGCTGGAACACTACGCCGCGCTCGTACTCGCGCAGGATGCGAAATGCCAAAGCCAGCAGTGCGATCAGCAGCACCGCCAGGGTGAAAAAGCTCAGTTCGAAACCCATGACTAATCTCCTGGTGAAGGGGGTTGTTCCAACGCGGCAACCTCCAGCGACAGGCCCCGGCGCGCCAGTACACGCACCTCCTGCCCGGCCCGCAAGGGCGACTGGCTATGCACTTGCCAGCGTTCGCCACGCAGCTCGACCCAGCCTTCTTGCGGGTCGCTGCTTTGCACGGCATGAATCGGCACGACGCAGCCGAGTAGTTCGTTGTCTCCGCCATACACGGCGCGCCGCCTGGCCCGCAGCGCCATGCTGACGATGGCGAAAACCGTCAGGCCGCTGATCACCCCCAAGGTCAGGATCAACGACAAGGGAATGCCGAACCCCGGCACCTCGGTATCGATCAGGATCAAACCGCCCAGACAGAACGCCAGCACCCCGCCGAAACCGAGCACACCGAAACTCGGCACGAACGCCTCGGCCGCGATAAAGGCGATACCCAGCAGAATCAGAGCGACGCCGGCGTAATTCACCGGCAGCAACTGCAAGGCGTACAGCGCCAGCAACAGGCTGATGCCGCCGAGCACGCCGCCAATCCCGGTGCCCGGGTTGGAGAATTCGAAGATCAGCCCGTAGACCCCGATCATCATCAACAGCAGCGCCACGCTGGGATTGGTGATCACCGCCAACATCCGCGTGCGCCAGTCCGGCGTCTGCTCGATCACCGCCGCGCCCGCGGTGGCCAAGGTGAGTTCGCGCCCGGCGGCGGTGAAGCTTTTGCCATCCAGCTGTTCGAGCAGCGCATCCAGGTCGCCGGCCAGGTAGTCGATTACCTTGAGCTTCAACGCCTCCTCGGCCGCCAGGCTGACCGCCTCGCGTACCGCCCGCTCGGCCCACTCGGCGTTGCGCCCGCGCATCTGCGCCAGGCCGCGGATATAGGCGGCGGCATCGTTGATCTGCTTCTTGCTCATGGCGTCGCCCGGCGCCGCCGGCTGCTCCTCGGAGGCTTTATCCTTCTCGTCTTTATCGACGCTGGGCTTGTCCTTTTGCGGCGGCGTGCCGGGCATGCCGCCGATCGCCACCGGCGTCGCCGCGCCCAGGTTGGTGCCCGGCGCCATCGCCGCGATATGGCTGGCATAGAGGATGTAAGTGCCGGCGCTGGCCGCCCGTGCGCCGCTGGGTGCGACATAGCTGGCAACCGGGATGGGGCTGGCGAGGATGGCCTTGATGATGTCGCGCATCGAGGTGTCCAGGCCGCCCGGGGTGTCGATGCTCAACACCACCAATTGCGCGCCCTGCTCGACCGCCCGGGACAGGCCGCGCACCAGGTAATCGGCGCTGGCCGGCCCGATCGCCCCCTCGACGCGCAACGCCACCACCGGCGCCGGCGCGGCCAGCAGCCCGACCGATGCCAGCAGCAGACCCAGCGCCAGGCAGCAATGGCGTAGCGATGCAATCCTCACGAGCCCTCCCGGTCAGCCACCTTGGTTGAAGCGCCCGAGTGGACTGCATAAGGCTGGAGCGCGGCGGCTGCATACTGATAAGTCCCCCACGCGGCGCGGCAAGTTCAAGGTAACTGCTCGGGGGCAAGCCTATGCATAAAGACTCGCGGCTAAACCGTATCCGGAACGCGGGGCAGATCGCGGATTGCGCCATGGCGTATCCGGGCTACAACCTGGGTGCGCGGCCTATGGACCTGCTGTTTAACATCGTAGGGAGGACATGCCGCAGGCTTGTCCGTCATTTTGGCTGCCAACGGCAGACAAGGCTTCGCCATGTCCACCCTACAAAGCATCTGGTCGCCTGGGCGAGTACGCACGGGTGATGTCCGCAGATGGCTGCCGCACGTCCACATATTCCGTTAGTCTGCTCGCCATTGCCGCCGCATTAAGGTCGTTCGGATGCCCACTTCCCCGCTCAGCCATTCCTTGCGCCGCCTCTGGGCCATGGATAAGTTCAGCTACAGCCTGCGCGTGTTCATCGCGCTGAGCGGTAGCCTGGCGTTGTGCTGGTCGCAGGGCTGGATGCAGGCGCTGATCCCGCTGTTTCTCGGGGTGATCGCCAGCGCCCTGGCGGAGACCGACGACAGCTGGCAAGGCCGACTCGGCGCGTTACTGGTGACCCTACTGTGCTTCAGCGCCGCGGCCTATACGGTCGAACTGCTGTTTCCCTATCCCTGGTTGTTCGTCGGCGCCCTGGCGCTGTCGAGCTTCGCCTTGACCATGCTCGGCGCTCTCGGCGAACGCTACGCCACGCTCGGCTGGGCCACCCTGATTCTGGCGATCTACAGCATGATCGGCGTCGAGCAGCGCGGCGGCAGCGCCGGGCTGGGGCCGGAGCCGTTGCTGCTGGTGGCCGGCGCCGCCTGGTACGGCTTGCTGTCGGTGATCTGGCAGGCGCTGTTCGCCAACCAGCCGGTGCAACACAGCCTGGCCCGATTGTTTCGCGAACTGGGCCGCTACCTCGAACTCAAGGCCGCGCTGTTCGAACCGGTGCGCGACCTCGACGTAACGGCGCTACGCCTGGCCATGGCCAAACAAAACGGCCAGGTGGTGGCGGCGCTGAACGCCGCCAAGGAAACCATCATGCACCGGGTCGACAACGGCCGGCCGGGGCCGCAGGTCAGCCGTTACCTGAAGCTGTACTTTCTCGCCCAGGACATCCACGAACGCGCCAGCTCCTCGCATTATCCCTACAACGAGCTGGCCCAGGCGTTCTTCCACAGTGATGTGCTGTTCCGCTGCCAACGCCTGATCCGCCTGCATGGCGAAGGCTGCCAGCGCCTGGCCCGGGCCATCGAACTGCGCCAGCCGTTCGCCTACCGCGCGCTCTGCCACCAGGCGCTGGAGGACCTGCAGCAATCCCTGGAACACCTGCGCGTGCAGAGCAACCCGGCCTGGCGTCACCTGTTGCGCTCGCTCAATGCCCTGGCCGGCAACCTCGACGCCCTCGACCGCCTGCTCAGCCAGGCGAGCAACCCCGATGCACTGATCGAGCAGCAGGACAGCAGCCTGCTGGACCGCGCGCCCCGCTCGTTGAAGGACGTGGGCGAGCGCCTGCGCCAGCAACTGACGCCGACTTCGCTGCTGTTCCGCCATGCGCTGCGCCTGTCCATCGCTCTGGCGGCGGGCTACGGCCTGCTGCATTGGGTGCATCCGACCCAGGGCTATTGGATCCTGCTGACCACGATATTCGTCTGCCAACCGAATTACGGCGCCACCCGGCGCAAGCTGGTGCAGCGTATCGCCGGCACCGTGCTCGGCCTGCTGCTCGCCTGGGCGCTGTTCGATCTGTTCCCCACGCCCTTGGTGCAAGCCTTCTTCGCCGTGGCCGCCGGGGTGATCTTCTTCGCCACCCGCAGCAGCCGCTACACCCTGGCCACCGCGGCGATCACCCTGCTGGTGCTGTTTTGCTTCAATCAGATCGGCGACGGCTACGGGCTGTTCATTCCGCGCCTGGTCGACACCCTGCTCGGCAGCCTGATCGCCGGGCTGGCGGTGTTCCTGATCCTGCCGGACTGGCAAGGCCGGCGCCTCAACCGCATGCTGGCGACCACCCTGAGCTGCAACAGCAACTACCTGCGGCAGATCATCCAGCAATACGCCAGCGGCAAACGCGACGATCTGGCCTACCGCCTGGCGCGGCGCAATGCGCATAACGCCGACGCCAGCCTGTCCACCACCCTGGGCAATATGCTGATGGAGCCGGGGCATTTCCGTAAGCAGGCGGATCTCGGTCTGCGCTTCCTGGCGCTCTCGCACACCTTGCTCAGCTACCTGTCCGGGCTCGGCGCGCACCGCGGCGAGGTGCTCCTGAGCGACAGCCAGAGCTCCTTGCTACGCAGCGCCGAATGCCTCGCCCAGAGCCTCGACGACATCGCCGAGGACCTGCTCGCCGAACGCCCGGTGAGCGTGCACAGCGACGCCGAAGAGCAGCTGGCCCAGCAACTCGAGCAATTGCCCGAAGATGCCGACGACGCCCAGCGCCTGGTGCAAACCCAGCTGGCCTTGATCTGCCGGCAACTCGGCTCGCTGCGCACCCTGGCCGCGCACCTGTTGAAAGAACCCTCGGGCAACGCAGGGTAGGCGGCAGGGATAAAAAGCTCCGTGCCAGCGATGTATTGCACGACTTTCACCGACAGCTCCTCAGGAAAGTAAAAGAGCGCATGTCATCTGTAGGAGCCAGCTTGCTGGCGATCCGAACCCACAGCATCGCCATGCCCCCCTGGCTCCTACATGCATAACGCATGCGGCAGGTAACCGGCATAGTCTAAAAGTCCGTGGCCAGGGAATCTTTTCTCCGCAAAGGAGACAGATAGCATGCCAAGGTCATTTCGCCGCCAACCCCGTCCGACCGTGACGCCGCTGCTCACTTGGCCTTAAAATGCCAACCTTTTTCGCCCCCTGTCCTTTCGCCCCTATACAGAGCGAGTCAGTTTTATGAGCGCCACGCCCAAACCTTTGGTTCTGATCATCCTCGACGGCTTCGGCCACAGCGAAAACCCCGAATCCAACGCCATCATGGCCGCCAACACGCCGGTCTACGACCGCTTGCGCGCCACCCAGCCGCACGGCCTGATTTCCGGCAGCGGCATGGATGTCGGTCTACCGGACGGGCAGATGGGCAACTCCGAGGTCGGCCATATGAACCTCGGCGCCGGTCGCGTGGTGTATCAGGACTTCACCCGGGTGACCAAGGCGATCCGCGACGGCGAGTTTTTCCACAACCCGGTGATCACCGGCGCGGTGGACCAGGCGGTCGGCGCCGGCAAGGCCGTGCATATCCTCGGCCTGCTGTCCGACGGCGGCGTGCACAGCCACCAGGACCACCTGGCGGCGATGGCCGAACTGGCGGCGCAACGCGGCGCCGAGAAAATCTACCTGCACGCCTTTCTCGACGGCCGCGACACCCCGCCGAAAAGCGCGCAAAGCTTTATCGAAACCCTCGACGCGACCTTCGCCAAACTCGGTAAAGGGCGGATCGCCAGCCTGATCGGTCGCTACTTCGCGATGGACCGCGACAACCGCTGGGACCGGGTCGAGCAGGCCTACAAACTGATCGTCGACGGTATTGGCGAATTCAACGCAGCCAACGCCCAGGCCGGCCTCGCAGCGGCCTACGCGCGCGGCGAGAACGACGAATTCGTCAAAGCCACCACCCTCGGCGAGCCGGTGAAAGTCGAAGACGGCGACGCCGTGGTGTTCATGAACTTCCGCGCCGACCGTGCCCGCGAGCTGAGCCGCTGCTTCGTCGAGGCCGACTTCAAGGAATTCCCCCGCGCCCGGGTGCCGCAACTGGCCGGTTTCGTCACCCTGACCCAATATTCCGCGAGCATCCCGGCGCCCTGCGCCTTCGCTCCGGCGAGCCTGACCAACGTGCTCGGCGAATACCTGGCGAACAATGGCAAGACCCAGCTGCGCATCGCCGAAACCGAGAAGTACGCCCACGTCACCTTCTTCTTCTCCGGCGGTCGCGAAGAGCCGTTCCCCGGCGAAGAGCGCATCCTGATCCCTTCGCCGAACGTCGCCACCTATGACCTGCAGCCGGAAATGAGTGCGCCGCAAGTCACCGACAAGATCGTCGAAGCGATCGAGCAGCAGCGTTACGACGTGATCGTGGTCAATTACGCCAACGGCGACATGGTCGGCCATACCGGCGTGTTCAGCGCCGCGGTGAAGGCCGTGGAATGCCTGGACAGCTGCGTCGGCCGCATCGTCGAGGCGCTCGACAAGGTCGGTGGCGAAGCCCTGATCACCGCCGATCACGGCAATGTCGAGCAAATGGCCGACGAAAGCACTGGCCAGGCGCACACCGCGCACACCTGCGAACCGGTGCCGTTCATCTATGTCGGCAAACGCCCGGCGCGCATCCGCGCAGGCGGCGTGCTGGCCGACGTGGCGCCGACCCTGCTGACCCTGATGGGCCTGCCGGTCCCAACGGAAATGACCGGCACCAGCATCGTCGAGCTGGACTGAACCGATCGACCGGGATGAATATCCGAGTTTGCCAATGGCGAACACATTGGCTCTGGTAGCCCGGATGAAATCCGGGGGCTTTGGCGCCGGTAACTCCGCTCCCGGATTGCATCCGGGCTACAAATACCGCGCTTTGCAATCTGAGCAGGGCGGAAGACGCTTTTATCTTCACCATTGCTATTGGTGGATGGGTGAAGCGTCATCCACCCTACGGGACTTGCAGCTTGCAACGGCATTTTTAGGCATACTAGGCGCGTCCTTGCCCCAGGTGCCGCCCGTCCCATGTTCCGCGCCCTCGCCCTTATCTTTCTGACCTGCCTGCTCGCGCCGGCCTTTGCCGACGAGAAGGCCGATGCCCAACAGCAACTGGAAGCCGCGCGTGCCGATGTCGCCGAGCTGAAGAAACTGCTGGATAAACTGCAGCAGGAAAAATCCGGCGTGCAGAAAGCGCTGAAAACCACCGAAAGCGAACTCGGCGAGCTGGAAAACCAGGTCAAGGACCTGCAGCAGGAGCTCAAGCAGAGCGAAGAGGAAATCCAGCGCCTCGACCAGGAGAAAAAAAAACTCCAGGGCGCACGCCTTGAACAGCAACGCCTGATAGGCATCCAGGCCCGTGCCGCCTACCAGAGCGGTCGCCAGGAATATTTGAAGCTGCTGCTCAATCAGCAGAACCCGGAAAAATTCTCGCGCACCCTGACTTACTACGATTACCTCAGCGAAGCGCGCATGGCGCAGTTGGATGCCTTCAACGAAACCTTGCGCCAGCTGGATAACGTCGAACAGGAAATCGCCAAGCAACAAGAGCAGTTGCAGCAGCAGAAAGGCCAGCTCGACGAGCGCCATCAACAACTGGCCGAGGTGCGCAAAGAGCGGCAATTGGCGCTGGCCAAGCTGAATAACGAATATTCCGCCCGCGACAAGAAACTCAAAGCCCGCCAGCAGGATCAGGCCCAGTTGGCCAAGGTGCTGAAAACCATCGAAGCGACCCTCGCCCGCCAGGCCCGCGAAGCCGAAGCCGCGCGTCAGCGCGCCTTGCTCGCCGCCCGCGAGCAGGCCAAACCCGCTAGCGGCGCGGCCAACAGCGGCCCGCTGGTCAGCTCCGGGGCCAGTGTCGGCGGCCCGTTCGCCAAAGCCCGCGGCAAGTTACCCTGGCCGGTTGATGGCCGCCTGCTGGCAGCTTATGGAACCCCACGCGGCGGCGACGCTCGTACCAAGTGGGACGGCGTGCTGATCGGCGCCTCCGCCGGCAGCCAGGTGCGCGCCGTGCACGGTGGCCGCGTGGTGTTCGCCGACTGGTTGCGCGGCGCCGGGCTTCTGGTCATTCTCGACCATGGCAACGGTTATCTGAGCCTTTACGGGCACAATCAAAGCCTGCTCAAAGACGCCGGCGACATGGTCGATGCCGGCGAGGCGATTGCCACCGTCGGTACCAGCGGTGGGCAAGAGATGCCGGCGCTGTATTTTGCGATTCGTCAGCAGGGCCGCCCCAGCGACCCCGCGCAATGGTGCCGCACGCAAGGATAAGCGGCGCACATACCTTTTCGGTTAGGAGCTCGTTCGTATGCCGCATTTGTCTCGCCTCACTTCTCTGGCCTTGGCTATCGCCCTGATCGGCAGCAGCGCGCTGACGTGGGCCGAAACGACGCCCAGCGCCGCGCCGCAGGCCCCCTTGCCGCTGGAAGACCTGCGCACCTTCGCCGAGGTCATGGACCGCATCAAGGCCGCCTATGTCGAGCCGATCAGCGACAAGGTCCTGCTGGAGAACGCGATCAAGGGCATGCTCAGCAACCTCGACCCGCACTCCGCCTACCTCGAACCCGAGGATTTCCGCGACCTGCAGGAAAGCACCAGCGGCGAATTCGGCGGTCTGGGCATCGAAGTCGGCACCGAAGACGGCTTTATCAAAGTGATTTCGCCGATCGACGACACCCCGGCTTCGGCCGCGGGGATTCAGCCGGGCGACTTGATCGTGAAGATCGACGGCCAGCCGACCAAGGGCCTGTCGATGATCGAGGCCGTGGACAAGATGCGCGGCAAGGCCGGCAGCAAAATCGAACTCAGCCTGGTGCGCGAAGGCGGCAAGCCATTCGATGTGGTGCTGACCCGCGCGGTGATCAAGGTCAGAAGCGTCAAGAGCCAACTGCTCGAAGACAATTACGGCTATGTGCGCGTCACCCAGTTCCAGGTCAATACCGGCGAAGAAGTCGGCAAGGCCCTGAACAAGCTGCGCAAGGACAACGGCAAGAAGCTGCAAGGCTTGGTCCTGGATTTGCGCAACAACCCCGGCGGGGTGTTGCAGGCGGCGGTCGAGGTTTCCGACCACTTCCTCAAGAAAGGCCTGATCGTCTATACCGAAGGACGCATCGCCAATTCCGAGCTGCGCTTCTCCGCCGATCCGGCCGATGCCAGCGAAGAAGTGCCGCTGGTGGTGCTGATCAACGGCGGCAGCGCCTCGGCTTCGGAAATCGTCGCCGGCGCCCTGCAGGACCATAAACGCGGTGTGCTGATGGGCACCGACAGCTTCGGCAAGGGCTCGGTACAGACGGTATTGCCGTTGAACAACGACCGCGCGCTGAAACTCACCACCGCGCTCTACTTCACCCCCAACGGACGCTCGATCCAGGCCCAGGGCATAGTCCCGGATATCGAAGTGGCGCGCGCCAAGCTGACCCGCGAACAGGACGACGGCACTATCAAGGAAGCCGATCTGCTCGGCCATTTGAACAACGGCAACGGCGGTGCGGACAAACCGAGCGCCGGCAAAACCGCGCGGCCGGAGCGCCCACAGGATGACGACTATCAATTGAGCCAAGCGCTGAATCTGCTCAAGGGCCTGAACGTTACCCGCGGCAGTTAAGAATAGCGACAGGGCAACCCTGTAACGGCCCCTGCCGCATGTTGCACGGAGATAAGCCGTAGCTCGGGTCGGGCGGCGCTCCGTTGAGGAGCGCAGCGACGAAGCCCAACGAGACATGCCGATGCCTGTTGGGCTTCGCTGCGCTCAGCGCCAACCTACCCATTGCATGCAACACCTAACGGGGACATAGCCAATAAAAAGGCTATGTCCCAATAACGTGTTGCAGGCGGCTTTTGTAGGGTGGGTTAGTGGCGCGGAACCGGGATGGCGAAGCAACTGCAATATCTGTGCGCCACGTAACCCACCAAGCGGTCTTAGGCCTGGCCCCGCTGGTGGGTTACGGCGCAACTGATTTAGGCATCGACAGATAGCCCATGGTCATGCGCCTAACCTGCGCGGCCCGACCCACCCTACGAATTGCCGTACCCAGACAATGCTTCTCCGGCCCACACACCGCAACACATAACGGATACATAGCCAATAAAAAGCCCGACTGCAGTCCCCCTGCGGTCGGGCTTGTTTCCATCCGTTACAGAGTTATCCGTTACAGATAGTTGTTGGTCATCTCGTCGACGAACCCTTCGGCACGTAGTTCATCCAGGGCTTTTTGCAGACGCTGGACCACCTCGTCCGGGGTGTCTTTGTTCATTGCCAGGTAGAGTTCGGCATCGTTGAAGCGCAATACCGTATTGAGTCCGGTCACACCTTCCTGCTTAGCCAAGTAGCGGCCGACCGGATCGGTAGTCGCCCACAGGTCGATCTTGCCGCTGAGCAGTTTCTTGATATTTTCCTGATCGCGCAGCGCGTTGGTCGGCTTCAGGCCCTGGCTTTCGAGATGCTGGCTAACCGCGTCGTTTTTATAAGCACCGATCTGATACTTCCCTGCTTCTTCCAAGCTGGCCACGCTAATGTTGTTGCCCGGCGCCGAGAGCAGCACCCAGCCGGTCTTGGCCAGCGGCCCGACCCATTTGAACAGCGGCTCACGCTCGGGGGTTCTGGTGGTGGAAAACAGGCCGTAGCTGGGCTTGTCCAGGGTCAGCTTGTACAGACGATCCCAGGGAAAACGCAGGCTCAGGGTGTAGCCGATACCGGCACGCTTGAACATCTCGCGCACGATCTCGGTGCTGATGCCATCGATACCGTCGTCGCGGGCGAAGTTTTTGTCGTCCACCGCCATATTGAATGGCGGGAAATTCTCCGTCAGCAACACCACCTTGTAGTAAGACGGTAATTCGGCCTGAGCCGCAAAGCTGCTGAATAGAAGCCCGAATACCAAACTGGATTTCAGAAATTTCAACATAGGTCATCCCGCTTGTTGTTGTGGTTATGGCTGGTGGCACTCAGCCCGCAGAGTACCAGTCGAATCACCTTCCAGAACAGCGGCCGGCCCCCGTGGGCGGTTCGCTGCATTCAGTTTTACAGATAGCGCTTGGTCATGGAGTCCACCACACCCTCGGCGCGCATCTTGTCCAACTCACCCTGCAGCTTCCGTACCACTTCGTCCGGGACTTGCTTGTTGAGCGCCAAATACAGCTCGGCGCTATCGAAACGCAGAATGGTTTTCAGCCCGGAAACGCCTTCCTGCTTGGCCAGGTAACGACCCGCCGGATCGCCGGTGGCCCACAGATCGATCTGCCCGGCCATCAGCTTGCTGGCATTGAGCTGATCGCGCAACGCGGTGATCGGCTGCAAGCCTTTTTCGACCAGGTGCTCGGCGATGGCATCGCCTTTGTAGGCGCCGACCTTGTACTGTTTGGCCTCCTCCAGGCTGTTCAACACGATGCTGCTGTCGCTGCGACCAAGCAGCACCCAGTCGTCCGGACCGATCGGCCCGACCCACTTGAACAGCTCTTCGCGCTCCGGCAAACGCGCCGCCACGAATACACCATAGCCCGGCTTTTCCAGCGCCAGCTTATAGATGCGCTCCCAGGGAAAACGCAGGGTCAGGTTGTAGTGGATGCCGGCGCGCTTGAACATCTCGCGGACGATATCCGCGGCGATGCCTTCGATCTTGTCGTCGCGGGCGAAATTCTTGCCGTTGACCGCCATGTTGTAGGGCGGAAAATTCTCGGTCAGCAGCACCATCCGGTAGTTGCTGGCTACATCGGCGCGAGCGCTACCGGCCAGCACCATAAGGGTGCCAGCCAACGCGAACAGCAAGCGTTTGCACATGGTTGGGTTCTCTTTTTTGTGGTGGCAGGTCGCCGCAGCATACTCAGCCCGCCCGATTGCACCAGTCTTGGCCAGGGCAATGCGCCCTTGCCAGTCCACTGCAAGAACAGGAATGACGCATATCTGTATTTAAAACGGCCGAAGGCCGAGCGGAGGACAAGCGGGCAAGGGTATCCCGGAGCGGCAGCGGATACTGCGGCCCCGTTCCCAGCTTCGGCCGGCAGAACACCGGCCGCGGTGGTTCAGCGCACCACGATACCGCGGCTGGCCAGGTAGGCCTTGGCTTCCGGCACCGTGTATTCGCCGAAGTGGAAGATGCTCGCCGCCAGCACCGCAGCGGCCTTGCCTTCGAGAATCCCGGCGGCCAGGTGTTCGAGGTTGCCGACGCCGCCGGAAGCGATCACCGGAATGCCGACCGCCTCGCTGATGGCACGGGTGACGCCCAGGTCGTAACCGCTCTTTACGCCATCCTGGTCCATGCTGGTCAGGAGGATTTCGCCGGCGCCGAGTTCTTCCATCTTTTTCGCCCAGAGCACCGCATCCAGGCCGGTGGGTTTGCGCCCGCCATGGGTGAAGATTTCCCAGCGCGGGGTTTCGCCCGGCTTGGAGACCTTCTTCGCATCGATGGCGACGACTATGCATTGCGAGCCGAAGCGCGACGCGGCTTCGCCGACGAACTCCGGGGTGAACACCGCAGCGGTGTTGATCGAGACCTTGTCGGCGCCGGCATTCAGCAGGTTGCGGATGTCCTGCACGGTGCGCACGCCGCCACCGACGGTAAGCGGAATGAACACCTGGCTGGCCATGCGCTCGACCGTATGCAGCGTGGTATCGCGGCCGTCGACGCTGGCGGTGATATCGAGAAAAGTAATCTCGTCGGCACCCTGCTCGTCGTAGCGCCGGGCGATTTCCACCGGGTCGCCGGCATCGCGGATGTTCTCGAACTGCACGCCCTTGACCACGCGGCCGTTGTCCACGTCGAGGCAGGGGATGATGCGTTTGGCGAGGGCCATGGCAATCTCTCTCGTAGGGTGCGCCGTGCGCACCGAAAACCGTCACGGGTGCGCATGGCGCACCCTACCTCAGCTGTTTGCGGCTGGTTTATTCGTCTTTGAACTTCAGGTCGCACAGCGCCTGAGCTTCCGCCACGTCCAGGGTGCCTTCGTAGATCGCCCGCCCGGTGATGGCGCCGATGATGCCCGGCGTGTTGGTGTCCAGCAGCGCCTGGATATCGCCGATATTGTGGATACCGCCGGAGGCGATCACCGGAATCCGCGTGGCGTTGGCCAGGGCCACGGTGTAAGGGATGTTGCAGCCCTGCATCATGCCGTCTTTGGCGATATCGGTATAAACGATGGCGGACACGCCGTCGGCTTCGAAGCGCTTGGCCAGGTCGATCGCCTGCACCGAACTGACTTCGGCCCAGCCGTCGGTGGCGACGAAACCGTCTTTGGCGTCCAGACCGACGATCACCTTACCGGGGAACGCCTTGCAGGCTTCGGCGACGAATTCCGGTTGCTTGACCGCCTTGGTGCCGATGATCACATAGCTGACCCCGGCCTTGACGTAGTGCTCGATGGTTTCCAGCGAGCGGATACCGCCGCCGATCTGAATCGGCAGGTTCGGGTAACGCTTGGCGATCGCGGTGACCACTTCGCCGTTGACCGGCTGGCCTTCGAAGGCGCCGTTGAGATCGACCAGATGCAGGCGGCGGCAGCCACCCTCGACCCATTTGGCGGCCATGCTCACCGGATCGTCGGAAAACACCGTGGAGTCATCCATACGGCCCTGGCGCAAGCGTACGCAGGCGCCGTCTTTAAGATCGATAGCGGGGATAATCAGCATCGGTTGAACCTGCTCAAGTCGTGTGAATTCGGTGGGTCAGCTCTTTTCCAGCGCCCAAAGGTCGCTTTCGATGCTCTCGAACCGTTCTTTCAGGTGAGTCTGCACATCGAAAATCGCTCGGTTGTAGTAGTGCGGCGCAATCTCGCGGGCAAACAGTTCGAGGATTTCCGCCACCTCGAACGAACCCAGATCCAGTTCGAAGCGCTCTTCCATAAAGCGCTTCAGGACGCTGGTCGCCTCACGCTCCTGCTCGGCGGTGAGCGTCAGGTTTGGCGCTTGCTTGCCGGGCTTGCGCATTACCAGCGCCCGTCCCAGGCAGCGAAGTTCTGCAACAGTTGCAGGCCATGGGTATGGCTCTTTTCCGGGTGGAACTGCACGGCGAAACGCGAGCCATCGGCCAGCGCCGCGGCGAAGTCCTTGCCGTAATGACCGCGCCCGACCACCTGCTGCGGCTTGCCGGCCTCGATGTAATAGCTATGTACGAAGTAGAAGCGCGCGTGGTCCGGGATGTCGTGCCAGAGCGGATGCTTGACCGTCTGGGCCACCTCGTTCCAGCCCATGTGCGGCACCTTCAGCGGCTCGCCGTCTTCGACCATGCCCTTGCCGAAGAAACGCACCTGGCCGGGAAACAGGCCGATGCAGTCGACGCCGTCATTCTCTTCGCTGCGTTCGAGCAACGCCTGCATGCCGACGCAGATGCCGAGAAACGGCCGGTCGGCGCTGACCTCGCGGACCAGCTCATCGAAGCCCAGGCGCTTGATCTCGGCCATGCAATCGCGAATCGCGCCGACCCCGGGAAACACCACGCGGTCCGCTTCGCGGATCACCTGGGCGTCGCTGGTCACCAGCACCTTGCCGGCGCCGACGTGTTCGAGGGCCTTGGCCACCGAGTGCAGATTGCCCATGCCGTAGTCGATCACTGCAACCGTTTGCATCAGAGGCAACCCTTGGTCGACGGCATCTGCCCGGCCATGCGCGGGTCCAGCTCGATGGCCATGCGCAGCGCGCGGCCGAAGGCCTTGAACACCGTCTCGATCTGGTGATGGGTGTTGGTGCCGCGCAGGTTGTCGATATGCAGGGACACCAGAGCGTGGTTGACGAAGCCCTGGAAGAACTCCTGGAACAGATCGACATCGAAGCCGCCGACCACCGCGCGGGTGAAAGGCACGTGCATCTGCAGGCCGGGACGCCCGGAAAAGTCGATGACCACGCGCGACAGCGCTTCGTCCAGCGGCACATAAGAATGGCCGTAGCGGGTCATGCCTTTTTTGTCGCCGATGGCCTTGGTGAACGCCTGGCCGAGGGTGATGCCGACGTCCTCCACGGTGTGGTGGTCGTCGATATGCAGGTCGCCCTTGCACTCGATATCCAGGTCGATCAGGCCGTGGCGGGCGATCTGGTCGAGCATGTGCTCGAGAAAGGGCACGCCGATATCGAACTTGGCCTTGCCGGTGCCATCCAGATTGATCGAGACCTTGATTTGGGTCTCCAGGGTATTGCGCTCGACGAATGCCGTACGTTCGGCCATCACCAGCTCCAGAAATTACTCGCGAAAAAGGCTGGCATTATAGGCGGGCCAGGGCCTGGGCGGCTACCGCAACGACCCGCACACGGACTATTGGCTACATGGGGCGATTTGCCCCCTCACAGTGCTAAGTGCCGGCAGGAATCTGGACCAGGCTCACAGCCGCGCGGCCTGAACCACCTGCGGGCGCGCCGCCAACCACACCAGCCACAGCAGGCTCAATGCGCAGAACCCCGCCAGCGTCAGCCCCAACCACCATTGTTGCGGCACCAGCCACAGCCCCCAGCCCAGGGCCAACCCGGCCATCAGCGCCAGACGGGCGACTTCCAGACGCCACAACCCGCGCTTGCCTTCGAACAGCAAACCCAGGCTGACGCAGCCGAGGAGAATCAGCGCCGCCAATAACCAGGGCTGCCACAGCGCCGCGCGGCTGACGCTGGCGAGAAAGGCCAACGCCAGGGCATTGATCGCCAGAAACTGCACCAGGGCATAGCCCTTGAGCGCAGCGGGATAGGCTCGTTCGAACTTTTCCGCGGCCATCTTCGGCCAGGGCCGGCCTTGCACATCCGCCGGGCGCCAGCCGGTGGGCATCCACCACAGGCGCAGCTTGTCCCACCAGGAGGCGGTCGCCCGCGCATCGGCCCAGAGCAGGCGCCACCAGCTGAATTGCAGGCGGATCGGGTCGAAGGTATTAACCGGCGTGGTCACCCCGTAACGCACCGGCTCGCGCTCTTCGGCGTAGGTACCGAACAGCTTGTCCCAGAGAATAAAGACACCGCCGTGGTTCTTGTCGATATAGCAGTCGTTCTGCCCGTGATGCACCCGGTGCAGCGATGGGGTGATCAGCAGTCGCTCCAACCAGCCAAGGCGGCCGACGTGCTGGGTATGGATCCAGAACTGATAAACCAATTGGATCCCGAGCAATACCAGGAACACTGGTAGAGGCACGCCGAGCAGCGCCAGCGGCAGATAGAACGGCCAGTCGAAAGCGGCCTGGAACGCGCCCTTGCGCAAGGCGGTGGATAGATTGAAGTCCTCGCTGGAGTGATGGGGCTGATGCGCGCCCCACAGCAGGTTGTAGCGATGCAGGCTGCGATGGGCCCAGTAGAAGCAGAAATCCACCGCGATAAACCCGCCCAGCCACAACCCGACCGAAGCGGTCGGCCAATCGAACAGCCGCGCGTGCTCGTAAAGCCAGGCGTAAGGCAGGATCAGCAACAGACGCAACGGCCCTTCCAGCAGCACCCGCAATACCGCGGTATTGATGCTGGTGGCGGCATCGGCCAGACGATAGGTATGCCGGCCGGAATGGCGCTCGTAGGCCAATTCCAGCAGCATCAGCAGGATATACAGAGGAAACGCCAGCACCGCGACGCTCATAACCACCCCGACAGGCTTGCTTGTTATGCTCATCAGCGTAGCGCCGGCTTCCCTCTAGCAGGCCGTTGAAAACGTAGGCGAGGCAGGCAAGACAAGGCAAAAACAGCCGAGAAAGCGGAGTTTACTGTAGTAAATGAGCATTTTGAGGCCGTTTTTAACGCAGTATTGCCAACGCAGGTAGTTTTCAATGGTCTGCTAGAGCCCTAACCGAAACCGCCAATTGACCATACCGAAAACACCATGGACGCAATCGACACCCTGATCATCGGCGCCGGCGCCCTCGGTCTGGCCTGCGCCGCGCGCCTGGCGCGCCCTGGGCGCAGCATCCTGATAGCCGAAGCGGAAGACCTGATCGGCAGCCACACCTCGAGCCGCAATTCCGAGGTGATCCATGCTGGCATCTACTACGCGCCCGGCTCGCTGAAAGCCGAGTTGTGCCTGGAAGGTCGCGAGCGTCTGTATGCCTGGTGCCACGAGCATCGGGTGGCGCACCGGCGGATCGGCAAACTGCTGGTCGCGGTGAATGATGCCGAACGCGGCAAGCTCGACGCCCTGCTGAGCAACGCCGAGGCTTGCGGCGTGCATGATTTACAACCAATCGAGCAGGCGCGACTCGCCGAACTCGAACCCGCGGTGCGCGGCGTCGCCGCCCTGCTCTCGCCCAGCACCGGGATCATCGACAGCCACGCGTACCTGCAATCGCTGCTGGCCGCCGCTGAAAACCAGGGCGCGCAGCTTGTGCTACGCACCCGGGTCGAACGCCTGGAGCCGGACGCCGACGGCTGGGTCGCCAGCGGCACCAGCAGCGGCGAAGCCTTCCAGCTCAAAGCCCAGTTGGTGATCAACGCCGGCGGCCTGTTCGCCCAGCAACTGGCGCAACGCACCCTTGGCCTGGCCGATGCACATATCCCGCGACTGCACCTGTGCCGCGGCCATTACTTCAGCTACAGCGGCCGCGCACCTTTCCAGCACCTGATTTATCCAATGCCTGAAGCCAATACCGCGGGCCTCGGCATCCACGCCACCCTGGATCTCGGCGGACAGTTGCGCTTCGGCCCGGACACCGAGTACCTCGAGCACGTCGATTACCGGCTCGACGAGGGCTTGTGCGAGCCCTTCGCCCAGGCCATCCGTCGCTACTTCCCGACGCTCGACAGTGCGCGTCTGCTGCCAGGCTACAGCGGCATCCGACCGAAACTCTCGGGGCCCGGGGAACCGGCTGCCGACTTCCATATCCAAACGGCCGAGGATCACGGCTTGCCCGGCCTGATCAATCTATTCGGTATCGAATCGCCCGGGTTGACCGCCAGCCTGGCGATCGCCGAGCGCGTGGCCCATTTACATGATCTGTAAAGACAGTCGGCGCTATACTCGGCGACTTATTTAAGTTATCCAAAACAAGGACTCGCACATGAAAGCGCTCGGCAAAATCCTGGGTCTGGTGTTCCTCGGGCTGTTGCTGATCATAGTGGCGCTGGGCTTCGCCCTGACCCACCTGTTCGATCCCAACGACTATAAAGACGAAATCCGCCAGCTCGCCCGCGACAAAGCCAACCTGGAATTGACCCTCAAGGGCGATATCGGCTGGAGCCTGTTCCCCTGGCTCGGCCTGGAGCTGACCGATGCCACCCTGGCCAGCGCCAGCACACCCGAGCAGCCATTCGCCGACCTGCGCCTGCTCGGCCTGTCGGTACGGGTGCTGCCGCTGCTGCGCAAGGAAGTGCAGATGAGCGACATCCGCATCGACGGCCTCAACCTCAACCTGCAGCGCGACGAAAAAGGCCGCAGCAACTGGGAAGACGTCGGCCGCCCGGCGCAAGCCGCCGGCGAGCAGAGCACCGCCAGCAGCGAAGCCCCCGCGGCAAGCCCCGATGGCGCACCCGCCAGCCCCGTTAACAAACCGCAGCCGATGAAGCTGGATATCGACAGCCTGATCGTCAACAGCGCGCGCATCGACTACCACGACGCGCAGAAAGGCCAGCAATTCAGTGCCGAAAGCATCCAACTGACCACCGGCGCAATCCGCGAAGGCAGCAATATCCCGGTCAAACTCAGCGCCTTTTTCGGCACCAACCAGCCGGTGCTGCGCGCGCGCAGCGAGCTGCAGGGCGAGCTGCGTTTCGACCGCGTGCTCAAACGTTACCAATTGGAAGATGCCAAGCTGTCCGGGGAAATCTCCGGCGAACCCTTCGACGGCCAGACCCTCACCTACTCGGCGCAAGGCCAACTGCTGGTCGACCTGGCCGCCCAGGTCGCCGAATGGAACAGCCTGAAGCTGTCCGGTAACCAGTTGCGCGCCATCGGCGAACTGAAAGTGCGCGACCTCGACACGGAACCCAAACTCAGCGGCGGCCTGTCCATCGCCCCGCTCAACCTGCGCCAATTCCTCGCCACCATCGGCCAGAAGCTGCCGCCGATGAGCGACGAAACCACCCTCGGCCAATTCGAACTGGTCTCCCGCCTCAGCGGCAGCGCGAACAGCCTGAGCTTCGACGACCTCAAGCTGAAGCTCGACGACAGCAGCTTTAGCGGACAGGTCGCGATCGCCGACTTCGCCAAGCAAGCCCTGCGCGTGCAACTGCAAGGCGACCAGCTCGACCTCGACCGCTACCTGCCCAAGGCCGACAAGGACGCCAGCGGCGCGCGTGCCGCCGAGGTCAAGGAAAGTGTCGCCAACGCCGGACAAAGTGGCACCACGCCACTACCGGACGCGCCAACCCAACAAGCCTGGAGCGCCGAGCCGGTGCTGCCGATCGACCTCCTGCGCAGCCTCGATCTACAGTTGGGCCTGAGTCTGGCGAAGTTGACCGCCAATAAGCAGGCAATCGATAACTTCACCCTCCGCGCGAAAAGCCGTGCCGGCCTGCTGACCCTGGAAGAAGTACGCGGCAACCTCGGCAGCGGCAACTTCGACGCCACTGCGAGCATCGACGTGCGCCCGGCGATCCCGCTGCTCAAAGTGCAGAAGAACCTCAACCGGGTCGCCGTGGAACCCTTCCTGAAAAAGCCCGACCAGCCCTCGCCACTTAAAGGCAAGCTGGACCTCAAGGCCAACCTGAGCACCAGCGGCAACAGCCAGAAAGCCTGGGTCGAGGGCCTGAACGGGGTTATCGGCTTCGCCCTGAAAGACGGCGTACTGGTCGACGCCAACCTCGAACAGCAACTGTGCCGCGGCATCGCCACGCTCAACCGCAAGGCCCTGACCAGCGACCCGCGCGGCAAGGACACACCCTTCGAGACCCTGCAAGGCAACCTCAAGGTGACCAATGGCGTGGCGCACAACCCCGACCTGCGGGCGAGCGTTCCCGGCCTCGCGGTCAGCGGCAACGGCGATGTCGACCTGCGCGTGCTGAGCCTCGACTACCGCGTCGGCATCACCCTGCTCGGCGACCAGAGCGAAATGCCCGACCCGGCCTGCCAGGTCAACGAACGCTATGTCGGCATCGAGTGGCCGTTGCGCTGTCGCGGCCCGCTGGAAATGGGCGGCAAAGCCTGCCGCCTGGACCAGGATGGCATGGGCAAGGTCGCCGCCAAACTGGCCGGCACCAAGCTCACTGAAAAGCTCGAAGAAAAATTCGGTGACAAGGTCAGCCCGGAACTCAAGGACGCGCTCAAGGGCCTGTTCAACCGATGAGCCCCGAGCAATTTTCCGCCGCAGTGCTCGACTGGTACGACCGCCACGGGCGCAAGGACCTGCCCTGGCAACAGGGCATCACGCCGTACCGCGTCTGGGTGTCGGAGATCATGCTGCAACAGACCCAGGTCAGCACCGTGCTCGGCTATTTCGATCGGTTCATGGCCGCGCTGCCGAGCGTACAGGCTCTGGCCGAGGCGCCGGAGGATGAGGTACTGCACCTGTGGACGGGCCTCGGTTACTACACCCGCGCGCGCAATCTGCAGAAGACCGCGCAGATCGTCATGGCCGAGCACGGCGGCGAATTCCCCCGCGATGTCGAGGCGCTAACCGCGCTGCCCGGCATCGGTCGCTCCACCGCCGGCGCCATCGCCAGCCTGAGCATGGGCCTGCGTGCGCCGATCCTCGACGGCAACGTCAAACGTGTGCTGGCGCGCTATGTGGCTCAGGAAGGCTATCCGGGCGAGCCGAAGGTCGCCAAACAACTTTGGGCCGTCGCCGAGCGCTTCACCCCGCAAGCACGGGTGAACAACTACACCCAGGCGATGATGGACCTCGGCGCCACGCTCTGCACCCGCAGCAAACCCAGCTGCCTGCTCTGCCCACTCAGGCAGGGCTGCCAGGCGCACCTGCTCGGCCTGGAGATCCGCTACCCGATCGCCAAGCCACGCAAAGCGCTGCCGCAAAAACGCACGCTGATGCCGATCTTCGCCAGCAGCACGGGCGAAGTGCTGCTCTATCGGCGCCCCTCCAGCGGCCTCTGGGGCGGACTCTGGAGCCTGCCGGAGCTGGACGACCTGCAAGGCCTGGAGCCGCTCGCCAACCGCCACACCCTGGAACTGGGCAGCCGCCATGAACTGGACGGGCTCACCCATACCTTCAGCCACTTCCAGCTGGCCATCGAACCCTGGCTGATCCGGGTCGAAGCCGCGCCCGGCAACGTGGCCGAGGCCGACTGGCTCTGGTATAACCTCGCCACCCCGCCGCGCCTGGGCCTCGCCGCCCCGGTGAAGAAACTGCTGAAGCGCGCGGCCGATGCCCTGAATGCTCGACCGACCGCAGGAGAACCCTCATGACCCGCACCGTACTGTGCCGCAAGCACAAACAGGAACTACCCGGCCTCGACCGTCCGCCTTATCCCGGCGCCAAGGGCGAAGACATCTACAACAATGTCTCCAAGCAGGCCTGGGACGAATGGCAGAAGCACCAGACCCTGCTGATCAATGAACGCCGCCTGAACATGATGAACGCCGAGGACCGCAAATTCCTCCAGGCCGAAATGGACAAATTCCTCTCCGGCGAGGAATACGCCCAGGCCGAAGGCTACGTACCGCCAAGCGAGTGAACCAACGAGTGTGCCTATGTGCTGGGCGGCACTCCGCTTCAGCCGCGACAAGACGTCGCTAGAAGCTCGCCGCTAAAGCGCCTCCCACAGCTCGTAGCCCGGATAAGCCTGGGCGCAATCCGGGAGCGATACCCGATCCAACAACGCTCCCGGATTTCATCCGGGCTACGAGCCAGCACCGCCCAATTCCCCTGCCCGAACCTAAACACCCGTAATTTCTAAATATTTTTCCAACTCACGCTTGACACCCACCCTTCAAATCCGTCTAATAGCGCCCCGTTGCCCAGGTAGCTCAGTCGGTAGAGCAGGGGATTGAAAATCCCCGTGTCGGCGGTTCGATTCCGTCCCTGGGCACCACTAATACCGAGAAACCCCAAGCGAATTTAACCTCCTTGGGGTTTTTTATTGCCTGCAATTTATGGCGGCTGGAGCATTTCTGGACCAAAACATTCTGCCCCTCACAAGCGCCCCCAGAAGGGCTTGCCTGCTGATCAGCCCAGGGCGCCAGAAATACGAAAAACACTCCCAGAGAGCAGCCTGAGCGGCTGAGAGGGAGAGAAAATGGGGGGGGGCGGCAATACGGCTGCCCGATCACGAAATCTCGCCGTGTCTCACCCGCGCACTCCTGAGGGTCAATTTGCCCTACCCGCGCCTATTGCAATTTTTACCCTGCAAAAGTCACACGGTATGCGCGGCGCGCCACCTTCACGAAACAGCAGTTCACTGAAGAGCTGAGAGCTGAGAGCTGAGCATCCAGCATGCTCAGCGCATCATTAGACATGACAACGACCATAACTTAAGCAATCCACCACCGATTATGCTTATTGCGCAGCTCAACTTATCCAACGAGCTACAAACGCAGGCTCTTTCCTGGCTAACCCGTAGCGATCCACAATAGGCATGTTTTACTAGGGCCACATGAAGAGCGCAGAGCACCCGCAATGAGCGAGCAAAAAATCGAGCAGGGCTTTATCGACAAGCTAGTTGAGCTCAAGTACAGCTACCGCGACGACATCACCGACCGCGCCTCGCTGGAGCGCAACTTTCGTGAAAAATTCGAGGCGCTCAACCGCGTTCATCTAACCGATGGCGAATTCGCCCGCCTGCTCGACGAGATAGTTACCCCTGATGTGTTCACAGCGGCGCGCACCCTGCGCGAGCGCAATGCCTTCACCCGCGAAGACGGCACCCCGCTGAACTACACGCTGGTCAATATCAAAGACTGGTGCAAAAACACCTTCGAGGTGGTCAATCAGCTGCGCATCAACACCGACAATAGTCACCACCGTTTTGATGTGCTCATCCTCATCAACGGCGTGCCGTGCGTTCAAGTCGAGCTGAAAACCCTGGGCGTCAACCCGCGTCGCGCCATGGAGCAAATCGTCGAATACAAAAACGACCCCGGTAACGGTTACAGCAAAACGCTGTTGTGCTTCATGCAGATGTTCATCGTCAGCAACCGCGACAACACCTACTACTTCGCCAACAACAACGCCCGCCACTTCTCGTTCAACGCCGATGAGCGCTTCTTGCCCATCTATCAGTTCGCCGACGAGGTGAACAAAAAGATCACCTATCTCGACCGCTTCGCCGAGACCTTCCTCGCCAAATGCACGCTTGGCCAGACCATCAGCCGCTACATGGTGCTGATCGCCAGCGAGCAGAAGCTCATGATGATGCGCCCTTATCAGGTCTATGCGGTCAAAGCCATTGTCGACTGCATCGAGCAAAACTGCGGCAACGGCTATATCTGGCACACCACCGGCAGCGGCAAAACACTCACGTCTTTCAAAGCAGCCACCTTGCTCAAGGACAACCCAAAAATCGAGAAATGCCTCTTTGTGGTCGACCGCAAAGACCTCGACCGCCAGACCCGTGAGGAGTTCAACAAATTCCAGGAAGGCTGCGTCGAAGAAAACACCAACACCGCCGCCTTGGTGCGCCGGCTGCTATCCGAGGACTACGCCGACAAAGTGATAGTCACCACCATCCAGAAACTCGGCCTCGCTCTGGATGAAACCAGCAAACGCAACAAACAGCGCAAACGCAACGATCAGCCCACCTACAAAGAGCTGCTTGCCCCACTGCGCGATAAGCGCATGGTGTTTATTTTCGATGAATGCCACCGCTCCCAGTTTGGCGATAACCACAAAGCCATCAAAGCGTTCTTCCCCAAAGCCCAGCTGTTTGGCTTTACTGGCACGCCCATCTTTGAAGAGAACGCCTCACGGGTAAAAGTGGAAGACCAGCAGGCGTCTTACCAAACCACAGATGAACTGTTTGAAAAGCAGCTACACGCGTACACCATTACCCACGCGATTGAAGACGCCAACGTGCTGCGTTTTCATATCGACTACTTCAAGCCAGAGGGCAAGAAAACGCCCAAGCCAGGGGAAGGCTTGGCCAAGCGCGCCGTGGTCGAAGCCATTCTCGCCAAGCACGACATGGCCACCGCCCAGCGCCGTTTCAATGCCATTCTGGCCACGGCCAGCATCAACGACGCCATCGAATACCACGGTCTGTTTGCCGAGGTGCAACAGGCCAAACGCGAGGCCGACCCGGATTACCAGCCACTGAATATCGCCTGCGTCTTCTCGCCGCCAGCCGAAGGTAATGCGGACGTCAAACAGATTCAGGAAGACCTGCCGCAAGAAAAGCAGGACAACGAAGAAGACCCGGAAGGCAAGAAGGCCGCGCTCAAAGCCATCCTGGCTGACTACAACCAGCGCTATGGCAGCAACCACAGCATCGGCGAGTTCGACTCCTACTATCAGGACGTGCAAAAGCGCATCAAAGACCAGCAATGGCCCAATGCCGACTACCCCCATGTGCAGAAAATCGACATCACCATTGTGGTTGACATGCTGCTCACCGGCTTCGACTCCAAGTACCTGAACACCCTGTACGTGGACAAGAACCTCAAGTACCACGGCTTGATCCAGGCCTTCTCACGCACCAATCGCGTCCTGAACAGCACCAAGCCCTACGGCAACATTCTGGATTTCCGCCAGCAGCAAGATGCAGTCGACACCGCCATTACCCGTTTCTCTGGCGAGCAGAGCGGCAAACCGGCCCGTGAAATCTGGCTGGTAGACAAAGCCCCGGTGGTGATTGAAAAACTCCAGGCCGCCGTGCAAAAGCTCGACGACTTTATGCGCTCCCAAGGGCTGGCCTGCGCACCGGAAGACGTACACAACCTCAAAGGCGACGATGCCCGCGCCGCGTTTATCGGTCGCTTCAAAGATGTGCAGCGCCTGAAAACCCAGCTCGACCAATACACCGACCTCACCGCAGACAACGCCGCTGCCATCGAACAGATTCTGCCCAAAGAAAGCCTACTGGGCTTTCGCGGCGCCTATCTGGAAACGGCCCAGCGCCTCAAGGCCCAGCAGGAAAAGAACGACAAAGGCGAAGGCGGCACCAACGAGATCGTGGATCAGCTCGACTTCGAGTTCGTGCTCTTCGCCTCTGCCGTGATCGACTACGACTACATCATGGATCTGATGTCACGCTTCTCGCAGCAAGAGCCAAGCAAGCAGAAGATGAGCCGCGAACAACTGATCGGCCTGATTCAGGCCGATGCCAAGTTCATCAACGAGCGCGACGACATTGCCGCCTATATCGCCACCCTCAAGGCCGGCGAAGGCCTGAGCGAAAGCGCGATCCGTGAGGGCTACCGCCACTTCAAGCAACACAAGGACGCCGCCGAAATTGCGGAAATTGCCAACCGGCACCTGCTCGCCCCAGCCGCCCTGCAAGGGTTCGTCGAAGGCATTTTGCAACGCATGATTTTCGACGGCGAACAACTCAGCGACCTGATGGAACCGCTCGATCTGGGCTGGAAAGCCCGTGCCCAGGCGGAAGAGGCGCTGATGAAAGAGTTGTACCCACTTCTTAACAAACGTGCCCAAGGCCGCGAGATTTCAGGACTGAGCGCGTATGAGCAGTAAGCAACAAGCAAGTGATGTGATGGAAGAGAACAAGCAGGCATTGGTGCCGAAGCTACGGTTTCCGGGTTTTGATGGATCGTGGTCTTATGACCCTCTTTCAAAAAACCTCAAGGAACACAGAATCAAAAACACTGCTGGCCGTGACGTTTTCTCGGTTTCGATGGAGTACGGCGTTGTCAACCAGATCGAACTTTTAGGCCGTAGTTTTGCTGCTGCTGATACTTCGCACTACACCATTGGGCGACAGTTTGATGTGGTTTACACAAAAAGTCCGTTGAAAGCTTTCCCATTTGGCATTGTGAAACAATGCAAGTTTGATGGTGAGGTGGCGCTCTCACCGCTATACGGAGTTTTCACTCCGAGCAACCCATATTTAGGTTTCTTGATCGAAGCCTATTTTGAATCGCCAAATCGATCAAAAGACTTCCTCGCCCCTCTTTGTCAAAAAGGGGCAAAAAATACACTTCAGATTACAAATACCACCTTTCTATCTGGCCGTTTGCCGCTTCCGACGCAATCAGCTGAACAACAAAAAATCGCCGACTGCCTAAGTTCGCTGGACGAGCTGATCGCCGCGCAAGGCCGCAAAGTGGATGCACTCAAAATCCATAAAAAAGGTCTGATGCAGCAGCTTTTCCCCCGCGAAGGCGAAACCCAACCCCGCCTCCGCTTTCCTGAATTCCAAAACGCCGGGGAGTGGGAGGAAAAAAAGCTTGGTACCGTTTGTGAAATTCAACGCGGCAAGTTCTCTCATCGGCCACGCAACGATCCGAAGTTTTTCGGCGGGCAATATCCCTTCATCCAAACTGGTGACGTTGTTAAATCAGGAGGAGGGGCGGTTATTGCGAGCCAGTCATTGAACGAAGAAGGCTTGGCCGTTAGCAAGCTTTTCAAGCCGACGATAGTATTGGTTACAATCGCCGCAAACATTGGAGACACAGGGTTACTTCAGACTGAAGGATGTTTCACCGACAGTGTTGTCGGGCTCATTCCAAAAAAGAACATCACGCCCGTGTTTCTCGAACTTATCATGCGGGGTCAGAAAGAGTATCTGAACAAAGTCGCGACTACTGGCGCACAGAAGAATATAAACAACGAAATCCTGCGCGACGTCAGTATTCTGTTGACTTCCGTTTCCGAACAACAACGCATCGCCGACTGCCTCACCAGCCTCGACGAGTTAATTACCGCACAAACCCAAAAAATCGAAGCCCTCAAAGCTCACAAAAAAGGACTGATGCAGCAGCTTTTCCCCACAACGGAGGTGGTTGAGGCATGAGCGAGAAGGCAAAGATTCACCGCTATACCAGCCTGCGTGGGCTGGTCAACCGCCTGCGGGATGACCTGAACGGCGGTGGCCAGGATTTTGTGCTGCTTTACGCCTACAACGGCACAGGTAAAACGCGGCTGACGATGGAATTCAAAGACGCGGGTAAACGCAAGAACAAGGGCCAGCCCGACACCCTGTACTTCAACGCCTTCACCGAAGACTTGTTTCGCTGGGACAACGACCTGGAAAACGACCGCGAGCGGCGGCTGCATATCAACAACGACTCGAAGTTTTTTCGAGGGCTGAAAGATCTGGCGCTGGATGAGCGCATCGCCTATTACCTGCGCCGCTATGCCGACTTTGGCTTCGACATCGACTACGAGAGTTGGACTGTCAGCTTTAACAAGGGCGAGGATGACGCCGCGCCCCGGCATATCAAGGTGTCGCGGGGTGAGGAGAACATCTTTATCTGGTGCGTGTTTATGGCCATTTGTGAGCGAGTGATCGATGGGGCCGAGTCTTACCAGTGGGTGGACTACCTCTACATCGACGACCCCATCACCTCGCTGGACGACAACAACGCGATTGCGGTAGCCAGCGACCTGGCCAGATTGCTGCGCAAGGCCAAAGGCCGCACTCGGGCTGAACCTGCCGCCGCAGGTGGCAACGGTCCAGGCGCGCTCGACGCGCAGCCCCGGCAGGTGGCGGCCCCGATCAAGGCGGTGGTGTCGTCACATCACGCGCTGTTCTACAACGTGGTGTGCAACGAGCTGAAGACCGACAAGCATAGGAAATACCTTCTGCAGCGCCCTGAACGGGGCAGCACCTACACCTTACGGGCCACGGACGACACGCCGTTCTTCCACCATGTGTCCATGTTGGCCGAGCTGCAAAAGGCCGCAGGCAGCGGCACGCTCTATACCTACCACTTCAATATGCTGCGCAGCATTTTGGAGAAGACCGCCACTTTCTTTGGCCGTGACGACTTTTCAGCCTGCATTCACGGCCTGGACGATGCCGACCTGTTTGCCCGAGCACTGAACCTGCTGAGCCACGGCAAGTACGACATCTATCAGCCCAGCGAGATGGTGGACGACAACAAGCAGCTATTCAGGCAGATTCTTGACGCATTCTTGCTCCGCTACGAGTTCACTTTGCCAAACGTTTTTGGGGCACCTGCATCGAAAAAACGTGGGGCAGCGCAAGCATGAGTGAATTGACCCACTTCCACGCCGATATCAAGTCCATCCTGGCGCAAGCCCGCAGCCAGGCACGCTCGGCGGTGAACGCGGCCATGGTGGAGGCGTATTGGCTGATTGGCCAACGCATCGTGCAGGAGGAGCAGCAGGGGCAGCACAAGGCCCAGTACGGCACGCGGCTGATGGAAGAGCTGTCCATTGCCTTGACGGCGGACTTCGGCAAGGGATTTTCCTACGCCAACCTGTACAACTTCCGCCAGTTTTACCGGGTCTTTCCTGAGCAGCAGATTCTCTACACGCTGTGTAGAGAATTGAGCTGGAGCCACCTGCGCCTGATCATTCGGGCCGATTCGCCCAAGGCCATCGAGTATTACTGCAAGGAGACACGGGAGCAGGGTTGGACGGTGCGCCAGTTGGAGCGGCACATCAAGGCCCAGAGCTATCAGCGCCTGCTGTCCAGCCAGGTTGAGGCGTCGCCTGAGGCAACGGCTAAGGCCGCGCATCTGGACTTTATCAAGGACCCTTACGTGCTGGAGTTCCTGCAACTGCCAGAAGCAGGGCCGTTCAAGGAGCGCGCGCTGGAGCAGGCCATCATCGACGAACTGCAGAAGTTCTTGCTGGAGCTGGGCAAGGGCTTCTCGTTCGTGGCTCGGCAGATGCGCATCAGCACCGAGACCAGTCACTTTTTTATCGACCTGGTGTTCTACAACTACCTGCTCAAGTGCTTTGTCATCATCGACCTGAAGACGGGCAAGCTGACCCACCAGGACATCGGCCAGATGGACATGTATGTGCGCATGTTCGACGACCTCAAGCGTGGCGAGGACGACAACCCAACCATCGGCATCATCCTGTGCGACAGCAAGGATGAAACGGTGGTCAAGTACTCGGTGATTCAGGAGAGCCAGCAACTCTTTGCCTCCAAGTACCAGCGCATATTGCCCACCGAAGCAGAATTGATTGCGGAGATCGAGCGCGAGAAGCGCTTGATCGGCGGGCTCGACAATGAGCCCTTATCCGCCGAACCGGACGACAACACACCATGACCGAACAGAACCAAAAACAACTGGGCAACACCCTCTGGGCCATTGCCGACCAATTGCGCGGGGCAATGGATGCGGACGATTTCCGCGATTACATGCTGTCCTTCCTCTTTCTGCGTTATCTGTCGGACAACTATGAGGCGGCAGCCAAAAAGGAGTTAGGTAAGGATTACCCCAGCGTCGAAGGCGAAGACCGCCGTGTGCCGCTGGCGCTCTGGTATGCCAACAACCCGGATGACATCACCGAGTTTGAAAAACAGATGCGCCGTAAGGTGCATTACGTCATCCAGCCGCCGCACCTGTGGAACAGCATCGCCAATATGGCCCGCACCCAGAACGGTGAGCTGCTCAGCACGTTGCAGGCGGGCTTTAAATACATCGAAACCGAGTCTTTTGAGAGCACCTTCCAAGGTCTCTTCTCGGAAATCGATTTGGGCTCTCCCAAACTGGGCAGAACCTATGCCGACCGCAACGCCAAGCTCTGCACCGTCATCCAGAAGATCGCTGAAGGCCTGGCTGACTTCTCCAAAAAAACTGATGCCCTGGGCGATGCCTACGAATACCTGATCGGACAGTTTGCCGCTGGTTCAGGCAAGAAGGCGGGCGAGTTCTACACGCCGCAGCATATTTCCGACATCCTCTCCGCCATCGTCACCCTCGACAGCCAAGACCCAAAAACCGGCACCAAAAAACGCCTGGAAAGCGTGCTGGACTTCGCCTGTGGTTCGGGCTCGCTGCTGCTTAACGTGCGCAAGCGTATGGGCGCGCATGGCATTGGCAAGATTTACGGCCAGGAAAAGAACATCACCACCTATAACCTGGCCCGCATGAACATGCTGCTGCATGGGGTGAAGGACACCGAGTTCGAGATTTACCACGGCGACACCCTGAGCAACGACTGGGACATTCTGCGCGAGCTAAACCCAGCAAAAAAACCCATGTTCGATGCTGTGGTCGCCAACCCGCCGTTCAGCTACCGCTGGGACCCAAGCGAAGCCATGGCCGATGATGTGCGCTTCAAGAATCACGGCCTGGCGCCAAAATCGGCGGCCGACTTTGCCTTTCTGCTGCACGGCTTTCACTTCTTAAAAGACGAAGGCGTGATGGCCATTATCCTGCCCCACGGCGTGCTGTTCCGTGGCGGCGCTGAGGAGCGCATCCGCACCAAACTGCTCAAAGACGGCCATATCGACACCGTGATCGGCTTGCCCTCCAACCTGTTTTATTCCACCGGTATCCCGGTGTGCATTCTGGTGCTGAAAAAGTGTAAGCAACCGGACGACGTGTTGTTTATCAACGCGGCGGAGCACTTCAGCAAAGGTAAGCGCCAGAACCAGCTGACCGAGGAGAACATCGCCAAGATCATTGAGACTTACCAGTTCCGCCAGGAAGAACCCCGCTATGCGCGCCGGGTGGAGATGGGAGAGATTGAGAAGAACGGCTACAACCTGAATATTTCACGCTACATCAGTACGACGAGCGCGGAGACAGAGATTGACTTAAAGGCTGTCAATGAGGAGTTGGTCGCGCTGGAAGAAACCACTCAGAAAGCACGGGACAAACACAATACCTTCCTAAAAGAGCTGGGCTTGCCCACCTTAGTGTGAGTTGCAAAGCGACTTCTTCGGGCGGTATGTCAGTACTATGCTTTGTTAATTCTGCGCGCTCATGACGCGGAGGCTAGAAGCGTAAAATGCAGGAGCGGACAATGAGATTTGAATCCAGTGTCCTGCTCTACCCCTGCAATACTGTTCAATAAATAAAGGTCATTAAATTCCGCCAAGACCTTTTGCTTAAGTACATTGATAATTCCAGCCGCCTCTACAAAGCTGGGGTAGACAAGATCGACTACCATATCCCAGAGAACTACAGCAGGCCTGAACTCAGGGCCAAATTGGGACTAACCGATGGAGCGAACCCATGAGTATTCTTAAGCCAGCGTCCAGTAAGGGGACGAAGAGCCCCTTCGCCGACTTTATCCGCAACGCTAAGTCCGATGAGAAAAAGCGCGTTTACAGTACTGTGCTCACTGAAGCGACAAAGCGACAGAACGAAGTGCTAATGGCCGCTCAAGCAACCAAAGCATAATCGTCTCGAAGTCCCGCCGACGCGGGACTTTCGATTTATAGCCCCATCGCCACAGTGACGCAGCTACCGGAAAATATTCATCCAGCGCCCTGCCCCCCCTAAACCGCGCACCCCGCCCCTCGTGAGTATCCAGCAGGTACGGCACGCCTCTTGCGACGCTGCCATAGAGGCTCCCTCCCCTTGTAGGCCCAAGTTTTAAGCCTGTAATTCCTCCAGCGGCCCACCCGATCCAAGGGAGAGAAATTGTGCTCGCGCGACAGCCAACTGCAGCCAGGCGACAGCATGACCGGACGAGCGCTTCCAGACTGGTAAACGGCTTGGCGGTCACTGAAACGCTATGCTAGCTTGGCGCCACACCAGCTAAGCCTGAGCACATCGAATAAGAGGAAAACATCCCATGGCCGAGGCTACGCCCGCGCTGGAAATTCGCGATTTGCATAAACGCTACGGCGATCTCGAGGTGCTCAAAGGCATCTCCCTTACCGCACGCGACGGCGATGTCATTTCCATCCTCGGCTCTTCCGGCTCCGGCAAGTCGACCTTCCTGCGTTGCATCAACCTGCTGGAAAACCCGCACAAAGGGCAGATCGTCGTCGCTGGCGAAGAGCTCAAACTGAAGCCCGCGAAGAACGGCGAGCTGGTGGCCGCCGACGGCAAACAGATCAATCGTTTGCGCAGCGAGCTGGGTTTCGTTTTTCAGAATTTCAATCTGTGGCCGCACATGAGCGTGCTCGATAACATCATCGAGGCACCGCGCCGCGTGCTCGGCCTGAGCAAGGCCGAAGCCATCGAACGCGCCGAGGCGCTGCTGGCCAAGGTCGGCATCGGCGACAAACGCCACGTTTATCCCAATCAGTTGTCGGGCGGCCAGCAACAGCGCGCGGCGATCGCCCGCACCCTGTGCATGGAGCCCAAGGTGATCCTGTTCGACGAGCCGACTTCGGCTCTCGACCCGGAGATGGTACAAGAAGTGCTTAATGTGATCCGCGCGCTCGCCGATGAAGGTCGCACCATGTTGCTGGTAACCCATGAGATGGGCTTTGCCCGTCAGGTTTCCAGCGAAGTGGTGTTCCTCCACCAAGGCTTGATCGAGGAGCAAGGCTCGCCCGAGCGGGTATTCGACAATCCGAGCTCGGCGCGCTGCAAACAATTCATGTCCAGCAATCACTAAACACGGAGCAACAACGCATGCAGAGCTATAAGAAGATCCTGCTGGCCGCTGCCGCCACCCTGGCATTCGGTACCAGCGCCGTCGCTGCTGACAAACTCAAAATGGGCACCGAGGGCGCTTACCCGCCGTTCAACCTGATCGACGCCAACGGCCAGGTCGGCGGCTTCGACGTGGAAATCGGCCAAGCCCTGTGCGCCAAGATGCAGGCCGAATGCGAAGTGGTCACCTCCGACTGGGACGGCATCATCCCGGCCCTGAACGCGAAGAAGTTCGACTTTCTGATCGCCTCGATGTCGATCACCGAAGAACGCCAGGCGGCCGTCGACTTCACCGAGCCCTACTACACCAACAAGCTGCAGTTCATCGCCCCCAAAGGCGCGGACTTCAAGACCGATAAAGCCAGCCTCAAGGGCAAGGTCATCGGCGCCCAGCGCGCCACCATCGCCGGCACCTGGCTGGAAGACAACCTGGACGGCGTGGTCGACATCAAGCTCTACGACACCCAGGAAAACGCCTACCTCGACCTGTCCTCGGGCCGTCTCGACGGCGTGCTGGCCGACAGCTTCGTCAACTGGGAATGGCTGAAGAGCGACGCCGGCAAAGACTTCGAATTCAAGGGCGAGCCGGTATTCGACAACGACAAGATCGGCATCGCCGTACGCAAGGGCGATCCACTGCGCGAGAAGCTGAACGCCGCACTGAAAGAAATCGTCGCCGACGGCACCTACAAGAAGATCAACGACAAGTACTTCCCCTTCAGCATCTACTAAGCAGCCGGCACTGCGTCGCCCCTCGGGCGGCGCAGGCTTCTGAGCGCCCCTCATGACTTTCGACCTCTACGGATTCGGCCCGGCCCTGGCCGCGGGTACCTTGATGACCATCAAGCTGGCGCTTAGCGCGCTCTCGCTGGGTCTGGTGCTCGGCCTGCTCGGGGCTTTGGCGAAAACCTCGCCGTACAAGCCGCTGCAATGGCTGGGCGGTACTTACTCGACCATCGTGCGCGGCGTCCCCGAATTGCTTTGGGTGTTGCTGATCTATTTCGGCACCGTGCAACTGATGCGCAACCTGGCCGATTTGCTGGGCATCGAAAGCCTCGAACTGAGCGCGTTCGCCGCCGGCACCATCGCCCTGGGTCTCTGCTTCGGCGCTTACGCGACCGAGGTGTTCCGCGGCGCGATCCTGGCCATTCCCAAGGGTCACCGCGAAGCCGGCCAAGCCCTGGGGCTGTCCAAAATACGAATTTTCTGGCGGTTGATACTGCCGCAAATGTGGCGAATCGCCCTGCCCGGTTTGGGCAACCTGTTCATGATTCTGATGAAGGACACCGCCCTGGTCTCGGTGATCGGACTGGAAGAAATCATGCGCCGCTCGCAAATCGCCGTGACTTCCAGCAAAGAGCCCTTCACCTTCTTCCTGGTGGCGGCCTTTATCTACCTGGGCCTGACCGTGCTCGCCATGATCGGCCTGTATTTCCTCGAGAAGCGCGCTAGCCGTGGATTCATCAGGAGCGCGACATGAATTGGGAAATCATTATCAAGTGGCTGCCGCGCCTGGCCGAAGGCGCGCTGCTGACCCTGGAGCTGGTGGCTATCGCCGTGGTCGCCGGGCTGATTCTGGCGATCCCCATGGGTATCGCCCGCGCCTCCAAACATTGGTACGTGCGCTCGCTGCCCTATGGCTACATCTTCTTCTTCCGCGGCACCCCGCTGCTGGTACAGCTGTTTCTGGTCTACTACGGCCTGGCGCAGTTCGAAGCCGTACGCCAAGGACCGCTATGGCCATACCTGCGCTCGCCCTACTGGTGCGCCGTACTGACCATGACCCTGCATACCGCGGCCTATATTGCCGAGATTTTGCGCGGCGCGATCCAGGCAGTGCCCCAGGGCGAAGTCGAAGCCGCGCGCGCATTGGGTATGTCACGGGCGCAGACCATGCTCTATATCGTCCTGCCGCGCGCCGCGCGCATCGGCCTGCCGGCCTACAGCAACGAAGTGATCCTGATGCTCAAGGCCAGCTCTCTGGCCAGCACCGTCACCTTGCTGGAGCTGACCGGCATGGCGCGCACCATCATCGCGCGCACCTACCTGCCGGTGGAGATATTCTTCGCCGCCGGGATGTTCTATCTGCTGATAGCGTTCATCCTGGTACGCGGCTTCAAGCTGCTGGAACGCTGGCTCAGGGTCGACGCCTGCCAGGGTCGTTAGCAACCGCGGCGCTCGCCGGCAGGCTCAAGGCAGCCGGCGAGCCATAGCCACGCCTGCCCGCCGCCCACCGGCGACGATATACTCAGGCCTCGCCCTCATACGCCCCCATCAACCATGTCCATGCCCGACACCCTTAGCGGCCCGCAATTGCTCGCCCGCTTCGAAGCGCTGGACGCCTTGCTCCTGGAACATCAGCGGCTCTGGCGACCACGGCCCTTCACCGAACGACAATTACCTTGGGAAGCCGAGTACCCGCAGTTGGCGACCTGGCTGCGCGGGCGCTCCCTGGCCGAAGCCGAAGCCGCACACAATCAGCCCGAGTTGCTCCAGGCGCCCTGGCCCTATCCTGAGCTGGCGGCGCAAGCAGCCGCACTGAGCGCTGTCGATGCATTACCCCAGCATGCGCTGGCGCAACGACCCTCGCGCCTCAATGCCGGCGTGCCGGGGCGCAAATGGCAACAGATAGAGGCCTTCGCCGCTTGCCTGCAATTCGCCCGGCAACCACATCATTGGCTCGACTGGTGCGCCGGTAAAGGTCACCTGGGACGCCTGCTGGCGCATGACGGCGGCGCGCTGACCTGCCTGGAACACGACGCCGAGCTGATCGAGGCCGGCCGGCGCTTAAGCGAACGCACGGGCCTCAACGCCGCGCACATACAGCAGGATGTAATGACCGACAGCGCCGCGGCTCGGCTGCTCAGCGAACACACCCCGGTCGCCCTGCACGCCTGCGGCGACCTGCATGTGCGCCTGTTGCAACTGGCCAGCCAGGCCGGCTGCCAACAACTGGCCGTGGCGCCCTGCTGCTACAACCGCATTGGCACGCCGAGCTACCAGGCGCTCTCCGAAACCGCAAAAGCCTCGGCGTTGCAGCTGTCGCTCGACGATCTCGGCTTACCGCTTAGCGAAACCGTGAGCGCCGGCGCCCGCGTGCGCCGCCAGCGCGACCAGTCGATGGCCTGGCGCCTTGCATTCGACCTGCTGCAACGACAACTGCGCGGCATCGACGATTACCTACCCACCCCTTCGCTCGCGCCTGCCTGGCTCAACGCCAGCCTCGCCGACTATTGCCGCCATCTGGCAGCCCTCAAACACCTGCCCAGCCCAGGCGACCAGGACTGGCAGGCCCTCGAAAACCAAGGCTGGCAACGCCTGGCCGAAGTGCGCAACCTGGAGCTGGTGCGCGGCCTGTTTCGCCGGCCATTGGAACTCTGGCTGCTGCTCGACCGTGCTCTCTACCTGCAGGAACAGGGATATGGCGTGCACCTGGGCCTCTTCTGCCCCAGCCAACTCACTCCACGCAACCTGTTACTGCTCGCTGAACGCCCGTAAACAGCCCGAAAATCTGTGGATAACTTTGTTGATAGATTCCTGGAAAGCCCAGGCAAAGCCGCCGCGGCGTATCGCCAAAGCAGCTAGCGGCTTTTTAAACAGCCAATAAATACCAAGCAGAACAGCTACTTATAAAAATAGGTGATGAATTTCACGCTTTTAAAACGAGCATCGAGTAGTAACCATCAACTTGTGCATAAGGATTTTGCTGCTGATAGCCCAAGCAACGCAGAACTATGCTCAGACGGCTTTACTCGGACCACTGAATAGATATAATGGCCGCCCTCAAATGCCGGTATAGCTCAGCTGGTAGAGCAACTGACTTGTAATTCGTTGCATCAGATCGGTCGGCACAATCAGCACTCGTCATGGCGACAAGCCATGAGTTCTCGTTTGATCCATCAAACGAGGCGAGTGTCATGCAAGTTACAGCTACCTACTCAACGAAAGGCGGTACCGGGAAAACCACCGGCTCTGCCAACCTCGGCGCACTTTCGGCCGATGCGGGTCTACGCACCCTTCTGATCGATCTCGACACCGGTCAACCTACCCTCTCTAGTTATTTCCCACTCGAATACACCGCACCTGGCGGCGTGTACGACCTGCTTGTTCACAACACAGTCGATGCCGACAAGGTCATTTCCAGGACTCAGATCCCGAACCTGGACATCATCCTCTCGAACGACCCGCACAATCAGCTGGAAACCTTGCTGCTACACGCAGCCGATGGCCGTCTTCGGCTGCGCACTTTGCTCGCGCGACTTCCAAACAACTATGACCTGGTGATCATCGACACCAAGGGTGCAGCAGCAGTCACTGTCGAAGCGGCCCTGGTCGCAGCCAACAACGCCATCTCTCCGCTCTATCCCGAAATGTTGGCAGCACGCGAGTTCCACCGGGGCACGCTACAGCTGCTGAAAGGCGTGAACAATCTCCGCCAGACCCTCGGCCTGGGCGAGCTCCCCCTGAATGTCGTGTTCAACCGTCAAGACAACTCAAACGACGCGCGTGACATTGCTCTCGAGATCCGAGACATGCTCAAGACGATGGGCAACAGCGTTTGCGTGCTGCAACCCCATATCCCTGCGTTGGTGACGTACCGCGTAGCGGCATCACAAGGTGTTCCGGCCCACCATCTCGAACGATCCAAGCCTTCAAATCGTCGAGCAGCATCGGCCCTCGAAACGATGCAAGCAATTGCTTGCGAGGTTTGGCCGCAATGGCAGCAGCGCTTCGAGGGGGTATGAGCCGTGGCCAAGAAATCCTCTCTCACCAGAGCAGACGGCATCACTGCAGATGCAGTCCTCGAGCTGAGCAAGCTCTACAGCTCCAACGAGCTCCGTTCGGTTCAATCCAAGTTCACGGGTACAGCCCGCGCAATCCGCGAGCTGACAGACAGCCGCTCGTTACAGGGGCGGATTGGAGAGAAGCTGTCCCTGGAGCAACGTCAGCTTCTCAACGACGCTGCGCAATTGATCGACTCGGTCAACGACAACATCACGCACGCTAAAGAGCGCAAGAAGCGCACCGAGGACACGAAGACCGCGTGGCGAAAGAAACGCCAGAAGGAAGCTCAGTTCCTGAGTGAGCAGACGTTTCCTTTGCCCCATGAAACGCTTGAGCAAAAACTGGAGATCATCAGACTGGCCTTGGCGCTCAACCTGCTAGGTCTTTATCTGGATTTCATCTCCACCCAGGAAGTCCATAAGCACCTCCGTGAGGGCGCAACAAAGTATCCGCAGAACGGCTTCTGGACCCAACCTAAGTGGAGGCTGAGCCAACTCACGTCCTATCGACGAGACATGCTGGAGCAAATTCAGAGTGCAATCACGGGTGAGCTGCACAACCTAAGCGTCCAGGAACAGCTCGATGGCCTTCGGCCGCAGATCGATGTCGCTCGCCAGAGGCTACTCGACGACCCTGTGGCGATTGAAACCCTCCGTATCTGGTCGGAAGCACTGTCTGCAGACGAAGCATCAGAGGTGCAACCATGAAGTTGGCTCACCTTCTGCTTCTGATCTCCCTGTCGGCCGTACTAGGTCTGTCCTACGGCTGCTGGCTGCTGGCTGGCTGGTTGATCGATGAAGTTTTCACGCGTGCCAGCCCCAATGACTACCTATTCCAAGTACTCCTAACGCTGCCCATGATCGGCATGCTCGCGATGGTCGCCGAGATTGTCGCTGAAGCCGTCGCCCCTGCAGGCACCGACTCAGTGCTTCGCCCGCTCGACAATAAGGGAGGGAATGTCTAATGGCCCAGGTCATCATCCATTTCCAAGATCAGGGCCAAGACTTTTTGCGCTGGCAGGTCGACGAGGCCGGTGTGGTAATTGGTTCCTGGCCGTTCCAGAAGCAAGTCTGGGCAGGCCTGCAGGTCACCAACCTCTCCAAGCTGAAGACAGGCGAGCTCGTTCACCACAACCGCTTCAACGAAGAAGGCAGCATTCGTTACCCAATCAAAGCGGTAGTCCCGCTCGCCCCAGTGGAGGTAACGGTTCGCCAGGACGGCGACGGGTACGTCACCAGCTCCTTCAAGGGCTTCAAGGTGTCCTGCACTCACAGCCCTGAGTATCCCGTTCATGCCCTGGCCAAGAAGCTCTTCCCCGACCTCGAGTGCCGAGTGGAGCAGCTTCCCGGTGAGCGAACAGGTCGCATCGACAGCAAGTGGTTGATTACACCGATCCTGGAGGGCTCCCAGCATGCTTCTGATCAGTAATTCCGATTTCAACCAAACCACGCTGAAGCAGCTGGTCGACACGGCAGAAGGGATGAACGCTGACGCATACGACCTAGTGCATCTGACCCTCGAATCCGGCCGAGAGATGATCCTGCTCGCGGTCACAGGTGAAAACCTCGATTCGGTTGGAATGATCCTGGATGGCGTTCGCGAACTGCGGAGGGCCATCTGATGGGGAAGGACAAGGCACTCGACAAGGCTCTCAAATGCTTCGCTCGCGCCGAAGGCACTGACTCGCAGCATGAGGCCGAAACCGCACTGCGTCAGGCCAGAGCCCTAATGGACAAGTATCACCTCGACATGGGTGACGTACTCGCTGCCGGCGTAGTCGAGCACCAGGTACTTTGCGGTACCAAATCCAAGCCCACTACCTGGATGTTTCGGCTGGCAGGCATCTGCGCCGATGCCTTCAATTGCAAGGTAGTTGCCTCCCCCTATCTGGCCCGAGGTTGGCATTTCCGCTTCTACGGCATCGGCATGTCTGGCGAACTGGCCAGCTATGCCTATTCGATGCTCCATCACCAGTTGGTAAGAGCGAGGAAAGCATTCGTCGCTCAGCAGAAGCGGTGCAAGCTTGCGACCAAGCGGCGCCGAGGTGATCTATTCGCGCAAGGCTGGATTGACGCGGTATCCACCAAAGTTCAGCAGTTCTCTGGGGCAGATCAAGATACCTCCAAGGCACTCCTTGCATACGAGGCGAAGCATTTCGCAGATGCCGACACCGTTGATCTCCAACGAGTTGAGGCACGCCGTGCTCATGATGCCAAAGCATCCGACTTTGGTAGAGCAGCTGGCCGCTATGCTCAACTCCACCGTGGCGTTCATCGAACGCCGCAGTCGGCCCTCCAGCATGGAGGGGCCGGTCGATGAGCGGCATTCAGTTCATGCCCCCTCACTCCCTCGAGGCCGAGCAGTCGGTACTCGGTGGGCTGATGTTGGATAACTCTACTTGGGATCTGATCGCAGACATCGTCGGCGCCGACGACTTCTACCGCGCAGAACATCGGCAGATTTTCATCGCGATTAACCGTCTGGCTGATCAAGGTCAGCCAATGGACGTGGTGACAGTTGGTGAAGAGCTGCACAAAAACAGCAGCGACGTCGGCCTGGCCTACCTGGGCGAGCTCGCGAAGAACACCCCCTCGGTGGCCAACATCGTCTCCTACGCGAACGTAGTGGCGAAGCGGGCTCATCTGCGCAAGCTGATCACCCTCGGCAACGATACTGCGCGCATGGCCTACGAGCCGGATGCAGACGTTGAGGCAGTTCATGAGGAGTGCGAGGGGCGGCTGTTTGCCTTGAACCAGGCGAATTCAAAATCAGAGTTCGTCAATCTCGGTGACGCCCTGATGGGTGTCATCGATGAGATCGACCGCAATTTCAACAGCGACTCCAGCCTAACAGGAGTGCCATCAGGCCTGGATGACCTCGATGCGGTAACGGCAGGCTTTCAGCCTGCGGACTTGATCATCGTGGCTGGCCGTCCTTCCATGGGCAAAACCTCTCTGGTGCTCAACTGGATCAAACCGATCCTGGACGCTGCCCCGGACAAAACCGTGCAGGTTTACAGCCTGGAGATGCCCGCCAGGCTGTTGGTGTACCGGATGCTCGCCCATCTGGGCCACCTGGACGCGAACGCCCTGATGAAAGGCCAGTTGGAGGACGAGGACTGGCCCAGGCTGACCCACGCCGTAAGCGTGATGAAGCAGCTGGAAGGGCGGCTGATCATCGATGACGAGGCAGGCCTCTCCCCGACCGCGCTGCGTGCTCGAGCACGACGAGCCGCCCGCAAGTTCGGTCCGCCGGCAGCGATCATGGTCGACTACCTGCAGATGATGCGTGTGACCGGGCGCGAGAACCGCAACCTTGAGATCTCAGAGATCAGCGGTGCCCTGAAAGGTGTAGCGAAGGAGTTCAACTGCCCGGTGATAGCTCTATCGCAGTTGAACCGCGCGGTCGAGCAACGCCCCAACAAACGCCCAGTGAATGCCGACCTCCGAGAGTCAGGAGCGATCGAGCAGGACGCGGACATCATCATGTTCGTGTACCGCGACGAGGTGTACCACCCCAACACCGAGGACAAGGGTGTAGCGGAGCTTATTTTCGGCAAGTTCCGTAACGGCCCCACGACCACCGTTCGCACGGCATTCATCGGCCGCGAAACTCGTTTCGCGAACTTGTCAGCTCGGTCGCTGGCAGAAGGAGTCCGTGTATGACCCCTCAGCACAATCTGCTCGTTCAGTTGCAGAACGAGAAACTCAGTTTTGAGCGTCTATTGAACCCTGGCGTTCAAAAAGCGCTGAATTCCCGTGCAGTGATCGAATTCGTCATAGCGCATGGAAAAGCCACAGAAGCGCATTCGCAACAGATCAGAGCCGCTTGGAAGAAATGCTATGACGAGTCCGTAGCGCAGGGCTTGCCAGCCGAGCAAGCCAACAAAGCGGCTTTACTTGCACAGCTCAATGAATACCTGGCGGTTGCTCTCCCTCAGCTTCCCGGGCATCCGATGCAGCTATCAGATGCAAAAGCGGTTGTTTGTAGCTCTCCATCGCCTCTGGAGATTCAGCAATCGCACCTAAACGACCTGGAGCAACAGTCATGAGTGTTGAGATCGCCTCTTTCAGGAGCCCTCGACTCCGCTCATCCGCCGCGATCACGACTCCGATAGCCCGTAGTGCATCGCATATACCAACTTGCAATGCCGTGGATAAGAGCACATCAGGTGGGATCGTCTCATCTTCCTGTTCCATGCTGAACCTCCTGTATTTAGGTGCTAACTCTATCACTGGCGTCCCGAAGCAAGCCCCTTCCCCCTTACGGGTACCTCAATCACATCAACACACTCACTGGTGCCGGCACTGCGGATTCCACTTGCGGCTGCCCGGCCAGGACCTCGCCGCAGGCGAGGACCTCCCTAGTTGCCCTGTTTGTTTCACCATTGAGCTCGAGGATCTCAAGGAGTTTGGTGATGAACAGTAGCGCGTTGCAGCTCCCTCACATTCCAGCCGCGGCACCGTTCGATAAGTCTGCACTGGTGTATGCGCACCAGATTGGTATCAACGCAGTCGAGTTGGATGCCATGGCGCTGGTGATCAACCGCCTGGCCCGCGACGAGAGCACAATCGCCCCGCTTCACCTGCAGGAAGATCTGCTTGCCCTGCAGGAGTTGGGCTACGTCGATCTCGAACCGACTAATCACGACACGCTGGAAGTCACCAGGCGAGGTCCAGCGGGCCTTCTGTCGGCCTATTTCTGGTCGGTATGGGTTCCCCAGCATCTGCTCGAACGTTCCCTGAAGGTCTCTGTACTGCCGCACGTTCCAGCCCAAGGTCTCGCACAACACTGCACGGTGGTGTTCCGCGTGCCAGGCACGCGTGATGCGACCCGAGCATTTCTGAACGACCTCTGCAGCAAGTACCCCAACCGCAATCCAGAAATCATTGCGATCCAGGTCGGTAACCACCTGGAGTCCAATCAAGACGTCGACGGAGGCGCCAGATGACAACCTCGAAAGTGATTCGCCAGGTACCGACGCTCCTCCGTGACCAGATTCGTCGAGCCCAGAAGGGCGGTGACCAATGAGTGCTCAGGGCCTATGCGCCACCATCATGGCCACCGAGCTCGTTGACGCTGCTCGCCAGGACTCAGAAAGCGCGTTCCCCAGTGGAGTCCTTGGTGTGCACACGTCCAACCTGCTGAGAGCCTGGGCGGAACAACTGTCTGCTGCAAACGCATCCGACGAGTTCCAAGGCAGCGATGCCGCAGTCGCGGCCATTAAGTACGCCCTGGAGAACCCCACCGAGGAGCCAATGATCTTTCTGCGCCTCTGGAACGAAGGTGAGTTCGACGCAGTGCGCCGTGAATGGAAGAACGTGCCTGACGAAGTGTTCATTGGTGCGGATTCGCTGTTCAAGCCAAGTGAAAATGTTCTGGCTCTTCAGGCACCCGAAGGGAATAGCGATCCTCTCCTGCAGGCTTCTACTTCTCCACCTGCCACCTGGCTGACTGCGGATATGGTCGCGGCTGGCCTGCGCGCTCAGTCCGCTGCAACAGCCCAAGGCAGCTCACCTGCAGCAGCTCTCTCCTGTGCGTTCAAGGCGATGCTGAAAACCGGCCAGACAGCGACTGAGGGGCCATGGCCTGCAATCAGCGGCAACGACCTCTTGGTCTGGTACAGCCTCTGGTTGAGCCAGCCATCCATGCTGCCTCCCTTCGTCATCGACGGAATGTTTCAGCGCCTGAAGCAGCTGCTCGAGGAGGTAGGAATGCTGCGGCAGTCCCATGACGAGCAGTTGGTGCTGCGCGCTGCGGCGTACCGCCATATCAAGGCGATCGAGGCTCGAATAGAGCGTGCTGGCTCACTGCTCTCCGACGCCTGCTCCGGCGAGCTTGATCCCACTGCAGTAGATGACTGGATGTCTGAACACGAGCCCGCGAGTGCTGAGCTCGTATTCGGCCGCGCCGCCACGGAAGCTCAGGCAGAACGACTGCGCCTGCAGGAGACGCTGACAGGGCATGAGCTATGGAACGCTGGAGCAACGGTCGCGATACAGCAACTCATCTTCGGAGCGATCAGCCACCTTGGGAAGTCGGTGGGCGCTCAGCCTGATTCGGCTCGCTCTGATGATGACCTGAAACCATCCCGCGAAGAGCTCATACAGGGCTTGGCATTCGCTCTTTATGCCGTCGACGTTTTGGATGCCAGCTCCGCGCCTGCGCCACTGGATCACATCGCACTGGAAGCTTTGCTCACCAGCCTGAGGCGAGAACACACGGACGCGGTAACGACCCCCCGCCATCGACTCGATGCCTTGCTGCTCAACGGGCAGCAACGGGAGGTGGGGGTCTACGAGAGGGTTCGACAGATGGCGGCCTACTACGAAGCCCCTGAGGGCTTTCACGAATGGATAGACCTGATGCAGAACCTGGCTCGTGAAGGGTTGGCTCCAGCAGGAAAGTGAATCGGCGCTCCCCGACCGAGCCCCCAGACACCAGCCCGATGCAGGGCCTCGGGCCGGGAAAGCGCCACATTGTAAGGCCCAGGAATCGAGTTTCGGTTCCATTGGGTGAGCAGTCGAGCTCAATAGTTGTTATTGGAGGTAATACATGAGCCATGTGAAGAATCAGACCAAGACGAAGGCAAAGCGCGACGAGTTGGATAAGTTCGTAGTCCGGCTCCCGGAGGGCATGCGCGAACGCATTGCCGAACTGGCCAAAGAGCAATTGCGCTCCATGAACATGGAGATCATCTGTCGCCTGAAGAGCAGCATGCAGGTCGACGACGAGCTTCGCCGTTTGCGAGCTGCTCTCGACGATGCCCAGGACGCCAACCGCACACTCAGGGAGCAGAATCGCTCACTCGCGAAGGACCTCGCCCAGGCCCTACCGAAAATTACGCTGGCACAAGAAGTGCTGGCACAAGGAGCAACGGCATGAAGCCTACAGTCCAAAAGACCTCTCTGCGCGAAAAGCTCCTGGTTGGCCAGTTCGGCACCACGGCGCCACAGCCTTCTGCCTTGAGCGATCCGCTTGAAGCCGTGCAGCTGGTACTGACGCTCGATCAAATGCGTCCGTACAACCTGAACCCACGGGTCAAGAAGAACGAGAAATACGACGAGATCAAAGACTCGATCCGCGCCCGCGGGCTCGACAGCCCCCCTCAAGTCAGTCGCCGCCCCGGTGAAGAGCACTACATCATTCACAACGGTGGCAACACCCGCCTGCAGATCTTGGGTGAGCTATGGCAGGAGACTCGCGATGAGCGCTTCTACCGCATCCCATGCCTGTTCAAACCCTGGACCAGCGAGATCTTCGCCCTGACCGGTCACATGGCTGAGAACGACACGCATGGCCGGCTGATCTGGATCGAGCGCTGCCTGGGTGTCGCTCAGGCCAAGGCGCTATATCAGGAGCAAGACGAAGGGAAAGAGATGTCCCAGCGAGAGCTGGCTCGGCGCCTAAAGGCCGACGGCTACCCGATTGATCAATCGCATCTCAGCCGCATGGAGCAGACGCTCCAACATCTCTTCCCGTATATCCCAAACGTACTCTGGACAGGGATGGGAGGTGACGGAGTCAGAAACTTGTTGTCGCTCCGTTCAAGCGCGGAGAAAGCTTGGTCCAAGCTCATCGAGGAGAAAGGCGCTCCTGAATCGGGCGTTGCGTTCGAGCAACTGTTCAGCACCACACTCAACGTCTACGACGAAGAACCCGAAGGCTACGTCTTCAGCCACTTCAAGGACGACCTGATCGGCGCGATGACTGATGCGCTGCGTGAGAATGACGTGACCTACGAACATATCCTGTTCGAGATCGAGGTGGCCCAAGATCCCAAACGCGCTGCGCAGCCACCAGCGAACAGCCCAGAGTTGCCCCCTGCCCTACCTCCAACCGGTACCGGCACTCCGGGTGGTCAGACTCCCCCGCCTGCCCAACAGCCAGAAAGCGCTCAGCCCCCAACTGCAACCTTGCCCATTCCGCCCGCCGGCGGAAAGCAAAAAACGCCTCCGCCGCCACCAGGCATCTCTGGTACCGGGAATGTGGTTTCGATTCCAGTCAGCACTGGCGGACTCACTGCTGTAAGTGACATCTGGGCGATCTACCCCCAGCAAGACAGCACCCAGGCGCTGCGCAACCTCGCCGATCTGATCGCATTGGAAGTCGCCAATTGGGCTGGCGTGCTCGATCACATGAGGTCAACTCAGGATCAGGGCCTGGGCTTCACCCTCAAGCGCCCCGAGACATTCAAGTCAGCAGTAGCCGAAACAACCTGGCAGTTGCTGGCCAGCTTGTCAGCGAACTCACCAGCCGATGACATTCAGCCGATCGCACCTGATGACCTGGCCGAGTTGCTACTCCAGCACCTGCCAGACGATTTGATCATCAAAGTGTTCCGGCTGATTCGGTTGGCTCGCCGAGCGAAGGAATTGAACGGGGAGAAATGAAATGTCCGACAGCCCACTGAATACCGCAGTGCTGCACCAGGTCATGACTCACTTGCGCGACGGTGACTTCCGTCGCTGCCTGGAGTTTGGGTTCAAGGAAGATGAGCTTGTGAGGCTGAACCAGCTTTCGTTCAGCGATATTACGGAGCTGACTCGTATGCCCGTGCGTTTCGTGAAGATCAGTATCAACCACGATCTGCTCGGCAAGGCCCTTGGCCGTCTGCAGGAGGAAGGAGCTCGTGCACAGCTGATCCAGCGAGCAATCCAGCTCGGCGCCAGTATCGAAATGCTGAACAGGTTCTTTGGCATCACCTCCGAGGAAGTGAGCGCACGAAGGCGACTCCTGGGAATAACCATCAAGACTGGGCGCCCCAAAATGCCAGAAGTGGAGGAGCTTCATCAAATCTGGACTCGCTGGCAAAGCCTCATCACCAAAACAGGCGCAAAACCTGAGCAAGCCGACGCTAACTCGCTCGATAGCCTGGACGTCATGATGATGCTTGCTGAAGAGACGGGGAAACCACTCGCTGTCATCTGGAAGCTCATTCATGAGTGGCAGGCGGATGTGAAGCAGATACTGGAGCGCTCATCCAAGGGCAAGCCAAAGTCATCGCGTAAATCTCCCTCCCAGGCGAGCAGCGCGGAGACTGTTCGATGACCGACTTGCAGGCATTGATTGGCCGAGCATGCGGACAGTTGACCCAGCGAGCAGCAGATAAGGCAGCCGGCCGCACCGATCATGACGATCTGGGCGGCCTGCTGTTTTTCGGCAACCCGATGGAAACGACACCTCGCCGGCTGCTGGTGGACGAGCGTTTGTCTCCAGTCGATAAAGTGGGCTGGATGGCTTTCCGCATGATGGCGTCGAAGGATCGCGAGACGTCCTTCCCCAGCTACGACGCTCTGCAGCGTTTGCTTTCATCAAGAGCCGATAGCGGCCAAGCGAGTAAGAGCACGGTAAACCGTGTGATCTACATACTGCGCTTGACCAGGTGGCTCAGCCTTTGCCACCAGGCCAGAAACACAGCCAACGGCCGCATGGTCGGAAACATCTATGCCTTGCACGATGAGCCCGTGTCGATCATGGATGCGGCCAGCATCGATACCGACTACATCGCATTCGTCGGGCGCTGTCGCAAGCACGGCAATCAGGCAGTACGGAAGGTCGCCAGTATCGTCTTCGACGAACTCGCCGAGGACACAACTGCACGTTACCTCATGACACGCCTCGGCTTGTTCGAGGAACGTCTCAGCGATCACGAGCTGAGCAATCCGAAGCCGAAATCCCGCAAGCCACGGTCAAACAAAAATCGAACTCAGGGAGAGGAACCAGCACACGCAGAGTTCGAAAATCGAACCGGGGCAGAAGAGCCGAGTTCGAATTTCGAAACCAGTGATGACGAAATTCGAACCCAGGTAGAAAGCCATGAGTTCGAAAATGAGACTCTGGCGCAGGCTGCGGCCACAAATTCGAACCCAGTTGAAAACACTGGGCCTGCCGACAGAGTTCGAATTTCGAACTCATATACAGTACGTACTTTACAAGAACCTGTATTTGTAAAAGTACGTACAGGGGCTCTCGATTGGTCGAGCCTGACGCTCAGCCTCGATGAGCAACAGGTGATCACTCGCTACATGAGCGCTGTGCCCTCAGAGCTTCACCAGGCGATCATCAACGAAGCGGCTGCGCGCCGGAAATCCGTCCGCAACATGACCGCATACCTGATTCGCCTGGTCGACAGGGCCAAGCAAGGACAGTTCAAGATCACCACAGAGCTGTCAGGGACCTCTATTCCAGAGGGGTATCCACCCTCCCCACCAGCGGTTTCCCCACCAGAACCAACTCCTGCACGCACCGCGGCGCCGCTCGGAAAGCCTGTCGACATCGCCTCGGAGATCGATGCGATCCGCACGCTGGTTGGGACCAAACCGTCCAAAACCCAAACCATTGCTACGACCGAGGTTCAGTCCAATGAGTAACCATGACCAGGATATCGGGGCGGTGCTCTTCTTCGGGAATCCGATGGAAGTCATCCCCCGTCGACTGATTGCAGCGACCACGCTTACCCACGAAGAGAAGGTCTGCTGGATGGCGGTCAAAGTCTTGAGTGAGCACAACCGGGTCCACGACCTGGAGACCTGCCCCCAACTTGCCCAGATGCTTTACAACGACCCTGAGCAGTTGGAACCGCTGCGCGATGCGCTCCTGAAGTTGCGGCTGGGACGGTGGCTGACCCGCTGCGGTGAGTCTGTAACCGGGGGCACTCTCTACGGCGTTCATGACGAAGTGGCCAGCATCGAGGAGGTCATCAAGCTGGATCCTGATTATCCAGCGCTGGTGGCTGCAGCTGCTGAGCATGACCGCGAGGACATCCGGCAACTGGCCCAGGCCACGCTGCCCCTGCTCCTCCCTTCGCCCATCGCGGATGCGGGGTGAGGGGGATGGCTGATATCACAAAATCGATTAGAACGGCGCTCGAGGTCTACAGCGCGCTTCTGGCTGTATGCGTCCTCCCACTGTTACTCGTGGTGGAGCCATTTCTCGGCTTCTGGGCAGGCTGGTTGATGGCTACTGGTATCAGCATTACGTCACTCGCAGTAATGTTTCGTCTCCAGGAGACACCTCGCAAAATTAAGACACTTTTGATGTGTGGGGCCGGCGGAATCGTACTGCTTACCGTCAACGGCCTCATATCTTCCGCTCTCGCTTCATACATCCAGGAAGCAGAAAAGAACCTCGAAACCGCCATCAAGTTAGGTGCCTACCTAGCCCACGCCGGCTCTGTAGCTCTTTTGTATGGGCTTTTCCTGGTGCGGTTGTTTCTTACGTTTAAACGGGAAATTCTAGACCACACCATCCGCCTCCAGCGTGTCCAGGAACTGAGGGTATTGGAGCAACCTATGCAGGTTATAACTCATAGCGCTCGCGGAATTTATAAGCGCCTTGATGAGCTTGGTGAGCTAGAGCTCTTCATCCGTGAAGAACTCGCTGAGTCAGTCCAGGAAAAACCATGGGTGTTCAGCTGGATTCAGGGGCAGCGTATCTGGATGACAGATTTGATTGAGCGACTCGAAGAGTCTAGTCCTGAGTTCAGGGAGTACAGTAGGAGACAGAAAACCAGGTACGGCTAACACATTAGCGGTGGAGGACTTTCAGGCGATGAGCCCCCCCATCATCCAGGAACTGCCCGCCAACTGATGCGGGCCGCACCACCCAGGGTAGGCACCGGACAGTGTTGGAGCCTCCAACACCCAGGGCAGGAACCGGACAGTGGTGGGGGCCTCATCAACCTGGAACTGATCACCGACTGGTGGGTGCCCCATCAACTGGAACGAACCACCGACTGATGGGGGGGCCATCAACCTGGAGTGAACCACCGACTGATGGGGGCCCCATCAACCTGGAGTGAACCACCGACTGATGGGGGCCCCATCAACCTGGA
>CBIHLQ010000017.1:0-103561 GCA_966210885.1 uncultured Pseudomonas sp.
TTGGCCAGCACGGTCTGGTCGACCGGGTCCCAGTTGACGGTGCCGTTCTTGCGGTAGATCACGCCTTTTTCGAACAGGCGAGTGAACAGCCATTGTTCCCAGCGGTAGTAATCCGGCTTGCAGGTGGTGACTTCGCGCGACCAGTCGATGGCCAGGCCCAGGCTTTTCAGCTGGGTCTTCATGTAGTCGATGTTTTCGTAGGTCCACTTGGCCGGGGCGACCTTGTTCTTCATCGCGGCGTTTTCCGCCGGCATGCCGAACGCGTCCCAGCCCATCGGTTGCAGCACGTTCTTGCCCTGCATCCGCTGGTAGCGGGCGATCACATCGCCGATCGTGTAGTTGCGCACGTGGCCCATGTGCAGCTTGCCGCTCGGGTAAGGGAACATCGACAGGCAGTAGAAGGTCTCCTGGTCTGATTGCTCGCTCACTACAAAGGATTTCTGCATGTCCCAGTGGGACTGCGCGGCGGCTTCGATTTCGCGTGGCTGATACTGTTCGTGCATGGCTACTTGCGCTGAGGAAAGGGGGCTTTCGGGAAACGCCGTAGCATACATGACCCCCGCTTATTGAGGGAAACCCTGATTACACCGGCGAATCGACGCCGAGCCCCGTAGACACGCCGTTTGTCGCGGCGCAGCGCCGGTTCAAAGGCGACCGCTAAGCTTCTGATATGGGCTGCACAATCGAGCCCAGTGTGAGGTGCTGGATGGTTGGACCGCGACGAACCGAGGCGAGCGGCGGCTTGTACGAGCGATTGCTGCAGCGTCTCGCCCTGGCGCTGGATGAGGCCGATCACTTGAGTCGTACGTCAGCCGAACCGCCTTACGAGTTGGAATTACGTGACCTTTCCTCGGCCGAGCTGGAACTGATACGCGCCTACCTGGATCGCGATATCGACTGGCTGCGCGGCTGGCATGCGGCGGCCGAAGAATTGGCCTTGCTCGAGCATCGCCCGGTGCGCGGGCTCAAGGCTGGCTGGTCGACCCAGCGCGGCGCGGAATATCGTCCGAGCAAGGCTAAGCCCATGCTGCGGCGTCGCTTGCAGCTTTGTTGCGCGCTGTGCAACGCCTTGGCCGACTGGCAGCCGGGGCGCGGCGTGCAGGCCTGCTCGGCATGCGGTTCGCAGTTGTTCCGGGCGAGCAATCCGCGCTAGCGGTTTCGGCTACTGCTAATACTCCTCGGCCTGCTAGGCTTCGCGGCACCCTGCTGAGAGGTGCCCGATGCCGATTCGCTACATCCTTAAACAACTACTGCTGCCGCCCGGCATTTTATTGCTGTTGTTGCTCGTGGCCTGGTGGCTGCGCCGACGTTTCCCGCGGCTGGCCTTGGCCTGCTTCGCCCTGGCGCTCGGTGGTTTATCGCTGATGAGCCTGCCGGTGGTGGTGGAGTGGTCGGCGCGGCAGCTGGAAACCGAGCCGGCCTTGGGCGAATTGCAGTGGGCCGAACTGGCGGGCCAGGCGCAGGCGATCGTGGTGCTCGGCGGTGGGCGCGAGCAGGGCGACCCGGGCTGGGGCGGCGATCAACCCAGCCTGATGGCGCTCGAACGAGTGCGTTATGCGGCGCGGTTGGCCAAGGCGTCGGGTTTGCCGGTGCTGACCAGCGGCGGCTTGCATTACGGCGAGCCGCCCAGCGAGGCGGCGATGATGGCCGAGGTGCTGGCGCACGACTACGGGGTAGCGGTGCGCTGGCAGGAGGGGCTGAGTCGCACCACTTGGGAAAATGCGCGCTATAGCGCTGAAATCCTGAAGAAGGAGGGCGTCGAGCGGGTGCTGTTGGTGACCCAGGCCTGGCACATGCCCAGGGCGCGCTGGAGTTTCGAGCAGGTCGGCTTCCAGGTAGTGAGCGCGCCCATGGGCTTTCTCGGCGTCCCCAATGGCCGCCCGGCGGGCGGTTGGTTGCCGGAAAGCAAGGCGGTCTGGCAGAACGGACTGTTGCTTAACGAGGCCGTTGGTTTGTGGGCGTATCCCTGGATGTATGGGCGGGAATAGGCGGTAAGGGGGCTGCAAGGTCCGTAGGTTGGGTTAGCGGCGACCCATGTAGTTGTCGACAACGCCGTAGATGAATGCCGCGTAATCCAACAGGGCATCCACGCGGTGTTGTTCAGTGCCAGCCTAGGACGGGCCGAGCCTGAGTGGTACGCATGCTGTCGAGCGGTATAAGCAATCTTTGATCACCAACAAATATCGCATGGCGGCCTTGTTGGGTTACGCGGCGGCCGATGGCGACGTCGTTGCTCGGACCGCGATAGTCGCCGCTAACCCAACCTACGGGGTTCCTGCCGGTCTTGCTTACACCGTCTTGGCCATGCGGTTGGCCAGCAGCGCCCAGGCGAACAGCAGGATGCACAGGACCAGCAGCGGCCAACCACGCCAGATCAAGTAAGGCGTCAGTTGCTGCATGGGCACCACTTCGCCGTAGAGCACGCCTTGTTCGAACTGCGGCAACTGTTCGGTGATCCGCCCCTGGGGATCGATCAGTGCGGTGACGCCGTTGTTGGTGACGCGGATCATCCAGCGGCCGGCCTCCAGGGCGCGCATCTGCGCCATCTGCAGGTGCTGCAGCGGGCCGATCGAGCGGCCGAACCAGGTATCGTTGCTGATGGTCAGCAACAGATCGCTCTGTGCCGCGAGGCCGGCGGCGAATTCCGGATAAACCACCTCGTAACAGATAAAGGCCGCAATGCGGTAACCCTGGGCTTCCAGCAGCGGTTGCTCGCTCGAACCGCGGGCGAAGTCGGACATCGGCAGGTCGAAGAAGGCGATCAAGCCGCGCAGTACCTCCTGCAACGGCACGTATTCGCCGAACGGCACCAGTTTCTGCTTGAGGTAGTCGCCGCTGCCCTGGCCGAGCACGCTGATGCCGTTGTAATAACGCTGCTCGCCGCGCTCGTTGGCCTGGCGGATGGGGACGCCGGTGATAAGCGCGGCCTGGCGCTCGTTGGCCAGGCGATTGATCGCGCCGAGGTAGCCTTGGGCGCGGTCCTTGAGTACCGGCACCGCGGTTTCCGGCCAGACGATCAGGTCGCTCGCTCGCGCGCTGGCGGTCAGGTCGCGGTACAACGCCAGTTGTGCGTTGAGCTGCACCGGGTCCCACTTCAGGTTCTGCTCGATATTGCCCTGCACGGCGGCGACCCTCAGCGGCGCGCCTGCCGCTTCGGTCCAGGCGTGGTCTTTGAGCGCCTGCGCGGCGATCCAGGGGCCGAACAACAGCACGATGCCGGCGGCTAGAAAGGCTCTGCGCGCGCGCAGTCGGGGCAGGTTGACCAGCAAGGCGGCGCTGAGCGCCAGGACAAAGGAAATCAGCCAGACGCCGCCGACCGGCGCCAATCCGGCCAGAGGCCCGTCGAGTTGGCTGTAGCCGGCGTACAGCCAGGGGAAACCGGTCAGGAACCAGCTGCGAAACGCTTCCTGGGCCAGCCACAAGGCGGCGAACGCCAGGCTGTCGGCCAGCGGCGCCTCGGCCCGGCGCAGCCAGCGCGTCCACACCCAGGCGGCCAGGGCGAACAACAGGCCGAGACCGGCGACGAAGGCGATGGTCAGCAAGGCGGCCAGCGCCGGCGACGCCGCGCCGTAATCGTGAATGCTCACATACACCCAGCTGGTGCCGGCGGCGAACAGGCCGAAGCCATAGCACCAGCCGCGCCCCGCCGCCTGGCGCGGATCGAGGTCGCGCACGCCGAGGTAGAACAACGCGATGGACAGCAGCGCCAGCGGCCAGATATCGAAAGGCGCCAGCGCCAACGGGGTGACGGCCCCCGCGGCCAGGGCAATCAGGTTGCCGGGCCAGCCGGCACGGGTTATCCAGTGCATGGTATGCAGATCCTTGGATTGTGGTGGCGCAAGGGTAGAGGGGAAAGTCCCAGGGGGGAAGGCTCGCGCCGTGGGCTGGGCATTGCAGGAGCGGCCAAGGCCGCTCCTGCCGGGATGTCGGGCGTCGCCCGGCTCTAACAGGCTGTTGAAAAACTACCTGCGTTGCCATCGCGGCGTTAAAAACAGGCTAAAAATGCTCATTTACAGCTCGTAAACTCCGCTTTTTCGCCTGTTTTTTCCTTGCGCTGGCTGCCTCGCCTACGTTTTTCAACGGCCTGCTAGCGGTGGGCCGGGGTCAGGCGCAGCAGGTGGATGCGGCGGCTGTCGGCGCTGATCACGCGGAAGCGGAATTCACCGATCTCGGTCACTTCGTTGCGCTTGGGCAGATGACCGAAGGCGCTCATCACCAGGCCGCCGACGGTGTCGAATTCGTCGTCCGAGAACTGGGTATCGAAGAATTCGTTGAAGCTGTCGATCGGGGTCAGCGCCTTGACCAGGAAATCGCCGCTGGGCAGCGGTTTGACGTAGCTGTCTTCCTCGACGTCGTGTTCGTCCTCGATGTCGCCGACGATCTGTTCGAGCACATCCTCGATGGTCACCAGGCCGGCGACGCCGCCGTATTCGTCGATCACCACGGCCATGTGGTTATGGTTGGCGCGGAATTCGCGCAGCAGCACATTGAGGCGCTTGGACTCGGGCACGAAGGTCGCCGGGCGCAGCAGGTCCTTGATATTGAAGTTGGGCTGGTCGCCCTGCAGGATCAGCGGCAGCAGATCCTTGGCCAGAAGAATGCCGGCCACGTCGTCGAGGCTTTCGCCGACCACCGGGTAGCGCGAGTGGGCGGCCTCGATGATCGCCGGGAGGAATTCCTTGGGCGTCTGGTTGGCCTTGATGCTCATCATCTGCGAGCGCGGCACCATGATGTCGCGCACCTGCAGGTCGGCGACCTGGATCGCGCCCTCGACGATGGCCAGGGCCTCGCTGTCGAGCAGTTTGTTCTGATGCGCGTCGCGCAATACTTCCAGCAGTTCCTTGCGGTTTTTCGGCTCATGAGCAAAAGCCTGGGTCAGTTTATTCAACCAGGACTTCTGCTCGTTGCTCGATCGGTCTTCGCTCATGGTGGTTACTCAGGAACCTTCTGTGTTTTCTGTGGGCTGCAGTGGGTGCTTACAAACGCAGTAGTTTGTAAGTGTTCTCTTATTCGTGGTCGGCGTAAGGGTCGGGCAGACCCAATTCAGCCAGCAATTCTCGTTCCAGCGCTTCCATCTCCTCGGCTTCCTCGTCCTCGATATGGTCGTAACCGAGCAGGTGCAGGCAGCCGTGGATCACCATATGGGCCCAATGCGCGTGGGCGGGCTTGTTCTGCTCCAGCGCTTCGCGTTCGACCACCGGCGCGCAGATCACCAGATCGCCGAGCAGCGGGATATCCAGCAAGCCATCGGGTACATCAGCGGGAAACGACAGCACATTGGTGGCGTAGTCGCGCTGGCGATAGGTGTGGTTGAGCTCGCGGCCCTCGGCCTCGTCGACCAGGCGAATGGTCAGCTCGGAGTCGGCGCTGCGCTGGCGCAGGGCGAGTTCGCACCAGGTACGGAATTGCGCCTCGCTCGGCAGGTTGCCGGCGTCGCTGGCGATTTGCAGGTCGAGTTCAAGCATTGTCGTCTGGCTCGTCGTCGAGCTTGCCGTGCATGCGGTTGTCGTAGCGCTCGTAGGCTTCGACGATGCGCTGGACCAGCGGGTGGCGGACCACGTCCTTGGGCTTGAAGTGGGTGAAGCTGATTCCCGGCACCTCGCGCAGCACGTCGATCACGTGAGTCAGGCCGCTTTTGGTGCCGCGCGGCAGGTCGACCTGGGTGATGTCGCCGGTGATCACCGCGGTCGAGCCGAAGCCGATGCGGGTGAGGAACATCTTCATCTGTTCCAGGGTGGTGTTCTGGCTTTCATCGAGGATGATGAAGCTATTGTTCAGGGTGCGGCCGCGCATATAGGCCAGCGGTGCGACCTCGATCACCTGTTTTTCGATCAGTTTGGCCACTTGCTCGAAACCGAGCATTTCGTAGAGCGCGTCGTACAGCGGGCGCAAATAAGGGTCGATCTTTTGCGACAGGTCGCCGGGCAAAAAGCCGAGTTTTTCCCCCGCTTCCACTGCCGGGCGCACTAAAAGGATGCGACGGATCTGTTCGCGCTCCAGGGCATCCACGGCGCAGGCGACCGCCAGGTAGGTTTTGCCGGTACCGGCCGGGCCGACGCCGAAGTTGATGTCGTGATCGAGGATGGCTTTGACGTAGCGCTGCTGGTTGGCCCCGCGCGGGCGGATCATGCCCTTGCGCGTGCGCAGGGCGACGCTGACGTCGGCCGTGGGGTTGTTCAGCTCCTCGATGCCGGACTCCTGCAGGAACAGGTGCACCAGGTCGGGGGTCAGCTCGGTGTTCTGGCTTTCGCGGTAGAGGCGCAGCAGCAACTGTTCGGCCGACGCGCTCTGTTCGGCGGGGCCGATCAATTCGAATTGGTTGCCGCGGTTGCGGATTTCGATCCCCAGGCGCTGTTCGATCAAGCGCAGATGCTCGTCGAATTGGCCGCACAGATTGGCGAAGCGGCGGGCCTCAAAGGGTTCCAGGATAAAACGATGGGGTTCTATGGGTGTGTTCAAGGTCGTTTGATGGCCGCCAGTCGGCTGGGTGGTAAGGCGAAGAATAGCGCTAGGAGCCCGTGTGGGAAAGCTCGGGCTGCTGCGACTTTAGCATCGTCTTATATGGATTTGATTGCACTGCCGGAGTGCCCGGCCGCAGCCATTGCTGCAGCCGGGCTTGCGGCTCAGTCCAGCAGGCTGCCGCGCAGCGAGTGGGGCAGGGCATCGTCGATATGCACGTCGACGAACTGGCCGATCAGCCGCGGGTTGTCGGTGCGGAAGTTGACCACGCGATTGTTCTCGGTACGGCCCTGGAGCATGCCCGGGTCCTTCTTCGAGTAGTCGCTGACCAGAATGCGCTGCACCGTGCCGACCATGCGTCGGCTGTTTTCGAAGCCTTGCTGGTTGACCCTGTTCTGCAGGATTGCCAGGCGCTGTTTTTTCAGCTCGTCCGGGGTGTCGTCGGGCAAGTCCGCCGCCGGCGTGCCGGGGCGCGAGCTGTAGACGAAGGAGTAGCAGAAGTCGAAACCGACGTCCTCGATCAACTTCATGGTCTGTTCGAAGTCTTTCTCGGTTTCGCCGGGGAAGCCGATGATGAAGTCCGAACTGATCAGGATGTCCGGCACCGCCGCTTTCAGCTTGCGGATCCGCGACTTGTATTCCAGGGCCGTGTGGTTGCGTTTCATCGCCGCGAGGATGCGGTCGGAGCCCGATTGCACCGGTAGGTGCAAGTATTTCACCAGTTCCGGAATTTCCGCGTGGGCCTGGATCAGCGCATCGGAGAACTCCAACGGATGGCTGGTGGTGTAACGGATGCGGTCGATGCCGTCGATCGCGGCCACGGCATACAGCAGCTCGGCGAAATCGGCGATCTGGCCGTCGCGCGTGTCGCCGCGGTAGCCGTTGACGTTCTGCCCGAGCAGGGTGACTTCGCGCACGCCGTTCTCGGCCAGGTGCAGCACCTCGGCCAGCACGTCTTCCAGCGGCCGGCTGACTTCCTCGCCGCGAGTGTAGGGCACCACGCAGAAGGTGCAGTACTTGCTGCAGCCTTCCATCACCGAAACGAAGGCGCTGGGGCCGTCGACCCGCGGTTCGGGCAGACGGTCGAATTTCTCGATCTCGGGGAAGGAGATATCCACTTGCGGCAGCTTGGTGTCGCGCGCGGCATCGATCATTTCCGGCAGGCGGTGCAGGGTCTGCGGGCCGAACACCACGTCGACATAGGGCGCGCGGTCGCGGATCGCCGCGCCTTCCTGGCTGGCCACGCAGCCGCCGACGCCGATCACCAGGTTCGGATTGCTCAACTTCAATTCGCGCCAGCGGCCGAGCTGGGAGAACACCTTGTCCTGGGCTCTCTCGCGGATCGAGCAGGTGTTGAGCAGGATGATATCGGCGTCTTCCGCCCGCGGGGTGACTTCCAGGGCTTGATGCTCGCCCAGCAGGTCGACCATGCGCGAGCTGTCGTACTCGTTCATCTGGCAGCCGTGGGTTTCGATATAGAGCTTCTTGGTCATGCGTGCTCAACAAGGGGGATTCGAAGAACCGCGCATTATAGGCGGCGGCCAGGATCGAGAAAAGCACCGCGGGCCGGACGGTGGGCGCAACAGCCGAAAAGACGCGGATGGCGGTCGGGCCAGGCGAAAAAGTTTGGCGGCTCCGGGCGGGGCAAATGCGTTCGACAGCTATGCTATTATCCGCGCCCTTTCGATTAACCCATCGGTCCTGACTGCATAGCCATGAGCAAACGCGAGCCTATCTATAAGGTGATTTTCCTCAACCAGGGGCAGGTGTACGAGATGTACGCCAAGCAGATCTTTCAAAGCGATCTGTGGGGCTTTCTGGAAGTCGAAGAGTTCGTTTTCGGCGAGCGCACCCAGGTGGTGGTCGATCCCAGCGAGGAAAAGCTCAAGGCCCAGTTCGATGGGGTGGTGCGCAGCTTTATCCCGATGCACGCGATCATCCGCATCGACGAGGTGGAGCGCCTGGGTACGCCGAAAATCAGCGAAGCCAAGGGCGGCGGCAATATCATGCCGTTTCCCATGCCGATGCCGGATAAGTAGCAGGCTATTGAAAAACTACCTGCGTTGCCGATGCGTCGTTAAAAACAGGCTCGTATGCGAGCCCAGTCAAAATGCTCATTTACAACACGTAAACTGCGCTTTTTCGCCTGTTTTTGCCTAGCCTCGGCTGCCTCGCCTACGTTTTTCAACGGCCTGGCAGGGCGAGCTAAGGCGTGAAGGGCGACAGGCCGTCGGCGGCCTGCAGTTCCATCAGGTAATTGCGGAAGATCTGCCCGAGCACCTGGGTGGCGATTTCCAGTTCATCGCGCGGCATCTGCGCCGAGACCAGGTCGGCGCTGTCCATGGCTTCGTCCGAGCCGTTGACCGCGGCCATCTTCAACACGATGTAAGCCTGCACGTTATTCGCCGGGACGCCTTCGCCCTGGAAGAACATCATGCCCAAGCGGAATTGCGCCTGGGCATGGCCTTGCAGCGAGGCGCGTTCGAACCAGAACAGGGCTTGTTCGAGATCTTGCGGCGCGCGCTTGCCGTCGTAGAAGAATTCACCGAGTTCGTATTGGGCTTGCAGGTCGCCGCCTTGCGCCGCCTGCTGGCAGGCGGCGAGCGCATCGGGCTGATCGGCGGGCGCGGTATTCAGCGAGCAGCTGCCGGGGGCGGGGATCAGCAGGGTATTGCCGCCCGCCAGGGCGAACAGCGGAACAAGCAACAGGCAGCCCAGGGCCAGGGTGCGGCCGGTGCGAATCATGAAACTCCACGTGCCTCGAGATGCGGGACGGATGGTATATCCGGCCGACGAAAGGCGTCGGCCCGCGCATTATGAAATAAGCCCTGTTATTTACAAAGCCTTTACCGGGTTTTCTGTCGCACCGCCGCCCGGCAACGCCAGCAATAGCCAGGCGAGCAGCGGATAAGCCGGTGTCAGCAGCAGATAAAACAGGTCGAGGCGGCGCAACGGGCCGATAACCCCCTCGCTGCCGAGCGCCAGGCCCGCGGCCAGCAGCGCCACGGTGACGCCGGCTACCGCCAACGGGGCGCGGCGTGGCCATTGCACTGCGCCGGCATAGAGCACCAGCGCCAGCGTTGCCAGGTTGAGCGCCAGGCGGTAGTCGTCGAGCAGGCTCATCTGCCGGAACAGTTCGAAGAACGCACACAGGCCCAGCAGGACGCGCCCCCAGTTCGGCCGGCTCCAGGTCCAGCCGCGGCCCAGTGCCAGCGCCGTGGCGCCGAGCAAGGGCAGGGCGAGAAAGCTGCCGGCCTGGTTCAGCCACAGGTGCGCGGCTTGCCAGCTGGGGTCAACGCCGTAACGCATGGCCGCGGTGGCGGCCGCGGCGGCAGTCAGCCCGAAGCCGAGCAAGGCGCAGAACAGCGCGGGTTGGTCGCCTTCCCCATAACCCTTGCGGGCTTTGCCGATGACCACGGCGGCGGCCAGGCAGGCCAAGGCCAGCGCGCCGGCGGAAAACAGGGTGGCGTATTGCATCAGGCGTTCTTCAACTCGGCGAAGGCGCGCTCGGCGGCGTCCAGGGTGATCTTCAGCTCGGCCTCGCCATGGGCGATCGAGGTGAAGCCGGCTTCGAAGGCACTCGGCGCCAGGTAGACGCCGCCGTCGAGCATCAGGTGGAAGAAGCGCTTGAAGCGCTCGGCGTCGCTGGCCATCACGTCGTCGAAGGTGACGATGTCGTCGGCGCCGCTGAAATACAGGCCGAACATGCCACCCGCCTGGGTAGTGACGAAGGGGATGCCGGCGGCATCGGCGCGGTCTTGCAGGCCTTGCAGCAGGCGAGCGGTGTAGTCGCTGAGTTCCTGGTGGAAGCCCGGGCGGCCGATCAGCTTGAGCGTGGTCAGGCCGGCGGCCATCGCCAGCGGGTTGCCGGACAGGGTGCCTGCCTGGTAGACGGGGCCGAGCGGGGCGATGCACTCCATGATCGCGCGCTTGCCGCCGAAGCAGCCGACCGGCATGCCGCCGCCGATGATCTTGCCGAAGGTGGTCAGGTCCGGGGTCACGCCGTAGTGCGCCTGGGCGCCGCCGAGGGCGACGCGGAAGCCGGTCATCACTTCGTCGAAGATCAGCACCACGCCGTGTTTATCGCACTGCTCGCGCAGGCCTTCGAGAAAGCCCGGCGCCGGCGGCACGCAGTTCATATTGCCGGCCACCGGCTCGACGATGATGCAGGCGACTTCCTGGCCGACCTCGGCGAGCATCTGCTCCACTGCCTGAATATCGTTGAACGGCAGGGTCAGGGTGTGTTTGGCGAACGCCGCCGGCACCCCGGCCGAGCTCGGCACGCCTTGGGTCAGCAGGCCGGAACCGGCTTTGACCAACAAACTGTCGGAATGCCCGTGGTAGCAGCCTTCGAACTTGATGATGCTGTCGCGGCCGGTGAAACCGCGGGCCAGGCGGATCGCGCTCATGGTCGCCTCGGTACCGGAGCTGACCATGCGCACCATCTCCATCGACGGCACCAGGCTGCACACCAGGTCGGCCATTTCGGTTTCCATGGCGGTCGGGGCGCCGTAGGACAGACCGTGTTCGAGCTGGCGGCGCACCGCGTCGAGCACGTCCGGGTGGCTGTGGCCGAGGATCATCGGGCCCCAGGAACCGACGTAATCCACATAGCGCTTGTCGTCTTCGTCGGTGACATAGGCGCCTTCGGCGTGCTTGAAGAACAACGGTGTGCCGCCGACGCTTTTGAACGCGCGCACCGGCGAGTTGACGCCGCCGGGGATGTGCTTCTGGGCGTTGGCGAACAGGGTTTCGGAACGGGACATGGCAGGGGCCTCTCAGTCATCGGGTCGGGCTGAATATGCTCAGCCCCAAAAGCAATCAGTGGTTGGCGAACAGCGCGCTGAAGGCGCGGGCGCGGCGCTCGACTTCGGCGGCCGAGTCGGCGCCGAACAGGCCGTGGATCACCGCGACCATGCTGGCGCCGCGGGCGATCAGCCCAGCAGCGTTATCCAGGGTCACGCCGCCGATGGCAACGATCGGCAGGCCGATGCGACCTTTAGCCGCGTCGAGCAATTCGACCGTGGCCGTCGGTGCGCCGGGCTTGGTGGTCGAGTCGAAGAAGCGGCCGAAGGCGACATAGCTGGCGCCTTCCTTGGCGGCAGCTTCGGCCAATTCGAGCTGGGCGTGGCAGGTGCCGCCGATGATCGCCTTGCGCCCGAGCAGGGCGCGGGCGGCCGACAGCGAGCCGTCAGTCTGGCCCAGGTGCAGGCCGACGCCGAGGCGCGCGGCCAGTTCGGCGTCGTCGTTGATGATCAGTGCGGCGCCGTAGCGGTTGCACAGCTCGCGCAGGGCTTCGGCCTGGCGCAGGCGACGGGCATCGTCGGTGGACTTGTCGCGGTACTGCAGCACGCGGGCGCCGCCGTTCAGCGCCGCCTCGACATAGGGCAGCAGCTTGCCGTCGGCCAGCAGTTGGCTGTCGGTGATGGCATACAGGCCATGCAGTTTCATCGGAAGCGCTCCATCAGCTGCTTTCTATTAATAAGCATCCAGCGGCAGGCGGCGCGGGATGAACTGGCCGTGGCCGGGTTGCTCGGCGTCGCGCAGGGTGCGCCAGGTGTAGTCGAGGGCGAAGCGCACTGCGCCGACCAGATCCTGGCCCAGGGCCAGACGACCGGCCAGGGTGCTGGCCAGGGTGCAGCCGGAGCCGTGATAGCTGCCCGGCAGGCGCTGGCAGGTGAAGGTGTGGCGGGCGCCGTCGCGCGCGTACAGACGATTGTGCACTTCATGCTCGTCGCCGTGGCCGCCGGTGATCAGCAGGTACGGGATAAACGGCAGTAGCTTGTCCGCGCATTGATCGGCCGTGCCGTCCGGTAGTTCGGCGAGGATGCGCGCTTCCGGCAGGTTCGGCGTGGCGATGGTCGAGACGGCGAACAGCCGTTCGCGCATCGCGTAACCGACTTTGTCCTTGCCCAGCGCGCCGCCGCCGCCGGCGCGCAGCACCGGGTCGCAGACCAGGGGGATGCCCGGCAGCTTGTGCCTGATCTCGAGCACGGTCTCGACCATCTCGACGGAGCCGAGCATGCCCAGCTTGATCGCGGCGACCGACAGGTCGGCGATCACCGCATTGGCCTGGGCCAGTACCCAGTCGCGGTCGAGTACGCGGAAATCGCTGACGTTCACCGTGTCCTGCACGGTCAGCGCGGTGACCGTCGGCGCGGCATGGCAACCCTGGGCGAGCAGGGCTTCGATATCGGCTTGCAGGCCGGCGCCGCCACTGGGATCGTGACCGGACAGGCAAAGCACTACGGGGCGGGAATTAGGCGTTTTCATGGTGCGCGAGCTTATCACCAAACGCGGATTTTGGCGGCTGTTGAAGGGGGCGACGGGGTGGTCAACCCAGCCCGTAGGGGGCGCCCCGAATCGCCTACGCTGTATAGGTGACTCGGGTTAATGCACATGGAAATGGACGCGGGTGCAGCGTTCGTATCGCGTAAAAGCGCCCTGCCAGGGGCTTCTGCCTGATCTTTGTGCATGGCGTCATGCTGACACTTGGCTATAAACGCCTATGCTAGAGTGCTCGCCTCGTTGAGACATTTACGTTGCATCGTGGGCCTGCCGTTGAGGAACGGCTTATTAATGTTTATGGAATGATGATTTGGCGGGCTGCATGCATTACATCCTGTTGTGCCTTTTTGTGCTGTTGTCGGGGCCTGCGGCTGCCGTTGCGTTCGATGAACACACCAACACTTTGCCCCTCGGTCAGGTCATGTATGTCTTCGAAGACGTACGCGGCGACGCGAACATCAAGGAGGTCGCTTCGCCGGCGCTGCAAGCGAGTTTTCGTCAGCACGAGCGGGATGTACTGAATGCCGGCTATTCGCGTTCGGTGTTCTGGATTCGCCTGGACCTGGAGTACCGCCCGCAGCAACAGTCCGGCCCGCGCTTGTGGCTGTTGGAACTGGCCTATCCGCCCCTCGACCACCTCGAGCTGTACCTGGAAGACGGCCAGGGCGGTTATCAACTGGCCCGGCGTACCGGCGACGCTTTGCCGTTCGCCAGCCGGCAAATCAAGCAGAACAATTACCTGTTCGAGCTCCGGCTGCAGCCGCACGAGACGCAGCGGGTGTTTTTGCGCCTCGAGAGCCAGGGGTCGATCCAGGCGCCGCTGACGCTCTGGGCGCCCAACGCCTATCTGGAAGAACAGCCCGCGCGGGTGTACATGCTCGGCATCATCTATGGCGTGCTGCTGGTGATGCTGATCTACAACCTGTTCATCTTCCTCAGCGTGCGCGACACCAGCTACCTGTATTACATCCTCTATATCGCCTCGTTCGGCTTGTATCAGGTCTCGGTAAACGGTGCCGGGATCGAATATTTCTGGCCGGATAGCCCCTGGTGGGCCAATGCCGCGACGCCGTTCATGATCGGCTCGGCGGCTTTGTTCGGCTGTCAGTTCGCCCGGAGTTTCCTGCATACCGCCGAACACAGCGCCTGGATGGACCGTGCGCTGTTGGCGATGATGGGCTGCGGCGCCGTGGTGATGCTGCTGGCCCTGACGGCCAGCTACGCATTGTCCCTGCGCCTGGCCACTTACCTGGCGCTGCTGTTCACCGTGGTGATCTTCGCCGCCGGGGTGCTCGCCTGGTTGCGCGGCATGCGCGTGGCGCGTTACTTCATCATCGCCTGGAGTGCCTTTCTCGCCGGCGGGGTGATCAACACCCTGATGGTGCTCGGTTACCTGCCCAACGTGTTCTTCACCATGTACGCCAGCCAGATCGGCTCGGCCCTGGAGGTCGGTCTGCTGTCCCTGGCGCTCGCCGACCGCATCAATGCAATGAAGGAAGAGCGCGCGCGCATCCTGCAAGAAGCCGGACACAAGCTGGAGACGTTGAACCAGGAATTGGCCAACAGCAACCGCTTCAAGGACGAGTTCCTCGCCACCGTCACCCACGAGCTGCGCACACCGATGAACGGCGTGATCGGTTCGTTGGAGCTGATGCAGACGGTCAAGTTGGACGCCGAGTTGGCGCAGTACCAGCGTACCGCCGCCAGTTCCGCGCGCGACATGATGCGCATGGTCAACGATATCCTGGCCCTGACCGAGCTGCAGTCCGGCAAGCTCTACCCGCGCCGCGAGCCGTTCAGTTTGCGTGGGATGTTCGACGGCCTGCGCGCGCAGTACGCGCCGCGCGCCGAGGAAAAGGGCCTGCATTTCATTCTGGAACTCAACGAGAACCTGCCCGACACACTCGAAGGCGATGCCACCAAGCTGACTCAGAGCCTGGGCTATCTGCTGGACAACGCGATCAAGTTCACCACGCGCGGCAGCGTTTGCGTACGGGTGGGTTACGTCGCGCCGATCGCCGAAAACCTAGCACTGCGTATCGACGTGATCGACACCGGGATCGGCTTCGAGGTCCCGCGGGACGTGGCCCTGTACCAACGCTTCCATCAGTTGGATGGTTCGATGACCCGCGAATACGGCGGTTTGGGTATCGGCTTGGCGATCTGCCGGCAACTGGTCGATCTGCTCGGCGGTTCGCTGAGCCATGAATCGGTCCCGGGACATGGCAGCACCTTCCAATTGAGCGTGCCCCTGACCTTGCCGGTACAGGGCGCCACAGTGGCACCGGTGCGGCGCGCCGGCGGGCCGGCATTACGCCAGCCGGAGCAATGCACGATATTGGTCGTCGAGGACAATGCGATCAACCAACTGGTAACCCGCGGCATGTTGCTCAAGCTCGGTTACCGCGTGCGCACCGCCGATAACGGCGCGGAGGCCCTGGAATTGCTGCGAGGCGAGACGGTCGACGCCGTGTTGCTCGATTGCCAGATGCCGGTCATGGACGGCTTCGCCACCTGCCGCGCCTTGCGCGGTCTGCCCTATTGTGCCGACCTGCCGGTACTGGCGATCACCGCCCATAGCCACAGCGGCGACCGCGAGCGTTGCCTGGCTGCGGGCATGAGCGACTACCTGGCCAAACCGGTCAAGTTCGAAGAGCTGCGCGTGCTGCTGCATGACTGGGTACTGTGCCGCGAGCACCACGAGTACCAATAGACCCCGTGTTGCGCTCATCAAGTGCAGCGAGCTGACTCTGCAGGGTGCGCCGCGCGCACGCGGGGCATAGCCGTGGCCCCCCTTCAATGGCCGGTTAAGCGGTAAGCGTCAGCGCATGGCGTTTATGCCCGCAGTTGTGCCCTGAATCCCGCTTTTTCCAAGATCTGAATCCTGATTCACTCAACAAATCGTGAATCGGAATTCAGATTATGGTCTACCGCACCAGCCCCCTACGTATCGACCGCGACCAGGCACTGCGCCAGCACATTCTCACCTGCGCCTTGCAGCGCGTCGCCGCGGGCGGTTTCGTCGCCCTGACCATGCAGGCCCTGGCCGAAGATGTCGGCATCGCCACCGGCAGCCTGTATCGGCATTTTCGTGGCAAGGGCGAATTGGCCGCCGAAGTCTTCGCCCTCGCCAGCCAGCGCGAAGTGGATGCCTTGGCCCGCGTCCTGCGTGCCCCCGGCAGCCCTGTGGCGCGGCTGGCCGAGGGTTTGCGCCAGTTCGCCGAGCGCGCCTGGCATAGCCGGCGCCTGGCCTTCGCCCTGATCGCCGAGCCGGTCGAGCCGGAAGTCGACGAGCAGCGTCTGCTGTATCGCGTGGCCTATGCCGAACTGTTCGCAGAATTGCTCGAAGAAGGCATCGCCAGCGGCGATTTCCACGTCGATCAAGTCAACCTGATCGCCGCCTGCCTGGTCGGCGCCATTGCCGAAGCCCTGGTCGGGCCGCTTTCGCCACAGGCGCGCGCGGCCCGCGAAGCCGGGCGGCCCGCCCTGGGTTTGGAAGCCGTCAACCACAGTCTGATCACCTTTTGTTTGCGCGCCGTCGGCGCCCCATTGCTCAACGAGGAGCCGCAATCGTGATTACCAGCCTGCACGCCGAAACCCACGAAGTGTTCAACCAGGCGCCGCCGCTCGACCGCGCCAACCTTTACCGCATCGACCTGCCGCTGCAGGAGTGGACCCGACGCTTCGGCGGCGCCTGGGCCGAGCAGAAGATCGACACCTACGGCGCGCTGGCCGGCGGCGAACTGATGGCCGCGGGCTTTCTCGCCAATGAGAACAAGCCGCTGTTCAAGAGCCATGACCGCTTCGGCCATCGCATCGACCTGGTGGAGTTCCACCCCGCCTATCACCAACTGATGGGCACGGCGATCGCCCATGGCCTGCCGTCCATGCCTTGGACCGATCCGCGCGACGGCGCCCAGGTCGCCCGCGCCGCCATGAGCTACCTGCACAGTCAGGCCGAAGCCGGCAGCGGCTGCCCGCTGACCATGACCTATGCCAGCGTGCCGGCCTTGCGTCTGCAAGCGGATCTCGCCGAGGTCTGGTTACCGAAAATCCTCTCGACCGAGTACGACCCGCGCAACCTGCCGATCGAGCAGAAGACCGGCGCCACCATCGGCATGGCCATGACCGAGAAGCAGGGCGGCACCGACGTGCGCGCCAACACCACCCGCGCCTACCCGGTGGGCGTCGGCGGTCCCGGCCAGGCCTACGAACTGGTCGGTCACAAATGGTTCTGCTCGGCGCCGATGTGCGACGCCTTCCTCACCCTGGCCTACACCGACAAAGGCCTGACCTGCTTCCTGCTGCCGCGCCACCGTCCGGACGGCACGCGCAACGAGTTCTATATCCAGCGCCTGAAGAACAAACTGGGCAACTGGTCGAACGCCTCCAGCGAAGTGGAGTACCGCGGCGCCCTGGCCTGGATGGTTGGCGAAGAGGGACGTGGCGTACCGACCATCATCGAGATGGTCGCGCTGACCCGCTTCGACTGCATGGTCGGTTCCAGCGCCCTGATGCGTCAGGCCCTGACCCAGGCCGCGCATCATTGCGCGCACCGCGAAGTCGGCGGGCGGGTACTGGCCGCGCAGCCGCTGATGCAAAACGTGCTCGCCGACCTGGCGCTGGAGAGCGAAGCGGCGCTGGCGCTGACCATGCGCATGGGCAAAGCGCTGGACAATCCGCAGGACGAACAAGAGGACAAATTCGCCCGTCTGGTCACCGCCGTGGGCAAATATTGGATCTGCAAACGCGCCCCGGCGATGATCAACGAGGCCGCCGAATGCATGGGCGGCGCCGGCTACGTCGAAGACAGCATACTGCCGCGGCTGTACCGCGAAGCCCCGGTCAACTCCACCTGGGAAGGCTCCGGCAACGTGCAGTGCCTGGACGTACTACGCGCGCTGTCGAAGGAGCCGGGCGTGCTCGATGCACTATTCCACGAACTGGGTGACGGCCACGGCGACGCACGGCTCAAGGCGCATCTCGAAAAGCTCCAGGCGGACTTCCGCAACACCGACGACATCCAATACCGCGCCCGCCAACTGACCGAAGACGTGGCCCTGGCCCTGCAAGCCAAACTGCTACTGGAAGCCGGTAACGCCGCAGTCTCCGACGCCTTTATCGCCAGCCGCCTGGGCGCCGGCGGCCGCGCCTACGGCACCCTGCCACGCGGCCTGGATGTCGAAGCACTGCTGGCGCGCAGTACGCCGCATCTGGTTTGATAAAGCGCTCGGCACTCTTTAACAAGGGAAAGTGACAGGAAAACTTGGTAGATTTTTAGCGTCCGATTTTTTCGTTAAAGAACAATTGGTTACGCTAAGAGTGTTCCCCGCGCCAGCGGGGATGAACCGACGCGGTAGCGGAGAAGCCCTAATGGCCTGGAGTGTTCCCCGCGCCAGCGGGGATGAACCGCACATCCGCGAAATAGAACGCGGCGGCTACCAGTGTTCCCCGCGCCAGCGGGGATGAACCGCGCTGGTGGGCACCGTGCTGGACGGCGGCCAAGTGTTCCCCGCGCCAGCGGGGATGAACCGTTGAGGGCGAATCCATCCGTGCGGTGATCGACGTGTTCCCCGCGCCAGCGGGGATGAACCGTACGAGACCATTTCGACCTTATTGAAAACGCCGTGTTCCCCGCGCCAGCGGGGATGAACCGTCAAGCGGCTCGGCGATGGTCAGCCGGTAGTCGTGTTCCCCGCGCCAGCGGGGATGAACCGGTCGCCGTAAAGCTGACCCCTGCGGCCGTCGCGTGTTCCCCGCGCCAGCGGGGATGAACCGCGTGATCGTCGGCATGGCGCTCGGGTGGGACAGTATTCCCCGCGCCAGCGGGGATGAACCGATTTCAACTCGAGAGATCGACCAGGTGCTGCAGTATTCCCCGCGCCAGCGGGGATGAACCGTCGTTCAACAAGATCAGCCGAGGCGAGAATGGGTATTCCCCGCGCCAGCGGGGATGAACCGACGACTCTGGCGATGAACATCGCCGATCACGTGTATTCCCCGCGCCAGCGGGGATGAACCGACGACTCTGGCGATGAACATCGCCGATCACGTGTATTCCCCGCGCCAGCGGGGATGAACCGACCGAGCTGTCGGCGTCGAATATGGGCTCGATGTATTCCCCGCGCCAGCGGGGATGAACCGTTTCGGAGCAGAGCATGAGCCAGATCGAACAAGTATTCCCCGCGCCAGCGGGGATGAACCGTCGCGCCCGAGCTGGTCGAGCACTTCGGGCGAGTATTCCCCGCGCCAGCGGGGATGAACCGCCGGCACGCAGGGAGCACGTGAAGCGGTTGTCGTATTCCCCGCGCCAGCGGGGATGAACCGCAAAAGCTCGGCATCCATAGCCCGTCGCGGGTAGTATTCCCCGCGCCAGCGGGGATGAACCGCACATGACGCTTAGATCCCCGGGATCCTGGGGGTATTCCCCGCGCCAGCGGGGATGAACCGTTCACCCTCAATATGACGGTGATCGGCGCGGACGTGTTCCCCGCGCCAGCGGGGATGAACCGGCCTGGCCCTTGGTCGAGGGCACTGGGCGCATGTGTTCCCCGCGTCAGCGGGGATGAACCGCTTTGACCGAGGTGCGGGGATGATCGCCCTGCGTGTTCCCCGCGCCAGCGGGGATGAACCGTGGGGCGGCTTTGGATAGTCGTCAGTATCGGGGTGTTCCCCGCGCCAGCGGGGATGAGCGGGCCGCGAACCGTATCGCCAGAGCTGAGCGCTTCTGCCCTCCGGGGTAGAGGAGGTATTTCACTGCCAATCGGTGAAGCCTTTCCGAGTAGCCCTGTCGCCCAAAAACTATTCATGTTGATCTGACGCAATGAATGATGGCACTTTGTTCTGCATGCTGTTCCGAACGCTGCCTGTTTCGGGCCGTAAATGGATTGGCCGGTATCGACGGGACTGAAGTCCAGAGGCGATAGATGAACGGATTCTCCAGCCTGAGTGATCAGGCCCGCAGGCTTTGGGCCAAGAGCGGCGACGGCTTCGGTCATGGCGTATTGGCGCATCTGCTGGATGTGGCGGCGGTGGCCGAGAGCATTCTTGAGCATGAGCCCGCCACTAGCCTCGATTGGGCGGCCCAGGCGCTGGGTGTGCAGCGCGAGCATGTGGCGCGCTGGATCGCCTGTCTGGTCGGCCTGCATGATTTCGGCAAGGCCATCCCCGGTTTTCAGGACAAATGGTCCGAGGGACGGCAGGCCGATGAAGCCCTGGGGCTGGAGTTTCCCGCCCGTTCGTTGAGCGTCACCGATCATGCCTGCGCCAGCGCCGCACTGCTCTGGGAGCACCTGCCGCGTCAGGGCATCGAGCATCTGCTGTGGATACGCCATGCGTTGCAGGCCATCAGCGCCCACCACGGCTACAACTTCAGCCAGAGCGAATTCAACCGGGCCAAGCCACCCTTCGAGCCGCCGGCCTGGGGCGCGGCGCGCAAGGAAATCTTCGACGCCTATTGGGCCGTGTTGGCACCGCCAGGCCAGCCACGGGTCGAGGCCCTGTCGCTGCCCGCTGTGCAATGGTTGGCCGGGCTGACCAGCGTGGCCGACTGGATCGGCTCCAACCCGCAATGGTTTCCCCTCGGCGAACGGCATGACCTACTGGCGGAGCATTACGCGGATGCGCGGGTGCGGGCCGACAAGGCGCTGATCGCTGTCGGCTGGTCGCACTACCGTCCATTGCTGAGCGAGCCGGCAGACGCCGATCAACTGATCGGGCGCATCGTCCAGCGTCCCGAGTTCCGCGCCCGGCCCCTGCAACGCGAGGCCGATCGTCTGCTCGATGGCGTACAGGGGCCGGCCTTGTTGCTGGTCGAGGCGCCGATGGGCGAGGGCAAGACCGAACTGGCCTTTCTCGCCCACCTGCGTTTGCAGGCTGCCAACCGACATCGCGGTCTTTATGTCGCCTTGCCGACCCAGGCCACCGGCAACGCCTTGTTCAGCCGCGCCCTGACCTTCCTGCGCAGTTTTGCCGGCGAAGCCGCCGTGGACGTGCAACTGGTGCATGGCGGCGCGATGCTCAACGAACAGGTCGTCGAGTTGCGCGGTATCTATGGTGCGCCGGGCGACAGCGTGGCTTCGTCCGCCTGGTTCTCCCAGCGTCGCCGGCCGCTGCTGTCGCCCTATGGCGTCGGCACCGTGGATCAGGCGCTGTTTGCCGCGCTCAACGTCAAGCATCACTTCGTGCGCCTATGGGGGTTGGGCAACCGCGTGGTGGTGCTCGACGAAGTGCATGCCTACGACACCTACACCAGCGGCCTGATCGAAGCCCTGTTGCGCTGGCTCAAGGCCCTCGGTAGTTCGGTGGTGTTGATGAGCGCGACCCTGCCGGCGCAACGCCGCGATGCGCTGCTGCGCGCCTGGGGTGTTGGCAACCAAGCGATTCCCGAACTGGCCTATCCGCGCCTGCTGCTGGCCGATAACCGCGGCCTGCAAGGCGCCCCCTGCGAATCGCGGCCGCTGCCGCCAATCCGCCTGCAAGCGCTCGCCGAGGATCTCGACAGCCTGGTCGTCTGCGCTCTGGAACGCCTGCAGCATGGCGGCTGCGGCGCGCTGATCGTGAATACCGTGGACCGCGCGCAGACCTTGTACCTCAAACTGAAAGAACAGTTGGGCGACGAAGCGCGTCTGCTGCTGTTCCATGCCCGCTTCCCCGCCGATCAGCGCAGCGAGCAGGAACAACAGGTACTGGCCAGCTTCGGCCAGGGCGGCACGCGGCCGGAGAAGGCCCTGTTGATCGCCACCCAGGTGGCCGAGCAAAGCCTGGATATCGACTTCGACTTTATGCTCACCGACCTGGCCCCGGTCGACCTGATCCTGCAACGCGCCGGCCGCCTGCACCGCCACCAGCGCCCGCGCCCGGCAGCTCATGCCGAGGCGCTGTTATTTATTGCCGGTCTCGACCCCGCACACCTGCCCGACCTGAAAACCACCGCCTGGGAATACGTCTACGAGCCCTACATTCTTGGCCGCACCTGGGCGCTGCTGTCGCGGGAAACCGAGTTGCAGCTACCCTGGGATATCGATCGCCTGGTGCAGGCGGTGTATGGCGATGAGGAACTGCCGGTCGATCTCGCCGAGGCCGACCGAGCGTTTATCGAGGACGAGGCCTATGGCGGCCACCTGGGCAAGCGCCAGACCGAGAAGATGATGGCGCTCAATGTGGCCATCGACCCCGAAGCCGAACCGCAGAGCGCCTATCTGCAGAAATGCCGCGGCTATGAGGACGGCGAGGAGGGCCTTGGCCTGCCCAACTACACCCGCCTGGGCGACGAATCCATCACTCTGGTCCCGGTGCATGAGGTGGCCGGGGGCTGGAGCCTGACGCCCGGCGGCGTCGCCTTCGATCCCGCGCAGCTACTGCCCGATGCCCTGGCCAAGCAACTCTATGCGCGCCAGCTGAAAACCTCACGCAAAGGGCTGATCAAGCATTGCCAGGCAGAGGAAACGCCTCGGAGTTTTGCCGAGCATCCCCTGCTGCGCCATCTCAAGCCGTTGCGGTTGACCGATGGCTGTTTGCAGATCGGTCAGTTGAGGGTGCGTCTTGATGACGAATTGGGTTTGCTGTACCAGAAAGGTGAGGACAAGGCATGAGCAAAGAATTCCGCTTGCCTATGAGAGAGAACGCCGTGGCCCTGATCCGTGATGCCCAGCAAAGCATCGTCGAACGCGGGCAGCGCGACCCGAAATTTTCCCGCGCCCTGCTCGACGAGGCGGCGTCTCTGTTACTCAACGGTGAGCCGGCGGCGGCGCGGCTGATCCTGCGTGACCTGGTCAACGCCACCCTGGGCTTCGAAAGCCTGGCAGAGGCCACGCAAAAACCGAGCAAAAGCCTGCATCGCATGCTCTCGGTCAGTGGCAACCCCGGTATGGACAACCTGGCGGTGATCTTCGATGCCCTGCGCCGTAATTTAGGGGTGGCGATTGAGGTGCAGGGGGTGAGAGAGGGGTAGCGACAGCACCAGCAGGGCACAGCGCGGACTTAATTGGCCAAGGCAAGGAGAGGAAATGGAACTACCAGCAGCTAAATGCACAGGGACAGAGCGGATCTGGTTAGCGCCTGCCACTTTGCGCCGGCCATACCCCATATGGGGTGACTCCCTCTTATTCGAGGGCAAGGCATGAAGGACTTCAATCTGCTTGACGAACCCTGGCTGCCGGTCCGACTGCAGGATGGCCGGGTCTGCGACCTGGGGCTGCTGGAGCTGTTCGAGCGTGCCGGTGAAATCAGCGCGCTGGCTGAAACCTCGCCGCCCAGCCTGATCGCTCAGTACCGTCTGTTGTTGGCCATCACCCATCGCGCGCTGAGCCAGGCTCAGGGCCGCTGGACGGACGCCGACCGGGTGCGTTGGTACCAGCAGGGGCTGCCAGCCGATGCCATCCGTGAGTACCTGCAGCAGTGGCGCGAGCGCTTCTGGTTGTTCCATCCGCAGCAACCTTTTATGCAGGTGGCGGCGTTGGCCGAGGCCGAGGAAACGCGCGACAAGCAAAAGCCTTGGACGCAGATTTCCCTGGCCAGCGCCAATGGCAATGCCCCGGTGGTATTCGATCACTCCTGCGACCTGACGCCGCGATCCATCTCGGCAGCCGACTCGCTACGTACCCTACTGGGGTTTCTGCAGTTCACCCCCGGCGGCCTGGTCAAAACCATTCGCGATTCCGACAAGGCTGGCGCTTTGGCCAATACCGCCGCCGTCATGCCGCTCGGTGCCTCGCTGGCACAAAGCCTTTGCCTGGCGCTGCACCCGCCTACTCAAGTCGACCATGAGGATTTGCCCTGTTGGGAGCTAGAGCCCCCGAGCATTTCCCAGCTTCGCGACAACCCTTTGCTGGCAACTGGCCCCAATGACCGCTACAGCCGCCAGTCCCGCGCCGTGCTGCTGTTGCCCTACGAGCAGGGCCAGGTGCAGTGGATACGTTTCGCTGCCGGCATTGCCCTCGGCGACGATGTCCAGGCGCCCGATCCCATGGCCAGTTACCGTGCAGGCAGTAACAGCCTGGTGCGCTTGAGCTTTACCGAAGGCCGTGCGTTCTGGCGTGATCTGCCGGCGCTGTTGCCGGATGCCGAAGGCCTGGCTTGCCAGCCGGCGGCTGTATTGGGTTGGGCGGCCAATCTGCAATTTCTTCTGGGCAACAGCCAGCAGCCCCTGCTGGTGGCGGGCCTGGCCAGCGATCAAGCCAAGCTGCTGCGCTGGCGCTCCGAGAGCATCACCTTGCCGACGACACTGTTGGCTTCCCCTGAGTGTGCGAACGAGCTGCGCACCTATGTGCGCCGGGCCGAGGACTTGTTCAGCGCTATCCGCAAGCTCGCCGCCGGTATGTTGGCCGAAACCTTGCCCGACCCCGGCAGCAAAGACACCTGGGCGAGGGCACGCAGCCTGGTGGATGGCGGCCCGGCAGCGGCGCTTTATTTCGCTTCGGCCGAGCGCTCCCTGGGCCAGGTGATGGATTTGCTCGGCAGTGGCGAGCTGGCGGAGGTCGATCGGGCCGAGGCCTTGTGGCAGAAAACCCTGCTGACCGCCGCCCAGGCGACCTGGCAAGCCATGCGCGAAGGCTTGGGTCGCTCGCCTAAAGCCCTGCGCGCCGAAGCGAAGTTTTATCCGCGTTTGCTGGCGCTGCTACACCCGCTGCGTCCGTCTGAGAATTCCCCTTCCATTGCCGACAAGGAGGCCCGCGCATGAGTGAATACGCGCAAAGCTTTATCGCGCACCTGCAGCGTTTGCATGAGCGTGACCGAGGTGCCCTGGCGATACTCAGGCGCAGCCTGGGCTTCGCCCCTGGTGCTTATGCACCGGCCTATCCCTATGTGGAACGCTTCGTGGCGGCCGAGCGGCATGCCCAGGATGCGTCGCGTCTGGCGCTTTATCTGGTGGCCGGCTTGTATGCCGCGCACCCTAGGCAGGCTGCGAAAAACCTGGCTACCAGCCTGGGCGAAATGATGCGTCAGCGCGACAGCGCCAGCATCGAGCAGCGCTTTATCGCCCTGCTTGGGGCGGACGCCGAGAACCTCGCGATTTATCTGCGGCAGATTATCAGTCTGCTGGCGGCTGGCGATCAGCCGCTGGACTACGGCGTACTGCTGCGCGACCTGAGCGTCTGGCTCAACCCGCATATCGACCCCGAGCGCCGCGATGCCGTGCGTCAACGCTGGGCGCGGGATTTCTATCGAGTTCTGGCGGCCTCCGACAGCGAAACAACTCCAATATCTGCCAACGATTGAGAGGGACATCATGAGTCTGTTTATCGAATTTCACCTGATCCAGAACTTCGCCCCGTCCAACCTCAACCGCGACGATACCGGTGCACCCAAGGACGCGCTGTTCGGCGGCCATCGCCGTGCGCGGGTCAGTAGCCAATGTTTCAAACGCGCCATTCGCCTGACTGCCCAGGAGCACGATCTGATTGCGCCGGAGTTTCGCGGCGTGCGCACCAAAAAGCTGAAGGCCCTGTTGCTGGAACGCCTGGTCGACCGCGACCCGGTCGAGGCCGAGGGCAAGATCGAAACTGCCCTGGCCGCCGCCGGCCTCAAGCTGAAGGACGATGGCAAGACCGAATACCTGTTGTTCCTCGGCGAGGCGGAGATTGCCGGTTTCGCCCAACTGATCGAACAGCACTGGGACGACTTGGCCGGCGCGCCGGCTGGCACCGAGAAGAAGGGCAAAAAGGAGGCCAAGGCCAGCGCCCCGCCCGAGGTGGTGAAGAAGGCCAAGGCCCTGCTCGATGGTGGCAAGGCGGTGGATGTGGCGCTGTTTGGCCGCATGCTCGCGGATATGCCGGAGGTCAACCAGGACGCGGCCTGCCAGGTGGCCCATGCCATCAGCACCCACAGGGTCGAGCGCGAGTTCGACTATTTCACCGCCGTCGACGACAAGGGTGGTCCGGACGAGACCGGCGCCGGGATGATCGGCCAAGTGGAGTTCAACTCCGCGACCCTTTACCGCTATGCGGTGGTCGATGCCCACAAGTTGTTGAGCAACTTGCAGGGCGATAACGAGCTGACCCTGTCGGCCCTGGAGGCTTTCACCCAGGCCGTGGTGCGGGCCATTCCAACGGGCAAGCAGAACACCTTCGCAGCCCACAACCTGCCCAGCTTTGTCGGGGTCTGCCTGCGCCATGGCGGCCCGTTGAACCTGGCCAATGCCTTCGAGAAACCGGTGAGCCCGCGTGCGGACAAGTCGCTGACCAGTCAATCGGTTCAAGTGCTCGCCGATCATGAGAGCAAGCTGGCCGCGGTCTATGCCGACAGCCGCGACCAGTGGGCCTATCTCGATCTGAGCGATGCCTGGCCGGCGCAGACAGGGCAGCAGGTGGCGAACCTGAACGAGTTAGCGGCCTGGGTGCGCGACAAGGCCGCGTCCCGGCTGGCGGTGTGAGCATGGCCACTTTGCTGATGCGCCTGCAAGGACCGCTGCAGTCCTGGGGCACCACCAGCCGTTTCGACGAGCGCGACACCCAGCTGGAGCCGTCCAAGTCCGGGGTGTTGGGTCTGGTCTGCGCGGCCCTCGGGCGTGATCGCAGCGAGCCGGTGGACGACCTGGCGGCCCTGCGTATGGGCGTGCGGGTCGACCGCGAAGGCGTACCGATGCGCGACTATCAGACCGCCACCGGCGTGCTGATCGCCACCGGCAAGGCGGACCTGCGGCGCACCGTGGTCAGCCCGCGTTTCTACCTGGCGGATGCGGCTTTTCTGGTCGGCCTGGAAGGTGAGGATTCAAGCCTGTTGGCGCGTATCCATGACGCGTTGCATGCGCCGGTCTGGCCCCTGGCCCTGGGGCGTAAGAGTTTTGTACCCGGTATGCCGGTCTGGCTGGCGGACGGTCTTTCTGCTCTTTCATTGCCGCAGGCATTAGCCGCCTATCCGCGCCTGGTTTCGCCCCAATGGGCCGACCGGGAACAGCCGCTGCGCTGCCTGCTGGAGGACGAACAGGAAGGAACCATTCGCCTGGATCAACCGGTAGCGCCTTTTGCTGAACGGCGCTTTGGCCCACGTTTCGTGAAATCGGGAGTGCTGCATGCACCTGACCAGACTGACGCTTGACCCACGCAGCGCCCAGGCGCGCCGCGATCTGGGCGATGCTTATGAAATGCACCGCACCCTGGCGCGCGCCTTCGTGGCGGATGCGCAAAGCCCGCCGGCGCGTTTTCTCTGGCGGCTGGAGGCCGGCAGCAACGCCTGGGCTACCCCCGTGGTACTGGTGCAAGCCGCTGCCGCAGGTGACTGGTCGGTGCTACAAGCCCTGCCCAATTACCTGCAACGCCCCGTCGAGGGTAAACGCCTGGCGCTCGAAGAATGGGTCGAGGGCGGTGCGCGCTATCGTTTTCGTTTGCAGGCCAATCCGACCGTCACCCGTCAAGGCAAGCGTTATGGTCTGGTGGGCGAAACCGAGCAGTTGGCCTGGCTGGGTCGTCAGGGCGAGCGTCATGGCTTCAGTGTCGAAGCTGCATTGGTGACGGCCAGCGATGTGCTGAGCAGCCGCAAGGGAGAAGGGCACATCAGCGTACAGCGGGTGTGCTTCGAGGGGATATTGCAGGTGCAGAGTCTGCAGGCCTTCAGTCGTGCGCTGGTGGCGGGTATCGGCCCGGCCAAGGCTTTCGGCTGTGGTTTGCTCAGCATTGCTCGTGCATGAGCCGGCCCCCGTCCACGGAGGGAGCTACAACATGAAAGCCAAACTGCAGGGGTTGATCGAGCAGACCGCAACTCGTGACAACCGGATTCCCGATAGTTTGACGGCGCAGCAGATCAGTTTTGTTTATGTGAGCGGGGAGGGCTGAGCATGGCCGGGACAATGCTGCCACCGCTAAAACCCCTGCCGATGAAAGACCGGGTGTCGATGATCTTCATCCAGTACGGGCAGATCGACGTGCAGGATGGGGCCTTCGTGGTGATCGACAAGACCGGTGTGCGCATGCACATTCCGGTCGGCTCGGTGGCCTGCATCATGCTCGAACCCGGCACGCGGGTGTCCCATGCCGCGGTGCATCTGGCGTCCACGGTCGGCACTTTGCTGGTATGGGTCGGTGAATCCGGGGTGCGCCTGTATGCCAGCGGCCAGCCGGGTGGGGCGCGGGCGGATCGTCTGCTCTACCAGGCCAAGCTGGCGCTGGACGACGAGCTGCGTTTGAAAGTGGTGCGCAAGATGTATGAACTGCGCTTCCAGGAGCCAGCACCGGCCAAGCGTAGCGTCGAACAATTGCGCGGCATCGAAGGCGCGCGGGTGCGCGAAACCTACAAGCTGTTGGCCAAGCAATACGGCGTGGACTGGCGCTCGCGCAACTACGACCGGCAACAGTGGGACGCAGCGGATATCCCCAACCGCTGCCTGTCGGCGGCCACCTCCTGCCTCTACGGCATCACCGAAGCGGCGGTGCTGGCGGCCGGTTACGCGCCGGCGGTGGGCTTTATCCACACCGGCAAGCCGTTGTCGTTCGTCTACGATATCGCCGACCTGTTCAAGTTCGAGACCGTGGTGCCGCTGGCATTCCGCATCGCCGCCAAGGCACCGCACCAACCGGAGCGGGAAGTGCGCCTGGGCTGCCGCGACCTGTTCCGCTCCAGCAAGATCCTGGCGAAGATCATTCCCACCATCGAAGAGGTACTGTCCGCCGGCGGTATCTCGCCACCGGAAGCGCCGCCCGAATCGGTGCCGCCAGCTATTCCCAACCCGGAAAGCATCGGCGAAGCCGGGCACAGGGCGCAGTAATGAGCTTCCTCGTCGTGGTCACCGAAAACGTCCCGCCACGTGTGCGCGGGCGCATGGCCATCTGGCTGCTGGAAGTGCGCGCCGGTGTCTATATCGGCGATGTCTCCAAACGCACCCGCGAAATGATCTGGCAGCAACTGTGCGAAGGGCATGAAGACGGCAACGTGGTGATGGCCTGGAGCAGCAATCACGAGTCTGGCTATGAATTCCAAACCCTGGGCCCCAGCCGCCGCCTGCCGGTGGAGTTCGATGGGCTGAATCTGGTCGCCTTTCACCCTGTTGAAAACCCCGATCTTTAACAAGGAAAATTCGGTAGATTTTTAGTGGTCGATTTTTCCTTTTAGGAACAGTCGGTTACGCTAAGTGTGTTCCCCGCGCCAGCGGGGATGAACCGGGACTGGATGGGTACGCCCGCCAACCAGGCCGGTGTTCCCCGCGCCAGCGGGGATGAACCGATACTCGGCGCCTTTCAACTCAGGCCCGACGAGTGTTCCCCGCGCCAGCGGGGATGAACCGTACCCCATGAAGTTAGAACAGAAAGCGATCATGTGTTCCCCGCGCCAGCGGGGATGAACCGTCGGACGCGAAGAAATGCTTCGTGGTCACCGCGTGTTCCCCGCGCCAGCGGGGATGAACCGTCCACTCACCAAAGGAAACACCCGATGCTGACGTGTTCCCCGCGCCAGCGGGGATGAACCGTCGTCCCGATAAACACATAGCGCTTTGACTTTGTGTTCCCCGCGCCAGCGGGGATGAACCGTCCCCCGCCTCAACGCTTCCCGCGATGGGGTGGTGTTCCCCGCGCCAGCGGGGATGAACCGCCTTCCGAAGAGAGGCGTCTGGAGAAGGTCACGTGTTCCCCGCGCCAGCGGGGATGAACCGGCCGCCACCTGCCTCTTTATGGGTGAGATCGAGTGTTCCCCGCGCCAGCGGGGATGAACCGGCCACGTCCGCCGCCGCTACCGGCGAGACCAGGTGTTCCCCGCGCCAGCGGGGATGAACCGCGAAGTTTGATGTGGCGGTCGACGTTGGCCCGGTGTTCCCCGCGCCAGCGGGGATGAACCGCTGGATTGCAGCTTTTCGCCCTCGGCGTTCGAGTGTTCCCCGCGCCAGCGGGGATGAACCGTGGTACGACATCAACACCATGAAGATCAAGTAGTGTTCCCCGCGCCAGCGGGGATGAACCGTATTTGCTCAGGTCGCCGGCCCGAGTCGTCACGTGTTCCCCGCGCCAGCGGGGATGAACCGGAATGTTCCTCAACGCCATCTTGTACCCAGGGGTGTTCCCCGCGCCAGCGGGGATGAACCGGTGCTCGAGGTAGCCACGCCGGCCCGCCCGTTGTGTTCCCCGCGCCAGCGGGGATGAACCCGGAACTGGCCGCTACGCAGCGCGAGTTAGAAGTGTTCCCCGCGCCAGCGGGGATGAACCGCTGCCCGCGCCAGTCGGTACGTCAACGTCAAAGTGTTCCCCGCGCCAGCGGGGATGAACCGGCAGCAAGCTGGACGAGGCGTCCGCGAAGGGCGTGTTCCCCGCGCCAGCGGGGATGAACCGCCCCGCCGTCCCCGCCGAAGTTGCGCCGACTTGTGTTCCCCGCGCCAGCGGGGATGAACCGTGCTGGTGCCCCTTGTCGATGCGATCTTCGAGGTGTTCCCCGCGCCAGCGGGGATGAACCGGTGTGACCACGTACGAGCTGTCCTATATGACGGTGTTCCCCGCGCCAGCGGGGATGAACCGGTGGGGGTAGTCAGCGTTGGGCTCGTTGCAAAGTGTTCCCCGCGCCAGCGGGGATGAACCGGCTTCACGGCCGGAGTCAAGGGGCCACTGCTGGTGTTCCCCGCGCCAGCGGGGATGAACCGCGCACTGTCCTCGACATCGAGATATATTTGCGGTGTTCCCCGCGCCAGCGGGGATGAACCGCCACGCACGGGGATATGCCGCGCGTCACTTCGGTGTTCCCCGCGCCAGCGGGGATGAACCGATCATCGATGCCATCGGGAAGGGTATTCGCCTGTGTTCCCCGCGCCAGCGGGGGTGAACCGCGCCTGGGTAGCGTGCAGTTGCCGCCCATTGCGTGTTCCCCGCGCCAGCGGGGATGAACCGTATGAAATCGCGGGAAACGAGAGATTTGACGCGTGTTCCCCGCGCCAGCGGGGATGAACCGCCGGATATGGATAACGTGGTGAAGGCGATCTGGTGTTCCCCGCGCCAGCGGGGATGAACCGGGATAGCCAAGCCGCAGGCCCTTGCTGTCCCAGTGTTCCCCGCGCCAGCGGGGATGAACCGCGAAACGCCATTTTTCGCTTTACCGCATAGATGTGTTCCCCGCGCCAGCGGGGATGAACCGGCCATGGCGTCGACATAGGCCCAGGGGCGTTTGTGTTCCCCGCGCCAGCGGGGATGAACCGCCATGAATAGAAACCCCGCCCAGCAAATTGCCGTGTTCCCCGCGCCAGCGGGGATGAACCGTATTTGCGCACCTTGCGGCACTTCAGCTTGCGGTGTTCCCCGCGCCAGCGGGGATGAACCGCAGGGCAAAGCGTTGCAGGACGGCAAACAGCCGTGTTCCCCGCGCCAGCGGGGATGAACCGGTAGTCAGCCAGCAGCGGGCAATCATGACCCTGTGTTCCCCGCGCCAGCGGGGATGAACCGTACGGTAAGGGTGTGAGCGGTGATGTGCAGTCGTGTTCCCCGCGCCAGCGGGGATGAACCGAAATAATGCGAGGTGTTCTCTAGGATGCCATCGTGTTCCCCGCGCCAGCGGGGATGAACCGCCTGTGCAAAGGCTCTGGCTGACGGATTACGAGTGTTCCCCGCGCCAGCGGGGATGAACCGCGGCCCACGACGAACAAATGCGGCTCCTGCAAGTGTTCCCCGCGCCAGCGGGGATGAACCGCTATGGATGCCAGGTATGCACTGAAAACAAGTGTGTTCCCCGCGCCAGCGGGGATGAACCGTATCCTTTAGCTTTCGGGGTGCGGGTTGCGATGTGTTCCCCGCGCCAGCGGGGATGAACCGTCGGTATAGGTAATACCCGACTTTTGTCTCACGTGTTCCCCGCACCAGCGGGGATGAACCGCGGGTGCCGTTCCAGGTCGAGTTGCGCAACCTGGTGTTCCCCGCGCCAGCGGGGATGACCGTACGAAACAGATTCCCGGATTGCATCCGGGCTACGAGATCGACGGCGACGTATGTGGCGTGCGGCTGCCTTGGTGGGGCTTGTCCCGAGTCGGAGGCTATGGCGTGGAGCAATTCGGTGTGGGGATAACGGCTAGACTGTGAAACGCTGAGGTGCTGCCCGATGGTGAGGTCTACGGTTGATTTCCTCGGGCGAGAGGCGTGCGCATTAAGTTTGATTCGTGCTTGACCTGGGGCCGCCCCGGGGTTGCAGACTGGCAGCGCACTTTAGTCAGGAGCGACCGTGATGACCCGTCGACAAGCTTTTCTTCTCGAATACCAATTGGCCTGCGCGCAGCGCGGCATCGATCCGGTGCGCGAGCTGTGGCACCTGGAGCGCGCCCATATCCTCGGGCAGCCGGTGTTCGTCGAGCATCTGCGCAGCCACTTGTGGTTGCTCGCCTGGGCCTGGCGGCAGCGCGATTGGGCCGAGTGCTTGGCGCAACTGCTGCGGTTGCCGGGGAGCCTGGGTTCGTTGCTGGGGCTTTACCCGCTGGGCAATCCCGGCACCCGTCGGGTCGGGCCGCTGGTCCCGCAGCCGCTGCCCGAGGATCTCGCCCGTCTGTTGACCGAGAGGTTGTGAAAGGCTCGCGGCTACTGTATCCGCCTAAAATGGCCGGCGCGGCCATGCCCGCTCGAATAAGCCTGGCGCAATCGGGTCAATCCTGCGTTTGGTAAAACGCTCCCGGACGGCATCCTGGGCCAGGTTGCGATACGCCGCGCCTTGCCAAGGCGACGTGCAAGACGCTATGCCAAGGTGTTGCGATCAGGGCAAGATAGAGCCTGTCCGTCTAGCCAGGAATGCGAACCGTGAGCCCTTGTTCCGAAGACTTCGTTATCGCCAATACCGCTGAAGAGGCGGTGGATCGCCTTGCCGCGTTGCACCTGCAAGCGACCACGGGTTTGAGCCAGGCGCTCAAGCGCTATCTCAAGGAGCGTATCAAGCCGAATGCCGAGCATCACAGCCAGTTCCGCTACCCCGAGTTGCGCCTGATCTACTGTGGTCAGGGCGAGGTGCCGGCCACCGTGCGCGCTTATGCCAAGGTGCAGGTGCCGGGTACTTACAGCATCACCGTGACCCACCCGCAGGCCTTTCGTAAGTATCTGCTCGAGCAATTGCGGCCGTTGATGAACGACTTCACCGTGCGCGTCGAGGTGGGTGTCAGCCAGCAGAATATTCCCTATCCCTATGTGGTCGAGCAGGGCGACGAGCTGGCCGGTTCCGGAGTGACCGCCGCCGAGTTGGCGCGGGTGTTCCCCAGCACCGACCTGTCCGCCGCCACCGACGGTACGGCCGATGGCCTGTACGACTGGGAAAACACCGATCCGTTGCCGCTGGCGCTGTTCGATGCGGCGCGGGTGGATTTCTCCCTGCGCCGCCTGGTGCACTACACCGGCAGCGATTGGCGCCATGTGCAGCCGTGGATCCTGCTGACCAACTACCACCGCTATGTCGATCAGTTCATCCGTCACGGCCTGGATATGCTGGTGAACGACTCGCGCTTCGAACGCATGATTCTGCCGGGCAACGTGGTGGTCGAGCGCGGCATGGCCGAAGGCGAAATGCAGGCGATCATCGAGACGGTGGTCTGGCACCGCTACCAGATGCCGGCCTATCACCTACAGGCCGCGGCGGGAGACGGCGATGGCATTACCCTGGTCAACATCGGCGTCGGCCCGTCGAATGCGAAGAACATCACCGACCACCTGGCCGTATTGCGCCCGCATTGCTGGCTGATGATCGGCCACTGCGGCGGCCTGCGCCAATCGCAAACCATCGGCGATTATGTGCTGGCCCACGCTTACATGCGCCGCGACGGCATCCTCGACCGGGTGTTGCCGCCACATATCCCGCTGCCGGCCCTGGCTGAAGTGCAGATGGCCTTGCAGGAGGCCGCCGCGCAGGTGACCGGCGAGCGCGGCGACGATCTCAAGCGCCGTCTGCGCACCGGCACGGTGCTGACTTACGACGATCGTAACTGGGAGCTGCGCTGGGCGCAGGAGCGGCCGCTGATCAATCTCTCGCGCGCCGTGGCGGTGGATATGGAAAGCGGCACCATCGCCGCCCAGGGCTACCGTCTGCGGGTGCCCTACGGCACCTTGCTGTGCGTATCGGACAAGCCCCTGCACAGCGAGATCAAACTGCCGGGGGCGGCGGGTGCCTTCTATGAGCGGGCCGTCACCCAGCACCTGCATATCGGCATCGCCGCGCTCGATCTGCTGCGCAGCCAGCTCAATTCCTTGCATTCGCGCAAGTTGCGCAGTTTCGACGAGCCGCCATTCCGCTAGGTTGAATCGGGCCGCGCAGGCTAAGCCTGCAAAGCCCGGTAGCGATGGCAGGCACGCATCCGTTGCCGGTTGCAGCCCTGGTTGGGTTCAGCGGTCCGCCCGATCAGTTTGGACGCACGACGGACAATTGTTTTAGAGTCAGCCCTGTTTTTCCCAACAAGGACGTTAGTGCACATGGATCAGGCGCAATATTTACTCCTGGCTATCTGGGAGCCCTTCAGTTTTCTCGTGCTGTTCGGCTATACCGGCCTCGGCATACTCCTCGGCATGGCGTTCGGTTCGCTGCTGGTGCTGCTTCTGCAGCGCCGCGGTTGGTTGAGTCGGACTCGGCGCGGTCATCATCTGTTTCTCAAACTGTACTTCGTGCTGCTGCCTTTCGCGGGTGGCGCTATCGGCTTGCAGGGCGGCCTGCTGTACGGCAGCCAGCAACAGATCAACAGCCATATCGACAGCTACGCGCCGGCGGTGCAGGCCGTGGCCGATACGGTCTGGGTCGATTTCCAGGACTACCTCGCCGCCCAGGACATGCAGGCCTTAGCGGGCGATGTGCAGGGCTCGACGGTGCAAGGGCTGATCAACCAGGTGGCGTTGGACTACCTGCATAGCCAGAGCGCAGCGGATGCCGAGCAACTGGCCGAGGCATCGACCGCCGAGCGCGTCGCCATGGGCCTGATGAGGCGCCTGCGCGCCATTCTCCTGGGACAGGCGCTGGGCCGCTTGGCCGTGGAAAAAACCGCCGCCTACAGCCATGTCGACGAACAGGTGTTGCGGCGCGTACTGGATGCCCGCATCGAGCAGTTGTTCGATGCGGGCTTTCTCGTGGAGTTGTTCCAGCAGCAGGTCGGCCATGTGTTCAAACCCTTCTATACGGCGCTGCTGATGCAGGTCGCCGCACTGCTGGGGCTGCTGGCCGGCGAATTGCTGCTGTCGCATTATCTGCGGCAGATGCCCACGGCCTCGCCGAGCGAGGCGGCTACGCTGGCCTGATCGAGGCTATTTCCCCGCATCCAGCACCACCCGATAACGCGCCTTGCCGGCGCGCAGGTGGTCGATGGCGTCGTTGACCTTGCTCATCGGGAAGTGTTCGACCTGCGGCACGATCTGATGGCGTGCGCAGAACTCGAGCATGGTCGCCATGTTGGCCGGCGAGCCGACCGGCGAACCGGACAGGCTCTTCTGCTTGGGGATCAGGTTGAACACATGCACCGGAATCGCGCTCGGCACTATGCCAACGAAATGCAGGCGGCCCTTGCCGCGCAGCGTGCCGATCATGGCGGGCCAGTCCAGGTCCGCGCTGGCGGTGACCAGAAGGAAGTCCAGGCTGCCGGCGATCGCCTTGAGCGCGGCGCTGTCGGTGGAGGCGACGACCTTGTGCGCGCCCAGGCGCTTGGCTTCTTCCTGCTTGTTCAGCGACGAAGTGAAGGCGGTAACCTCGCAACCCCATGCATTCAGGAAGCCCAGGGCCAGGTGGCCGAGGCCACCGATACCGACCACACCGACCTTGTCGGTGGGCTTCACGTCGAATTCCAATAGCGGGCTGAATACCGTCGAGCCGGCGCAGAACAGCGGGCCGACCACGCTCGGGTCCAGCCCCTCCGGCAGCGGCACGGCCCAGGCCCAGTGGCTGCGCAGGCGGTCGGCGAAACCGCCGTTGCTGCCGACGATGGTCGGTTTGATCGTGCTGCAGAGCTGGTGCGAACCCTCCATGCAGGAGCCGCAATGCATGCAGCTGCCCTTGTACCAACCGATGCCGACGCGCTGGCCGAGCTTCAGGCCGCGCGCGTTCTCGCCCAGGCGCACCACGGTGCCGACCACTTCGTGACCGGGGATGAAGGGGTAGCGTGCATTGCCCCACTCGTTGTCGATCATCGATTGGTCGGAGTGGCAGATACCGCAGTATTCCACCGCCACCTCGACGTCTTCGCTGCCCAGCGGGCCGGGGTCGTAGCTGTGCGGCTCGAGCGGCGCGCCGGGCGCTTTGGCGGCCCAGCCGGTGAAGGTGTCGACAACGGATTCGGATGCACTCATGGCGATGGCCTCTGGACGGAAAGCGGGACTCAGCCAGCATAGTCGCGTTGCCCGAGGAATAAACCGCAATAAACCCGGCTGATAGTCGAACGTTGGCCTCGGTTACACTGGCGGCCCCGATTGCCGTTAGCGAATTGCGCATGTCCCGACCCCGTTCCCCAGGCCGTTCGGCCGGCAAGCCCGCCATACGCCGGGTGGCCAAGGCGCCGCCGGCAGAGCCGCGTTTACTGCTGCTGAACAAACCCTTCGATGTGCTGACCCAGTTCAACGACGAACAGGGCCGCGCCACCCTCAAGGATTTCGTCGCGGTGCCCGGCGTTTACCCGGCCGGGCGGCTGGACCGCGACAGCGAAGGGCTGTTGCTGCTGACCAACGACGGCGGTTTGCAGGCGCGCATCGCCGACCCCAAACACAAACTGGCGAAAACCTACTGGGTGCAGGTGGAAGGCGAGCCGAGCCCGGAGCAGTTACAACGATTGCGCGAAGGTGTGCAGCTCAACGACGGACCGACCCTGCCGGCCGAAGCGCGCCTGCTGGACGAGCCATCGTTATGGCCACGCAACCCGCCAGTGCGCTTTCGCAAGAGCGTGCCCACCGCCTGGCTGGAATTGGTGATTCGCGAGGGGCGCAACCGTCAGGTCCGGCGCATGACCGCCGCGGTCGGCCTGCCGACCTTGCGCCTGGTGCGGGTGCGTATCGGGCCTTGGAGTCTGGAGGGGTTGCAGCCAGGTGAATGGAAAGAGGTCGAGGCGCGTTTGTAGACGCAGCGTGGCGTCAGGTCAAACGCCTTCCATACCGGCGATGACCACCGTTTTGATGATAAAACCCAGCACGCCCAGGCCCAGGGCGAGAAACAGGATCATGGTGCCGAAGCGCCCGGCTTTGGATTTTTTCGCCAGGTCCCAGACGATAAACGCCATAAATAGCACCAGGCCGCCGACCAGCACGGTCATCATCAGTTCTTCAAACAGCTCGGGTTCCATTGCAACCTCTCTGGCAAAATAAGGCTGTGCCGCCAGACTGGCAGTGAGTGGGCGAGGCGATTGTTATTCTGCGAGCGCAAGGCTCTTTATGGCGGGTCGCACGGGGCACAGCGAAACGCCGGCGATTATACCCGTGCGCCCCGGTTTGTCAGCGCCATCCCGTCGCGTTCAGCTGCGCAGATGCTGCAAGGGCAGCTGGGTGCTGGAGAGGATCTGCTGCAGGACGAAGCTTGAGCGCACGCTGGAGACGCCGTCGATGCGGGTCAGGGTGCCGAGCAGGAATTTCTGATAGTGATCCATGTCCGGCACCACCACCTTGAGTTGGTAGTCGGCATCCATCCCCGTGACCAGGCAGCATTCCAACACCTCGGGGCATTTGCGGATTTGCTCCTGGAAGTGTTCGAAACGCTCGGGTGTGTGTTTGTCCATGCCGATCAGCACGTAAGCGGTCAGGGTCAGGCCGAGTTTTTTGCGATCGAGCAGTGCCACCTGGCCGGCGATATAGCCGTCATCCTGCAACTGCTTGACCCGCCGCGAGCAGGGCGAGGGCGACAGGCCGATGCGTTCGGCGAGTTCCTGATTGGACAGGCCGGCATCGCGTTGCAATTCGGCGAGGATATTCAGGTCATAGCGGTCGAGTTTGTTCATCTTTGCAGGTCTTCGTGGTCTGGTTGCGCACAATGATGCACCTGTAGCGATTAATTGCGCAATTGCCGGGCTGGCTAGCAATATTCGCAATCATCTGTCGCGGCCTTGGCGCTAAGCTTTATTCCAGTTTCATGGCCCGGACGACACGTCCAGCCGGCTCGCCCAACCAGGCGAACGGCAGCCGCCGATCCTACCGGATCGTCACGGCACCCGGGTCCGCACTGCCCAACCAGGCGGGCGACGAAAGCGGCAAGAGCTTTGCCAGCACCGGACAAATTTCCCGAGGGGAGGCCGCGAGGTCTCCCTTTTTTAATGGAGCCGCTGGCTGAGTCCGTAGCCCGGATGCAATCCGGGGAGCGACTATGTGGCTACCAAGATGTCCCGGATTGCATCCGGGCTACGGGATGGCAAATGCAACGGACAACTCCTGCCCCTGCAACAGCTAGCGGCCACATAGCCCTTCTTGGCTTGCCCGCTACGCCTGGGGTTGCGGGTCGTTGCGCTTGACCACATCCGCCGGGTCGGCATGCACGAGGATCTGCGCCCGCGGGAATTCGGCGCGAATCGCCGCTTCGACCTGATCGCACAAACGGTGGGCTTGGGTCAGGCGCATATCGCTCGGCAATTCGATATGCAATTGCACGAACCACTGGGTGCCGGAGATGCGCGTGCGCAAGTCGTGGGCACCGAGCACGCCGGGTACGCCGCAGGCCAGGTCGTGCATCTGCGCGCTGATCGCCGGTTCCAGCTCCTGGTCCATCAATACCGCCGAGGCTTCGCGGGCGATGCGGATGGCGCTCCACAGAATGTAGAAGGCGATGCCGATGCCAAAGATCGCATCCAGGCGCTCCCAGCCATAACTGGCCAGGCCGATGGCGACCAGGATGCTGGTGTTGAGCAAGAGGTCGGAGCGGTAGTGCAGCGAGTCGGCGCGAATCGCCGTGGAGCCGGTCAGGCGTACCACATGGCGCTGGAACAGCAGCAGGGCCACGGTCAGCGCCAGGGACAGCAGCATCACCGCGATGCCCAGCGCGGGTGCGCCTATCGGCTGCGGGTTGAGCAGGCGCTCGACGCCATGGCTGCCCACCAGCACCGCGCTGGCACCGATGAACAGCGCTTGGCCCAGGCCCGCCAGGGCTTCGGCCTTGCCGTGGCCGTAACGATGGTCGTCATCGGCCGGGCGCAGCGCGTAGTGCACTGCCAACAGATTGAGCAGCGAAGCGGCGCCGTCGAGCAGCGAGTCGGTCAAACCGGCCAACAGGCTGACCGAGCCGCTCAGCCACCAGGCGACGGCCTTGGCCAGCGCCAGGCTCAGGGCCACCACCAGGGCGGCGAAGGTGGCCTGGCGCATCAGCCGGGCGTGCTGCTGCGGGGTGTTCACCGGCGATTCCGCTTCGACGTGGCGGCCAAGGCGGCGATCACGCGGCCGAACGCAAGCCGTAGGCCGCCAACTGTTCGATGCTGCCGCTGTGGCGGATCAGGCGCGGGTCGTCGAGCGGCAGGCTGTGGCCGGTGCTCTGTTCGATCAGTACCTTGAGTTTGGCGTTGTCGATCTGGCCGTCGGCATCCACCAGGTTCTGCAGCGCCTGCGGGTCGACCTGGGCACTGGTGCCGCCCGGCAGGTAGATGGCGCCGGTGGCGAAGTCGATGCCGAAGGCGATCAGCCCGGGGATCACATAGAACAGAATGCCGACCGCATCGAGCGCCGCGATCACCGGGTCGATACGGCCTTCGATCTGGCCACGGCGATCGGGGAAAAACAGCGTGCCGCAAGCGGTCAACTGAGTGAGCAGGGAGGCAGCGAGAACGCCGCCGATGATCCGAGTGTGCATGCGCATTGGACACCTCATGGCTGAAAATTGGCGCAACTATAGCAAGGCGGCAGCGCGCCGGCTGCGCTAAAGATTGCGTTGTCGCAAGGCCTTGATGCCTTCTGAGTAAGACCGACGCAGCCGGCTGGCCGTTCGCCGTTATAATCGCCGGCCAGATTGGAGACACCATGAATTCCCTGCCCATTGATGCCCAGCTGCCCGCCTTGCGCGAGGCCCTGGCCTGCCGCCACGAAGCGGTGCTGGAGGCGCCGCCCGGTGCCGGTAAGACCACCCGGGTGCCGCTGGCCCTGCTCGACCAGCCGTGGTTGGCCGGGCAGCGCGTCGTCATGCTCGAACCGCGGCGCCTGGCCGCCCGCGCCGCAGCCGAGCGGCTGGCCAGCGAGCTGGGTGAGAAGGTCGGCGAAACCGTCGGTTACCGCATCCGCCTGGACAGCAAGGTCGGGCCGCATACGCGCATCGAAGTGGTCACCGAAGGTATTCTCGCCCGCCGCTTGCAGGACGACCCGGCACTGGAGGGCGTCGGCCTGGTGATCTTCGACGAATTTCACGAGCGCAGCCTGGATGCCGATCTGGCCCTGGCCCTGTGCCTCAACGGTCGGACGATGTTCCGCAGCGACGACTCCGGCGAGCCGCCACTCAAGATCTTGTTGATGTCCGCGACCCTGGAAGGCGAGCGCCTGGCCGCGCTGCTCGGCGATGCGCCGGTGTTGCGCAGCGAAGGCCGGATGTTCCCGGTAGCGCAGCATTGGGGCGCGCCTTGGCAAGCGGGCGAGTGGCTGGAACCGCGGGTGCTGCAAACGGTGCTGCAAGCCCTGGACGACGAGCCGGGCAGCCTGCTGGTGTTTCTGCCGGGGCAGGCGGAGATTCGCCGGGTCAACGAACAGTTGGCCGAACGCTTGGGCGGACGTGGCGATATCCTGCTCTGCCCGTTGCACGGTGAACTGGAGCTGAGCGCCCAACGCGCGGCCATCGAACCGGCGCCGGCGGGCCTGCGCAAGATAGTGCTGGCGACCAATATCGCCGAGACCAGCCTGACCATCGACGGCGTGCGCGTGGTGGTGGATGCCGGCCTGGCGCGGGTGCCGCGCTTCGACCCGGGCAGCGGCATGACCCGCCTGGACACCCAGCGCATTTCCCGCGCTTCGGCGACCCAGCGGGCCGGCCGTGCCGGGCGTTTGCAGCCGGGCGCCTGTTACCGCTTGTGGTCGCAGGCGCAGCACGAGCAGCTTGCCGCCTATGGCGCGGCGGAAATCCTTCAGGCCGATCTGGCCGGCCTGGCCCTGCAACTGGCGCGCTGGGGCGTGAGCCCGGATGAGCTGATCTGGCTCGATCCGCCGCCCGCCGCGGCCTATGCACAGGCCCGCGATCTGCTGACCCGCCTGGGCGCGCTGGACGAGCGTGGCGTGCTCAGCGAACACGGCCGCGCCATGGCCGAATTGCCGACGCACCCGCGCATCGCCCATCTGTTGCTGCGCGGCCAGGCCCTCGGTTTGGCGACTCTGGCCTGTGACCTGGCGGCGCTGCTCGGCGAGCGCGACATCCTCAGGGGCGCGGGTGCCGATTTGCATAGCCGCATCGCCTTGCTCAGTGGCGAGAGCAAGGCCGGCCGCGGCGCTCAGGGTGGCACGCAGCGGGCACGGCAACTCGCCCGGCAATTTCATGGCCTGCTCAAACGCAGCCCGGCGAGCGAGGCGGTGGCCGATCCCGAACACCCGCGCTGGCTCGGCGCCTTGCTGGCGTTCGCCTACCCGGACCGGGTCGCCCAACAGCGCCGCCCCGGTGGCGCCGAATACCGCCTGGCCAATGGCCGCGCCGCGTTGTTCGCCGAAGCCGATGCGCTGATGAAGCACGAATGGCTGGTGCTCGCCGATCTCGGCAGCCGTCAGGGCCAGCGCGAGGAGCGTATCTATCTCGCCGCCGACCTCGACCCGCAGCTGTTCGAGACGGTGCTGGCCGAGCAGGTGACATTGCGCGAGGAACTGGATTGGGACGAACGCGAAGGCGTGCTGCGCGCCGAGCGTCAGCGCCGTTTGGGCGAGCTGGTGCTCAGCCGCGAACCGCTGAACGGCTTGGACCAGGCGACGCGCAGCCGCGCCTTGCTCGGCCTGGTGCGGCGCAAAGGCTTGGCACTGCTGCCCTGGACCCCGGAGCTGCGCCAGTGGCAGGCGCGCGTGGCCTTGCTGCGCGCTCTCGATCTACAGGCCCAGGGCCACAGCGACTGGCCGGATGTCGGCGATGCGGCCCTGCTGCAATCGCTGGAAGACTGGCTGCAACCCTATCTTGGCCAGGTCAGCCGCCTCAGCCATTTCGCCAACCTCGATCTGCCCGGCATGCTTCAGAACCTGCTGCCCTGGCCGCTGCCGCAACGCCTGGACGAGCTGGCGCCGCGCAGCGTGCAGGTGCCGTCCGGTTCGCGCATCACCCTGGATTACAACGAACAACCGCCGGTTTTGGCGGTGCGCCTGCAAGAGTTGTTCGGCTTGGCCGAAACCCCGCGCATCGCCGGCGGTCGGCAGGTGGTCAAGTTACACCTGTTGTCGCCGGCGCGCCGGCCGGTGCAGGTGACTCAGGATTTGGCCAACTTCTGGCGCAGCACTTACGCCGAAGTGAAGAAGGATTTGAAGGGGCGCTACCCGAAACATTATTGGCCGGACGACCCGCTGATCGCCGAGCCCACCGCGCGGGCCAAGCCGCGCAAGTAAGCTCAGGGTTGGTTGGCGGCTGGCGAACGCTCGCGGGCCAGTTCGCTAATGGCCTTGTTGATCTTGTTCAGGCTCTGCTGGGAAACCTGCTTGCTGCACCACAGGTGACGTTGGCCGCCGTCGGGGCTGTCGCTGAAGCGAATGTATTTGAAGTCGCCCTCATCGAATTCGGATTGGCGGATCAGCTCGCTGGCCTCTTCCTCGGCGATAAAGAAGTAGTCGGCGCGGTCGAGGGCAACCATGCGCAACATATTCATGTTTTCCACCGTGGTTTTTATCCGCCGGGGCTCGAGCTTGTGGATAAGCGCGTCGATATGCTCGCCGTAGGAATAGCCATCCTTGATCAGCAAGCGCAGTTCGCGGTTCCGCAGCACCTGTTCCAGGCTGCTGCCGCTGTCGATGTTGATGTTGCTGAACAGCGCCAGGCCGATGGTCGGTTTGTCCTGATACAGGGGCAGGGAGTAGTTGCCGATCAGTTCGCGCTGCGGGTTCTTGAACCAGCCGACCATGCAGTCCGCGCTGGCGTTCTTTTCGAGGAGCTGGATCTGCCGGTTGGAAGGGGTTTTCTCCCACTTGAAGGGGATACCGGCGCGGCGCAGGGCTTGCTCGGCCGGGGTCGCGGTGAGGCCGGCGATTTTGCCGTTGTCCAGGGTCTGCAGATAAGGCGCGCGCTCGTTGTAGTGCAGGGTGATGAGCTGGTTGCCCTGGGCGGCGGTCGCGGTGCAAAGGAGCAGCGCCGAGAGCCAGTTGGCGGCTTGGGCCAAGCGTTTTTGCTTTCTTGCCATTTTGTCGGCCTCCGTCCTGTGCCGATGGAACAACTAGAGCCTAGCAGCCCGTCGGCGTCTGGCGAGCTGCCGCGACCAACTGCGAGTGCGCGCAGCGTTCCACTGCCGGAGATGTCAGCGGCTCACTGCAAGCGCAGATCCTCACCCTCCGCCTGCAATTGTTCGTAGGCCCGGTCCAGGGCGTCGCGCAGGGTTTCGGCGGCGGGGGCTTTGTTGGAAATGATCAGTTTGGCCGTCAGCCGTTGCAGTATCTGGTGCGGCACCGGGGCGATGCCGAGCCCGCGGCGGGCCTGCTCCACGGGGATGTGGTAGTCGAGGAGGAAGTCGCCGCGATGGCGCTGGAGCATTTCCAGCGCGGCGCCGTGGCTGCCGGTGCGGTGGATCCGCAGATTCAGCGCCGGGTCCTGCAGCCAGTCGCTGTAGGGTTTCCAGTAGGTGTAGCCGCCGATCACGATGATGCCGCGCCCGGCCAGGTCTTCCGGCAGCGTGGGTGCCGGCATGCCCTGGCGGCGGTAAAGCGCCAGGTCGAGTTCGCCGAGCACGCTGCGGCTTTCCAGAACGTACGCGCGCAGTTCTTCCTTGCCGGTTACGCCGGGCCAGAGGTGCACGCTGCCGTCGCGCAGGCTGGCGTACAGGCGCGCGCCGGGTAGGCCGCGGAATTCGCCGCGGTAGCCGGCTTTATCCAGCAGGCGCTCGATCAGATCCAGGGTGGCGCCTTGCGGGCGACCTTCGGCGTCGGTGTAGGTGTAGGGCGGGAACTCGTAATAACCGACCTTGACCAGCGGTGCGAGAGGCGTCGGGGCGTCCTGGGCAAGGCTCGGCCCGCCGAGCAAGGCGCTGCAGAACAAAAGACAGAAACGTATTCGCATGGGTTACCGCGGCAGTTGCCGTTGTTTTTATAAGGATGCGGCGACAAAAGGGCCGGGAATGTTGCGGCGCCAGTGGCGTTTTGTCCAGTTGTCGGCGTCGCTTCTGGACCGCTGGCGCGATTAGGGCAGGCGCAGGTCTTCGCCTGCCGCTTGCAGTTCCTGGTAGGCGCGGTCGAGGGCGTCGCGCAGCGCTTCGGCGCCCGGTGCGTGGCGCGAGACGATCAGGTTCAGCGGGATGCGCTGCAATTGGACGAACGGCAGCTCGCCCATGCCCAGCCGCTGGCGGGCCTGTTCGACCGGGGTTTGATAGTCGAGAAGAAAATCGCCGCGATGGCGTTGGAGCATTTCCAGGGCGGCGGTATGGGTGCTGGTGCGATGACGCTCGATTTGCAGCGCGGGGTCGTTGAGCATCTCGTTGATCGGTTGCCAGTAGGTGTAGCCGGTGATCATGATCAGTCCGCGGCCTTTGAGGTCCTCCGGCAGGCGCGGCAGCGGGGTGTCGCGACGGAAATACAGGTTGAGCACGATCTCGCCGACCTGGGTGCGGGTTTCCAGGGTGTGGTCGGCCAGTTCGGGCTTGCCCGGCGCGCCGGGCCAGATATGCACGCTGCCATCTTGCAGGGCGCCGTACAGGCGCGCGCTGGGGTACGAACGGATCTCCACGCGGTAGCCGGCGTGCTTCAACAGACGTTCGGTCAACTCGAGGATGGCGCCGCGCGGACGGCCCTGGCTATCGCTGTAGGAGTGCGGTGGGAATTCGTAAAAGCCCACCTGTACCAGCGGGCCGGCCTCGCTTTCGCCAGGTTGAGCATGGCCAGGGACGGACAGCAGCGTGGCCATCAGCAGCAGAAAGAAATGTATTCGCATCAATCGGTTAGCAGCTCTTTGGCCGTTCTTTAAATATTCTGTTACGAAGACGAGCATGGCGAAGTGCCCATGTCTTTGTCCAGAGCGATTTGTCCGGTTGTCAGTCGGGCTGTTCGATGGCGGCCTTGGCGCGGCAGCTCTCGGCGGCGTCCGGCTGCGCCGGCGGCTGCCAACTCTGGCGGTAGACCAGCAGCGCCAGACCTGCGGCCAGTAACGGCAAACCGAGCAGGACGAGGCGCAAGGGGCGGGCTGAGGTCATGACGCGCGTGGCCTTGTGGGGCGTGAACTATGCTCAAAAGGGGCGAGCATACCCGAATGCGGTGCCGGCCTGGCCGAGCCGTCGATCGCCCGACGTGGGCTGCCCGCTCAAGTGGCATGCCGATACGGCCGCCCCCCGGTGTTTTTTGCGATTGCACACGTACCCGCGCATCCCCCTGTTGCGATGGCAGCCGTAACAGGCTCTAGTAGGCATCGTTATTGAAGCGTCGGAGGCTGGAGGCAAGGCACTGACGCTTGCAAAGACCCCGTCAGGCAAATGAGGTCGGTATGTATCGCAAGGTATTCGCCAATAAAGTATTCGATCGCAAAGTCGTGCTGATCACCGGCGGTTGCGCCGGTATCGGTCGCGCCCTGGCCATGCGTCTGGCTCAGGCCGGGGCGCGTCTGGTGATTCTCGACTTGCAGCAGCAAGCGCTCGACAGCCTGGTGCAGCACCTGGCTGATCACCACAATGCCGAAGCCCTGGGACTGCTTTGCGACGTCGCCGACGCCGCCGCGGTGCAGCGCGCCGTGGCCCTGGCCATCGAGCGTTTCGGCGGCATCGACGTGCTGGTCAATAACGCCGGCATCACCCATCGCAGCAATTTCGCCGATACCGATCTGGCGGTGTTCCAGCGGATCATGTCGGTCAATTACTTCGGCGCGCTGCATTGCACCAAGGCCGCCTTGCCCAGCCTGGTCGCCCGGGGCGGGCAGATCATCGTGCTCAGTTCGCTGTCGGGTTTCGCGCCCTTGCTCTATCGCAGCGCCTACAACGCCAGCAAGCACGCGCTGCACGGCTTGTTCGAAACCCTGCGCTACGAGCTGAAGGGGTCGGGAGTCAATGTGATGCTGGTGTGCCCCGGATTCACCGCCACCGACCTGCGCAAGAACGCCCTGGTCGGCGATGGCTCGGTGGCCGCGCAACCGCCGCTAGCCATGGGCAAGGTGGCCTCGCCGCAGGATGTCGCCGAGGCCATCTACCGGGGTGCCCTCAAGCGGCGGCGCTTGTTGGTGTTGTCGAATGTCGATTGGCGTGCGCGGATACTCGCGCGCTTTTTCCCGCGCTTGTTCGAGCGCGCATTGCTGCCGCGCTTGTCGGGGATGAAGCCGCAACGGGCCGGCAGACCCTAATGGCGATCAATTAAGTGCGGGCTGTAGGGATCGCAGGCCTTGCAGCTTCGTAGCCCGGATGCAATCCGGGAGCGGTTGCGCGCCGGGCATCGCTCCCGGATTGCATCCGGCTACCTAGGCGGTGCTTCTCAGTGCTGGTGCGGCTCGATATAGAGTTCGTTGACCAGGTCCATATCCCAATACGCCGCTTCTATCTTGTGGCCATCGAGGTCGCGCACGAAACAGCCGTAATAGGGCTCACCGTATTCGGCGCGCGGTCCGGGGGCGCCGTCGGCGCTCGCGCCAGCGTCCAGCGCCGCCTGGTAGAAGGCTCGCACCGACTCTTTATCGTGGGCGAAAAAGCCGAAATGGGTGCCGTTGCCGACATTCGCCACCAGCCCGTCGATCGGCTTCTGCACCCAGAACTCCGGGTATTCGCGGCCATAAGCGACGGCGCCGGGAAACGCCAGGATACGTTTGCAACCCAGGGTCGGCAGCACCTTGTCGTAAAAGGCCACGGCCTCGTCGAACTGATTGGTGCCGATCGATACATGGGAAATGATGCTTGGATTTTGCTCTGCCATGTGGGGTCCTCCCTGGGGTTTACAGTTACCGACTGATCCGGCACCGATTGGTTCGCCTTCGCTCACTCGTGCGCGGGCAAGGCGCTGCGCAACATGAACAGACGAAATACCACCACGGTGCTGAACAGCTGCAAAAAGCCGTTGAGGCTGCTCAGCGCCAGGCCGGTCAAGTCGTCGTCGGGCCGACTCTGCTGCAGCCAGCCGTCCAGCATCCAGAGCGGCAGCGCCACGCCGAGCACGCACAGGAGCATCGGCCAGAAGTAGCCGCTGGTCATCTCGAAACTCTCGTGCAGTGCCTTCAGCGGGCTGAGGCCGCGCAGCACCAGCAAATACTCGGCGAACGCCAGCTTGACCATCAGCCACACGCCCGGCAGTACGAACAGCGAGGCGCCGAGCAGGATTGCCAGGGTATTCAGCCCCGCCAGCAGGGCGAAGGTCGGCCACAGGCGCAGGCTGACGGCGAGCAGGTCCCGCGCCGCGGGCGACTGGCCGTTGCTGCGCGCCTCGAGAAATAGAATCAGCGCGCCGGTATACAGCGGGTAGAACAGCAGCCCCACCAGGATCCGGTAGAGCGCCTTGGATTCGGGGGCGACCGCGGCACCGACATGCTGCTGCAGAACGGCTTCGAGGACGATCAGCGGCAGGCACAGACGGGCGATCGCCGGCAGGTTATGGCTGAAGAAGAACCAGGCGTCGCGCAGGACGTGGAGCGGATTCATGGGCAAGGGGTCACGGCTCTGGGGCGGGCCGCTCACTCTAACCGATCCGCTCAGGCGCCCCAAATAGTGCAGCGATCAAGTCTGCGCTGCGCACCACCTCGGCATATTCGTCGCGCAGGTTGGCCATGGCCATGTCGTGCACGTCCTCGGCGCTGCGCGGGCGGCCCGCGTAGTCGGTTTTATCGAAGGTGTAGCAGGCGTCGGCCACCACCCGGGTGGCGAAGCCCAGGTTGCTGGCGCTGCGGGCCGTGGCTTCGACCGAGTTTTCGCTGGCCACGCCGACGATCACCAGCGCGCGAATGCCGCGCACATGCAGCCAACGCTCCAGGTTGCTGTGGGTGAACGCGTCGGTGACGTTCTTCTCGAATACCTGCTCGGTTGGCAGCGGCGCCAGTTCCGCCTGGAACAGCGCGCCATCCTGCCCCGGGGCGAACACCGAGCCCGGTTCGCGGGAGATATGGCGGATATGCGCCAACGGCCAGCCGGCTTGACGCCAACGCTCGAGCAGGTCGGCGATACGCTGCTCCGCCTCGGGGTTGTTGCGCGGGCGGTCGAGACGCTGGATGCCTTGTTGCATATCGATGATCAGCAGTGCGGGCGACATATCGACAGTCCTTGGCTATTGGCTGGCATACTGGCGGCCCACTTTAGCAGGCCGCTGAAAAACTACCTGCGTTGGCAATACGGCGTTAAAAACAGGCTCGGAATGCTCATTTACAGCAGTAAACTCGCGTGCGAGCCCAGTCCGCTTCCTCGCCTATTTTTGCGGGGCCGCCATCGGTATTGTCTTGCCTGCCTCGCCTACGTTTTTCAACGGCCTGTTAGCAGGCCGCTGCGCCATCGCCCGCGCTTTCCGTCTCCCGCCGCCGAGGATCACCGTTGAAGAAAATCGCCCTGTTCGCCGATGTGCAAAACCTCTACTACACGGTGCGCCAGGCCTATGGTTGCCATTTCAATTACGCCGCGCTGTGGGCCGACGTCAGCCAGCGCGGGCAGATCGTCGAGGCTTATGCCTATGCCATCGACCGCGGCGATCAGAAGCAGCAACAGTTCCAGCAGATCCTGCGCAATCTCGGCTTCACCGTGAAGCTCAAGCCCTTTATCCAGCGCAGCGACGGCTCGGCCAAGGGCGACTGGGACGTGGGCATCACCATCGACATCATGGATGCCGCGCCGCGGGTCGACGAGGTGGTGCTGGCCTCCGGCGACGGCGACTTCGACCTGTTGCTGGAGAAAATCCGTGGCAGCTACGGCGTCGAGGCGGTGGCCTATGGCGTGCCGGGGCTGACCGCGCAATCGCTGGTGCGCGCCGCCAGCCGCTACGTGCCGATCGAAGGCGCGCTGTTGTTGAGAAACTGATAGTTGAGAAACTGAACGATGCCCAATGATTCGATTGCCGTACTGGATTTCGAAACCACCGGCATGTCGCCGGCGCAACAGGCCCGCGCCACCGAAGTCGGTGTGGTCATAGTCGAGGACGGGCGGATAGTCGCCCGTTATCAGAGCCTGATGAACAGCGGTGCCTGGGTGCCGCCGTTTATCGAACAGCTCACCGGTATCAGCAACGCCATGCTGCGCAGCGCGCCGCCGGCGGCACAGGTGATGGGGGAAGTGGCGGATTTCGTCGGCGAGCGGCCGCTGTTGGCACATAACGCCAGTTTCGACCAGAAATTCTGGGATGCCGAGTTGGCGCTGATCGGCCGCCGACGTGCGCAGCCGTTCGCCTGCTCGTTGCTGCTGGCGCGGCGCCTATTGCCGCAGGCGCCGAACCACAAGCTCGGTACCCTCAACCGCTGGGCCCGCCTGCCGGACACCGGCCAGGCCCACCGCGCGCTGGCCGATGCGGAGATGGCGGCCAACCTGACCTGTTTCATGGCCGAACTGTTGCGCGAGCGCCACGGCATCGCCGAGGTGTCCCACGCGCTGCTGTGCAGCCTGCAGAAGGTGCCTGCGGCGAAAATGGCCAAGGCGCTGCAGCGGGTACGCGGGGTTTAGCCGGGTACCGCGCATCGTAGGGTGGACATGCCGAAGGCTTGTCCACCATCGGATGCCAGCGGCGCCTCGTAGCCCGGATGCAATCCGGGGAATTGTCTAGTTGCACCAATCGTTCCCGGATTGCATCCGGGCTACCGGACAGCGCTGAATCACGCATTTTTTTATCCGCCATCACAGTGGGCATGGCGGTTCTGCGCTGCGCCCAGGCCAACCAGGCGCGCAACAGAAACGCGATGCTCGGCCCCAGGCAGGGTAAACTTGCGCGCATTCGTGTCCTACGTCCCGGTTACCTCTATGACCTTCGCTTCCCTCGGCCTGATCGACCCTCTGCTGCGCACCCTCGACGGCCTCGATTACCGCACGCCGACCCCGGTCCAGGCCCAGGCCATCCCGCCGATCCTCAAGGGCCAAGACCTGATGGCCGCGGCGCAGACCGGCACCGGCAAGACCGCCGGTTTCGCCCTGCCGCTGTTGCAGCGCCTGATGATGGAAGGCCCACAGGTCGCCAGCAACTCGGTGCGCGCCCTGGTGCTGGTGCCGACCCGCGAGCTGGCCGAGCAGGTGCAGCAGAGCTTTCTGACCTATGGCCAGCACCTGCCGCTGCGCAGCTATGCGGTGTACGGCGGGGTCAGCATCAACCCGCAGATGATGAAGCTGCGCAAAGGTCTCGACGTGCTGGTCGCCACCCCAGGGCGCTTGCTCGACCTGTACCGGCAGAACGCGGTGAAGTTCGGCCAATTGCAGATCCTGGTGCTCGACGAGGCCGACCGCATGCTCGACCTGGGTTTTGCCCGCGAGCTGGAAGACCTGTTCGCCGCGCTGCCGAAAAAGCGCCAGACCCTGCTGTTCTCCGCAACCTTCTCCGACGCCATCCGCACCATGGCCGGTGAGATGCTGCGCGACCCGCTGAGCATCTCGGTCAGCCCGCGCAACGCCGCGGCCAAGTCGGTCAAGCAGTGGCTGATCCCGGTGGACAAGAAGCGCAAGAGCGAATTGTTCCTGCATCTGTATCGGAGCAAGCGCTGGAGCCAGGCCCTGGTGTTCGTGAAAACCCGCAAGGGCGTCGACGAGCTGGAAGGCGAGCTGCAGCGCCACGGCATCAGCGCCGACGCTATCCACGGCGACAAACCCCAGGCCACTCGCCTGCGCGCGCTGCAACGCTTCAAGGATGGCGAGGTGAAAGTGCTGGTGGCCACCGACGTGGCGGCCCGCGGCCTGGATATCGACGACATGCCGCTGGTGGTCAACTTCGACCTGCCGATAGTCGCCGAAGACTACGTGCACCGCATCGGCCGCACCGGCCGCGCCGGGGCCACCGGGCAAGCGGTGTCGCTGGTCTGCGCCGACGAGGTGCAACACCTCGCGGCCATCGAGACCTTGACCCAGCAAGTGCTGCAACGCATCGACGAACCGGACTTCATCCCCGATCACCGCGTGCCGCAGACCCTGCCCGGCGGCCAGGTGGTGAAGAAGCCGAAGAAAGCCAAGAAACCGAAAGTGGTCGGCGGCGGCAAAGGCGGTAGCCTCGGGCGCTGGCTGGAAAGCGACGAGCCCGCACTGCCCGCGGCCAAGGCCGTGCGCAAGGTGCCGAGCTTCGGCGGTAAACCGAGCAAGGGCGGCAGAAAAGCCTAGGGCGATGTGAGTTGCGCGGCTTGGCGTAGGTTGGGTCGGGCCGCGCAGGTTAGCGGCGCTGCACAGGGCGTACAAACACCACCGCTACCGAAGGCCGCGTAACCCAACAAGGCCTCTATGCGGTGTCGTTCCGGCATACGATCTGTTGGGTTACGCGGCGGCCGACGACGATGTCGCTGCTTGAACTGCGATAATCGCCGCTAACCCAACCTACGGGCTGCGGGTTGCGGCGCACCTGATCTGTGCGGCCCGACCCGCCCTACGGCCTGGCCCGCTCAAACGCCCCCAGATCGCACACCGCTACCCCGTCGCCGTCGCCATCGCGCGGTCGGGTCAGGCGGCGTTGGTCATGGCTGGTGCAGGAGCCGACACCGGCGTCCAGCGCCAGGCTGCCGCGGCGCAGGGCATAGGTCTGGGTGCGGCCATTGTTGTCGGCCAGCGGCAGCAGCAGGTGGCTGAAGGTCTGTTCGTAGGGCAGGTAAAGGTCGGCGGTGCAGTCGCTCGGCTCGCTATTGAGCAGCAGGCCGATGGCTTGATAGCGATAGCGGGGGCCTTCGTTGCGGCAGTTGGTCACCTCGTCGCCGAAGAAGCCGAGATTGCCGGCGATCAGACTGTTGCGGATCAGCAGCTGGCCGCTGTTCTGCACGCCGTAGCCGTTGTTGCCGGCAATGGTCACGTTGATCAGCGTGGCCTTGGGATCATTTTCCGGCGGGTTGCTGTAATAGCCGTTACTCAGCGCGCCGCCGGTGCCGACATGGCCGCTGAGGGTGCTGTTGGTCAGCTTCAGCTCGCCGTTGTCGTCGTTGGCGATGGCAAAACCGCGACCGCCCTCGGAACCGCTATTGGCGACGAAGGCACTACGGGCGATATCGGCCATCCCGCCGTTGAAGATGCCGCTGCCGACAGAGCGCTCGGCCTCGTCCGAGGCCTGATTGCGCAGGAAGTTGCTGTCGCGCACGAGCAGGCTGCCGCGGTTAAAGATGGCGCCGCCGCGACCGAGATTGTCGTCCAGGTCGCCGCGCGCGCGATTTTCCAGAAAGTCCGAGGAGTAGACCTCCAGCCTGCCGTAATTGGCGATGCCGCCGCCCTGGCCGTAGCGATAGCCTTCCTCACCGACGATTTCGCGAAAGTTCGGGTTGCTGGTCGCGGCATGGTTGCCCTGCACCCGGACCAGTTGCAGGCGCAGCAGGCCATGGTTCTCCGCCGCGGCGCCGGTGAAGGCGGTGCGGCCGTTTTCCAGCCCCAGGCGTTGCAGGTTCAGGCTGGCGCCGCTCAATACTTCCAGCAGACGGTCGTTGCGGTAGGGCGGTTGCGTCGGGTCGATGCCGCTGATGATCGTCTGGGCGTTGCCGGCGCCGGCGATGCTCAGATCGTCGCTGATATCCAGGTCTCCATTGAGATTGGCATCCTCGTCGTAGCGGATGCCCGGTTCGCCGAACTCGGCAAGCAGGCTCAGCTCATAGCGCCCGGCTGGCAGCAGGATAACGTCGGCGCCGGGCTCGCGGTTCGCCGTGCTCACCGCATCGCGCAGGGAGCAATGGGTATCGCAGAGGCCGTCATGCGCATCCGCGGTTGTGGTGACTCGAAATTCGGCGGCCTGCAGCGATAAGGCACAACCGTAGAGCGCAATCGCGCCCAGGCCAAAGCTGAAACGCAGGGTAGGCATAACGATTCTCCAGTGTGGATTGCGGGCAGAGGCAGCCCGCTCAGCCAACTAAAGACTGGGATATCCATGGCGAGGTTCCTGCGTGCCCGACAGTCCGCTGCGGCGGCTCTAAGGTGGGCCGGGGCATGCAGGCTCAGCGCTACCCGGCACTCTGCCCGTTTTACCTTGGAGGCTCGGCTATCCCGGGTTTTTGCAGCCACTCCAAGATCCCCAATCCAGCCGCCCGGCCGCTGGCGAAGCAGGCGGTGAGCAGATAGCCGCCGGTCGGCGCCTCCCAGTCGAGCATTTCGCCGGCGCAGAACAGGCCGGGCAGTTGCTTGAGCATCAGCTGCGCATCCAGCGCTTCGAAGGGCACGCCGCCGGCGCTGCTGATCGCTTCGTCCAGCGGGCGGGCTTTGACCAGGGTCAGCGGCAGCGCCTTGAGCGCGGCCGCCAGTTGCGCCGGATCGTTGATCTGCGCGGGCGTGGCCAGTTCGCGCAGCAGCGCGGCCTTGACCCCGTCGATGCCGACCCGGCGGTGCAGGTGCTTGGCCATGGAGTGGGAGCCGCGGGGCTTGCTCAATGCGGCCAGCAACTTGGCTGGCGAGCTTTGCGGCAGCAGGTCGAGATAGAGGGTGGCGCTGCCCTGTTGCGCGATGCGTTCGCGGATCGCCGCCGATAGGGCGTAGACCAGGCTGCCTTCGACGCCGTTTGCGGTCAGGACGAATTCGCCCTGGCGCGGCGCTTCGTCGTCCAGGCGCAGGCTGACGTTCTTCAGCGGCGCGCCGGCGAATTTTTCGCGCAGCAACGCGCTCCAGCCCGCTACCTCGAAGCCGCAATTGCTCGGTTGTAACGGCGCTATCGCGATGCCGCGCGCTTGCAGCAGCGGCACCCAGGCGCCGTCCGAGCCCAGCCGCGCCCAGCTGCCGCCGCCGAGCGCCAGCAGGGTGGCGTCGGCGGTCACCGCCTGCTCGCCGGTCGGGGAGGCGATGCGCAACGCGCCCTTATCGTTCCAGCCCAGCCAGCGATGCCGGGTATGCATGCTCACGCCGAGTTCGCGCAGACGCTTGAGCCAGGCGCGCAATAGCGGCGCGGCTTTCATATCGCTGGGAAATACCCGGCCGGAGGTGCCGACAAAGGTGTCGATACCCAGGCCGTGAATCCAGGCGCGCAGCGCATCGGCGTCGAATTCGGCGAGCAGATGGGCGATCTCCTCGCGGCGCTGGCCATAGCGCGCCAGAAATGCCGGCTTGGCTTCCGAGTGGGTGATATTCATGCCGCCGACACCGGCCAGGAGGAACTTGCGCCCGAGCGAGGGCATGGCATCGTACAGCTCGACCTTGACCCCGGCAGATGCCAGCACTTCGGCGGCCATCAGCCCGGCGGGGCCGCCGCCGATAATGGCAACGCGAGGGGCTGTGCGGTGGGCTGAGTCGGTCATAAGCGCGCTGCTGGTCGATGCGGGAAAGCGCGCATTCTACCCGAGGGCCGGGCGGCGTTCCGCTTTAGCCGCAAAGCTGTGCTGTCGCTATGTAAGCTTTCGCGGCTAAAGCCCCTCCCACAGGCGCCCTCCAGTCGACAGTCAGGTTGGGCTCACCTAGTTTGCTGCGCGGTAGCGCTCCGTCGAAGACAGCGGACTGACGCCTACAAGAGGTCGCGCGTCTACAGCGCGCTCCCGTAGCCCGGATGCAATCCGGGACATAGGTAGCGGCCGTACAACAGCTTCCCCGGATTGCATCCGGGCTACAGAACTTCCGATCCCCCAGTTTGCTGCGCGACGGAGGATCTCCAGGTGCGTGTAACTGTTAACGGGCATATGGCCTTTTATTTGAAATCCCGACTCGCCACCGAGAGTCCGGCCAGCAGCGGCGTCAGGTCGCGCAGGCGGCCGGCGATCAGGTGGCGCACGCCGCTTTCCTGTTCGAGGCGGCCGTTGACCTGCAGCAGCTGCGACTCGTGCAACTCTCGGCGCTGGCGCTGCGCGAGGTCGTGCCAGACCACCACGTTGATCATGCCGAACTCGTCTTCCAGGGTGACGAACACCACGCCGCTGGCGGTTTGCGGGCGCTGACGGCCGATCACCAGGCCGGCCACGGCGACCGGCCGGCCATGCTCGATTGCGGTCAGCTCGCGGGAGCTGCGGCAGCGCCGGGCGCGCAGTTGCTCGCGCAGCAGCGTCAGCGGGTGCGGACCCAGGGTGGTGCCGGTGGTGGCGTAGTCGGTGTGCAGGTCCTCGCCGATCGAGGGTTGCGGCAGTTCGGTTTGGGGCTCCTCCTGATCCGGGACGGCGGCAAACAGCGCCAGCTGCGGCTCGACACCGGCCACCGCCCAGCGTGCCTGGTGACGATGGCCGGCCAGGCCGTGCAGGGCGCCGGCATCCGCCAATAGCGCACAGGCGCGATCATCCAGGCGGGCGCGGCGGCAGAGGTCGGCGATATCGCGGAAGGGCGCGAGCGCACGGGCCTGCTCAATGCGCTCGGCATCCTCCTGGCGGAAACCGCCGATCATCCGCAGGCCCAGGCGGATCGCCGGTTGTTCGCCGGGGCCGGGTTCCAGGCTGCAATCCCAGTTGCTGTGGCGCACGTCCACCGGGCGGGTTTCGATCTGGTGGCGCCGCGCGTCCTGCAGCAGCTGGTCCGGGGTGTAGAAGCCCATCGGCCAGCTATTGATCAGGGCGCAGGTATAGGCCGCCGGCTCGTGGCATTTCAGCCAGCAACTGGCGTAGGTCAGCAGGGCGAAACTGGCGGCGTGGGATTCCGGAAAGCCATAGCTGCCGAAGCCTTTGATCTGCTCGAAGATGCGCGCGGCGAATTCGGCGGTGTAGCCGTTCTTCAGCATACGTTCGGACAGCCGCTGCTGGTGCGGCTCCAGGCCGCCGTGGCGCTTCCAGGCGGCCATCGAGCGGCGCAACTGGTCGGCCTCCCCGGGGGTGTAGTCGGCGGCGATGATCGCCAGTTCCATCACCTGTTCCTGAAACAGTGGCACGCCCAGGGTGCGTTCGAATACCGCGTGCAGGCGCGGCGGGTAGCTTATCGGCTCCTCGCCGTTACGCCGACGCAGGTAAGGGTGAACCATATCGCCCTGGATCGGCCCGGGGCGGACGATGGCCACCTCGATCACCAGGTCGTAGAAGTTCTGCGGGCGCAGCCGCGGCAGCATGGCCATCTGCGCCCGCGACTCGATCTGGAACACCCCGACGGTATCGGCGCGGCCAATCATCGCGTAGGTGGCGGCGTCGTCCGCAGGGATGCTGGCGATGCTCAGGTCGCAGCCGCGGTAGTCGCGCAGCAGGTCGAAGGTGCGGCGCAGGGCGCTGAGCATGCCGAGGGCGAGCACGTCGACCTTGAGCAGACCGACCAGGTCCAGATCGTCCTTGTCCCACTGGATGATGGTGCGCTCGGCCATGGCCGCGTTCTCCACCGGCACCAGGGTTTGCAGCGGCTGTTCGGAAATCACGAAGCCGCCGGGGTGTTGCGACAGGTGGCGGGGAAAGCCGATCAGCTCGCCGGTCAGCGCCAGCACCCGGCGCATGATCGGGCTGTGCGGGTCGAAGCCGGCTTCGACCAGGCGTTCGAGCGGCGGCGCCTTGTCGCTCCAGCGCCCGCAACAACTGGCCAGGGCATTGATCTGCTCCGCCGGCAGACCCAGGGCTCGGGCGACATCGCGCACCGCGCCGGCGCCGCGATAGGTGCTGGCCACCGCGGTGAGGGCGGCGCGATCGCGGCCGTAACGGCGGAAAATGTACTGGATGACTTCCTCGCGGCGTTCGTGCTCGAAGTCGACGTCGATATCCGGTGGCTCGTTGCGCTCCTTGGAGAGGAAGCGGGCGAACAGCATGTTCGATTTGCTCGGGTCCAGCTCGGTGATCCCCAGCACGTAACAGACCACCGAGTTGGCCGCCGAGCCGCGGCCCTGACAGAGGATGTGCTGGCTGCGGGCGAAACGGACGATGTCGTGCACGGTGAGGAAGTAGCTTTCGTAGCCCAACTCGGCGATCAGCGCGGTTTCCGTTTCGATCAGCTGCCGAGCCTTCTCGGGGATGCCCCGCGGCCAGCGCCAGGCCGCGCCGTCTTCGCACAGCTTGCGCAGCCAGCTAGTCGGCGTATGTCCCGCGGGCACCAGCTCGCGCGGGTATTGGTAGCGCAGCTGGCCGAGATCGAAGGTGCAGCGCGCGGCGATGGTCAGGGTCTCGGCCAGCAATTCAGGCGGATAGAGCTGCGCCAGTGTCTGACGCGGGCGTAGGTGGCGCTCGCCATTCGGGAACAGGCGATGGCCGGCTTCTGCGACGTTGCAATGGTGACGCAGCGCAGTCATCACATCCTGCAGGGCGCGGCGGCCGCGGGCATGCATATGCACATCACCGGCGGCGACTGCGGGAATCCTCAGGGCGGCGGCTAGCGCCTGCATCCGACGCAGGTGCCCGGCGTCGTCGGCGCCGCGATGCAACTCGACGGCCAGCCACAGGCGTTCGGCGAACAGCTCACGCAGCCATTGCCCGTGTTCGGGTTGCGCGCTGTCGGCCTCGACCCAGAGCGCCAGCAGCCCATCCAGCGGCGCGGCGAAATCCTCGCGCAGCGCGCGGTATTCGCCTTTGGCGGCCCGCCGCCGGGCATGGGTGATCAGTTGGCACAGGGCCTGGTAGCCGGTGAGGTTTTCCACCAGCAGGACGATCTTCGGGCCGTTCTCGATGCGCATCTCGCTGCCGACGATCAGCGCCGGGCCGGTTTCCTTCGCGGCCTGCCAGGCGCGCACTATGCCGGCCAGGCTGCATTCGTCGGTGATCGCCAGAGCTTGGTAGCCATGGCGCTTGGCCCGCTCGAACAGCTCCTGGGCACTGGAGGCGCCGCGTTGGAAGCTGAAGTTGGACAGGCAGTGCAATTCGGCATAGCCCGGTTCGGTTACCTCGGCTCGGGCTTCCTGCTTCGCTCTACCTCCGGCATCCATGCAGTCGTCGCCTAGGTTTTTCAACGGCCTGCCGGGGCTCATGCGAACCAGCCATGAATCAGCAACGGGCCGTTGTCGCCGACCGCGCGATAGGCCCAGGCGCGCTGTCCGCTGCGGGTTTCGATCAGGTAATAGTCGCGGCGCATATCGCCGCCGTCCCACCAGCCGGACTCGATGCGTTCAGGCCCGGCGAGAATCCGTGGCGCGGCTTCCTGGAGCATGTGCGGCTCGCTCAGCAACCAGCTGGGGCGTGGTCCGGTCGGGCCGGCGAGGCCGGGCTTGGCGTCCGTCTGTGCTTGCCAGGCGTATTCGGGGCGGTGATCGGCCCTGGCGCTGAGGCCGTGCAGTGCGTCGTCGCCGAGGCGCGCGCGCAGCCGTTCGCGCAGTTGCTGCCAGGGCAGGTTCTGCTGCGGTCGCTCGTCGAACAGCAGGCGATGCTCCGGGACAAAGGCCGGCAGGTCGTGCGCGACCAGGCGCAGGCTGCGCACCGGCGCCACCACCTGTAACTGTTCGAGGCGACCGCGCGCCACTTCGAAGAGCATGCCCGCCTCGCGCTCGGCGCCGAGCAGGCCGACCGGCACCTGCAAGTCCTCGCGGCCGGCATGTTCGAGATGCAGGGTGAAACGCTGCACGCCGCTGTCGCGCCCGGCGAGAAAGGCCGCGAGGTCGGCGGTCAGGCGGCGCAGGGGAAACAACAGCGCCTGGTGCGATTCGACGTCGAAATTCAGTTCGATGCGCAGGTCGAAGCGATCCGGTGGCTGGTAGTAATCCAGCGCCAGCGGCCGTTCGCCCAGCAGGCTGTCGAGGTGGCGCAACAGCTCGGCCGGAAAACGCCGCGCCAGACCGTTGCGCGGTAACGCCAGCAGTTGATGCAGGCGACGCAGGCCCATGCGCAGCAGGGCGGTGGTCATCTCGCGGGGCAGGCCGCTGCGCTCGACCGGCAGTTGGCCGATGGCCTGGCGCAGTTCTTCCGCGCTGGCGACCGCCAGACCGTCATGGGCGTTGGCCAGCATTCGCGCTGCCAGCGGGTTGGGCGCTGCGACTATGCGATGGCGAAAGCCCAAGGTGCCGAGCTCCTCGCGCAGGCGCGCCTCGAAGCGTGGCCAAGGGCCGAACAGGGCGAAGCTGGATTCGACTTCCAGCAGCAGCGCGCGCGGGTAATCCAGGCTGACCTGCGAGCTGAAGCGGTAGGCCCAGGCGGCGAGCAAGCGCTGCCAATCCTCGATCTGCGCGTGGTCGTATTCGGCCGTGGCGAAATCCCGGCTTATTACCTGGGCCGCGCCCAAGGTTTGCCCGACGCGCAGGCCGAGCGCCCGGGCGGCCGGATTGAGTGCTTGCAGCACGCGCCGTTGCGGCGTGCCGGCGAGCAGCGCCAGCGGCCGCTCGGGCTCCGGGTGCCGACGCAGCACGCCATCCAGCGCCAGTTGCGGCAGCAGTATGCAGGCCCAGCGCAGGCTCATGTCGCGGCCCAGTGCGCGTGTGGGATAGGTGCCGCCGGGGCCAGGCCGCCGCGGCATTTCAAAATCCGCAGTTGCGTTGCTTCCACGGCGATGCGCAGCGCCGCCGGCGATGGGTTGACCGCCTCGGCGAGCGGGCGATAGGCGAAGGCCAGGGTCTGCCCGGTTTCCGCGGCGATCTGCAAACGGCGCAGGGCGCGGTCATCCGCCTGCTTCGGCCAGCACAGCACCGCGCCGCAACTGCCCGAGCGCAGGCATTGTTCGGCGGCCCAGAGGGCGTCGCGCGAGTTGGCCTCGACCAGGCTCAACCAGCGCAGATCCACCCCGGCGGCCAGCCAGGCGGGCGGGTAGGGCAGATGGGGCGGCGCCACCAGCAGGATACGTTCGGCGGCCTGGCTCAAGCGCGCCAGGGTCGGCCAGAGCAACTGCAATTCGCCGATACCCTCGGCGCCATGGAGAATCTCGCTCAGCGCCGCAGCGGGCCAGCCGCCGCTCGGCAACAGCGCATCCAGCAACCCGTGGCCGGTCGGCTGCACATCCGCCGGCGTTCCTTGCGGCTGGCCTTTCCACACCCGCCGCTCGAGCAGCAACTTATCGAGCGCCAGCACCGCGCCGCTCATCGCGGCCACCACGTCTGCCCGGGCCTTGCCCATGCAGGGCAAAACAGCGGGTATACGGGCAGAGAGGAGGGGGCGAACAGCATGACGACGACTTCAAAATAACTGTATGCGCACACAGTATTTGATCGGTCGGATTGCGCGCAAGTCAGATTGCTATCAAGGAGATGAGCGGAGCGAAACGCCTTCCGTTACCTGGAAAAATACAGCTGCTCGCGGCTTTCAATCGGGCCTCGCTCGGCGACCCGCTGCCTCAGAGCCCCCGGCAGGTATCGCCGAAGGCGCGGATCAGGGCGGTGCGGTGCAGGGCGTCGAGCTTTTGTTGCGCGGCCTGGGCGTCGATGGCGCGGTAAAGCTGTTCGCTGCAGGCGCCTTGCTGCAGTTCCGCCAGCGCCGGGGCGAGGGTTTGCAGCAGTTCCTGATTGAGTAGATTGAGGCGGGTGCGGATTTCCTCGAGCGATATGGGCGGTGCACCGTCGCTGCTCAAGGGCGTGGCCAGCAGTTGATACTGGATCAGCTTGTTGGCTTCCATCTGCCAGCGGAAGAAGGAGGCGACTTGTTCAGGGGCGAGATGATGAGTCTGCGCATGGGCGGACAACAGCGTCAGTTGTTCGGCCTCGCGCGCGGCATCTTCCACCGCCTTGCCGGTTTGCGCCTTGCTGGCGGCTACCTGGTCGGCCAGCAGCAGGCGCTCGGCGCACAGCGCCACCAGCTTGTCGAGCGCCAACGGGGTGGCGGCCTGGATCGTGAGCGCAACGCCGAGGAGCAAGGCGCAGAGCACGGCTAAAAAAGAGGGGGCGAGGCGGGGCATGAGGGTGTGTCCTTACAGTGGGGGCGCGAAATTAACGAACTAGCACGGCTCCGGGCAAGTCGTGGCGATGCCATCAGCGGTTGCTCTCCCGCTCGGATTGCAGCAGGCGTGGCCTGAACAATCTGCTGGCGAGCATCGGCGTGGGTTCTTCATCGTTGTCTTCCTGGCAGAGAAAGTCGCGTATCGCTTCGGCGGTGCGCCAGGCACTGGTCACCACGAAAAAATGCCCCTCGCCCTCTAGCACCTGTAGTTCGGCATTGCGAATGGCGCGGCGCAGGATATACGCGTTGTACGGTCGCACCAGGGTGTCGCGTTCGCCGGTGAGGATCAGCGTGCGATGGCGCAGGCGGAACAGCCGCAGCAGGCTGGTCCAGCCGACCAACGCGGTGAGCTGGTGGTAATAGGCGCGCGGGTTGACCGTGAGCATGCCGTTCATCACGCCGAAGCGCAGCAGTGCCTGTATCGAGTTGTGCGAGCCTTCGAGCTTGCGCAGTTTGGCGTCTTTGCTCCTGCCGAAAAAATCCAGGATGTCGGCGGGTTTCACCAGCATCGCCGGGCCGGCCGAGGTCGCCGCGAGGATCAGCCGGCGCACCATGCTCGGGTGACGCAGAGCGAATTCCTGCGCCAGCGCCCCGCCCCAGCTCACGCCGAACACATCGACCTGGTCGAACCCCAATTGCTTGAGCAGTTCAGCGATCGTGTCGGCATGGCGCGGCAGACGCATCGGCCAAATGGGAGCTTGCGATTTGCCGACTCCGGGCACGTCCAATGCGATGGTCCTGTAGTCCATCAGTTCATCGCGCAGGGTATCGAAGGTGCGGATCAAGCCACCGAGGCCGTTGAGTAAGAGCAGCGGTGAGCCCTGACCACGGATGGAAACGTTCAACTGCAAGCCATTGATGGTCAATTTATGCGTCGGCATGGTCTCTCCCCTTGGCCTAGCCGGTGTTTAGCAGGCCGTTGAAAAACTACCTGCGTTGCCGATACGGCGTTAAAAACAGGCTCGGATGCGAGCCCAGTCCGCTTCCTCGCCTGTTTTTGCCTTGTCTCGGCTGCCTCGCCTACGTTTTTCAACGGTCTGTTAGACAGCATCCGGCGCTTGTGTTGCAAGAAATGGGGATGTTCGTTCGCATGTCTTGGCGAATCATGGCGAGATCGTCGATTGTCGTCGCGCGGATTGAAAGTACCGTTGGGCGGGGCATTTGCGCGGCGTGCGGCATGCTGTAGTGGTGAAGGGCTACTTGGATGGCGCATGATTCGCGTGGCGCCGCTCGGCAAGTTCTCCCCACAACTCCCTGGCCATCGAGGAGCGGAAATTCATGCGCACCCTCTTGTTCGTACTTTTCGCCGGTTTTTTGCCCGGCTTGGCGCCTGGCGTCCTGGCCGCTGAGGCGTTGAAAGTCGAGACGCTGTTGCAGACCGACCACGCCTGGGACGGCACGCCATACCAGGCCTATGCCAGCGGGCAGCCCGAGCCGACCTTGCTGAAGTTCAGTATTCCCGCCCACACCACCCTGCCTTGGCACACCCATGCGGTGGTCAATGTCGGCTATGTGCTCAGCGGCGTGTTGTTCGTCGAGAAGCAGAACAGCCCCGACAAGCTCGTGCTGAAGGCCGGCGATAGCCTCGCCGAACTCGTGGGCATCGCGCATCGCGGTTATACCACCGAGCAGCCCGTCGAACTCCTGGTGTTCTATGCCAATACCGAGGGGCTGCCGCTCAGCAGCAAGGTTGCGCCGTCCAGCACCGCCAACGACTAACGACTGGCGGATCAGTTGGCAGCCTTCCGCCAGGGCCAGCGGCCTTCCAGTTCCACTTCCAGGGCCATGCTCAGGAAGGTGCGGATCAGCACGATCAAGCCGAGTACCAGCACATCGTCGAGGGTCGGTGTCATGGCCACGGTGCGCACGATGTCGGCGGCGACGAGAAACTCCAGGCCGAGCAGAATGCCCCGGCCCAGATCCTGGCGGAAACGCCGGTAAGGGGCCTCCACCTGCCGCCCCGAGGTGAAGAAGCGCAGTATCGCCCAGCCCAAGCCGAGGACGATGACCAGCACCCCCAGCCCGTCGATCGCCAGCCCCACGGTCTCGATAATCCCCATAAACGATGACATGTCAGTCTCCTGCCTGATGGTGCGGCGGCGCCGCCTCGGCGACCGCTGAAAGCCTAATGCGTTCGGTGATTTTTCACCGGCCGGGTTCCGCGCTCAGCCCAGGCCGCGTTCGCGCCATACCGTATCCGCGCTCTGGTGCAGGATAGCGTGGCGTCTGGCGAGTTTATGGCGGTCCTTGTCATAGCCGCCGCCGATCAGCCCTGCCACTGGGATATCGCGGCCCAGGCAGTGATCGAGCACCGCGGTGTCGCGGGCGGCGACGCCTGCATCGGTCAGTTGCAGGTAGCCCAGGGCGTCGTCGCGATGCACATCGACGCCGGCGTCGTAGAGCACGATATCCGGCCGATACAGCGGCAGCAGGTAGTTGAGCGCGTCATTCACCACCTGCAAATAGGCCGCATCGCCCATGCCCTTGGGCAGGGGGATATCCCAGTCGCTGTGCGCCTTGCGCGCGGGGAAGTTGCTTTCGCAGTGCAGGGAAACGGTGATCGCCTCCGGGGTATCGGCCAGCAGACGGGCGGTGCCGTCGCCCTGGTGCACGTCGCAGTCGAAGATCAGCACGCGCTCGGCTTTGCCGCTCTGCAGCAGGTACTGGCTGACTACCGCCAGGTCGTTGAAGATGCAGAAACCGGCCGGGTGATCGTAATGCGCGTGGTGGGTGCCGCCGGCCAGATGGCAGGCCAGGCCGTGTTCGAGCGCCTGCTCGGCGGCCAGCAGCGAACCACCGACGGCGCGCAGGGTGCGCCGGGCCAGCGCCTCGCTCCAGGGCAGGCCGAGGCGGCGTTGTTCCTCGTGGGCCAGCGCGCCGCTGCGAAAGCGTTCGATATAGGCCGGGCAGTGGCTCAGGGCGAGAGTTTCCTCGGCGCAGCTTTCGGGGCGCAGCAGTTCGGCATCGGTAGTCAGGCCGCTGTCGACCAGATGGTCGCGCAGCAGGCGGAACTTCTCCATGGGGAAGCGGTGCGTCGCGGGGAAGGGCGGGCTGTAGTCGTCGTGATAGACCAGCGGCAGGCGCATAGAATAAGGCCCTGTTAGATAAATTGAAGCGCGCGGCGCCCCGAGTATGGCGGGGCTGCCCGGCCCAGCTCAAGGAGTGACTATGGCTGACTTGATTGAATTGCACAGCGCGCGGCTGCAGCTGCGCGCCTGGCGCGCCGCGGATCTGGAGCCCTTCGCGGCGCTCTGTGCGGACCCGCAGGTGATGCGTTATTTCCCCGCGCCCTACAGCCGCGAGGACGTGGCGGCGATGATCCGGCGCTTTCGCGGGCATTTCGCCGAGCATGGCTTCGGCGTGTGGGCCTTGCAGCGTAAGGACAACGGCGCCTTTATCGGCTTCACCGGTATCGGCCATGTCGGTTTCGAGGCGCCTTTCGGCCCGGCGGTGGAAATCGCCTGGCGCCTGGCCCGCGCGCACTGGGGCCAGGGTTTCGCCAGCGAAGCGGCGCGGGCGGCCCTGGGCTGCGCCTTCGAGCGGCTCGGGCTGGAGCAGGTCGTGGCCTTCACCGCGGTGGATAACCTGCCGTCGCAGCGGGTGATGCAGGCGATCGGCATGCAGCATGCCCCCGCCGAGGATTTCGACCATCCCAGGCTGGCGCCAGGCCATGCGTTGCGCCGGCATGTGTTGTACCGCCTGCGGCATAGTGACTGGCGGGCCGCGCCGTGAGCGACGAAGCGGCTAACCCGCCGGGCCGGCGAAACGGGTAAAATCGGCCAATTGCCACATGCCGCGGTCGAGCGGCCGCTTACCCGAATGACGTTTTGCCGCTTTCTTGGCGGTTATTGGAGAGCATGCATGAGTCAGGTGTTGAATGAATTGGTCGCCCTGCTGACCCTGGAAACCATCGAAGAGAACCTGTTCCGCGGCGTCAGCCAGGACCTGGGCTTTCGCCAGCTGTTCGGCGGCCAGGTGCTCGGCCAGTGCGTGTCGGCGGCCAGCCAGACGGTCGATCCGGCGCGCCATGTGCACTCGATGCATGGGTACTTTCTGCGCCCCGGCGATGCCGGTTTGCCGGTGGTCTATCAGGTCGACCGGGTGCGCGACGGCGGCAGCTTCAGCACCCGGCGGGTGACGGCGATCCAGAAGGGCAAGCCGATCTTCACCTGCAGCGCTTCCTTCCAGTTCGACGAGGACGGCTTCCATCACCAGAACAGCATGCCCGAGGTGCCGGGGCCGGAGGAGCTGAAGTCGGAAACCGAACTGTCGCGCATGGTCGAGGCGATGATTCCCGAGCGCATGCGCGAGCGCGCCACCAGCGAAAAGCCCATCGAAATCCGCCCGGTGACGCGGATCAATCCCTTCGCCCCAGAGCCCTGCGAACCGGTCAAATATGTCTGGTTCCGCGCCGCCGGTGCGCTGCCGGACGAACCGCAACTGCACAAACTGCTGCTGGCCTACGCCAGCGACTTCAACCTGCTGACCACCTCGATGCAGCCCCACGGCGTGTCGGTGTTCCAGAAGTTCATGCAGGTCGCCAGCCTCGACCACGCGCTGTGGTTCCACGCCGATCTGCGCATGGACGACTGGCTGCTGTACGCCATGGACAGCCCCTGGGCCGGCAATGCCCGCGGCTTCTCCCGCGGCAGTATCTTCAACCGCCAGGGCCAGTTGGTCGCCTCGGTGGCCCAGGAAGGGTTGACCCGTATCCGTGAGGATTGGAAGTGAGTCATGAGGATTGGAAATGACCCTGCGCACGGCGCGCCACTGGGTGTTCGACATGGACGGCACCCTGACCCTGGCGGTGCATGACTTCGAGGCGATCAAGCGCGCGCTGGAAATTCCCTTGGAGGACGACATCCTCCATCACCTCGCCGCCTTGCCCGTCGAGGTGGCGGCGGCCAAGCACGCCTGGCTACTGGACCACGAGCGCGAACTGGCCCTGGCTGCGCAGCCGGCGCCGGGCGCGATCGAACTGGTGCGCGAGCTGCAAGCGCGCGGTTGCCAGCTCGGCGTCCTCACCCGCAACGCCCACTCGCTGGCCTTGCTGACGCTGCAGGCGATCGGCCTGGGCGAGTTTTTCGCCAGTGCCGATGTGCTCGGTCGCGACGAAGCGCCGCCGAAACCCCATCCCGGCGGCCTGTTGCACCTGGCTGAACGCTGGCGGGTGGCGCCGAGTGAACTGGTGATGGTCGGCGACTATCGATATGACCTGGAGTGCGCGCGTGCGGCGGGTGCCTACAGCGTGCTGGTCAATCTCGCGGAAAACCCCTGGCCGGAACTGGCCGATCATTTCGCCGCGGATTGCCTGGCGCTGCGCCAGGCGCTCTAGGTCGGGCCCAGATCGGCGGCAGCCGATTCGCTGATCGAGATCAAGGCCCGCCGCCGCTCTGCGCGCAGACTACGCAGACCGTCCTTCGCCGGGAGAACCGCCATGACCGATTTCGATCCGCAAGCCGCACTGGATGCCTTGTACAACGAATACCGCGAGCGCGCCGAGGCGATTCGCCGCGATATGCAGCGCAGCGAACCGGTGGAAGCCATCGAGCAAGCCCAGCAGCGGCAGAACGATGAAGTGCTCAACGCCTTGCTGGCCGAGGCCGAGGAGGGCATGGATCAGGTCGGTCTGGCCCGCTTGCGCCTGGCCGAAGGGCGATACGGCAGTTGTTTGAAATGCGCCCGGCCGATCGAGGCCGCGCGTTTGCAGGCGCTGCCAGCCGCCAGTTTCTGCGCGGCCTGCGCCGACAATCCTTAGTCCCGACAGCTAGCCGCTCAGGTCCTCTAACAGCCGACGCGCAGCGGACTCGGCGGCATCAGTGTAGGGACGCAGTACATTGGCCGCGCCAGCATGGTGCAAGGCATCGGCGTCGGCGTCATGAAAAGCGCTTAGGGTGACCTGACCGCCGAAAGATTGGCTGCGTAGCGCACGCAGCAGTATCGCATTGACGTCGCGTTGCGGAATGGTGCTGACCAGCAAGCGCGCCCGTTGCAACGGCATATGCGCCAGGAAGTCGACATCTTCGGCATCGCCGTAACACACGTTGAGCCCCTCGTCGCGGGCCTCGGCCAGGGCTTCCGGGTCGAAATCGACACCGAGCACGCGCAGTTCCGCCTGTTCGAGCTGTTTTGCCAGTTGCCGGCCGTAGCGACCCATGCCGTAGACGATGATGTCCGGCTGGGCAAAGGGCGGGGCGTTGTCGTCGACGTTTTCGCGGTGGGCGACCTGGCGCTCGAACAGCCCAAGCCACGGCGACAGGCGCGCGAACAGCGGCTGTGCATGAAGGATCATATAGGTGGACAAGGTAATGGTGATCAATCCGACCAGAGTGGTCAGGCCCAGCGCATCCTGACCGATATGGCCGAGGCCTATGCCCATGGCGACGAAGATGATCGAGAACTCGCTGATCTGCGCCACCGTCAGCCCGGCCATGAAACCGGTGCGCTTGCGGTAACCCATCCAGCCCATGATCGCCATAACGATCAGTGGATTGCCGATCAACACGAACAACGACAGCAACAGGGCGCTGCCGATCTGACCCTGGATGTGGCCGAAGTCCAACTGAATACCCAGGTGCAGAAAGAAGAACAGCAGAAGAAAGTCGCGCAGGCTGGTCAGGCGACTGGCCACCGCTTCACGCAATGAGGTCGAGGCCAGGGAGAAACCAGCGAGAAAGGCGCCGATCTCCTTGGACATACCGAGGAATTCGGCGCCAGCGGCAAGCAGCGTGCCCCAGGCGATCGCCACCAGCATCAGCAGTTCCGGTGAGTGCGCCATGGCCGTGAGCAGGCGCGGCAGCACGAAGCGCATCAGCAGATAGAGCGTCGCCAGGCTGCTCAGCAGGGCGCCGATCAGGGCCAACGGCTGCAGCCCCTGCTGCTCGCCGTCGCTTGGCTGATAAAGGTTGAGACCGAGCATCGCCAGAACCACGGCGATGTCCTGCACGATCAGAAAGCCCATGGCGATGCGCCCGTGCAGCGAGTCGATCTCGCCTTTGTCGGAGAGCAGCTTGACGATGATGATGGTGCTGGAGAACGTCAGCGCTACGGCTACATAGAGCGCCGTCAGCCAGTCCAGACCGAGCAACCGGCACAGCAGGAAGCCGAACAGGATGGTGAACGCCAGTTGACCCAGGCCGGTGGCCAGGGCGACCGGACCGAGGGTCCGCACCAGACGCATGTCGAGTTTCAGGCCGACCACGAACAACAGCACAGTGATGCCGATTTCCGCCAGCAGGTCGAGTGGTTGGTTCGCGCTGCTCAGGCCCAGCACCGCGGGGCCGGCCAATATACCGACGAGAATATAAGCAATGATCAACGGTTGGCGCAGTTTCACCGCGATGCCGCCGAGCAGAGCGGACAACGCCAGCAACACCGCGACTTCCTGAAAAAGACTCATGGCTTGATTTCCTGATGGTTGCACCACAGCTTAGAGAGGATAAGCCGGCTTGCCGTTGCCGCGGATCAAGCATACGGCTTGTGGATGCCGGCCGATGCGGCCATGATTTCTCCAGCCCCGTTTGCCCCCCGTGTAAGGATTACCAATGCCCGATTCCGTTGCTGCCCATCTGCGGTTGGCGCCTGAAGCTTTAACCCGTCCTTTCTCCCCGGAACAGTTCGATTTCGCCAGCACCGACGATCTGGAGCCCTTCCGCGGCGTGCTCGGTCAGGAACGCGCGGTCGAAGCCTTGCAGTTCGGCGTGGCCATGCCGCGCCCCGGTTACAACGTATTCGTCATGGGCGAGCCGGGTACCGGCCGCTTCTCCTTCGTCAAGCGCTACCTCAAGGCCGAAGCCAAGCGCCTGGAAACCCCGGCCGACCGGGTCTACGTCAATCATTTCGACGAGCCCCGCGAGCCCCGCGCACTGGAGCTGCCGGCCGGTACCGCCGGTGAGTTCATCGCCGATATCAACGGCCTGGTCGACAATCTGTTGGCGACTTTCCCGGCGGTATTCGAGCACCCTTCGTTCCAGCAAAAGAAAAACGCCATCGACCGCGCCTTCAATAAGCGCTACGACCAGGCCCTGGACGTGATCGAGCGGCTGTCCCTGGAAAAGAACGTCGCGCTGTACCGCGACAGCAGCAATATCGCCTTCACCCCGATGGTCGACGGCAAGGCCCTCGACGAAGCCGAATTCGCCCAATTGCCGGAAGCCGACCGCGAGCGCTTCCACCTCGACATCGCCACCCTGGAGGAACGCCTCAACGAGGAACTCGCCAGCCTGCCGCAATGGAAGCGCGAGTCGAGCAATCAGTTGCGCCAGCTCAACGAGGAAACCATCACAGTCGCGCTGCAACCGCTGCTCGCGCCCTTGTCGGAGAAGTACGCGGAAAATGCCGAGGTCTGCGCCTACTTGCAGGCGGTGCAGGTCAACCTGCTGAAGACCGTGGTCGATCAATTGGTCGAAGTGGAAAAGGCCGACTCCCAGACCCGCAAGATGCTCGAAGAGCAGTACTGTCCGAGCCTGGTGGTCGGCCATCACGCCCAGGGCGGCGCGCCCGTAGTGTTCGAGCCGCACCCGACCTACGACAACCTGTTCGGCCGCATCGAATACAACGCCGACCAGGGCGCGCTCTACACCAGCTACCGGCAATTGCGCCCCGGCGCGCTGCACCGCGCCAACGGCGGTTTTCTGATTCTCGAAGCGGAAAAGATGCTCGGCGAGCCGTTCGTCTGGGATGCGCTCAAGCGCGCTCTGCATTCGCGGCAACTGAAAATGGAGTCGCCGCTCGGCGATCTCGGCCGTATTGCCACCGTGACGCTCAACCCACAGGTGATTCCGCTGCAGGTCAAGGTGATCATCATCGGCGCGCGTCAGCTGTACTACGCGTTGCAGGATCACGATCCGGACTTCCAGGAAATGTTCCGCGTGCTGGTCGACTTCGACGAGGACATTCCCCTCGGCGATGAAAGCCTGGAGCAGTTCGCTCAGTTGATGAAAACCCGCACCATGGAAGAGGGTATGGCGCCGCTCAGCGCCGCCGCGGTAGCGCGTCTGGCGACCTACAGCGCACGCCTGGCCGAGCACCAGGGGCGTTTGTCGGCGCGCATCGGCGACCTGTTCCAGCTGGTCAGCGAGGCCGACTTCATCCGCCAGCTGGCCAGCGAGACGATCACCGATGTCGGCCATATCGAGCGCGCGCTCAAGGCCAAGGCCACGCGCACCGGGCGGGTCTCGGCGCGGATCATCGATGACATGCTGGCCGGCATCATCCTGATCGACACCGCGGGCGCGGCTGTGGGCAAATGCAACGGCCTGACCGTGCTGGAAGTCGGCGATTCGGCGTTCGGCGTGCCAGCGCGCATCTCCGCCACGGTGTATCCGGGCGGCAGCGGCATCGTCGACATCGAGCGCGAGGTCAACCTCGGCCAGCCGATCCACTCCAAGGGCGTGATGATCCTCACCGGCTACCTGGGCAGCCGCTATGCCCAGGAATTCCCCCTGGAAATCTCCGCGAGCATCGCCCTGGAACAGTCCTACGGTTATGTCGACGGCGACAGCGCCTCGCTCGGCGAAGTCTGTACGCTGATCTCGGCGTTGTCGCGCACGCCGCTCAAGCAGTGCTTCGCCATCACCGGTTCGATCAACCAGTTCGGCGAGGTGCAGGCGGTCGGCGGGGTCAACGAGAAGATCGAGGGCTTCTTCCGCTTGTGCGAGGCCCGCGGCCTGACCGGCGAGCAGGGGGCGATCATTCCGCACTCCAATGTCTCGACCCTGATGCTCGACGAGCGGGTGCTGCAGGCGGTGCGCGCCGGGCAGTTCCATATCTACGCCGTGCGCCAGGTCGACGAGGCGCTGAGCCTGCTGGTCGGCGAGGAAGTCGGCAGCCCGAACGACAAAGGCCAGTTCCCCAAGGGCAGCGTCAACGCCCGTGTCGTCGAACGGCTGCGTGAAATCGCCGAAATGGGCATGGCCGAGGAAGAAAAGGAAGCGCCGAAAATCGAGGAGACCGTGGTCGCGGTGAAAAAGCCTCGGGCGAAAAAACCGGCGGCTTGAGCATTGGCCGAAAGATTGGTTCGATCGCCGGTCTTCGCCCCGGCGAGTCGTACTGCCGGGGAAAGTACCCGCCGGTACGGCTTTTGCGGGTTTGATCCACACAGTTATCCACAACCTGGTGCGATAACTGTCGGCTTCCCTGCTTCGCCCACTCGGGTGTAGGCTGGAGGCAGGTTTCCTCGAGGGTCGCCGCGATGCCGCGCAACCTTTGCCTTACCCGCCAATGTTTGGGACTGGTGACTCGTATCGAGTGCGCCGTGTTGCCGTTGGCGGGCGAGAAGGGCCTCTGGACGCTGATCTGCGCGGCGGGTATGTCCGGTGCACAACCCTCGACGATCAAGGCACAAGGCCCGTTCTACGGGCCTTTCGTTGCCGAGGGGGTGTTGCTGGCGATTGCTGAAAGCCTGGCGGCGCAAGGCTATGGCATCTGCGACGAGCTGCCGATCTGGCGTTTGCATATCCAGGCGGAACTACGCCGCTTGAACGGCGCACGTTGCCGTAACCTCGGCGATTATCAGTTCAAACCGGAAAATTGATGGTCGGCTGAGCAGCATTTGACCAGCCCGCACGAATGCCGCTGCCGCGCGCTTTGCAGCGATCGATCCTGAAGCTGCCCACAAGGTTATCCACAGTTGCCGGGGATAACCTGCTTCGACGTTTATCGCAACAATGCCGGGGTTGTCTGCAAGGCCATGCTGGGTATACTCGCCGGCTGTTTGAGCCCTTAGTGAGCCCCCTATGGAACGCTTTATCGAAAACGCGATGTATGCATCCCGTTGGCTGCTGGCACCTCTGTATTTTGGCCTGTCACTCGGACTCTTGGCCTTGATGCTGAAGTTCTTTCAAGAAATCTTTCATATTCTCCCCAGCGTATTCGCCATCGCTGAGGCCGATCTGATCCTGGTGATCCTGTCGTTGATCGACATGGCCCTGGTCGGCGGTCTGCTGGTGATGGTGATGATTTCCGGCTACGAGAACTTCGTCTCGCAGTTGGACATTGATGAAGGCAAGGAAAAGCTCAGCTGGTTGGGCAAGATGGACTCCGGCTCGCTGAAGATGAAAGTCGCCGCCTCCATCGTGGCGATCTCTTCGATTCACCTGCTTAAAGTGTTTATGAATGCGGAGAACATCCAGACGGACTACCTGATGTGGTACGTGATCATCCATATGGCCTTTGTGGTCTCGGCGTTCGCCATGGGTTACTTGGACAAGCTGACCAAGCACTGATCGCCCGCCCAGCTACCAAACCGCCCGGCCGTTGCAAAACGGACGGGCGGTTTGCTTTCTGCCTTGCGCTTTGCTTTTATTGTACAAAAATAAATTATGTATAATTTTTGTATAACTTAAGCCGTGAGGTCGACGCCATGTATCTGCACGATTTATCCGCCCATGCGCATGCCGGGCACATCGACGAACTCAACCTGATCTCCATCGAGGGCGGGATCTACGTCCTGGAAGTTCGTATGGCGGGGCGTGCGCAGTCCTTGCACGATGAAAACGGCCGCACCCTGCACTTGCGTTCGGTGGAGCACGCTCGCGAGATGCTACACGAGTTACCTCAGGTGCCTTTCCATCTGGTGCATGCCTCGGTGCACGACGAGATGTGCGGCATGCCGACCGGCACTCAGAACACCCTGCGCGTGCCTATTTCCTTGAGCCCTGCCTGGTAGGGCCTGGCCGCGACGAGCCCATCGGCACTCATGCACCTTGCCAAGCGCTGTCGGCGCTTTCATCGCCACGAGATCGTCGTTCTATGAATACTCGCGGGCTTACCCTGGTGCTCGGTGATCAGCTGTCTTTCGACCTGCCCAGCCTGCAGGCGCTCGACCCGCAGCGCGATGCCGTGCTGCTGGCCGAGGTGGCGGCGGAAACCGACTATGTGCCGCATCACCCACAAAAAATCGCGCTGATCTTCAGTGCCATGCGGCATTTTGCCGAAGCGCTGCGCGAGCGCGGTTGGCGCGTGCATTACGTCAAACTCGACGATGCGCACAACAGCGGCTCGCTGCCCGGCGAATTGCAGCGCTGGGCGACGCGGTTGCAGGCGACCGAGGTGCACCTGACCGAGCCGGGCGAATGGCGCCTGGAGCAGGCGTTGCGGGCTTGCGCCGTGCCGATCACCTGGCATGTCGACAGCCGCTTCATCTGTGGCCGTGACGAGTTCGCGCGCTGGGCCGAAGGGCGCAAGCAGTTGCGCATGGAGTTCTTCTACCGCGAAATGCGGCGCAAGACCGGCCTGCTGATCAATGGCGACGGCACGCCGGTGGGCGGCGCCTGGAATTTCGATGCGCAGAATCGCAAGGCGTTGCCCAAGCAGGTCAAGGCGCCGATGACCGCGCGCTTTCCTGGGGATGGCATCACTCGGGAGGTGCTGGCCCTGGTGGCGGCACGCTTCAGCCATCACTACGGCAGCCTGGCGGCCTTCGATTACCCGGTGAGCCATGCCGAGGCCGAATCGTTGTGGCGGCATTTTCTCGATTTCGCCCTGCCGGCTTTTGGCGATTATCAGGACGCCATGGCGTTGGGCGAGCCGTTTCTGTTTCATGCGCGGATCAGCGCGGCGCTGAATATCGGTCTGCTGGACGTGCGCAGGCTTTGTGCGGATGTCGAAGCCGCCTACTGGCGCGGTCAGGTGCCGCTGAATGCAGCCGAGGGTTTTATCCGGCAACTCATCGGTTGGCGCGAGTACGTGCGTGGCATCTACTGGCTACAAATGCCCGACTATGCCGAGCGCAACGCCTTCGGCAACACGCGGCCGCTGCCCGAGTTCTACTGGAGCGGCAACACCCGGATGAAGTGCATGAGTCAGGCCATCGACCAGACGCTGGAACATGCCTATGCCCATCATATCCAGCGGCTGATGGTGACCGGCAACTTCGCCCTGCTCGCCGGCATTCGGCCCAGCCAGGTCTGCGATTGGTACCTCGCGGTGTATATGGATGCGTTCGATTGGGTCGAGTTGCCCAATACCCTGGGCATGGTCATGCATGCCGATGGCGGTTACCTGGGTTCCAAGCCTTATTGCGCGAGTGGCCAGTACATCAAGCGGATGTCCAGCTACTGCGGCGACTGTGCGTACAAGGTCAGCGAGAGCGTCGGCGAGCAGGCTTGCCCGTTCAATGCGTTGTACTGGCACTTCCTGATGCGCCACCGCGAGCAGCTGTCCGGCAATCACCGGCTGGGCATGATCTATCGCGGTCTGGACAGGATGAGCGAGGCCAAGCGGCAGGGGCTCTGGTTGCGTGGCGAGCAGTTGTTGGCACGGCTGGATGCCGGCGAGCCTTTATGAAAAAGGCCGAGCTGCCGGTCAAGGCCTGTCAGGTGTGCGGTTTAGCCTTCGCCTGGCGCAAGAAGTGGGCGCGCTGCTGGGATCAGGTGAAGTACTGCTCCGAACGCTGCCGTCGTCAGCGCTAGGGGGCTGGTCGTTAGAGCGGGTGGGCGCTTTGTGCTAGGCTGGCCGACCTTTTTCAGCCCAGCGGAGCAGTGCAATGTCCGAAATCAACCTCTCGACCGATGAATCCCGCGTCAGTTACGGCATCGGTCGTCAACTTGGCGGTCAATTGCGCGACAACCCGCCGCCGGGCGTGAGCCTCGAAGCTATCGTCGCCGGTCTGTCCGATGCATTCAGCGGCCAGCCGAGCCGTGTCAGCGAGGCCGAACTGTCCGCCAGCTTCAAGGTCATCCGCGATGTCATGCAGGCCGAAGCGCAAGCCAAGGCCGAAGCGGCCGCCGGTGCCGGCTTGGCCTTCCTTGCCGAGAACGCCCAGCGTGACGGCGTCACCGTGCTGGCTTCCGGCTTGCAGTACGAAGTACTGAGCAGCGGCGAAGGCGCCAAGCCGTCCCGCGAAGACAGTGTGCGCACCCACTACCACGGCACCCTGATCGACGGCACCGTGTTCGACAGCTCCTACGAGCGTGGCCAGCCAGCCGAGTTCCCGGTTGGCGGCGTGATCGCCGGCTGGACCGAAGCCCTGCAACTGATGAACGCCGGCAGCAAATGGCGCCTGTACGTGCCGAGCGAACTGGCCTACGGCGAGCAAGGCGTCGGCAGCATCCCGCCGCACAGCGTGCTGGTGTTCGACGTCGAGTTGCTGGAAGTGCTCTAACAGGCTGTTGAAAAACTACCTGCGTTGCTGATACGGCGTTAAAAACGGCCTGCTAAGGCGCTTTCTTGAGGCGGATGACCCTGTGTTCGTCCGTCTTGAGGGTAGTCCGATCACCTCGTAGCCCGGATGCAATCCGGGGAAGCGGTTTATGGCTTCTGCCGATGTCCCGGATTGCATCCGGGCTACGAGAGCGGGTGTTGTACTTGTCTTCACGGGCGCAATGCCCGGGCGTAGCAGAATAGAAACAGATTGCGCACCAGCTCCTTGAGTACCAGCGGCTCGCTGGAATTGAGTTCCTGCAAATCCAGATCACCCATATCGCGCAGCTCATCCAGCGCTTGCTCCTCGAGCACTGCACATACCTCGCCGGTATTGCGATTGAGGATGCGTAGGTAAGGTTGCGGCCGATCAAGCCAGGCATCGATCAAATAGGTCATGACTCATCTCCTTGTTAAGTGGTTAGATGAGAATAATTCCTATTTCGTTTATGGCAAGGATTAATTATTCGCCGTTGGTCGGACAATAAAAAGCCCGTCGCATGGACGGGCTTGTGTATTGCGGGAATCGTCAGTGCGTGCGGGCCACGGCGAAGCGGCTGAGTTCGACCAGCGCATCGCGGTATTCGCCAGGGGGCAGGGCATCCAGGCAGGCGATCGCCCGTTCGGCGTAATCGCGGGCCTGTTGGGCGGTGTAGTCCAGAGCGCCGGCAGCTTCAACGGCGTTGCGGATGCTTTCCAGGTCTTCGATGCCGCCTTTCTGAATCGCCTGGCGCACCAGGGCGGCCTGTTCGGGCGTGCCTTCGCGCATGGTGTAGATCAGTGGCAGGGTTGGTTTGCCTTCGGCCAGATCGTCACCGACATTTTTACCCAGGGTGCTGGCATCGCCGCGGTAGTCGAGCAGGTCGTCGACCAGTTGGAAGGCCACACCCAAATGATCGCCGAATACGCGCAACGCTTCGGTCTGTTCCGCCGTCGCGCCGGCCAGGGCTGCGGCGCTGTGGGTCGAGGCCTCGAAGAGCATCGCGGTTTTGCCGCGAATTACTTCCATATAGGTCTCTTCCGTGGTGCTGGCGTCGCGAATCTTCGACAGTTGCAGCACTTCGCCCTCGGCGATCACCCGGGTGGCCTTGGAGAGGATCTTCATCACCGGCATGGAACCGAGTTCGACCATCATTTCGAACGAGCGCGAATACAGGAAGTCGCCCACCAGCACGCTCGGCGCATTGCCCCATTGGGCGTTGGCGGTGCTACGACCGCGGCGCATGTCGGACATGTCGACCACGTCGTCATGCAGCAGGGTGGCGGTATGCAGGAATTCGATGGTGGCAGCGAGCAGGCGCAGATCGTCGCCGGAAAGGCCCAGGGCTTTGCCGCTGAGCAGCACCAGCAGCGGGCGCAGGCGTTTGCCGCCAGCGGAGATGATGTAGTCGCCGATCTTCTCTACCAGGGGGACGCGCGACACCAGCTGGGCGCGGATGATGCCGTCGACAGCGGTAAAATCGTCCGCCACCACGCGATAGAAAGCCTGGGGTTGCATCGCTTGCACCTGCTTCTCATGGGTTGCGCGGCATGCTATGGGGCAGGGTAGGGGCTGTCAAGGCAAGCGGTGCGGCGGTTGCCGGGCTTCGTGCCGCCGAGCGTAAGGCCTGTAATCGCCTGGAAAATTCGCTTTGCAAGATGAGTGGCCGGGGCGTCGACCCTTTAATGGTGCCCGCCGCCTGTCGTGTGGGGCTCGGCTGTTGTCTGGGCCTTGCGTCGCGGTGGTCGCTTGCGTACAATCGCGCACCCTGAACTTTCCCCCTGGGTATTTCCCTGCCTTACGCAATTGCAAGGGTGTCCTTCCGGCCCCAAGCAGCCATGCCAGCCGACACTTATTCCTATAAAGCGCTGGGTGAGCAGGATTAACGGAGATTTACCATGTACGCAGTAATTGTTACTGGTGGCAAGCAATACAAAGTCACCGAAGGCGAATTCCTCAAGGTCGAAAAACTCGAAATCGCCACTGGCGAAGCCGTGACTTTCGACCGCGTGCTGTTGATCGGCAACGGCGACGATGTGACCATCGGCGCACCTGTTGTTGATGGCGCTAAAGTCGTTGCCGAAGTCGTTGCTCAAGGCCGTCACGATAAAGTCACCATCATCAAGTTCCGCCGTCGTAAGCACCACATGAAGCGTCAGGGCCACCGTCAGTGGTACACCGAGATCAAAATCACCGGTATTCAGGCCTGATTCGTTTCGGTCTGATCCCTTAATAGGAGTATTGAACTCATGGCACACAAAAAAGCTGGCGGTTCTACCCGCAACGGTCGCGACTCAGAAGCCAAACGCCTTGGCGTGAAGATGTATGGCGGCCAGGCTATCAAAGCAGGCAACATCATCGTGCGTCAGCGCGGTACCCAGTTCCACGCCGGTTACGGCGTTGGCATGGGTAAGGATCACACCCTCTTCGCGAAAGTCGAAGGCGTGATCAAGTTCGAAGTAAAGGGCGCGTTCAACCGCCGTTACGTGAGCGTCGTTGCGGCTTAATCGCGCGATTGCTGGAAAAGCCCCGTCCTTGCGACGGGGCTTTTTTGTTTCTGTATTCTTGGGGTTCTTGCCAAACTGTCCTGGGAGTTAGCGTTCGTACTGCGGATGCAGGTCAATTTTGCAAGAACCTGGTTTTTCTCGTTAGAACCTGTTCAAGGTCTCGCGAGCTAGAGTCCTGCAAGGCAAAAGCAGGCGAGGAAGCGGGCTGGGCTCGCACGCGAGTTTACTGGTGTAAATGAGCATTCCGAGCCTGTTTTTAACGCAGCAGGACCGACGCGCAGCAGACGTTGAGATGGTTCTTATATAACCCGCGCTTATGCGGGAGGCGTATCCATGAAATTCGTCGATGAAGTATCGATTTATGTAAAGGCCGGCGACGGCGGTAACGGCATGATGGCTTTTCGTCGTGAAAAGTTCATCGAAAAAGGCGGTCCCAACGGTGGTGATGGTGGCGACGGCGGCTCGGTGTTTATCGAGGCCGACGAGAATCTCAATACCCTGGTGGATTACCGCTACACCCGGCGCTTTCAGGCGCAGAACGGCGAGAAGGGCGGCAGTACCGATTGTACCGGCGCCAAAGGTGAGGATCTGATTCTGCCGGTGCCGGTCGGCACTACGGTGGTCGATGCCTCGACCCAGGAAGTGATCGGCGATCTGACCAAGCCTGGGCAGCGCTTGCTGGTGGCCCAGGGCGGCTGGCACGGCTTGGGTAATACCCGTTTCAAGTCGAGTACCAACCGTGCGCCACGCCAGACCACGCCAGGTAAGCCGGGCGATGCCCGCGACCTCAAGTTGGAGCTGAAAGTGCTGGCCGATGTTGGCTTGCTCGGTTTGCCGAATGCCGGCAAGAGCACCTTTATCCGTTCGGTTTCCGCGGCCAAGCCCAAGGTTGCCGATTATCCGTTCACCACTCTGGTGCCGAACCTGGGTGTGGTGAGCGTCGAACGCTACAAGAGCTTTGTGATCGCGGATATTCCCGGTTTGATCGAAGGCGCTTCGGAAGGTGCCGGGCTGGGGATTCGCTTCCTCAAGCACTTGGCGCGTACCCGCCTGCTGCTGCACCTGGTGGACATGGCGCCGCTGGATCTGAGCGATCCCGCCGAAGCGGCTGTGACCATCGTCGAGGAGCTGGCCAAGTTCAGCCCGGCGTTGGCGGAGCGTGACCGCTGGTTGGTGCTGAACAAGGCCGACCAGATCCTCGAAGAGGAGCAGGAAGCGCGCATCGCCGAAATCGTCGAGCGCCTGGAGTGGACGGGGCCGGTGTATGTGATTTCGGCCCTGGCGCACCAGGGTACCGAGAAGCTGTGCTACGACATCATGGATTACCTGGAGGCACGTTCCGAGCGCATTCAGGAAAATCCGGAATTTGCCGCCGAGTTGGCGGAGTTGGATCAGCGCATCGAGAACGAGGCGCGCGCCCAGTTGCAGGCGCTGGACGATAAGCGCGCGCTGCGCCGTTCCGGGGTCAAGGCGGTCGGCGATGCCGACGACGATGACAGCTTCTGGGATGAGGAAGATGATGAGGATGGCCCGGAAATCATTTACGTCCGGGATTAAGCAACTATTTCAGCGCCGCTTAATTGCGGCGTTTTTGTAAACACGGGTCGCTGCTGGGGTTGGAAGATCATGCGTGACAAGGTAACCGGTGCGCAGCGCTGGGTGGTGAAAATAGGTAGTGCGTTGCTGACCGCCGACGGTCGCGGTCTGGATCGTGCCGCCATGGCGGTATGGGTCAAGCAGATGGTGGCGCTGCGCGAGCAGGGCGTGGAGCTGGTGCTGGTGTCGTCGGGCGCGGTGGCGGCCGGTATGAGTCGTCTCGGCTGGGTTGCTAGGCCCAGCGCGATGCACGAGCTGCAGGCGGCCGCGGCCATCGGTCAGATGGTGCTGATTCAGGCGTGGGAGTCGAGTTTTGCCGAGCACGCCCGGCGCACTGCGCAGATCCTCCTGACCCATGACGATCTCTCGGATCGTAAGCGCTACCTGAATGCGCGCAGCACGCTGCGCACTCTGGTCGATCTCGATGTGGTGCCGGTGATCAATGAGAACGACACCGTGGTCACCGATGAAATCCGCTTCGGCGATAACGACACCCTGGCGGCGCTGGTGGCCAACCTGGTCGAGGCCGATTTGCTGGTGATCCTCACCGACCGCGATGGCATGTACAACGCCGACCCGCGGCATAACCCGAATGCCGAGCTGATTCACGAGGCGCGCGCCGACGATCCGGCGCTGGACGCTGTGGCGGGCGGCGTGGGTGGCGCGCTGGGGCGTGGTGGCATGCAGACCAAGTTGCGCGCGGCGCGCTTGGCGGCGCGTTCTGGCGCGCACACGGTGATCGTCGGTGGCGCCATCGAGCAGGTGCTGGCGCGGCTCAAGTCTGGCGAGCGCCTGGGCACGCTATTGGCGCCCGAGCGCGGCATGCTGGCGGCGCGCAAGCAGTGGCTGGCCGGACACCTGCAGACGCGCGGCACGCTGGTTCTCGATGAGGGCGCGGTGAAGGCGTTGAGCACTGGCACCAAGAGTCTGCTGCCGGTTGGGGTCAAGTCGGTGCAGGGCAGCTTCCGGCGTGGCGAGATGGTGGTCTGTGTCGCGCCGGACGGGCGTGAAATCGCCCGCGGTCTGGCCAACTACAGTGCGCTCGAGGCGCAGAAAATTATCGGCCGCTCGTCTGACGCCATCGAGCAACTGCTCGGCTATGTGGATGAGCCTGAGTTGGTGCATCGGGATAATTTGATTCTGGTTTGAATGCCTGCGCAAAGTCTGTCGCGTGCCGGGCCTGCGGCATTAAAAACAGGCGCTGGCTCGCGAGGCTTCGAGCGATTTTTTTGGGGGGAGATTTGATGCGGGTAATAAATGGATTGCTTGGCGCGCTGCTGGCGTTGCCCTTGTTTGCCTCGGCCGAGAAGATCGGTGAAGTATCGACCGTATTCAAGTTGGTCGGGCCGAACGACAAAATCGTGGTCGAGGCCTTCGATGATCCCAAGGTCGAGGGCGTGACCTGTTATCTGTCACGGGCCAAGACCGGTGGCGTCAAGGGAGGTTTGGGGTTGGCCGAGGATCGCGCCGAGGCCTCGATCGCCTGTCGCCAGGTCGGGCCGATCAGCTTCGAAGCGGAACTCAAGGATGGTGAGGAGGTCTTCCGCGAGCGTACGTCCCTGGTATTCAAGACCATGCAGGTAGTGCGCTTCTTCGATGCGCGGCGCAATACCCTGGTGTATCTGGTGTATAGCGACCGGGTGATCGAGGGCAGTCCGCAAAATGCGGTGACCGCGATCCCGATTCTGCCGTGGCCGAAAAAATCCTGAGCTCAGATGTGCGCCTCGGGTGGCGCGCTTGTGGTTCGCGGCTTTCGAGTGGGCAATAAAAAACCGACCATCAGGTCGGTTTTTTAACAGCGAGTAACTGTCAGCTTAGGCTGCAGCTGCACCGAGGGCCTTGATGTGGCCATTCAGGCGGCTCTTGTGACGCGCTGCTTTGTTCTTGTGGATGATACCTTTGTCGGCCATGCGGTCGATTACCGGTACAGCCAGGGTGTAAGCGTTTTTGGCCAGTTCATGGTCCTTGGCGTCGATAGCCTTGACCACGTTCTTGATGTAGGTACGGACCATGGAGCGCAGGCTGGCGTTATGGCTACGACGCTTCTCAGCCTGTTTTGCGCGTTTTTTGGCAGAAGGTGTATTGGCCACCGTCAAGCTCCTCGAAAAAATCTGGGGGGTTACAAACAAATAAGGCCGCGAATCATGCCGATATGAGGGGGTGCTGTCAAGCCCATCGGCTTTTCCCCATGCTGGCCTGACCAGTGGCTGGCCGCTACACTCGTCGCCTTTGCGCGCCGACGGATTGTCCGTGGCAGCGCTTGTTTGCGGAAGTCGGATATTACATGAATTTGCTCAAGTCGTTGGCCGCCGTCAGCTCGATGACCATGCTGTCGCGTGTGCTGGGTTTCGTGCGCGATACCATCATCGCGCGCACCTTCGGCGCCGGCATCGCCTCGGACGCCTTCGTGGTGGCCTTCAAGCTGCCCAATCTGCTACGGCGAATCTTCGCAGAAGGCGCCTTTTCGCAAGCGTTCGTGCCGATTCTCGCGGAGTACAAGACCCAGCAAGGCGAGGAGGCCGCGCGGACTTTCGTCGCCTACGTAGCCGGCATGCTGACGCTGGTGTTGGCGCTGGTGACCTTGATCGGCATCCTGGCGGCGCCCTGGATCGTCTGGGTCTCCGCGCCCGGCTTCGCCGACGAGGCCGACCGCTTCGCCCTGACCACCGATCTGTTGCGGGTGACCTTTCCTTATATATTGCTGATCTCGCTGTCGTCGCTGGCGGGGGCGATTCTCAATACCTGGAACCGTTTTTCGGTGCCGGCCTTCGTGCCGACCCTGCTCAACGTCAGCATGATCGTCTTTGCCCTGTTTCTGACCCCCTATTTCGATCCGCCGATCATGGCGCTGGGCTGGGCGGTGCTGGCGGGCGGTTTGCTGCAATTGGCGTTTCAGCTGCCGCATCTGCGCAAAATCGGCATGCTCGTGCTGCCGCGGCTGAACCTGCGCGATAGCGGGGTCTGGCGCGTACTCAAATTGATGGGGCCGGCGATTTTCGGCGTGTCGGTCAGTCAGATATCACTGATCATCAACACCATCTTCGCGTCCTTTCTGGTAGCCGGTTCGGTGTCCTGGATGTATTTCGCCGATCGCCTGATGGAGCTGCCTGCGGGGGTGTTGGGCGTGGCGCTCGGCACCATTTTGCTGCCGACCCTGTCGAAAACCTACGCCAGCGCCGACCGCGACGAATATTCCCGGCTGCTCGATTGGGGTTTGCGCCTGTGCTTTATCCTGGCGCTACCGAGCGCCGTCGCCCTGGCCGTGCTCGCCGAGCCGCTGACGGTCTCGTTGTTCCAGTACGGCAAGTTCACCGGCCACGACGCCGATATGACCCAGCAGGCGCTGATCGCTTATTCCGTGGGCCTGCTCGGCATCATTCTGGTGAAAATCCTCGCGCCGGGGTTCTATGCGCAGCAGAACATCCGAACGCCGGTCAGAATCGCGGTGGTGACTCTGGTCGCCACGCAACTGATGAACCTTGCGCTGATTCAGCCCCTGGCCCATGCCGGCCTGGCCTTGGCGATCGGTCTGGGCGCCTGCCTGAACGCCGGCTTGCTGTACTGGCAATTGCGTAAGGCGGACATGTTCCAGCCGCAGCCGGGTTGGCTGATATTTCTCGCTAAATTGCTAGTGGCCGTGCTGACGATGGCGGCGGTGTTGCTGGCAGCCATGCACCATATGCCGGCCTGGGCCGAGGGCGATATGCTCTGGCGTTTGTCCCGTCTGGCCGTTGTGGTGGTCGCCGGGTTGCTGAGTTACTTCGGCATGCTGCTGTTGCTCGGTTTCCGGCTGCGGGATTTTGCCCGCAGGTCGGCGTTTTAATCGGGCCAATTATGGCGCCTGTCGTCGACCGCCCGGTGTGCGTATAATCGGCCACTTTATGAGCAAGAAGCGCGTTATGCAGCTGGTTCGAGGCCTACACAACCTGCGGCCCCAGCATCGGGGCTGTGTTGCCACCATCGGGAATTTCGACGGCGTCCATCGTGGCCATCAGGCTATTTTGGCGCGTTTGCGCGAGCGTTCGGCCGAGTTGGGCGTACCCAGTTGCGTGCTGATCTTCGAGCCGCAGCCGCGCGAGTTCTTCGCACCCGATACCGCGCCCGCGCGTTTGACCCGTTTACGCGACAAGCTTGCCTTGCTCGCGGCCGAAGGTGTCGACCGGGTGCTGTGTTTGAGTTTCAACCGGCGTTTGCGCGAATTGAGCGCCGCCGAGTTCGTGCAGAAGGTGCTGCTCGACGGCTTGGATGTACGCCATCTGGAAGTCGGTGACGATTTTCGCTTCGGCTGCGACCGCGCCGGCGACTTCGCCTTTCTGGCCGAAGCCGGCGAGCGCGAAGGTTTTACCGTCGAGGCCGCGGCCACGGTCGAGCTGGACGGTGTGCGGGTCAGCAGCACGCGGGTGCGCGAGGCGTTGGCTGCAGGGGACTTCGCCATGGCGGAGCATCTGCTCGGCCGACCGTTTCAGATCGCCGGCCGGGTTCTGCATGGGCAGAAGCTCGGCCGGCAATTGGATGCACCCACCGCCAACGTGCAGCTCAAACGCAAACGCGTGCCGCTGAGCGGGGTGTTTCTGGTCAGCACCGAGGTGGACGGCAAGGTTTGCCCAGGGGTCGCCAATATCGGCGTGCGGCCGAGCGTCGCTGGCGATGGTAGCGCCCACCTCGAAGTACATCTGCTGGACTTTACCGGCGATCTGTATGGCCGGCGTTTAACGGTGGCATTCCACCACAAACTGCGCGACGAGCAGCGTTTCGCCTCGCTCGAGGCACTGAAGACGGCAATTGCTGCCGATATTGCCGCCGCCCGCGCCTATTGGCGTACTTAAAACATAAAGTGCCAACCGCTTAAGTGAAGAGCCTGAAATGACCGACTACAAAGCCACGCTAAATCTGCCTGATACCCAATTTCCGATGAAGGCCGGCCTGCCGCAGCGCGAGCCACAGATTCTGCAGCGCTGGAACGAGATTGGCCTGTATCAGAAGCTGCGCGCGCAAGGCGAAGGCCGGCCGAAGTTCGTCCTGCACGACGGCCCGCCCTATGCCAACGGCAGCATTCACATCGGTCATGCACTGAACAAGATTCTCAAGGACATCATTACCCGCTCCAAGACCCTCAGCGGCTTCGATGCGCCCTACGTGCCGGGTTGGGACTGCCATGGCCTGCCGATCGAGCACAAGGTCGAGACCACTTTCGGCAAGAACCAGCCGGCGGACCTGACCCGCGAGCGCTGCCGGACCTATGCCGCCGAGCAGGTCGCCGAGCAGAAAGAAGGCTTTATCCGCCTGGGCGTGCTGGGCGAGTGGGACAATCCCTACCTGACCATGAGTTTCGCCAACGAAGCCGGCGAGATTCGTGCCCTGGCGCAGATGGTCGAGAAAGGTTTCGTGTTCAAGGGCCTGAAACCGGTCAATTTCTGTTTCGACTGCGGTTCGGCGCTGGCCGAAGCAGAAGTCGAGTATCAGGACAAGAAGTCGGATGCCATCGACGTGGCCTTCGTCGTCGAGGATGCCGACAAACTGGCCGCTGCTTTCGGCCTTGCGTCCCTGGCCAAACCGGCCAGTATCGTGATCTGGACCACCACGCCCTGGACCATTCCGGCCAACCAGGCGCTCAACGTGCATCCGGAGTTCACCTACGCGTTGGTCGATGTCGGCGACCGCCTGCTGTTGCTGGCTGAGGAGCTGGTCGAGTCCTGCCTGCAGCGTTACGGCTTGTCGGGCGAGGTCGTGGCCACCGCGCCGGGCGCGGCGCTCGAACTGATCCGCTTCCGTCACCCGTTCTATGAGCGCTTTTCGCCGGTATACCTGGCCGACTATGTGGAAACCGGCGCTGGTACCGGCATCGTGCATTCCGCTCCGGCCTACGGCGAGGACGACTTCCGCAGTTGCAAGGGCTACGGCATGAGCAACGACGAGATCCTCAATCCGGTGCAAAGCAACGGCGTATATGCCGAGTCGCTGCCGTTCTTCGGTGGCCAGTTCATCTGGAAGGCCAACCCGAACATCGTCGCCAAGCTCGACGAGGTCGGTGCGCTGCTCAAGCACGAGCCGATCCAGCACAGTTACATGCACTGCTGGCGGCATAAAACGCCGCTGATCTACCGCGCCACCGCGCAGTGGTTCGTCGGTATGGATATGCAGCCGAAGGAAGGCGCCACCCTGCGCGAACGCGCTCTGGCGGGTATCGAGCAGACCAAGTTCGTTCCGGCCTGGGGCCAGGCGCGTCTGCACAGCATGATCGCCGGCCGTCCCGACTGGTGCATCTCGCGTCAGCGCAACTGGGGCGTGCCGATCCCGTTCTTCCTGCACAAGGAAAGCGGCGAGCTGCATCCGCGTACCCTCGAACTCATGGAAGAGGTGGCCAAGCGCGTCGAGCAGGAAGGCATCGAGGCCTGGTTCAAGCTCGACGCGGCCGAACTGCTGGGCGACGAGGCGGCGCTCTATGACAAGGGGTGCGACACCCTGGACGTGTGGTTCGACTCCGGCACCACGCACTGGCATGTGCTGCGCGGTTCGCATCCGCTCGGCCATACCAGCGGTCCGCGCGCCGATCTGTATCTGGAAGGCTCCGACCAGCATCGCGGCTGGTTCCATTCCTCCTTGCTGACCGGCGCGGCTATCGACGGTCACGCGCCATACAAGGAGCTGCTGACCCACGGTTTCACCGTCGATGAGCAGGGCCGCAAGCAATCCAAGTCCCTGGGCAACGTGGTCGCGCCGCAGAAAGTCATCGACAGCCTGGGTGCCGATATCCTGCGCCTGTGGGTATCGTCGACCGACTATTCCGGCGAGATGGCGGTTTCCGACCAGATCCTGCAACGCAGCGCCGACGCCTATCGACGTATCCGCAATACCGCACGCTTCCTGCTTTCCAACCTCAGCGGTTTCGACCCGGCGCAGCACCTGCTGCCGGTCGATGAGATGCTGGCGCTGGATCGCTGGGCGGTGGATCGCGCTTTGTTGTTGCAGCGCGAAATCGAGGAAGCCTACGACAGCTACCGCTTCTGGAACGTTTACCAGAAGGTGCACAACTTCTGCGTGCAGGAGTTGGGCGGCTTCTACCTCGACATCATCAAGGATCGTCAATACACCACCGCCGCCGACAGCGTGGCGCGGCGCTCCTGCCAGACCGCGCTGTTCCACATCGCCGAGGCCCTGGTTCGTTGGATCGCCCCGGTACTGTCGTTCACCGCCGACGAGCTGTGGCAGTACCTGCCTGGCGAGCGCAACGAGTCGGTGATGCTCAATGGCTGGTATCAGGGCTTGAGCGAGCTGCCCGAGGGTTTCGAACTGAGCCGCGAGTTCTGGGAGCGGGTCATGGCGGTGAAGGTCGCGGTGAACAAGGAGATGGAAGGGCTGCGCGCCGCCAAGGCGATCGGCGGCAACCTGCAGGCCGAGGTCACCCTCTATGGCGAAGATGCCTTGCGCGCCGACCTGAGCAAGCTCGGTAACGAATTGCGTTTCGTATTGATCACTTCCACCGCCACGCTGGCGCCGCTAGCCGACGCGCCTGCCGATGCGGTGAGCACCGAAGTGCCCGGCCTGAAGCTGAAGATCGTCAAGTCCGGCCACGCCAAATGCGCCCGTTGCTGGCACCACCGCGAGGACGTCGGGGTCAACCCGGCGCACCCGGAGATTTGCGGTCGCTGCGTGGAAAACATCGAAGGCGCCGGCGAGGTTCGTCACTATGCGTGATGCATTGTTGCTGCCTTCGCTCCTAAGGATAGAGGGCAAGGCATGAGCGCCCGTTTCGGCAAGTTGCCCTGGCTTTGGTTGAGCCTGCTGGTGTTCGTGATCGATCAGGCGAGCAAGTTCTATTTCGACAACAGCCTGAGCATGTACCAGCAAATCGTGGTGATCCCCGATTACTTCAGCTGGACCCTGGCCTATAACAAGGGCGCCGCTTTCAGCTTCCTTGCCGGCGAATCGGGCTGGCAGCGCTGGTTCTTCGCGGTTATCGCGCTGGTGGTCAGTGCGGTGCTGGTGGTCTGGCTAAAGCGTCTCAAACCCGGCGAAACATGGCTGGCAATGGCACTGGCGCTGGTACTCGGCGGCGCCGTGGGCAACCTGTTGGACCGCGTAGTGTTCGGCCATGTGGTCGACTTTATCCTGGTGCATTGGCAGCACCGTTGGTACTTCCCGGCGTTCAACATCGCCGACAGCGCCATTACCGTCGGCGCCATACTGCTGGCGCTGGATATGTTCAAAAGCGAGAAATCCGGAGAACCCGCGCATGACTGACCCTCTAACCCAAGAGCAGCGTATCGGCCCGGATAAGGAAGTTACCCTGCACTTCGCCCTCAAATTGGAAAATGGCGATGTGGTGGACAGTACCTTCGATAAGCAACCGGCTACGTTCAAGGTCGGCGACGGCAATCTGCTGCCGGGTTTCGAGCAGGCGATGTACGGGCTGAAAGCGGGCGACAAGCGTAGTCTGTCGATCGGGCCCGAGCAGGGCTTCGGCCAGGGCAACCCACAGAACGTGCAGGTTATGCCGCGCAGCCAGTTTCAGGATATGGAGCTGTCCGAGGGCTTGCTGGTGATTTTCAACGACGCCGCGAACGCCGAGCTGCCGGGCGTAGTTAAGGCATTCGACGATAATCAGGTCACCATCGACTTCAATCACCCGCTGGCGGGCAAGGCGCTGAACTTCGATGTGGAGATTATCGAGGTCAAAGCGGTCTAGCATTTTGTAGGAGCCAGCTTGCTGGCGATCCTGCCCGAGTCCCCGACCTTTGGGGGCTCGATCACCCGCATTACATTGCCCACTCCTTGCGCGCGTCGAGATAACCATCATGCATATCAAACTCGCCAACCCCCGCGGCTTCTGCGCCGGTGTCGACCGCGCCATCGAAATCGTCAATCGCGCCCTGGAGGTCTTCGGTCCGCCGATCTACGTGCGTCATGAAGTGGTGCACAACAAGTTCGTGGTCGAAGACTTGCGCGCTCGCGGCGCAGTGTTCGTCGAAGAACTCGATCAGATTCCCGACGACGTCATCGTCATCTTCAGTGCCCACGGCGTTTCCCAGGCCGTGCGCAACGAGGCCGAGAGCCGCGGTTTGAAAGTCTTCGACGCGACTTGCCCGCTGGTTACCAAGGTGCATATGGAAGTGGTGCGCTACAGCCGCGAAGGTCGCGAGTGCATCCTGATCGGCCACGCCGGCCATCCGGAAGTCGAAGGCACCATGGGTCAGTACGACGTCAGCAATGGCGGCGCCATCTACCTGGTGGAAGACGAAGCCGACGTCGAGCGCCTGCAAGTGCGCAACCCCGAAGCCTTGGCCTTCGTCACCCAGACCACCCTGTCGATGGACGACACCAGCAAAGTCATCGACGCCCTGCGCGCTAAATTCCCCAGCATCGGCGGCCCGCGCAAGGACGACATCTGCTACGCCACGCAGAACCGTCAGGATGCGGTCAAACTGCTTGCTGCTGAATGTGACGTGCTGCTGGTGGTCGGCAGCCCCAACAGCTCCAACTCCAACCGCCTGCGCGAACTCGCCGAACGCATGGGCACCCCCGCCTACCTGATCGACGGGGCCGAAGACCTCAAGCGCGAATGGTTCGATGGCGTTGCCGGCATCGGCATCACCGCAGGCGCCTCGGCGCCGGAGGTGTTGGTGCGGGGTGTGGTCGCACAGCTGCAGGCCTGGGGGGCGGTAGGAGAAAGCGAGCTGGAAGGGCGGCCGGAGAATGTGACCTTCTCGATGCCCAAAGAGTTGCGCGTCCAGCAGCTCTGAGTCGCACATTCGCAGGGTCTCAACACGGCCCTGGCTCACCCCTTTCCCGACGTAACCTGCCGCTGGCGCTGAGCACTAGTTGCCTGACCGCTTGCGTGCCGGAGGCGTGGCACAGGGTTAAGGTGCCTGCCTGAAAGGCGCCACCCAGTAGCTTGGCGTTGCCGAGCGAGGTATAGCGGACATATCGCCTGACCGGGGTATTGCCCTTGGCGATGATATTTGCAGCTAGCGCCGCCTCCTGCCGGAGCAAGGGTTCTCCTTCATCCAGTTGGCCGTTGTTGTTCAAGTCAACGAACACCTGCCAGCCACTTGACCAATCGCCGTCGCCGTTATCGACCAATACTGGCCGGCGACGCTTGATCGATTCGCTGCGGGCAAAGGCCAGATGCGCTGCCAGCGTATTGCCGGCGGCGACCAGTTGCTGGTCACCGACAAGTCTCTGGGTGGCGGGTACTCCGAAGCTAACCAGTAGCGCGAGGATGCCGAGCGAGGTGAGCAGTTCGACAAGCGTAAAACCTTGAGCATAGCGATACATGGTCTCTGTACCTCCCTGTTAGATTGCCCAGCTTCCTGCTGGGAGAGCACCAGTGATCTTGACTTAGCCGCCGCCTATCGTTGATGGCTAGCTGCTACTGAAGTGCCCGCCTATAACTTAGCTTCGACTTTCTGTTTTGCAAGGAGCGTCATCGTGTGTTCAGGCAGGAATAGCTCTGAGCGCCGTTGACGATGATGAAAGCACCGGTTGTCGAGTCGCTTCCTACAAGCGGGATTACTGGATGCGATGATTGAGACCGAGCAAAAGCAAGCGGGGCTTCAACACGAAGGTAGGCACCTGCGAAAACAGCATGGCGAGTGGTCAGGAATTCTTAGAAGGTGGTCAAGTGCTGCGAACAAGACAAAGCGGTTTTACGCTGATTGAGTTGATGATTGTGGTTGTTATAGTCGGAGTTCTGGCCGCTATCGCCTATCCGAATTATCAGCAATACATCATTAAGAGCGGTCGTGCCGATGCCCAAGCCTTCTTGATGGAGCTTGCGCAAAAGCAGCAGCAATTTCTGATAGATGCGAGGACCTATGCGGGATCGGTCGCGCTACTCAATGCCACGACGCCGACCAGTGTAGCCAGAAACTACACCATTGCCTTCACTAATATCTCTGCCGGCCCTCCTCCAACCTTCACCATTACCGCTACACCCAATGCTGGTACTACCCAGGCGGGTGATGGAAATCTAAGTATCGATCAGGCAGGTAACAAGCTATGGGGGGGTAACCCATGGTAGGCCTGGTAGTTGCGGATCGTTCAGCAAACGAATTGGGCGAGTAACGCTATGTTCTCTACGGTGAAGCAGCAGGACCTGATCACGTTTCGCGGCTGTTCTGCATATGCTGGCTTTAGCTTAATTGAGCTCATCACAGTGATTGCATTATTAGCAGTCTTGATGGGTATCGGTATACCGGCATTTCGCGACATGGTTGCAGATCAAAAGGTACGTACCGTTGCCGCAAGTCTTCACTCTAGTATTTTGATCGCGCGTGCCGAAGCCATTAAGCGCAATCGCACTATTCGCTTGAGACCGGCCACCGACGACGCGTGGGGCGATGGCTGGTTAATTCCCAATCCCGCTTCAATCAACTCCGATACTTCTCCCGTTCATCGTGAGCGCTTGAATGCGGCCGTAACCATCACCAGCGCTGCGACTGAGTTGGACTTCCGGCCTTCAGGCCGAGCGTCTGGCAGTGTGACCTTCGAGCTCGAGTCCACTACCGATGCGACCAAGAAGCGCTGTGTCAGTGTCGGGTTGGATGGGCGTGCAACAACAGCGCGGGGAGGATGTTGATCATGCGATCGCATAAAAGCCCTTGGCCGCATCAGTCTGGCTTCAGCCTGATTGAGGTATTGATAACTTTAATTATCTTGGCTATCGGTTTGATGGGGCTAGCCGGTTTGCAAAACCGGATGTTGAACGCGGAGTTCGAGTCTTACCAGCGCTCCCAGGCATTGATGTTGGCAGAGGACATGGTCAGCCGGATCCGATCCAACCCCGCTGCTGCTCGCGCCTCCAATTACAGTGGTAATACCGTTTATGGCACCGGCAACATTCTAGGTGACGACGTTTGCAATCCCGCTAATACCACTACTTTCGATCTTTGTTCTTGGAGTGCGGCCTTAAAGGGGGCCTCGGTTACGCTGAACGATGAGGATAAGACCCAGGTCGGCGCGATGATTGGTGCGCGAGGCTGCATTCAAACAGTTAGTGGTACTGCAACGTCGGAGGTCGTGCTCAGGGTCACCGTTGCGTGGCAAGGGTTAAGCCCAACAGTCGCTCCGGCGCTAACGTGCGGTCAGGGCAGCTTCGGTGCGGATGACAGTATGCGCCGAGCTGTTTCGGTTTTGGTGACCCTGGCTTATTTAGGAGTTTGAGTGCATGTCGGCTTTTTTTGTGAGAATTCAGCATCGCCGCAGCCAGGGTTTCTCGCTTATCGAGCTAATGGTTTCGATGACGCTCGGCCTGATTATTCTGCTCGCCATTTCGGAATTATTTGTTAATAACAGCCGCACCCGTAGCGAGATAGAACGAACCAGCCGACAAATTGAGAATGGACGCTATGCCACACAGTTATTGACTGACGAATTAAGCAATGCTGGTTTTTTTGGCGAGACGGGAGCGCAAACTTTTCCGGCAGCTTTGCCGCCGGCTTGCGCGAGTAGTGAGGCGGATATAACCGATGCTATGGGCGTTCCTGTCTATGGTCAAAACAATGTTGCCAGCGCATCGGCGCCAGGCTGCCTAAACAACTATAAAGCCGGCAATGACTATATCGCACTCAGGCGGGCGAGTTCTTGTGCTGTCGATAGCTGCGGGAACGATTTCACTGATGGTGCTTATCATATCCAGGCTTCGGCCTGTCAAACAGCCAGTCCGGGTGAAATCACTCTTGGCACCACCGAAGCTGACATGACTGCAACTACTCGGACATGTGCGGATGAGGCGCCTGTCTACCGGCTTTTAAGTCGCCTCTATTACATCAATACCGACGATACGCTGATGCGTGCCGAACTCGGCGATGAGCCATTAGGAGGATCTCCTTATACCGTTACTTCACTTGTAGATGGCATCGAGCACCTGCATTTCGAGTATGGCATCGACTCGGATGGGGATGGGGTGCCTAATTCTTATGCTTCTGCGCCGGCTTCTGCTAATTGGGAGGATGTAGTGGCCGTGCGGGTTTGGGTACTGGCACGTAATCTTGAAGAAACGCTCAGTTATACCGACGACAAGACCTATCGTCTTGGAGACGTCGAAGTGGAAAACCCTGGTGATGGTTTCAAGCGGCAGGTGTACAGCACCACTGTGCGGATTAATAACGTGGCCGGGCGTAGGGAGTAATGACGATGACAACGTACTCGAATAATCGTCAGCGTGGGGTGGTGCTGGTCGTGGCTTTAATCATGTTGCTTTTGGTGACTTTGATGGCTGTCAGCGGCTTCAACTTGACGCAAGGTAATTTACAGATTATCGGCAATATGGAGAGCCGTACCCAGGCGTTTAACGTGGCCAACGCGGCAATCGAAGAAGCAGTGAGCTCGACGCTCTTCGTTTCCAATCCTACAAGCATATTTCCCGTGTCATGCGGCGCTGCTAATACCAAGTGCTATGACATAAACGGTGATGGCGTTAATGATCTGACTGTTTCTGTCGACCCGCCCACGTGTGTGACCGTCGAGCCTATCAAAATTTCAGACTTGGATTTAAGTAATCCACAGGAAGCCGGTTGCGTAATTCAAGATAGCGTGTATTCGCTATGTGCGAATACGACCTGGGAGTTGCGCGCGGTTGCAGTGGATAATCTGACTTCTGCCCAAGCCGTTGTTCGGCAGGGTGTGGCGTTAAAAGTATTGATGAATGATGTCGCGACAGCCTGTCCGGGTTGAGTGCAAGGGAGGTATAGCATGAACGCTTTTATAAAACATATTGTTTGTTTGCTGTTGCTGGTCGTTGCATTTTCCGTGCAGGCCGAAGATATCGATATCTTCGTGGGCAATGATACGACCAATTCCAGTCTGCCCAGCGTGTTGGTGGTTCTGGACAATACTTCCAACTGGGCGCGGCAAAGCCAGCAGTGGCCCGGTGGCTTGCAGCAGGGGCAGGCGGAAGTTCGTGCGATCAAAACAGCACTGGCTGATCAAGTTGGTAAGGTAAATGTGGGAGTGTTGGAATTCACCACTGATGGCACTGCAAACCAAGACGGTGCTTTCGTACGTTTCGACATGCAAGAGTTGACAGCTGATAGCTATACGGTTTTAAGCGCGCATCTGGATACTATTTTCAATGATATCAATGGCACAGATGAAAAACGTAACTCGGGTACACCTTATGGCAACCTGATGCGTGATGTTTACAGTTACTTGGCGGGGTTGGGACAGTCTCATGATGGCCAGGGAACCCTTGCATCCATTGCTGATGCGGATGGTTATGCAACTCCATACTCGCTTTTTAGCTCGCCTTTGAGCTCAGATAATGTTTGCAGCAATATTAATATAATCTTCGTCGGCAATCCTAATAACAGTGGCCCTTCGACAGATAGTGCGGATAACAGCACATTTTTAACGAGTCTCTATGCCGAGTTGGAAGATGCGCCCGATAAGTTAGCTACGGTCGCAGCAGGCACGGCTTTGCCAATTCCATTATTTAATACAGTTAACAATACGACAACAACAGATCTCGGCTTTTCTGCGGCGTGTTATGCGACTAACAAAACCGCGGACTGCACCGCCGCGGAGTCGCTGGCGGGTGGTCTATGTGAGGGCGAGAGCAACTGCGCCTGTTCGTCTAGCTCGACTGTAGCAACCGGCTGCGCGAAAAATAGATACAAGTTAGCGGTACAGCTAACCGATACCGTCACTACGGTTACACCAAGCGGTCAATACAACACCACTGGCGGTGCTGCCTGGAATCTGGACGACTGGGCAAAGTTTTTGAAGAACTACGGCGTGCCCATTACCCTTCCAGTTGAAGATGGTGATCCTGTAACCACCCGAGTAGAGGTTAATACTTTTACCGTTGACGTCTTCAATGCACAGCAAAACGCCGAGCATACAGGGTTGTTATTGAGCGCCGCCAATGTCGGGGGGGGGAGTTATTATGCCGCGACCAACGAAGAGGCCATCGTCGCCGCCTTCGAAGATGCCTTATCTAAGATTCTTTCGGTCAGCTCGACTTTCGCCGCTGTTACCTTGCCGTTGAGTGCAACCAATCGCGCGCAGAACGAAAACGAGGTGTTTATCGGTATGTTCCGTCCGGATCAAGCCGCGGATCCGCGTTGGTTCGGTAACCTCAAGCGCTACCAGCTAGGGTTGTTCGACGCCAAGGTCGAATTGGCTGACGCGCAGGGTAACCAAGCGGTCAACCCATTGAGCGGTTTCGCCACCGAATGCGCCGAAAGTTTCTGGAGCGTGGACTCGGACGAATATTGGAATGAACTTGGGATCACTCCTGCGCCGCGTAGTCAGTGCGTGGGTGCTACCACCAGCGTGTGGTCCGATCTGCCGGATGGACCTTTTGTGGAGAAGGGCGGTGTCGCCCAAGTCACCCGTAACAGTGTCATAGCCGATCGCAATCTCTTGACGGTAAACGCTGATGGCAATGGCTTGGCGGACTTTACCAGTGCGACCCATGCCGCCAGCATCGGTGGTGCTGATGTTTTCAGTTACGTCCAGGGTGGGCTGATTGGTGTCGGTGAAGTGGATGGCGGGTCCAATGGCAGGCCCAGTATCCATGGTGACGTCATCCATTCGCGGCCTTTACCGATCAACTACGGCGATGCGGGCACGGTGGTCTACTACGGCAGTAATGACGGTTTGCTTCGCGCCATATCAACGTCCAACGGTGCCGAACTGTGGGGGCTGGTCGCGCCGGAGCATTTCAGTAGCTTGCAACGGTTGTATGATAACTCGCCGAGGGTGAGTTTCCCTGGGCAGGACGTTGATCCGGATGAGGCCACCCCTCTGCCCAAGGGGTATTTCTTCGACGGCTCCATAGGTCAAATCGTTAACTACGATGCCGAGAATCAGATTGATCTAGCCTATATCTATCCGACCATGCGCCGGGGGGGGCGCATGGTTTATGCATTGAATGTTACGGATCCTGCTGATCCTGCCCTGCTTTGGCGGCGCGGTTGTTCCAGTCTGGTCTCGGACGATGGTTGTGATGAGGGTTTTGAAGCCATTGGTCAGACATGGTCGACCCCCAAGGGCGCCTTTATTCAAGGGTATGGGGATGGTGCTACGCCTGTGGTGATTTTTGGCGGTGGTTATGATGCGTGCGAGGATACCGATGCGCTCACGACCACTTGCGACTATGCAGACGAGGACAACCCCTCCAAGGGAAATGCAATCTACATCCTCGATGCGGCGACCGGCGAATTACTTGAAAGCTTCTCTACGGAGGGTGGGGTTGTCTCCGACGTAAATACTGTGGATGTGAATAATGATGGCAAAGTTGACTATGCCTATGCTGCCGATACCCTCGGCAACATATGGCGGATTAATTTTGTCGATCCAACTGCCGATGATGTTGCACTGGCTCAGGACTCTTGGGCTATCACCAAGATTGCCTATACCACCGGGGGAGCGCGTCGGTTCATGAACACGCCCGCGCTGTTACCCTTCAAGGGTAAGGTGTATATCGCGTTGGGGTCGGGCAATCGGGAACGGCCATTGGAGAGCAACTACCCCTATACCAGCAATGACGAGAGCGGTGTTGATGACCGCTTCTATGTATTCCTGGATTATCCGGCGTCCGATCCGGATACGGCTGTCAATCTGGATGGCGAGCTGATGAATGATGCCACTGCGGAGCCGAACTGTGATGCCGATGGTATCTACCCCGGCACTGAGAAGCGCGGTTGGTTTATGAGTATGCCGGGGCGTGGTGAGCAGATAGTTAACCCGGCAGCGATCGCGGGCGATGTGTTGTTCAACTCCTATCAGCCGGGTGGTACGCAGACCGGTATGTGTTCCCGGCCATTGGGTATCGCCAAAGGATATGCCATGAGTCTGTTCAATGGTTCGGCTTGTGGTCGCGATCGTTCTGCGGTGATTACCGGTGGAGGGATGCCGATTGCGCCGACCATCAGTACGGTGAACCTGCAGGTGGATCCTGATTGCGAGTCAAATTGTGCGACGGAGACCGTTACGGTATGTATCGGTTGCGAAGGCTTGAAACCAACCGAAATCGAACCCACTCTCGATGATGTTCGTCGTCGCATTTACTGGAACTCCGAAGTAGATCGTTAAGGGGTAGGGGTTGTGTGCGGCTAGGATATCTAGCCGCAGCAGTCACCGGGCTGATATTGCTCGCATCTAACTGATTTGAAGGCGAACCAAGACCATGAGCCTGCTATTAGTCAAGTCGGCTATCCCATTGCGGCTCTTGTGTCTATTCGATCTGGATCCCTTTCTCTCAGATAGGCTCTGTTCACGAGATTCAGACTCATAAATTTCTGTGACTGACTCTTCCCCAGAGGGGGCGGAAAGCGCTGTGCCATCTTTCACGGCCTGTAGGGCAAATGCGCGTTTTTGTAGGGCGAAGTCGCAGTTTTGCAAGGTGGCGATTTAAAGCGTTCGTGCCAAACGAGTATGATCGATGACGCCGAGCGGCCATCGAACCGGTTTTTTATCGTTTGTCTCGGGGAGTGAAGGGCGCTCCTGCGTTATTTGATGGTGTCTATCAGGCCGTTGAAAAACATAGGCGAGGCAGGTAAGACAAGGCAAAAATGGCCGGAAAAGCGGAGGTTACTGCTGTAAATGAGCATTCTGACCGGGTTCGCGATCGAGGCCATTTTTAACGCAGTATTGCCAATGCAGATAGTTTTTCAACGGCTTGCTATGGAGTGAGTGCTATGTCGCAGAAAGGTTTCACTCTTATCGAACTAATGGTCACGCTTGCAGTGCTTGCCATAGTGCTTGGTATCGCCGTTCCCTCATTCAACGGCATGCTACAAGACAGTCGCGCTTCGTCGGTAGGCAGCGAGCTTCATGGGGCGCTCCAGCTCGCCCGCTCGGAGGCCATCAAGCGCCGTAAAGCGGTTGTGGTCTGCCGTCGTAATGCTGATGGTAGCAACTGCGAAAATGGAACGGACTGGGCCAGTGGCTGGCTCATAATGACGGATGATGGTGTGCTGAGACTTTGGGATACCACACAGGAATTGGCGGTCGTCGGTCCGAATGCGGGGGTGACCTTTGAAAGCAGCGGTATGGCGAGTGCCAGCAGCTTTTCCGTTAAGTCCACCAGTTGCAGTGGCCAGCAGAAGCGGGTGATTTCTGTTTCTGTGAGCGGTGCGGCAGCTCTGAAGAAGGATGCCTGTTAATGAGAGTTTTCCCTCCTACGGATCAGCGTGGCACCACGCTGATCGAAGTCCTTATTGCCCTTATCGTTCTCTCAATCGGTTTGTTGGGGTTGGCACTGCTGCAGGTTACCAGCGTGCAGAGCAACCACAGTGCTTATTATCGTTCACAGGCTACCGTGCTCGCTCACGACTTGGCCGATCGTATGCGTGCAAATCGTACTGCGGCGCTTGGCGAGGCTTATTTGTTCGACTTTCCAGCCTCATCCTACGATCATTCAGTGAGCGGTACGCAAGCGGAGAAAGACAAAGCAGAATGGTTGAATGCTGTCGCTCAGACTCTACCGGAAGGGACGGGCAGAGTCGAAAAAACAGGAACGCTAATAAGCATCTCTGTGCGTTGGAATGATGATCGAGGGCGTATAAAAGAAGTCGATAGTACAGAGAGTGGTACTGAAACCTTTATCTACCGGACTGAAATATGACCATTACCATTCAGCGGCAGAAAGGTTTTTCGCTCATCGAACTGCTGATTGCCTTAACCCTCGGCTTGTTGCTGATGGCTGGTATCCTGCAGATATTCTTGGCGAGCAAGCAGACTTATAGTACTAACAATGCGCTTTCCCGTGTGCAGGAGAGCGGGCGTTTCGCCATAGGATTTCTCACCGATGATATTCGTCATGCCGGCTATCGGGGGGAGTGCATCTCCACACCGAACAATCTGCTAAATGAGAGTGGGGCCGGATATGACGCAGATTTATTCGACCTGGCTGAGATAATGGATGGTTGGGACGATAATGTTACGGGCGATAGAATCCATATCAAATATGCCGCAAGCCTGCCAGGGGTGACGGCAAGCGGAAATACTCCTGCTAATGCGAATGCTATCAACTTGACTACGGCCAGCGGTGTGGCGCAAGGTACGATCATTATCGTCTCTGATCCTTTGGGGTGCGATATTTTTCAAAATCGCAATAACGCAAATGCACACTCTTTGTCACGAGGTAGTACAGGTACTCCTGGTAATAAAAATCCTGGCAGTAACCCATTCAGTCATGCCTATGACTCCTCCATGGAGATACTAAAATTGCAGAGCGTCCGTTATTACTTAGGTAATAATGCTGCCGGTACTTTGCGCTCGCTACGGCGGGTAAACTTCTCAACTGGAACTGCAGTCGACGAGGAGCTGATTGAAGGTGTTCAAGATATGCAGATTCTCTATGGTATTGCCGATAATAATAGGCAGATCAGTAGCTATGTGACGGCTGGCGACGTAACCAATTGGGGTAATGTCGTATCGGTTCGTATTCATCTATTACTTGTTAGTCCGGATGTTAACGTGGTTCCGGAGAATCAAATCATAGATTTTAATGGGGCGCCGGTAACTATCGAAGATCGTCGTCTTGCGCAAGTATTTTCGACCACCATTGGAATTCGGAATCGTCTGCCATGAGTCGACTGTTGATATCAATTAATAGAAACAACCAACGCGGTGCCACTTTGATCATCGCGATGGTCATGTTGTTATTGCTGACCATTATTGGTCTGAGCAGTATGCGTGGCACATCCTTGCAAGAAAGCATGGCTGGCAATATGCGCGACAGTAGTCTCGCCCAGCATGCTGCCGAAGCCGCGTTACGTCAGGGCGAAGCTGTAGTAACTGAAAAGTTCTTAGCTAATACCCTGACTACGCTCGAAGCCACTTCGCAGACAGGCACCTATGACGGGTTTTCTGGTGTTGCAGAGGAGCCGGATTACCGCATTACGCTGCTTGCCAATCTGCGTACCAATACCGCAGCCGGCGAACCTCTCGACGATGAGGGTGCCCTCGTGAGAGTCGAGGGTGATGGTTATGGCATGCAGCTCGATCAAGATGGAAATGTGATCTCCCATGTCGAGCTACGTTCGGTTTTTCTGGTTGAACAATAAATGACCAGCCTTATAAGCACTCTTAAGGAGTCATAGCGATGGATAGCTTCGCTCGCCGCTACAAGTTGCTGCACACGGGGCTTGGCTTCGTGATGTCCTTTGCTATCGTGTTTGCCTCGGTTGCCCGCGCGGATGTTTCCCAGTCGCCGCTATTGCTCGGTGGTGGAGGCGTGCCAGGTAATTTGGCGTTGGTACCGTCAGTGGAATGGCCCACCATCATAAGTATGGCCAACCTCGGGGCTTATGCCGTTAGCAATAAATATGTCGGTTATTTCGACTCGGACAAGTGCTATAAATACAGCCATGACTCGACGAATGACGACAGGCGTAATAGCCATTTCTATCCGGTGTCCATAACCAGTGATCGTACCTGTAGCGGAGCGCTATGGAGCGGTAACTACCTCAACTGGGCGGCGACTCAAACCATCGATCCTTTCCGTAGTGCACTTACGGGCGGTTACCGCGTCAAGGATACGCCTACCGAAACCTGGTTGGAGAAGGCTCGACACACAGGGCAAAACAACAGTGGGGCGCGGACGGTTTCGGGTAGCGCTACAGTGGATGGTGCAACGCCTGCAAATTGGAGCAGTTTCAATACACGTATTGCTGGTTTCGGTAACCGTATGCGGTTTACCCTGAATGGTGACTGGGCTGGAGAGGTAAGCAGTTACACTTCAGGCACCAATCTTGCCGATAACGGAAATAAAGTATATGAGGTATATATACGGGTAAAAGTTTGCGATGCCAGTGTTGGTCTGGAAAATAACTGTGAGCGCTATTCGCAAGGCTATAAGCCAGAAGGGTTGATACAGCAATACTCTAGTGGTATTCGCTACAGTGTTTTCGGCTATCTAAACGACCACGAGATACTGCGTGATGGCGGTGTTTTGCGTGCCCAGCAAAAATTCGTCGGTCAGACCGTTCGTGTTCCAGGGGTCGCAGGGGATCAGAGTAATACGGCTAATGAGTGGGATGCAACCACGGGTGTATTAATAAAAAATCCTAATGCAGCCGATGCAACAGCTACAGATGCAGGAATAGTAGATAGCGGGGTAATCAATTACCTTAATAAATTTGGTCAGATGACGACCAAGAATCATAAAAGCATTGACCCTGTGAGTGAATTGTTTTATGCGTCGCTGCGTTATTTCAAGAATCAGGGCAATGTATCTGCTTATTCTACGATGCCTGATGATGAGGCTACTCGCTACAAATTAGCCGATGGCTTTCCGGTAATCACTAGCTGGACTGACCCTATCCAGTATGCCTGCCAGAAAAACGTGATATTGGGTATTGGCGATACCAATACGCACCGTGATAAAAACCTTCCTGGGAATTCCGTTACATCGGAAGAGCCGGATGTGCCAAATGAAGTCAGCTCGGACGATACCATCGATGTGGTCACTGCGACTGCAAAAGTCGCAGCGTTGGAAGAAATTACAATTAATACCCCCTTTACCGGGCGTGGTAACTCCGCCTATATAGCGGGTTTAGCTTACTATGCCAACACCAAAGACTTGCGCAGTGATGTGTCTGGTAAGCAGACTGTTTCGACATATTGGGTCGATGTCCGGGAAAATGAGTCACTAGCCTTAAAAGCTAAAAATCAATATTGGTTGGCAGCCAAATATGGCGGCTTCAAGGTGCCCGCTAACTTCGGCGATCCTTACGAGCGAAGCGAAGCATTGCCCGAAGCATGGTGGCGCACTACCGCGGACATGCTAGCCACCGATTATCCTCGTCCCGATAATTTCTATGTGGCGAGCGATGCCGCCAAGATGATCGAAAGTTTGAAGCTGGCTTTCGCTCAAATCGCCAATGAAGTGGAAAGCACCACTGCATCACTGGCGACCAATTCAACCCGACTTGAAACCGATACCGCTGTCTTTCAATCCCTGCTCAATAGCAAGCGTTGGAACGGCGATCTTCTGGCAAAAAAAATAGGCGTCAACGGCGTTGTCGAAACCGAGGCGACTTGGAGCGCTGCCAGTGCGCTGGATAACCTGTCCGACATTGCCAACCGGAAAATTTTTACCAGCCCTCCGCCAACCGAAGACTCTGAGAATGGTCCACTGCGGTCGGTCAGTGGTATCGATTTCACATGGAGTAGTCTTGGCACCGCACAGCGCAGTATGTTTCTTAAGGAAGGGGAGGCAGACACCGCTATGGCGGAGAATCGCGTTGCCTTCCTGCGCGGTGATCGCTCCAAGGAGGTGTCGGATGATGATCGTACCCAGCCCTTCCGCCAGCGCAGCAGTCGCTTGGGAGACATCGTCAACTCGGACCCACAATTCATCTATAAGCAGAATTTCGGTTACTCCCGTCTGAATTGGGAGGACGGTGACGTAGGCGAGGCATATACAGCATTCCGCGCCTCGGATGCTTATCAGAACCGCACGCCTATGGTCATCGTGGGAGCCAACGACGGCATGCTGCATGGCTTCGATGCCAGAATCAGCGATGAGTCAGCTACCAATGGTGGGGCCGAGTTGTTTGCCTATGTGCCTAATAATGTGATGGACAAATTGATTGGTCTGACTGAGCCTGCGTACTCCCATCGTTATTACGTCGATGGCACGCCCCGGGTTTCGGATGTCTGGCTGGGCGAAGATACGGGGTGGCGCACCATGGTCGTAGGCAGCACTGGAGCCGGTGGTAACAGTGTTTTTGCCTTGGATGTAACTAACCCGAGCGATATGTCCAGCGACAGTGTGATGTGGGAGTTCAGCCACCCGAAAATGGGTTACACCATGGGGCAGCCGGCACTGGTAGCGCTGCCTAACAGTAAATTCGGGGTAATCGTCAGCAGTGGTTACCACGACAGCACGCCAACCGACGGCAAAGTCTGGATACTGGATGCCGCTGACGGGAGCGTGATCAAGGAGTTCACCCTTGCCACCACTGGCGGTTTGGGCGCGCCCTTGGCTTCCGATACGGATGCGGATCAGGTTGCCGATCGAGTTTATGTCGCAGACACCTTGGGTAATCTCTGGCGACTGGATCTGAGTGGAAGCAACACCTCCACATGGAAGATTCCAAGTTCGCTGGGAAGTAGTCCATTGTTTATTGCCAAGGACGACTTAGGTGCTCGGCAAGCCATTACCGCCCCCCTTGCGTCTGCCTTCAACGACGATGGCCAGCACATGGTGCTTTTCGGTACCGGTAGTTTTTACCGTACTGGTGATAACGAGATACCGGAAAGCCCAGCGATAGACACCTTCTACGGAGTTATCGATAAGGGAGCGTTGATCGACGGCCGAGGTGATTTGCGCGAGCAGCAAATCATCGCGGAGGCGACTCTCAGCGATGGCAACAAGGGCCGAGCCATTACTCAGAACGCAATACAAGCGAGTGATAAGGGCTGGTACTTGGATCTTGCCTGGCAAGCGGGTGAGGGGGCCACCGGAGCGCTGGGTGAGCGGGTGGTTGCCAAAGCCACTTTGCGCAATGGTCGAGTAGTCTTTACCACCATGACTCCCTCTGCAGATCCTTGCGCCTTTGGCGGAACGAGTTGGATCATGGCGGTTAACTTATCCAGCGGTGCTCGCCTCAATTATGTGTATTTCGATACCAATGGCGACGGTGATTTGGATAACGACGATAAGGCCAGCATTATCGAGGATGAGGATGACATTCCCTGGACAGGGATCTCCGATGTGGACGATGGTGTTAGCAAGGGTGTGACCTCTCTGTATAAATGGCTTTGTTTTGCCGGTTCCAGCGGTGCGGCTCCTAAATGTATCCCTCAGCCCGTTTCACAACGATTTGGTCGTCAATCCTGGCGTGAAGTGAGGGCTAACTGATGACTCGGTCTCTCAGCACGTTATCTCGCAGGGACGCTCGGTTCGTAGCAGCGGATAAGGGGTTCACCCTGATCGAATTGATGATTGTGGTCATCGTTATTGGGATTCTAGCTGCGCTCGCGTACCCCTCTTACGATGACTATGTGCGCAAGGCGAGGCGTGCGGATGCAGAAAGCGCGCTAACGGAGCTGGCGCAATTCATGGAGCGACACTACACAGCGAACGGTCGCTACCTGACAACAGCCAATGTGGCCCCTACACTGCCTTTTACCGAGTCTCCCAAGGACGGGACCAACAAATATTATGACCTGAGTTTTTCCGCTACCCCGACAGCTACTGAGTACACGCTGCAGGCGGTGCCCAAGGGCCCCATGGCCGGTGATACCTGCGGTACATTGACCTTGACCCAAACGGGAGCTAAAGGGCAGGACCCAGGTGCAAGCCTTGCAGCATGTTGGCGGCGTTAATTTGCCGCACAGAGGAAAGACTGGCATATGTCATGATGCTGTTTGTTCAACGTAGCCGGCGACATTCAGTAAGGCTTTAAACGCGCGGGGGCATTTACGCCCCCGTTTTTTTGCCGGCGTGTTATGAGGTGACTACGATAAAAATGCCAATCCACACAAGGCTCAATTCGTGACCATGGTTACGTAGCGTGGTCTCCCATTAGCAGGTGACAGTTCTTGATCCGTACTGATGAGTTGGCCCTAAGCTCTGGTGCGCGGCAGTGATCCGGTAGGAAAGTGTGTGAAAGAAAGAATAGTAATTGTAGGTGGCGGCGCCATCGGCCTGCTGTCAGCGCGCCTACTGGCCGAGGCGGGTGCCGAAGTATGCCTGCTGGACCAGGGTGTATTAGGCGGCGAATCCTCCTGGGCCGGCGGCGGTATTGTTTCGCCGCTTTACCCTTGGCGTTATAGCCCCGCGGTGACGGCGTTGGCGCATTGGTCGCAGGATTTCTATCCGCAGTTGGGCGAGCAGTTGTTGTGCGATACGGGTGTCGATCCCGAGGTGTATGTCACCGGGTTGTATTGGTTGGATCAGGAGCCGGCGGCGCCTTTGGCCTGGGCGGCGCGGGAG
>CBIHLQ010000018.1:0-102267 GCA_966210885.1 uncultured Pseudomonas sp.
AACCTACGACCAATTGGTTAAAAGCCAACTGCTCTACCAACTGAGCTAACGACCCGAAAATGGTCGGGGTAGGGGGATTCGAACTCCCGACATCCTGCTCCCAAAGCAGGCGCGCTACCGGACTGCGCTATACCCCGGTTAGAAGTTGGCTCCGCGACCAGGACTCGAACCTGGGACCCAATGATTAACAGTCATTTGCTCTACCGACTGAGCTATCGCGGAACTAAGTGCTTCTAAATTCTCGTCTACTGGCGTTGGCCTAGGCCGTTTCCCGTATCTGAGGCGCGCCATTTTACGTTTCCACGACGCGCTGTCAACCCCTTAAATTGCTTTTGTGACAATGCTTTGCAGGCACATGGCTGACTGCTATACCTTGCTAACGATTACAGCCATCGCAGCCCGTCAGCATCAGGCTTTTCAGCAGGAACGTCCATGAGTACCCGGGACACCCCCAAAGATAATCTCAACCCCAATAACACCCTGGCCAGCCGCGGCATTCAACCGCGCTTCAGCGAGCTGGCGCAGAGTTGCCGCAAGCTGGGCATGAACCGTCTCGCCGAAAACCTCAACGGGGTATTCACCAAGGTCGACGACGCCCTGTTCGAGTGCGCGGAAAAAGCCGAGAACAACCGACTGCAAACGCTGTTTTTCGACAGCATGCGCGAAATACGCCGACAGCGCCCGCAGATACAACGCAGCTACCACCAGCAGATCGCGCAGAATTTCTCCGACTTTCTCGAAGGCAACCTCAAGCCGACAGCGCCGACCGCCGAACTCGATGCCGAGCACCTGACGCTGATACAGAACGAGGAGTATGAAGAAAGCCTGCAAGTCACCAATATGGTGAGTCGGGTCAAAGCCCGCTGCGCCCAGCCACTGTTCGCCCTGGAACAGCGGCTTGCGGTACTCAATAACGGGAAGAAACTCAGCGAGGATAGCAACCCGTTCGGCCCGCAGGCGATCGCCCTGGCGTTCCGCTCGGCCCTCGCGCCCTGCCCCTTTGCCTTGCGGATCAAAATCATCCTCTATTCGTTGTTCGATCAGCACGTGATGCGCGATCTCGATACGTTATATGGCGCCCTGAATCAGCGCCTAATCGATGCCGGCGTGCTGCCCAACCTCAAGTACAGCCCGCGTCATGCGAGCGGCCCACCAACATCAAACACCGCCAAACCAGCAGAACAGGCTAACCCGCCAAGCGCCTCACACGGGCAGATCGGCACGGCGAGCGCGGTGGATAGAACCGGGCATCATCCAGCGGGCATACCGGCGGCCAACCTCGACGGTGCCCCGCCCAGCGATCCTGGCGAGTTGCTGCTGGGACTGACCGGCCTGCTCAGCGAGCACCGGCAGCGCGACATCGACGCCCCCTTGCTCGGCGATACCCGCAGCATCGCCAGTTTTGCACCGCGCAATGCCACGCGAACCTATAGCGCCAGCGAGCTGCTGGACGCACTGAACCGCATGCAACAGCAATCGGCCAGCGACTTGAGGCAACGCCTGCATAGCCCGCAGCGGGTCGACGGCCTGAAAGCCGACTTGCAGCAACAACTGCAAGCGCATGCCCTGCACCCCGAACCGCACAAGCTGTCCGATCCGGAAGCCGATATCGTCGACCTGGTCGGCATGCTGTTCGACTTCATCCTTGACGACGAGAACCTGCCGGACAGCTGCAAAACCACGCTATCGCACCTGCATACCCCCTATTTGAAGATCGCTCTGCAAGACAAAGCGCTGTTCACCCAGCATCACCATCCGGCACGCCGCCTGCTCAACACAATGGCACAAGCCGGGGTGCTGTATGGCGACGAAGGGGATGAATGCGACCTGCTGGCGAAAATTCGCTGGGTCGTCGAACGCGTCATCCAGGACTTCAACGGCGACTTGCAGCTATTCGATAACCTGCTGGATGAATTCAACGAATTCGTCGCCACCCTCAAACATAAGGTCGAATTGCGCGAACGCCGCGCGGTGGAAGCCGCCAAAGGCCGCGACAAACTCCTGGGCGCGCGGCAGCGGGCGGTGGAGGTCATCGCCAATTGCCTTAAGCATCGCGATCCCCCGGGCATCATTCGTAATTTCCTCGAACTGACCTGGGCCGATGTTCTGGTATTCGTCGCGCTGCGCCACGGCAAGCAAGGCAGCGAGTGGCAACGCGCTTGCGAGGTCGCCGAGCAATTGGCCTGGAGCGGCACGCCGCTGGACGAGGCCGGACGCGAGCGTTTGCAGGCACTGCGCGTGGCCCTGCTGGAAGACTTGCGCCAGGGTTTGCAGTTGCTCGGCGGTTACCATGAAGACGGTATTCGCCGCCTACTGCAGGACCTGGTCGCCTGCCAACACGCAGTGCAAGGCAAGCAACCGCAACTGGCCGCCAAACTCAACCCAAGCCTGCCGCCGAGCCCGTTCGGTGCCATGCTCGGCGAGGATGCCGCCCTGGCGGCACAAGCGCCGGAGCTCTCCGTCGGCGCCGAAAAGCGGATCCAGGAGCTGGAGCAGCTCGAATTCGGCACCTGGTTCGAATTCGGTACCGGTACGCAAGCCCGGGCGGCCAAGCTGTCCTGGTTCAGCCCCACAACGCACAATTACATGTTCGTCGACAGCGGCGGCCAGCGAGTGGCTATCAAACCGATCTCCCAGCTGGCCAATGAAATGGAACAAGGCTTGGCACGGATAATTCCGGCCGAGCAGAGTACGCCGTTGATGGATCGCGCCCTCTCCACTATCTACCGCGTGCTGCAACGCCTGACCGGGCGCAGCGGCGAAACGAACTAGGAGCCAACATGGATGAACGTCGCCGCCATAACCGCCAGCACACCGAGCTGCAGCTGGAGGTCTTCGAATTGCACAGTGGTGCGCACCTGGGCCGCGTGGTGGACCTGTCCGACGATGGCTTCATGCTGTTCAGCAGCACCCCGCAGCAAGCTGATACGGTTATCGAGTGTCGCCTGGTCAGCGAACAGGTGATAGAAGGCGTCAGCGAGGTCAAGCTCGGTGTCGATTGCCTGTGGAGCCGCCCGGGGGCCGACGGCCAGCATTGCTGGGCCGGCTTCCATATCATCGACCTGGCGGAAGATCAGGCCGCGGCGCTGCAGATACTGCTCGATCACCTATAAGGCAGGCTCTCGAGCCGGCACCCGCAGGACAGCAGGCACAGCGATTAAGGGAACAGCCCCGGCCAGCGCGCCGTACCGGGGCGTTTTTCGTCATGACCTCAGGCGAAGACGATTTCGTCGCCTTCGACGTTACCCGCAATGCTGCTGCCAGGGGCGAACTTGCCGGCCAGGATCAGCTGCGCCAAGGGGTTTTCGATCCAACGCTGAATCGCCCGTTTAAGCGGCCGCGCACCGTAAACCGGGTCGTAACCGACGGCAATCAGCTTATCCATGGCTTCGTCGCTCAGTTCCAGGCTCAACTCGCGCTCGCCCAAGCGCTGACGCAAACGCTGCAACTGGATCTGCGCAATGCCGGCGATCTGCTCGCGGGCTAGCGGCTCGAAGATCACTACCTCGTCGATACGATTGATAAACTCCGGGCGGAAATGGCTACCGACCGCATCCATCACCGCCGCGCGTTGCGCCTCCTGGTCGCCGACCAGCTCCTGGATCTGCACCGAACCGAGGTTGGAGGTCATCACCAGCACGGTGTTCTTGAAGTCCACCGTACGCCCGTGGCTGTCGGTCAGACGGCCGTCTTCCAGCACCTGCAACAACACGTTGAACACATCCGGGTGGGCTTTTTCCACCTCATCCAGGAGGATCACCGAGTAGGGTTTGCGGCGCACCGCCTCGGTCAGGTAACCGCCCTCCTCATAGCCGACATAGCCCGGCGGCGCGCCGATCAGGCGAGCCACCGAATGCTTCTCCATGAACTCGGACATGTCGATGCGCACCAGCGCCTCTTCGGTATCGAAGAGGAATTCGGCCAGCGCCTTGCACAACTCGGTCTTACCGACCCCGGTAGGGCCGAGAAACAGGAACGAGCCGCTCGGCCGGTTCGGGTCGGCAAGCCCGGCCCGCGAACGGCGCACGGCGTTGGCCACGGCGACCACCGCCTCGTTCTGCCCGATCACCCGCTGGTGCAGCAAATCTTCCATCTTCAATAGCTTGTCGCGCTCGCCTTCGAGCATCTTCGACACCGGGATGCCGGTCCACTTCGACACCACCTCGGCGATCTCTTCCTCGGTGACCTTGCTGCGCAGCAGTTGATTCTCGGTTTTGCCGTGCTGGTCGACCATCTGCAGGCTGCGCTCGAGGTCCGGAATGATGCCGTACTGCAGCTCGGCCATGCGGTTGAGGTCGCCTTTGCGCCGCGCCGCTTCCAGCTCCTGACGGGCCTGCTCGATTTTCTCCTGGATCTGCGCCGAGCCTTGCACCTCGGCCTTTTCCGATTTCCAGACATCCTCCAGATCGGCGTACTCGCGCTCGAGCCGGGCAATGTCCTCGTTGAGCTTGGTCAAGCGTTTGATCGCCGCCTCGTCGTCCTCTTTCTTCAGCGCCTGAGCCTCGACCTTGAGCTGGATCATGCGCCGCTCCAGGCGGTCGAGCACTTCCGGCTTGGAGTCGATTTCCATGCGGATACGGCTGGCCGCCTCATCGATCAGGTCGATGGCCTTGTCCGGCAATTGGCGGTCGGTGATATAGCGGTGGCTGAGCTTGGCCGCGGCGATGATCGCGCCGTCGGTGATCGCCACCTTGTGGTGCACTTCGTAGCGCTCCTTCAGGCCGCGCAGAATGGCGATGGTGTCCTCTTCGCTCGGCTCGTCGACCAGGACCTTCTGGAAACGCCGTTCCAGCGCCGCGTCCTTCTCAATGTATTGGCGGTATTCGTTGAGCGTGGTGGCGCCGACGCAATGCAACTCGCCCCGCGCCAGCGACGGCTTGAGCATGTTCCCCGCATCCATGGCGCCCTCGGCCTTACCGGCCCCGACCATCGTATGAAGCTCGTCGATGAACAGGATGATCCGCCCTTCCTGCTTGGACAGCTCGTTGAGCACGGCCTTGAGGCGCTCCTCGAACTCGCCGCGGAACTTGGCGCCAGCGATCAACGCGCCCATATCCAGGGACAACAAGCGCTTTTCCTTGAGGCCATCGGGCACTTCGCCGTTGACGATGCGCTGGGCCAGGCCCTCGGCGATAGCGGTCTTGCCCACGCCGGGCTCGCCGATCAGCACCGGGTTGTTCTTGGTGCGGCGCTGCAACACCTGGATGGTGCGGCGGATTTCATCGTCGCGGCCGATCACCGGGTCGAGCTTGCCCTCCTCGGCGCGCTTGGTCAGGTCGATGGTGTATTTGTCCAGAGCCTGGCGGGCTTCCTCGACATTCGGGTCGTTCACCGCCTCGCCGCCGCGCAGGTTGCTCACGGCGTTTTCCAGGGCTTTCTTGCTCACACCCTGACCGAGGAGCAATTTGCCCAGCTTGGTGTTCTCGTCCATCGCGGCGAGCAGCACCAGTTCACTGGAAATGAACTGATCGCCCTTCTGCTGCGACAGGCGGTCGGCCTGATTGAGCAGGCGCGCGAGGTCCTGGGACAGATTGACGTCACCAGTCGGACTCTGGATTTTCGCCAGGTGATCGAGTTCTTTGCTCAAGGCCTTGCGCAGGCTGTTGACGTCGAAGCCGACCTGCATCAACAGCGGCCGTATCGAACCGCCCTGCTGATCGAGCAGCGCCTGCATCAGGTGCAGCGGCTCGATGGCGGAATGATCCATGCCGACCGCCAGCGATTGGGCGTCGGACAGGGCTAATTGCAACTTGCTGGTTAAACGATCTATTCGCATTGCGTCATCCTTCCTATAGGGCAGGCCGGCACGACTAGCAAGCCGCTGAAAAACTACTGCGCTCGGCTATGCGGCGTTGAAATCAGCTTCGGAAAGTCGCTTGCGACTAACGCGCTTTAGCGCGATCCGAAGGGCGAGTGAAACGAGTAGTGCTCATGTACAGCTCGTACACTCCGCTTCCTCAGCTGATTTCGCCTTGCCTAGCCATCGCTCGCTACATTTTTCAACGGCCTGCTGGCGCGGTATGAGCACGCGCTTTGGTAAAGCGCACCAACAAAAAAGCCTGCGAGATGAAGAGTAGATGAGGCTGATTGTGCGACTTTCAAGTCGACCGGCGTTGATGCAGATCATGCCGCCCGTCTATTGGCGACTTGTTAGTCCAACCAGATCAGACTGGCGAAGCGCCCGGTTCGCGCCGCACGGCGGTAGGAATAGAAACGCGGATCGCTGTAAGTGCAGAAACCGCCGCCATAGACCGCGGCGACCCCGCGCGCGGCCAGACGGATGCGCGCCAACTCGTAGATGTCCGCCATATAGCGGCCGGGGTTGAGGCTAGCGCCAAAGGCCTGCGCCGCTTGCGCATGCTGACTGACAAAGGCCTCGCGCACCTCGGCGCCGACTTCGAACGCCTGCGGGCCGATCGCCGGGCCGAGCCAAACCAAGGTGTCCTCGGGCGCCACCGCCAGAGCGTCCAGGGTCGCTTCCAGCACGCCCGCCGCCAGCCCGCGCCACCCGGCATGGGCGGCAGCCACGCGAGTGCCGTTACGGTCGCAGAACAGCGCGGGCAGACAGTCGGCGGTCATCGCCGTGCAGGCGATGCCGGGCGTCGCCGTCCAGCTGGCATCGGCTTCGGCAAGCGTCTCGGGCGCCGCTTCCAGCACATCGATGCCGTGCACCTGTTGCAACCAGGCGGGCTTACAGCCGAGCTGACTGAGCAACCGCTGGCGATTTTTCTTCACTGCAACGGGATCGTCGCCGACATGGGTGCCGAGATTCAGGCTGTCGAACGGGGCGACGCTGACGCCGCCTGCGCGTGTGGTGACGCAGGCCTTGACCCGCGCAGGCGCAGGCCAATCGGGGACGATCCAGTCGTGCGCCAACCCGCTCACCCGATAAACGCTTCGCGATCCTGACGCAGCAGCGTCAACAGCCAGACGAAATCGTCCGGCAGCGGCGACTGCCACTTCATGCGCTCCCCGGTCATCGGGTGATCGAGTTCGAGGAAACGCGCGTGCAGGGCCTGGCGCGGAAACTCCTTGAGGCTCTGCACCATGGTCTGACTGGCTGCGGGCGGAATACGGAAACGCCCGCTGTAGACGGGGTCGCCGACCAGCGGATAACCAATATGGCTCATGTGCACGCGGATCTGGTGGGTGCGCCCGGTTTCCAGCTTGACCCGTGCGTGGGTGTGCGAACGGAAACGCTCCAACACCCGGTAATGACTGACCGCCGGTTTGCCGCCATCGCTGACCGCCATGCGCTGACGCTGCGACGAACTACGGCCGATCGGCGCATTGATCTTGCCGCCCGAGGTGATGACGCCGATCACGATGCACTCGTAGATGCGGCTGACCGTGCGTTTTTGCAGCTGATCGACCAGGCGGGTTTGCGCCTCGATGGTCTTGGCCACCACCATCAGCCCGGTGGTGTCCTTGTCCAGGCGATGGACGATGCCGGCGCGCGGCACGTTGACGATGTCCGGCACGTGGTGCAGCAGCGCGTTGAGCAGCGTGCCGTCGGCGTGCCCGGCGGCCGGATGCACGACCAGCCCGGCGGGCTTGTCGATCACCAGAATCTGCTCGTCTTCGTAGACGATATTCAGGGCGATATCCTGGGCGACCCATTCGCCCTGGGCCTCCTGCTCGGCCTTCAGCGCCAGTAGCGCGCCGCCATGGACGATGTCGCGCGGGCGCACGACCGCGCCGTCGACGGTCAGCAGGCCTTCCTTGATCCAGGCGGACAGACGCGAACGCGAATGCTCGGCGAACAGCTGCGCGGCGACTTGATCGAGGCGTTGACCGCCCATCTCGGACGGCACCTCGGCGTTCAGTTCAATGGTCTGGGTATTAATAGAAGGCATGCTCGGCAACGGCGGGGACCAGGGGTCGGTGATGGGCAAGGAAAGATCGACAGGCCCTACTTTTGGTTTCGGCTACGCGCTGTGGTTAAATACGGCGTCTTTGCCCCAGGGGTATTCGGGGCGCTCATCATAACAGGACGGCTTTGCTCAAGACAGCCGCCGTCACAGGGACGCAAGCCGCCATGCAAGTGAGACACCTGCTGCTGATCGCCATCCTCGCTCTTACCGCCGCCTGCTCGTCGAACGAAGTGCTCGACGAGAACCTCAGCGAAACAGAGTTGTACCAGCAGGCGCAAAGCGATCTGGATAACAGTAGCTACACCAGCGCCATTACCAAGCTTAAAGCCCTGGAGTCGCGCTACCCGTTCGGCCGCTACGCCGAGCAAGCCCAGCTGGAACTGATTTTCGCCTACTACAAGAACGCCGAGCCGGAAGCTGCGCGCTCCGCGGCCGAGCGTTTCATTCGCCTGCACCCGCAGCACCCCAACGTGGATTACGCCTACTACCTGAAGGGCCTGGCCTCCTTCGACCAGGACCGCGGCCTGATCGCCCGCTTCGTGCCGCTGGACATGACCAAGCGCGACCCGGGCGCCGCTCGTGACTCCTACAACGAGTTCGCCCAGCTGACCAGCCGCTACCCGAACAGCCGCTACGCGCCGGACGCCAAGCAGCGCATGATTTACCTGCGCAACCTGCTGGCGGCCTATGAAATCCATGCCGGCTATTACTACCTGAGCCGCCAAGCCTATGTAGCCGCAGCCAACCGCGGTCGCTATGTGGTGGAAAACTTCCAGGAAACCCCGGCGGTCGCCGACGGCCTGGCGTTGATGACCGAAGCCTATCAGCGCCTGACCCTAGACGAACTGGCCGCCACCAGCCTGGAAACCCTGAAACTCAACTACCCGGATCATCCGACCCTGGTCGACGGCCAATTCGTCCCGCGCGAGGAAGAAGCCGACAACCGCTCCTGGCTAGCTAAAGTCACCCTCGGCCTGATCGAAACCGACACGCCTTTGCCGCCGGGTGAAACCCGCGCCAGCCAGGACGTGATCCGCCAATACGAAGAGGCCGAAGAGCAGATCCCCGACGAGCTCAAGCCGCAAGGCCAGGACGAGGCGGATGAAGCCGATGAGGCGAGCAGCGACAGCCAGGACAACGACCGCTCCTGGTTCAGCTACATGACCTTCGGCCTGTTCGACTAAGTGATTGCCGCACCAATACAGGGAGACCTCCGGGTCTCCTTTTTTATGGGCGATGACTTAGCCACACGGGCATTGAACCGAGGGCCAGCCAACCCATAGGGGACACAACGCACAGCATGCGGTTTAGCCGCTGGGCTGGGCGCTATTCCTTGGATAAACTGCGCTAACCTCCGTATCCCGTATTTATCGACAAGAGAGCGCTATGGGCCTGTTCCGCCTGCTGTTGTTGCTTGCCATTATCGCGGCCGCCATCTGGCTCTGGCGCCGCATAGCCGCGCCGACCCGCCGCCGCGACGACACCAACGCAGATCCCGCGCCCATGGTGCGCTGCGCGCACTGCGGGGTGCATGTACCGCGCGCACGCGCGCTCGCTCAGGGCGACAACTGGTACTGCAGCCAGGCACATCTCAAGCAAGGCACCAAAGCGCAGTGAGTAGCGAAAAGCTCGTGCTCGAAGGGACCAAAGGCCAGCGCATTCTGCGCCTCTACCACCTGTACCGGCTGATCATCGGCCTGATTCTGGTACTACTGATTTCCAGCAACCTGCACGAAGAGTTGCTGGACATGGTGCGGCCCGAGCTGTTTTACAACGGCAGTTGGCTGTACCTGATCCTCAATACCGTACTCAGCGTACTGGTACAGCGCCCGCAGCGCCTGTTCCAGGTATTCAGCCTGGCCTTGATCGATGTGGTGCTGCTGTCGGCGTTGTTCTATGCCGCCGGCGGCACACCGAGCGGCATCGGCAACCTGCTGATAGTCGCGGTGGCGATCGCCAACTTCCTCCTGCGTGGACGTATCGGCCTGTTGATCGCCGCAGTCGCGGCCATCGGCCTGATCTACCTGACCTTCTACCTCAGCCTGGACCGACCGGCCGCGGTCGCCCAGTACGTGCAGGCCGGTGCGCTGGGCACGTTGTGCTTCGCCGCCGCGCTGGCAGTGCAGGCGTTGACCCGGCGCCTGCAGGTCAGCGAGAGCCTGGCCGAACAGCGCGCCACCGATGTCGCCAATCTGGAAGCCTTGAACGCGGTGATTCTGCAACGCATGCGCACCGGCATCCTGGTGCTCGACGAATCGCGGCGCGTGCTGTTGACCAACGAAAGCACCGCATACCTATTGGGACGCGACAACCTGACCGGCAAGATCCTCGATCCGCACTGTCCAGAACTGGTCAAGCGCCTGCAACAGTGGCAGCACAACCCGACCCGCCGCCCGTCGAGCTTGCAGGCCTACCCCGAAGGCCCGGTGCTGCAACCGAGCTTCATGAGCCTGCAACGCGGCGAACAGCGCCACTGCCTGGTATTCATCGACAACATCTCGCAAATCGCCCAACAGGCTCAGCAATTGAAACTCGCCTCCCTCGGGCGCCTGACGGCCGGCATCGCCCACGAGATCCGCAACCCGCTCGGGGCGATCAGCCATGCGGCGCAGCTGCTACAGGAGTCGGACGACCTCCAAGGCCCCGACCAGCGCCTGGCGCAGATCATTCAGGATCATTCGCGACGGATGAACCTGGTGATCGAGAACGTGCTGCAACTCTCGCGCAGGCGTCAGGCCGAACCGCAGCTGCTGGACCTGAAATACTGGCTGCACCGCTTCGCCAGCGAGTTCCGCGCCTCGGCGCCGGCCGAACAGATGCTGCACCTGGAAACCCGCGGCGGCACCATTCAAACGCGCATGGACCCCCACCAACTGACCCAGGTGCTGACCAACCTGGTGCAGAACGGCATGCGCTATAGCGCGCAAAAACACCAACTTGGCCAAGTATGGCTAACCTTGTTCCGAGACCCGGAAAGCGACCTGCCGGTATTGGAGGTGGAGGACAACGGCAGCGGCGTGGCGCCGGAGCAGCTGCAGCACATCTTCGAGCCGTTCTACACCACGGAAAACCAGGGTACCGGCCTGGGTCTGTATATCTCCCGCGAGCTGTGCGAGAGCAACCAGGCCCATCTCGACTATAAACCTCGCGAAGGCGGCGGCAGTTGCTTCCGTATCACCTTCGCCCACCCGCGCAAACTGAGTTGACCATGACCCGCCAGAGAGCCCTGATCGTCGACGACGAGCCCGATATCCGCGAACTCCTGGAAATCACCCTGGGGCGCATGAAACTCGACACCCGCAGTGCGCGCAACGTCAAAGAAGCGCGCGAGTGGTTGGCCAAAGAGCCGTTCGACCTGTGCCTGACCGATATGCGCCTGCCCGATGGCACCGGCATGGACCTGGTGCAACACATCCTGCAGCGCCATCCGCAGGTGCCGGTGGCGATGATCACCGCCTACGGCAGCCTGGACACCGCGATCAACGCGCTCAAGGCCGGAGCTTTCGACTTTCTCACCAAACCGGTCGATCTCACCCGCCTGCGCGAGCTGGTCAATTCCGCCTTGCGTCTGCATACCGCCAGCGCCGACGACACGCCGATGGACAGCCGCCTGCTCGGCGAGTCGCCGCCGATGCGTGCGCTGCGTAAACAGATTCACAAGCTCGCACGCAGCCAGGCGCCGGTGTATATCAGCGGCGAATCCGGTAGCGGCAAGGAGTTGGTGGCGCGCCTGATCCACGACCAGGGCCCGCGTAGCGAACAAATGTTCGTTCCGGTCAACTGCGGCGCCATTCCCACCGAGTTGATGGAAAGCGAATTCTTCGGCCACAAGCGCGGTAGCTTCACCGGCGCCATCGAAGACAAACAGGGCCTGTTCCAGGCGGCCAATGGCGGCACCCTGTTCCTCGACGAAGTGGCCGATCTACCGCTGCCGATGCAGGTCAAACTGCTGCGGGCGATCCAGGAAAAAGCCGTACGCGCGGTCGGCGGGCAACAGGAGAACGTGGTGGATGTGCGCATTCTCTGCGCGACCCACAAAGATCTGGCCGCCGAGGTGGCTGCCGGGCGTTTCCGCCAGGACCTGTACTACCGCCTCAACGTCATCGAATTACGCGTGCCGTCCCTGCGCGAACGCCGCGAGGATATCGGCCTGCTCGCCGAAGCGATGCTCAAGCGCCTGGCCGAAGGCCCGGGCCTGATGCCGGCCAAGCTCGACCCCGACGCCCTGGAAAAGCTCAAAAGCTATCGTTTCCCCGGCAACGTGCGCGAGCTGGAGAACATGCTCGAGCGCGCCTACACATTGTGCGAAGACGACCGCATCAATGCCAGCGACCTGCGCCTGGCCGACAGCTGCGGCCCGACGGAGAACGGCGAAGCCAATCTGGCGCAGATCGACGACCTGGAGGACTACCTGGAGAACATCGAGCGCAAGCTGATCATGCAAGCGCTCGAAGAAACCCGCTGGAACCGCACCGCGGCGGCGCAGCGTCTGGGGCTGACGTTTCGCTCGATGCGTTACCGCCTGAAGAAACTCGGTATCGACTAGGCCTATCCTGCTTTCGTAGCCCGGATGCAATCCGGGGAGCGATGTCGGCCACATAACCGCCCCCGGATTGCATCCGGGCTACAACGGCTACAACGGCCTGCTAGCAGGCCGTTTAATGGGCGTGCTCAGCGGCCGGCGGGTCTTTTTGCACCGCCACATCCAACTCGACTACCCCGGCCTTTTCGAAGGTCAGCGTCAGCGGGAAGCGCTCCCCCGCCTTGGCCTGTTGCTTCACGCCGAACAGCATCACGTGATAGCCCATGGGCTCGAACCGGACCTCGCCGCCAGCCGGGATTTCCACGGCCGGGACCTGCTGCATCTTCATCACGCCATCGGCATGCACATGCTCATGCAGCTCGGCCTTGCCCGCCACGGGGGTGTCCAGGCGCAGCAAGCGGTCCGCCTGGTCGCCGTTGTTATGGACGACGAAGTACACCGCGGCCGTAGGCGCGACCGGCGGCATTTCGCGCGACCAGGGGTGCTCGATATGCAATTGGCCCTGGGTCTGGTCATGGGCATGGACCGGCAGGCCAGCGCCCAGTAATGCGCTCAGCAACAGAATCTTTCTCAACGACATAAGCAGATCTCCATAAGCGGATCGAGTCCGCGACAAATAACGGCTAGCAAATCACTCAACGCGGCCATCAGGCATTGCTGGCCATGCGGCGCGGTGCGACGAAACGCGACAGCAACCAATCGAGCCCCCCGATCAGCACCAGCGAGGCCCCCACCAGCGGGAAGGCGATGCCCAGCAGGGCCATCACCACCACCGCGGTCTTCCAACGCGGCAAATCATGGCGCAGCGACGGCACGCCGAAACGTCCCGGCGGACGGCGCATCCACCAGAGCACCAGGCCACTGACGGCACCGAACAGGACCATTAGACAGACCAGCAGCATCAGCAGCTGATTGGCCAAACCGAACAGCTTGCCCTCGTGCAGCATGATCCCGGTTTCCACGGTGCGCGCGACCGCGCCGTAATCCTTCCAGCGCACATCGGCGAGTACCGCACCGCTGTACTGATCGAGGTGCAGCGTGGCGTCATTACGTGGATCGTCGGCGAACAGGGCGATGCTGAACACACCCTGCTCACCCTTCGGCCAGGTAATGCTGTAGCCGGGCTGCACGCCACGGGCGGCGGCGGTGTCGACCACCTGTTGCAAGGCGATTTGCGCCGCGGGCGTCGCAGCGTCGACCGCCCCGTGCCCCTTGTGCGCGGCGTGCGGATCGGAGGCCGGCAACGGCGTGGTTTCCACCGCCCAGGCCACCGTCTGCTGGCTGCTGTCGTTGAGGCTACCGGCGAGTTTGCCGGATTCGGGCACCTGCTCCCACATCGCCGCGGGAAAGTGGTTCCAGGCGCCTGCGAACTGCGCACCCCAGAAGCCGGTCCAGGTCATCCCGGTCAGCAGCATGAACAACAGCAACAGCGAGCCCCAGAACCCGGTCACCGCATGCAAATCACGCCACAGCAAGCGCCCGCGCGCGCTCAGGCGCGGCCACAACACGCCGGCGCCAACGCTGCCGCGCGGCCACCAGAGGTACAAACCGGAGACCACCAGGACGATGCCCCAGCCGGCCGCCAGCTCGATCAGACGGTCGCCGAGCGTGCCGATCATCAGATCGCCGTGCAGGGTGCGGACGATGGTTTGCAGGTTGTTGTCGGCGTCCTGGCTGCCCAATAGCTCGGCGCGATAAGGATCGACGAAGACATTCAGGGTCCGCTCGCCGTCGCCAATCACGAATTGCGCGCTGTGCCCCGCGGCAACCGGCGGCAAGTACTTCTTCAGCGTGGCCTGCGGGTAGTTCTGACGTAGCGCCTGCAACTGTTGGTCGGCGCTGCTGAGCTGCGCGGCAACCGGCACCTCGAGCATTTCGGAATACATCAGCCGATCCAGCTGCGGCTTGAACAGGTAAATAATCCCGGTCAGCGACAGCAGGATCATAAAGGGGATGACGAACAACCCGGCGTAAAAATGCCAACGCCAGGCCAGGTTATAGAACGATGGGGAGGTGGCTTTCATTGTTCGGCTCCAAGCTCAGCGATCCAGTGAGTGCGCGATGGGGATGTCATAGCCGCCACTCCAGACCGGCATACAGGCTGCGACCATCACCCGGCATAAAGAGCGCGGCATTCTGCCCCCTGGCGTTGGCCACGACACCGGTGGTGGCGATATAGGTTTTGTCGGAGAGGTTGCGACCCTCGATGAAGAAGCCCAGACCTACGCGCGGCCGGTAACCGCCCTTGAGCCCCCAGACCGCATAGCTTTCGGCATAGAGTGACTCAGCATGATCGGCGGCATAGCGCACCGGCACCCATTCAAAGGTCGGCCCGGCGTACCAGCCATCTCGTTGCCACAGCGCTTCGCCCTTGAGGTACTGGCTGGGCACCCCGGCGATGCGGTTATTGCCGTAGTCGGCATCGTTGTCGAAGCGGAAATCGTTGAGCAGATACTGGCCGCGCAACACCAACTCACCCAGCTGCCAAGCCCCTCCGAATTCGATCCCCTGATGCAGGGTGCGGTCGGCGTTGACGGTGAATGCCTGAGTCGGGTTGTTCGGATTGACGTAGCTCAGCAGTTCGTCGCGAATCTCGCTGCGGTAAACCGCCAGATCCAGATCGAGGCCGCCCTGCTGGAAGCGCATACCGACCTCCAGGGTGGTGGCTTTCTGTGCATCGTTCTCGCTGACGATGGCGCCGCCGGTCAACTCGCTGAAGGTCGGCGGTTCGTAGCTCTGGCTGAGGTTGCCGAATAGCTGCACGCTCTCGGCAAGGTCATGGCGCAGGCCAATACGACCGATGCGCGCGCTGTAGCTCTTGTTGAACGAGTTGTCCTGAAAACCGATGGGAATACCCACGAAGTTGAAGCTGCTTTTCAGCTTATCGTCGAGATCGCGCTCACTGTGCAACCAGGCCAATCCGCCGATCAGAGCCCAGTCCTCGGCCAAAGGCACTTCCAACTCGCCGAAAGCGTTCAAGCTGCGTGCGGTCTGCACTTGTCGATCGACCTGATTGCCGCGTTTGCCCTGGACGTTGACGTAGTTTGCCGCCTGGTTGCGCCCTTGCAGCGCCTCCACCCCACCGCTCCAGCGCCAGCCTTGATCGTTGTGCCATTTATGGGTCAGGCGCACACCGAAGTCCTCGCTGTCCACTTCCAGCACCTGAAAGATCGGGTGCCACAGCGACTTCTCGCTGTAGAAGCTCGATAGCTCCAGGCTGTGCCCGGCATCCAACTGCAGGGTGGTGATATTGCCGATGCGGTTGAGGGTAAAGTCGCGCTTGTTATCGCCAATCACCGTGCTTGCGGCTGCCTGCTCGGGGTTACGGCGCAACTGCGCCTTGGTCAGGCTGCCAGGTATTTCCGAGTCGGTTTCCACATGACTGAAATAGAAACGGGTCGACAGCCGCTCGTTGATGCGCCCGCCGAGATTGGCGAAGTAGCGCTGGTTCTCCTGGCGCGCGTGGTCGCGGAAACCGTCCTGGGCATAATCGGAAAAGCTCAGATAAGCGTCCCAACCGCCAAAGTCCTGCGCCACGGCGCCGAACAGGCGCTGGTAATCGAAGCTGCCGGCCTCGGCACGCACCTGGACATTCGGCGCGGTCTTGCCAGTAGGGGTGACAAAATTGATCGCACCACCCAGGTTGGCCGCTCCATAGCGCCAGGCATTGGCGCCGCGCAGCACCTCTATATGGTCGAGGGCGATGGGCTCGATGGCCTGGAAATCACCGCTGCCGTCGCCCAGATTGAGCGGCGCACCGTCCTGCATCAGCAGGATGCCGCGTTGGTGAAAGGTGCGCTGCAAGCCCGAGCCGCGAATCGACAGGCGCGACTCCTCGGCGCCGGAGCGCGATTGGATATACACCCCGGTGGCCTGACCCAGGGCATCCTGGGGCGAACTGGCGCGCCCGGTCTTGTAGGTTTCCGCATCCACCAGAGCCACACCGCCGGGAATCCGTGCAAACTCGGCGCGCTTTTCGCGGATATCGGGTGCAGTGGCATCGTGTAACTTCTGACCGACTACGGTGCTGTCTTCCAGTTCGAGGTGTTCGGCATAAGCGGAGCCGGCCAGGCAGACGCTGACGGCCAGCAGGCTGATAACGGGTAACTGACGCATGGACTTCCCCAAGTCATGGCCTTCGGCCCGGGCAGGCGCCGGAAAACGCTGATATTTGATTGGATCTGCGACACGGCCAAGGGGCCCGACGCAGGCGACAGTCAAACCAGCAAGGGGGAAGCGCGGGGATTGGCCGAAGGCCAGAGGTAGCGGACCGGCAGGCCGGCCCGCCAAGGTCGAGGACTGAGTCGCGGTTGACGCATCGGCAGCAGGCCGAGCAAACCGAAGAACGCCGCCAGGGCCAGGCCGACGAAGCTGGAACACAGCGAGCAGGCAAACCCGGTGGCCGGATTGGTGCCAGCTATGCCGCTATCGGCCAAATCGCCGCTCAAGGAGCCGCCCAGCACACCGCCACAATAGACGCCGTCCAGCCCGCTGAGCTGCAAACCGGCCATCTGGCCATGGCCGATGCTGCAAGCGAGCGCGCTGAACAGCACGCTGAAATACAGCATCCAGGCCAGCAATGGGCGGTTAGCGCGAGTCCGGTTCATGGCCGCGACTCTAACAGCAGCCGTAGCCGTCGCCAAGTTGGGGTACCCGCGCGAGCCCCGAATGGGTTGCCCATTCACGCCCAACGGTAAAGCCGAGCGACTGCTAGACTCTTTCACTCATGGGTGAGCGGCTGTGCGACGCGCCCTATTCAGTCGTATGCAGGCGATGCTAAGGATGCGATCCGATCTTGTATGCCCGTTACGTGTGGCCGCCATCTACGCCCTGTTCAGCAGCGCCTGGATTCTGGGCAGCGACTATTTGCTGAATGCGCTGAGCGGCGACGCCCTGCTGACCAGCCGTCTGCAAACCCTCAAAGGCCTGCTGTTCATTCTGCTCAGCAGCTTGCTGATCCTGTTTCTCAGCTACCGCGACCGCCGCGCGCAACAGCGCTTGCTCGACGAGCTGAGCCGCAATACCCGCCTGCTGCAACAAACCCAGCACACGGCAGGCCTGGGCTACTGGCAATACGACGGACGTTTGCACTGGAGCGAAGAGGCCCTGCGGCTATTGGCGCGCCCAGCGGAGGATGGGTTCAGCAGCACGGAACAGTTGCTCGCCTGGCTGCACCCGGCCGAACGCCCAGCCGTGCAGCGCGCCTTGCAAGCCTTGTTCGAAGAGCGGCAACCGCTATTGATCAGCGCCCGCCTCCACCAGCCGCAACAGCCCCATTGCAGTTGGTTGCTGCTGCGCGGAGAGGTCGATAGCAGTGGCCAGGTCCTCGGCACCGTGCAGGACATCAGCAACCAGAAGCGCGACGAAGCGGCGTTACGCGAGAGCGAACAGCGCTTCCGGCAACTCTTCGAGCGCACCCCGCGCATCGCCGTGCAAGGCTACGACCGCGAACGCCGGGTGATCTATTGGAACCAGGCGAGTACCCAGCTGTATGGCTACAGCATGCAGGAGGCCATGGGCAAACGCCTGGAAGAACTGATAGTGCCGAGCGCGGGGCGCGCCCATGTCGTGGCGGCGATCAATAGTTGGCTGCTCGGCGGCCCGGCGATCCAGGCGGCCGAAGTGCAGCTGCAACGCAAGGACGGCAAACCGATCTGGGTGTTCTCCAGCCATTCGATGCTGCGCAATACCCGCGACCAGTTGGAGTTGTATTGCATCGATATCGACCTCAGCGAACAAAAACACATCTACCGCGAGTTGCACGCTAGCGAAGAGCGCTTCCGCGATATGGTCGAACAATTGAGCGATGTGATCTTCCTCGCCGACACCCGCGGCCACCTGACGTTCTACAACCCGGCCTGGGAACAACTCAGCGGCTATCCCGGCGATGAATGCCTGGGCCGGCCGTTAGCGCAGTTTCTCCATGCCGAAGACAGCGCCCGGCTGACCGAACAGATCGATGCCATTATCGGCGGCAAGCAAAACAGCGTGCGCGACGAGTACCGTGTCGCGACCCGCCAGGGGCAGATTCGCCGGGTCGAACTGCAACTGGCGCACAGCCGGGCCGACAACAGCCTGCGCGATATCCATGAAGACTTTCAACAGCAAGAACTGCAAGGCGCCCGTAACGCCGTGCTCGACAAGCTGCTGGCGCGCAGCCCGCTAACGCAGGTTCTCGATGACATCAGCCGGCGCCTGCAGGACCTCAACCCGCACATGCTGGTTTCGATCATGCTGTTGGATCAGCAGCGCTGCCTGCACGTGGCCAGCGCGCCCAGCCTGCCCGCCAGTTATTGCCAGGCCATCGATGGCATCCAGGCGGCGCCGGAAGTCGGCGCCTGCGGGCATGCCGCCTGCAGCGGCGAATTAACCATTACCGAAGACCTCGGCCAACACCCCTATTGGCGCGACTATCGCGAACTGACCAAGGCGGCCGGTCTGCATGCCTGCTGGTCGCTGCCGTTCAAGGATGATCACGATCAGGTGCTCGGCACCTTCGGCATCTATTACGCCCAGCCCACCCGCCCCAGCGAAGCGGATATCGCCCTGGTCACCGAGTTCACCCGCCTGGCCAGCCTGGCCGTGCAGCAGCAACACAAGTACTGAGCCACGGCTCAATAGCCGGTACGGCCGGCACGGCTTTCGGCCCAGCGGGTGAACAGCGAGAACGCCACCGCCAGCAGCGCGCAAACGAACATCACCGTCGCCATCGGCCAGGCACTGCCGTCGTGCAGCAGGCCGACCGCGGCAGCGGCGCTGGCGGCGATGGTGAATTGCAGGCTGCCGAGCAACGCCGAAGCGCTGCCGGCATGGCTACCCTGTCCAGCCATGGCGCAGGCCGAGGAATTCGGCAAGAGCACGCCGAGGCAGGCGATGCAGCCGAACAGCGGAAACAGCAGCGGCCACAACGCCGCTGGTTGCGCGAGCGCCGTCAGCAATAACGTCGAACCGAACGCCAGGTACACCCACACCATGCGCCGCAACCAGTAGCTGGGGCCATGGCGCGCCACCAGCCAGGCATTCAACTGCGCCGCCAGGATAAAGCCCAAGGCATTGGCGCCGAACAGCCAGCCGAAGTGCTCCGCCGGCACCCCGTACAGCTGAATGAAAACGAAGGGGGAGCCGGCGATATAAGCGAACATCCCGGCGACGGCGAAGCCGCCGGTCAAGGCATAACCGAGAAACGGCAGGTCAGCGAACAGCCGCAGGTATTCGCCCACGGCCCCGCGCAAGGGCGCAGCCGGCGCATCGCCGGCCAGGGTCTCCGGCAACCACAAGGCCACGGCCAACAGGCAGAGCGCGCCGAACAGCGCGAGCGCGATAAAGATCGACTGCCAACCGAGGGCATTGAGCATCAGTCCGCCGAGCAAAGGCGCCAGGATCGGCGCCAGGCCCATCACCAGCATCAATTGCGAGAACACCTTGGCCGAGTCGATCGGGTCGCACATATCCCGCACCACGGCGCGGGTTATCACCATGCCGGCGCAGCCGCCGAGGGCCTGGACGAAGCGCGCGGCGATCAACCACTCCAGGCTCGGCGCCAGAGCGCAGATCACCGAGGCCAGGCTGAACAGCAGCACCCCGACCAGCAGGGGCTTGCGCCGCCCGAAGCGATCGGCCAGTGGCCCATAGAGCAGTTGGCCGATGGCCAAGCCGATGAAGTACGCCGACAGCGACAGCTGCACATGCTCCACATCGGTGGCGAAGGCCTGCGCCAGCGCCGGAAAGCTCGGCAGATAGAAATCGATGGCCAAAGGGCCGAAAGCGCTCAGCGCACCGAGGATCAACAAAATACGTAACGACATGTCAGTCCTGAGAGTAAGGGCACATAGGGGTCGTTGTAGCCCGGATGCAATCCGGGGAAATCCAGTGCCGGGCAAACCGCTCCCGGATTGCATCCGGGCTACGGTTTGTGCGGGTCAAGAGATCAAACCGGCGTGACGGCCTTTTTCCGTCCCATGCCGAGTTTTGCCGCCAACGACTCCACCAGCAGATAGAACATCGGGATCAAAAAGATCGCCAGCACGGTGGCGGCGAGCATGCCGCCGATCACCCCGGTGCCGATCGAGTGACGGCTGGCCGAACCGGCGCCACTGCTGATGGCCAACGGCACCACGCCGAGAATGAACGCCAGCGAAGTCATGATGATCGGCCGGAAGCGCAGCCGCGAGGCCTCCAAGGCCGACTCGAAGATCCCCATGCCCTGCGCCCGGCAGAGCACGGCGAATTCGACGATCAGAATAGCGTTCTTCGCCGCCAGACCGATCAGGGTGACCAGGCCGACCTGAAAGTACAGGTCGTTCTCGATACCGCGCAACCACACCGCGAGAATCGCGCCGAACACCGCGAAGGGCACCGCAGTGACCACCGCCAGCGGCAAGGTCCAACGTTCGTACTGCGCGGCGAGAATCAGGAACACCATGATCAGGCCGAAGATAAAGGCCATGCTGCCCGAACCCTGGGTCGCCAATTCCTGATAGGCCGAGCCGGTCCAGCCAATGCTGTAGTCGCTGCCGAGCACTTCGTCGGCGATTTCCTGCACCGCCGCCAGGGCCTGCCCCGAGCTGTAACCCGGCGCCGGGCCACCGAGGATTTTCGCCGCCGGGTAGACGTTGAAACGCGCGTAGGTATCAGGGCCGAGAATGCGCTCGACCTTGACCAGGCTGGACAACGACACCAGCTCGCCGCCGGCCGAACGCACGTAGACCTGGGACAGGTCCTCGGGCTTGCGGCGGAACTCCGACTCGGCCTGCAGGCTGACCTGGAAGGTGCGCCCATACAGGTTGAAGTCGTTGACGTAATAACTGCCGAACGTCGACTGCATGGCGGTGAACACATCGTTGATCGACACGCCCAGAGCCCGCGCCTTGGTGCGATCAAGGTCGATGTAGTACTGCGGCACGTTGGCACTGAAGGTGCTTTGCACCCCGGTCAGCTCAGGGCGCTTGGCCGCGGCGGCGAGAAACGCCTGAACCTTCTGCGCCAGCTGCGCGGTCCCGCCGCCGCTGCGGTCCTGGATAAAGCCTTCGAAACCGCCGGTGGTGCTCATGCCGGTGATCGGCGGCGGGTTGAAGCTCATCACCATGCCGTCCTTCTGCGCCGCGCCCATGCCCATGAACTCGCGCGTCAGGTTGCGCGCGTCCAGCTCAGGCGTGGTGCGCTCGCTCCAGTCTTTCAACGGCACGAAGGACACCCCGGCGTTGCTGCGGGTGCCGAAGGTCAGCACGTCGAAGCCGGCGAAGGTCACCACGTCCTGCACCGCCGGGTGCTTCATCAGTTGCTGGGTGACATCACTGGTGAGCTTCTCGGTGCGGGTCAGCGAAGCGGCCGGCGGCAGGAAGTAGGCATTGATCACATAGCCCTGATCTTCGTTGGGCACCAGGGAGCTGGGCACCCGATCGAACAGCGCGACCATCAACGCGATCATCGCGCCGAACAGCAGCAGACCGACCGCCGAGCGCTTGAGGAAGAAACGCACGCCCGCGGTATAGCCGCTGGTCAACTTGTCGAAGACCCGATTGAAGGCCCGGAACGGCGCAGCCGGTTCGTGATGCCCGGGCTTGAGCAGCAAGGCGCAGAGCGCCGGGCTCAGGGTCAGCGCGACTATCCCGGAGATCACCACCGACACCGCGATGGTGATCGCGAACTGTTTGTACATCTCGCCGGCCAGGCCGCCGAGAAAGCCCACCGGCACGAACACCGCGCAGAGCACCAGAACGATCGCGACTATCGGCCCGGTGACTTCCTGCATGGCCTTGATGGTCGCCTCGCGCGGGCCGATCTTCTCGCTGTTCATCACCCGCTCGACGTTCTCGATCACCACGATGGCGTCGTCCACCACGATACCGATGGCCAGCACCATGCCGAACAAGGTCAGCAGGTTGATCGAAAAACCCAGCAGGTACATGCCGGCGAAGGTGCCGACCAGCGACACCGGGATCGCCAACAGCGGGATCAGCGTGGCGCGCCAGTTCTGCAGGAACAGGAAGACCACCAACACCACCAGCACCAGGGCCTCGAAGAAGGTATGGATCACCTCCTTGATCGACACCCGGACGAACTTGGTGGTGTCGTAGGGGATTTTGTAGGTCATGCCGCTGGGGAAGTTCTTCGACAAGCGATCCAGCGCCGCCTGCACCGCCTCGGCGGTATCCAGGGCATTGGCGCCCGGCTGCAGGTAGACGCCGAAGGCGGCGTTCTGCTGGCCGTTGAGCGAGGTCATCAACGAATAGTCCTGGGCGCCCAGCTCGATCCGCGCGACATCCTTGAGCAGCAGACTGGCGCCAGTGGCGTCGCTGCGCAGGATGACATTCTCGAACTCGGCCGGATCGGTAAAACGGCCCTGGGTGGTCACCGTGTAGGTGAAATCCTGCTCCTGCTTGAGCGGCTGCTGGCCGAAGCTGCCGGCGGCGAACTGCGAGTTCTGCTCGCGAATCGCCGCCACCACATCGGTCGGCGTCAGGTCGTATTGCGCCAGCTTGTCCGGGCGCAGCCAGATTCGCATCGAATAGTCTTTCGAGCCGAACTGGCTGACGTCGCCGACCCCGGGCAGGCGCTTGAGCTCGTCGATCACATTGATCAGCGCGTAGTTGCTGATATACACCGGGTCGCGCGAGCCGTCCGGGGAAAACAGCGTCACCACCTGAAGGATGTCGGAGGACTTCTTCACCACCTTGACGCCCTGCCGACGCACTTCCTCCGGCAGCTTGGCCAAGGCGGCCTGGACCCGGTTGTTGACGTCGATGGTGGCCTGATCGGGGTCGCGGCCGACCTCGAAATACACCGACAGGCTCATGGCGTTGCCGCCCGAATTGGACTGCTGATAGAGCATGCCCTCGACGCCGTTGATCGATTGTTCCAGCGGCGCGGCCACGGTTTCGGCGATCACCTGGGCGCTGGCCCCGGCATAGCTGGCGCTGACCGACACCTGCGGCGGCAGGATCTGCGGGTATTGAGCGATCGGCAACGTGCGCATGGCCATCAGGCCGGCCAGTACGATGACGATGGAGATGACCGCGGCGAATACCGGACGGTCGATAAAGAAGCGTGAGATCACGGCGTGCGCCCCTCGGAACCACTGGCGGCTTGGGCGGCGTCGACGACCTTGACCGGGGTGTCCGGCCGCACCTTGGCCAAGCCCTCAACCACCACCTTATCGCCCGCGCCGATGCCGGACTCGATCACCCAGCGGCCGTTGGCCGTGTGCCCGGTGCTGACCTGGCGCATCCGCGCGATGCCTTCGCCGTCCACCACATAGACGAAGGTGCCGCCCGGCCCCTGAGCCACCGCCCGCTCGGGCAGGGTAATCGCGTTGCTGCGGGTAACGCCCTTGACCTGCACCCGCACGAACTGGCCCGGCAGCAACTTCTGCTCGGGGTTGGGCACCACGGCGCGCACGCTGACGGTGCCGGTATTGCGGTCGACCAGGCTGTCGGTGAAATCCACGGTGCCCTCCAGCGGGTAGCTGGAACCATCGCCGAACTGGATGGCGATGTGCATCTTGCCGTCGTCGGGCAACACCAGGTCGCCGCTTTGCAGGCCGGCGCGCACGCTTTCCACGTCCGAATCCGGAGCGGCGAAGTTGACGTACAGCGGGTCGAGTTGGGTGATATTGCTCAGCAGGCTGGCGTTCGGATCGCCGGCGACCATCAGGCTGCCTTCGGAAACGGTTTCCCGGCTGGTGATACCGGAAATCGGCGCCTTGACCGTGCAGTAGTCGAGGTCAATCTGCTTGGACTGCACCTCGGCTTCGGCGGCCTGGATATTGGCCTTGCTCTGCTCGAAGTTGGAGATCGCGTTATCCAGTTCGCTTTCGCTGGCGAAGCCCTTCTTCTGCAATTCGCGGATGCGCTTGAGGTCGCGCTCGGTCTGCCGGTAGCGCGCCTGCTCCTGCGCCAGCGCGCCCTTGGCCCGGGCCAATGCAGCCTCGTAAGTACGCGAGTCGATACGGAACATCACCTGGCCCTGCTTGACCTGGCTGCCTTCCAGGTAGGTGCGTTCCTGCAGGATGCCGCTGACCTGGGCGCGCACCTGCACCTCACGAAAGCCGGCGGTGCGTGCCGAATACTCGAACACCAGCGGCAAGGGCGCGGCCTGCACGCGTTCCACCACCACCTCGGGCGGCGGCATATCGGCCGCCTGGGCCACCAGCAAAAAGCCAGAAAATAGCAAGGCCCCGCAAGCAGCGGGTAAGAGGCGTGAAAAAGGCATGAGAGTGTCTCCGAGACTACGCGAGGCATGACGCTTGAGACGGGCAATGCTAGTTACATACAACAGTGTTTGTAAATAGACCCTCGCCGATCAATTCATTACACTTTGCCACCCGCCGGCGCGGAGCATCGCGTCGGCCGCATCCGCCAACCCGCTTGCCGAATCAAGTCACCGCCATGCGCCGAACCAAAGAAGAAGCCGAGCAAACCCGCTACGCCCTACTCGCGGCCGCGGAGACCCTGTTTCTGGAAAAAGGCGTGGCCCATACCAGCCTGGAACATATTGCCCGCCACGCTGGGGTGACCCGCGGCGCGGTTTATTGGCACTTCGAGAACAAGGCCCATCTGTTCAACGAGATGCTCAGCCAGGTGCGCCTGCCCCCCGAGCAACTGGCCGAACGCCTGGCCGGCTGCGCCGATCGCGACCCGCTGCTGAGCCTGCGCGAGCTATGCATCGAAGCCATCGAGAACCTGGCCCGCGACGAACAGAAGCGGCGCATCTTCACCATCCTGTTGCGCCGCTGCGAATTTACCGCCGACCTGCGCGAGGCCGAAGAACGCCACGAGGCCTTTATCAATCTGTTTATCCGGCTGTGCGAACAGCAGTTCGCGCGCGCCGACGTCTGCCCGCGCCTGCAACCGGGCATCAGCCCACGCCTGGCGGCCCGTTCGCTGCACGCGCTGATCGTCGGCCTGTTCCATGACTGGTTGCGCGACCCCGGCCTGTTCGACCCGCTGAACGACACCGCGCCCCTGGTCGACGCCTGCTTTCGCGGTTTGATTCGCGATTGGTCGAGTAGCCCGGATAAGCCTTAGCGCAATCCGGGATCGGTTGCACATGCAACAACTTTCCCGGATTGCGCTGCGCTTAACCAGGCTACGAGCTGAGTAGCTTGGGTTAGCGGCGATTATCGCGGTTTAGATCGCGGCATCACCTTCGGCCGCCGCGTAACCCAATAAGGTCGCCATGCGGTGTTATTGATGATCGCTGAATGAGTACGAGCCCGGATAAGCCTTAGCACAATCCGGGATGGCGGCGCCCCGGTCCCGGATTGCGCTGCGCTTATCCAGGCTACGGGGTCTTCGGTAGCCCGGATGCAATCCGGGGAGTCGCCTGGTCACAAAACCTATCAAGCCAAACCAGCCCCATACCCCGCCTCGGCAATCGCGATGATCAGCGCATCGCTCGACAGACTGCTGCTCACCCGCACCTCGCCGCCGGCCAGTTTGACCTTCACCTCGGCGGCCGGATCGCGCGCGCGCACGGCTTCGGTAATGGTCTTGACGCAGTGTTCGCATGTCATGCCTTGCACGTTGAGCGTATGAACCTGGGGTGCTTGCATCGATAAACTCCTGGGACTGGGAAACCCGGCTGCTGCGCGGGATGAGGCCAGTGTCAGGCTTACCCCATGGGCAAGGTCAAGCAATAAAAAGCGCTTGACCTTGCCCATGGGTCAAGGTTGATTCTGTGGCGGAATCCGATGGAGAACGCGCATGACCAGCCTGACCACCTTCGAACTGCCCATCAGCGGGATGACCTGCGCCAGTTGCGCCGGGCGTGTCGAGCGCGCCCTCGGCAAGGTCGCCGATGTGCAAAGCGTCAGCGTCAATCTGGCCAGCGAACAGGCTCGCATCGAGGCGCCCAGGGACAGCCTGACGCAACTGCTCGCGGCGGTCGCAGATGCTGGCTATCAGGTGCCCAGCGAACGCCTGGAACTGGCCATCGACGGCATGACCTGCGCCAGTTGCGTCGGCCGCGTGGAGCGCGCCCTGACGCAACAGCCGGGGGTATTGTCGGTCAGCGTCAACCTGGCCAACGAGCAGGCGCGACTCGAGGTCGTCGCCGGCCTCGACCCGCAGCCGCTGCTGCAAGCGGTGAGCGCCGCGGGTTACTCGGCAAGCTTGGTGGACGCGCAACAACCAGCCGCCTCCGCGACCGACCGACACCTGCAACGCGAGCGCTGGGCACTGGCGCTGGCCATGCTGCTGACCGCGCCCTTGCTGGTGCCGATGCTACTCGATCCGCTCGGCGTGCACTGGATGCTGCCGGCCTGGCTGCAATTCGCTCTGGCCACTCCGGTGCAGTTCGTGCTCGGCGCACGCTTCTACCGGGCCGCATGGCGCGCGTTGCTGGCGCGCACCGGCAACATGGATCAACTGGTGGCCATCGGCACCAGCGCCGGTTACGGCCTGAGTCTCTACCAATGGGCGGCCGCGCCTGCCGGCAGCATGCCGCATCTGTATTTCGAAACCTCGGCGGTGATCATCAGCCTGATCCTGCTCGGCAAATACCTGGAAAGCCGCGCCAAACGCCAGACCACCAGCGCCATCCGCGCGCTGCAAGCCCTGCGCCCCGATCAGGCATTGCGCCTGCGCGACGGTCAGGAGCAGCTGGTGACGCTGAGCGCCTTGGTTCTGGGCGATCAGGTGGTGGTCAAACCGGGCGAGCGTTTTCCCGTCGACGGCCAGGTGCTGGCCGGGCGCAGCCACGCCGACGAAGCCCTGATCAGTGGGGAAAGCCTGCCGCAACCCAAGCAACCGGGCGATAAGGTCACCGCTGGGGCGATCAACGGCGAAGGCCGTCTGGTGGTGGAAACCACCGCCCTGGGCGCGGAAACCGTGCTGGCGAAAATCATTCGCCTGGTCGAAGACGCCCAGGCTGCCAAGGCGCCGATCCAGAAGCTGGTGGACAAGGTCAGCCTGGTGTTCGTCCCGACCGTGCTGCTGCTCGCGCTGGGCACATTACTGACCTGGTCGATGCTCGGCGCGCCGCTGGAAACCGCCCTGCTGAATGCCGTGGCGGTGCTGGTGATCGCCTGCCCCTGCGCCCTCGGCCTGGCCACCCCGACCGCGATCATGGCCGGCACCGGAGTGGCCGCACGGCACGGCATCCTGATCAAGGACGCCAGCGCCCTGGAAGTCGCCCACGGGGTGACCGCGGTGGCCTTCGACAAGACCGGTACCCTGACTTCCGGCAGCCCGCAGATCGCCCACTTGCGCGCGGTCGATGGCGACACCGAGGCGTTGCTGCAACTGGCCGGCGCCCTGCAACGCGGCAGCGAGCATCCGCTGGCCAAGGCCGTGCTCGACGCCTGCAACGCACGCCAACTGCAACTGCCGGAGATCAGCGATAGCCAGGCCCTGGCCGGGCGTGGCATCGCCGGGCAGATCGGCGAACGGCGCCTGGCCCTGGGTAACAAGCGCCTGCTCGAAGAACACTGGTTGCAGAACAGCGTACTGGTCGCCGAGGCCCTGGCCTGGGAAGCCGAGGGCCGCACCCTGTCCTGGCTGATCGAGGAGAAACCCAGCCCCCGCGTGCTCGGCCTGTTCGCCTTTGGCGATACGCTCAAGCCGGGCGCAGCCGAGGCCGTCGCCGAGCTCAAAGCGCTGGGTATCCGCAGCCACCTGATCAGCGGCGATAACAAGGGCAGCGCCAACGCCGTGGCCAGCGCCCTGCAGATCGACTCGGTACATGCCGAAGTGTTGCCGGCGGACAAAGCCACGATCATCGCCCGCCTGAAACAGCACGAGGCGGTGGCCATGGTCGGCGATGGCATTAACGACGCTCCGGCGCTGGCCGCCGCGGATGTCGGCATCGCCATGGGCAGCGGCACCGATGTGGCTATGCATGCCGCCGGCATCACCCTGATGCGCGGCGACCCACGCCTGGTGCCGGCCGCGCTGGAGATCAGCCGGCGCACCTACAACAAGATCCGCCAGAACCTGTTCTGGGCCTTTATCTACAACCTGATCGGCATCCCGCTCGCCGCCATCGGCCTGCTCAACCCGATGCTCGCCGGCGGCGCCATGGCGGCGTCGAGCCTGTGCGTGGTGAGCAATGCCCTGCTGCTGAAACGCTGGAAGCCGAAGAGCCCGGAGAGCTCGCAAACTCCGTAGCCCGGATGAAATCCGGGGAGCGGTTGTATAGGCGCCACTGCTCCCGGATTGCATCCGGGCTACGGAGCGGCATAGCCGTAGCAGCGGCCTTGGCCGCGATCCGCGTCTCCTGGATCGCGGACAGGCTGCTCCTACACAAGCATCGTTGGACGGAACGCTGGCAACCGCAGAACCCGCAGAGCTCGCAACCCCCGTAGCCCGGATGAAATCCGGGGAGCGGTTGTATAGGCGCCAATTTCCCCGGATTGCATCCGGGCTACGGGACGACAATCCGCTCCTACACAAACATCGTTGGGAGGTATCGATGAATATCGGCCAAGCCGCACGGCAAACCGGCCTTAGCGCCAAGATGATCCGCTATTACGAAAGCATCGAGTTGCTGCCCCGCGCCGGGCGTACGGAAAGCGGTTATCGCCAGTACGGCGCCCAGGACCTGCACCGCCTGGCCTTTATCAAGCGCGCGCGGGACCTGGGCTTCTCGCTCGAGGAGGTGAGCAAGCTGCTAACCCTGTGGCAGGACCGGCAGCGCGCCAGCGCCGACGTCAAAGCCCTGGCCGCCGGACATATCGACGAGCTGAACCGCAAGATCGCCGAGCTCAGCAGCCTGCGCGACAGCCTGCAGGAGTTGATGGAACACTGCCACGGCGATCAGCGCCCGGATTGCCCGATTCTCAAGGATCTGGAGTCTGGCGGCTGTCACTGACCTGACAAGCTCGCACGCATAAAAAACGGAGCCCTGAGGCTCCGTTTGGGTATTGCACGCGTACTGACTACGCCAGCTTCTTGTGCCGCACGCGATGCGGTTGCGAGGCGGCATCGCCGAGGCGCTTCTTACGGTCGGCTTCGTACTCGGTGTAGTTGCCTTCGAAAAACTCGATGTGCGAGTCATCCTCATAGGCCAGGATGTGCGTGGCCACGCGGTCGAGGAACCAGCGATCGTGAGAGATCACGATGGCCGCGCCGGGGAAGTCGAGCAGCGCTTCTTCCAGCGAGCGCAGGGTTTCCACGTCGAGGTCGTTGGACGGTTCGTCGAGCAGCAGCACGTTGGCGCCCTCTTTCAGGGTCAACGCCAGGTGCAGACGACCGCGCTCACCGCCAGAGAGGTCCTTGACGAACTTCTGCTGGTCGCCGCCCTTGAAGTTGAAGCGGCCGACGTAGGTACGCGACGGCACCTCGTAGTTGCCGATGCGGATCATGTCGGAACCGTCGGACACGGCTTCCCACACGGTCTTGCTGCCATCCAGGTCCTCGCGGCTCTGATCGACGCAGGCCAGCTGCACGGTCTCGCCGATCTCGATGCTGCCCGAGTCCGGCTGCTCCTTGCCCATCAGCATGCGGAACAGCGTCGACTTACCGGCGCCGTTGCCGCCGATCACGCCGACTATGGCGCCCTTGGGCATGCTGAACGACAGGTTGTCGATCAGCGCGCGGTCGCCGTAGCCCTTGCTGACGTTGACGAAGTCGATGACCTTGTCGCCCAGACGTGGGCCGGCCGGGATATAGATTTCGTTGGTTTCGCTGCGCTTCTGGAATTCCTGCGATTGCATTTCCTCGAAGCGTTGCAGACGGGCCTTGGACTTGGACTGGCGGGCCTTGGCGCCTTTGCGCACCCACTCCAGTTCTTCCTTCATGGCCTTCTCGTGGGCCGACTGCTGCTTGGATTCCTGGGCCAGACGATCCGATTTGGCTTCCAGCCAGCCGGAATAATTGCCCTCGTAGGGGATACCGGCGCCGCGGTCGAGTTCGAGAATCCAGCCGGCAACGTTATCCAGGAAGTAACGGTCGTGGGTGATCGCCACCACGGTGCCGGGGAAGTCGTGGAGGAAGTGCTCCAGCCAGGCCACCGAGTCGGCGTCCAGATGGTTGGTCGGTTCGTCCAGCAGCAGCATGTCGGGGGCCGACAGCAGCAAGCGGCAAAGCGCCACGCGGCGCTTCTCGCCACCGGAGAGCACGGCGACCTTGGCGTCCCAGGCGGGCAGACGCAGGGCGTCGGCGGCGACTTCCAGTTGGCGTTCGAGGTTATGGCCGTCGCTGGTTTGCAGAATCGCTTCGAGCTTGGCCTGTTCGGCGGCCAGCTTGTCGAAGTCGGCATCCGGTTCGGCGTAGGCGGCGTACACTTGATCGAGACGCGCCTGGGCGTCCTTGATCGCGCTGACGGCTTCTTCCACCACTTCGCGCACGGTCTTGCTCGGGTCGAGCTGCGGCTCCTGCGGCAGGTAGCCGACATTCAGCTCGGGCATCGGCCGGGCTTCGCCGTCGAACTCGGTGTCGACGCCGGCCATGATTTTCAACAGGGTGGATTTGCCCGAACCGTTGAGACCGAGTACGCCGATCTTGGCGCCGGGGAAAAACGACAGGGAAATGTTCTTGAGGATTTCCCGCTTCGGCGGCACTACTTTGCTCAGCCGGTGCATGGTGTATACGTATTGAGCCATGGATAACCTGGGGGCTAGGGGACAAGAAGTTGAAATGGCTGGCGGCTGTTGCGCGATCCCCCTCGAGATGGGAAATTCGCTTGCGCCGCCTGGCCGGCGAGGGCGGCAAGCAGTCGGAGCTCGACGCAATGGGCAACACCCGCGCGCATGCGGCAAAACTACCGGAATGCTTGATCCAGGGCAAACGACGCTCGTCGACCGAACTGGCACTTTGCCACGGTTATGGCATGCTAAGCGCCCTGCGCGTGCCAACTACTTATAGTCACCGTTCACGCTCCGAGCCCAGGATTTAAGCACGTGCCCACCCCGCCCGCCTCGTCGCCGTCGCGCTCTTCGCCTCAATCGCGAGCCGAGCCCCTGCGCGAACGGCGCAAAAGCACCTGGCTGGCGTTGCTGGCGTCGGTGCTCGGGTTGTTGTTGCTGACACTGGTACCCGCCTATTTGCAAGAGGATCGGCAGCCGGGCAACGTGGCGCTGCTGACCTTCTGCAGCCTGTTGGCGCTGTTCGCCCTGTATCGCCTGATACATGACCAACAGCATAGGCGCGAGCGCGAAAGCACTGCGCAAAGCGCTCAGCGCCAAGCGGTCAGTGCGCTCGGCGCTCTCGAAGAGCGGATCATGGTGACCGATCGCGACGGCGTACTGAGCTACCTCAACCCCCAGGCCGAAGCCCTGTTCGGCGTCAGCAACGCATCGATTCAGGGCAAGAACCTTCTGCAGCTGGTGCCGCATTTCGATGCGCAACTGCTGCAAGCGCACGGCGCAATTCACGAACACGGCCATGACCTGCTGGAACTCGAGCTGAACGGCGAGCCACGCCTGTTCGATATCGCCCGCAGCGATTTGCCCGAAGCCGCGGGGTACGTCTGGGCGCTGCGCGATATCACCGAGGACCAGCACGCCACCCGGGTGCTGCAGGAAACCCGGCGGCGCTATCAGGATATCTTCGAGGGCACCGGCACCGCGCTCTGTGTGCTCGACCTCGCAGAGTTGCATCAGTATCTGCAAACCCAAGAGCTGCACGACAAGGCCAGTCTCGAGCAATGGCTGCAAGCCTCGGCGGAGCGCTACGAGCGGTTGACCCGACTGGTGCAGATCACCGAAACCAACCAGGTGGCGCTGCGCCTGCTCGGCGTCGAATCGGGCGTCCAGGCCGCCGAGCACCTGTTGCGCAGCAGCCAGCCGCGCCCCGACGGCTTTCGCCAACAGTTGCTGAGCGCGCTTATCGAAGGCGACAAGTTGCTGGAAATGGAGACCCAGATCACCACGCCGCTGGGCCATGAGCGCCACCTGTGGCTGGTGATGCGCCTGCCGGAGAACCCGCAAGACCTGCGTGCCGTGACCCTGAGCATCAGCGACATCACCAGCCGCAAACGCATCGAGTTGTCGCTGATCGAGCGCGAACGCTTCTGGTCCGATGTGGTGCGAACGGTACCCGACACCCTCTATGTGCACGACGTGCCGAACAAGCGCGTGCTGTTCAGCAACCACCGCCTCGGCCCGGACCTGGGTTACAGCGAAGCGGAAATGCTCGCCATGGGCGATGGGCTCTGGGAAAAACTCCTGCACCCGGACGACTGGGAGCAGTATCGGCGCATGCGCAACCTGCAGCAGGTGGTGGCCAAGGATCAGCAACTGCATTGCCAATTGCGCTGGCGCCACCGCGACGGCAGCTGGCATTGGTTCGATATCCGCGAGCAGGCGCTGTCCTACGACGAATCCGGCCGGGTCAGCCGCCTGATCGGCGTGGCCAAGGACATCAACGAGCAGATCATCAGCAGCGAATCGCTACGCGCCAGCGAGCAACGCTACCGGCTGCTGGCGGAAAGCATCAGCGACGTGATTTTCTCCACCGACGATCACTTGCAGCTCAACTACGTCAGCCCCTCGGTGGAACCGGTGCTCGGTTATTCGCCGAACTGGGTGTTGCAGAACGGTTTCCACAGCCTGGCCACCAACCCGCGGCAACTGGTCGGTATGTACGCCCTGCTGGAACGTATCCGCCATGCCCTGGGCGACCCGCAGCGCATGGCCGAGATGCGCGACCAGGTTCGCGCGCAGCTGTTTTTCTTCGACGTGCTGCGCGCCGACGACCGCAAGGTCCCGGTCGAGCTGCGCCTGATCCCCATGTGGGACGAACAGGAGCGCTTCAAGGGCATGCTCGGCGTCGGCCGCGATATCAGCCTGCAACGGCGCGCGGAAAAAGACCTGCGCATGGCCGCCACGGTGTTCGAACACTCCACCGCGGCGATTCTGGTCACCGACCCGGCCGGCTATATCGTCCAGGTCAACGAGGCCTTCTGCCGGGTCAGCGGGTACCGTTCGGCCGAGGTGCTCGATCAATTGCCGAGCATGCTCACCGCCGACCAGCAACAGGCCACGCTCCTGCAGTTCATCTTCAAGCAGCTCAACCAACGCGGCAGTTGGGAGGGCGAGGTGTGGCTCAAACGCAAAACCGCGGAAAGCTTCCCGGCCTGGGTCGGCATCACCGCGGTCAAGGACGAAGACGGCGACCTGGTCAGCTACGTGTGCTTCTTCAGCGATATCAGCGAGCGCAAGGCCAGCGAGCAGCGCATCCACCGCCTGGCCTACTACGACGCCCTGACCCAATTGCCCAATCGCACGCTGTTCCAGGATCGCCTGCACACCGCCCTGCAGCATGGCGAACGGCACAACACCTGGGTCGCGCTGATGTTCCTCGACCTGGACCGTTTCAAACCGATCAACGATTCCCTCGGCCACGCCGCGGGCGATCGCATGCTCAAGGAAGTGGCGATACGCCTGACCGCCTGCGTCGATGCCGACGATACGGTGGCGCGCATGGGCGGCGACGAATTCACCCTGCTGCTGCAATCGCAGGCGCTGCGCGACGTGGCGCTGAACCGCGCCATTCATGTCGGCGAACAGATTCTCGCCAGCCTGTCCGAACCCTTTATGCTCGAAGGCCGCGAGTTCTTCGTCACCGCCAGCATCGGCATCGCCTTGAGTCCCCAGGACGGCAACGAGCTGAGCCAGCTGATGAAGAACGCCGACACGGCCATGTACCACGCCAAGGAACGCGGCAAGAACAACTTCCAGTTCTACCAGGCCGACATGAACTCCAGCGCCCTGGAGCGCCTGGAGTTGGAGAGCGATCTGCGCCATGCCCTGGAGCAGAACGAATTCATGCTGTATTACCAGCCGCAGTTCTCCGGCGACGGCAAGCGCCTGACCGGCGCCGAAGCCTTGTTGCGCTGGCATCACCCGCGCCGCGGCTTGGTGCCGCCAAACGATTTCATTCCGGTGCTCGAAGAGTTGGGGCTGGTGGTGCAGGTCGGCGACTGGGTGCTGCGCGAGTCTTGTCGGCAACTGCGCGAATGGCACCAGGACAAGGTCCGGGTGCCGAAGATTTCGGTCAACCTCTCGGCCCGCCAGTTTTCCGAGGGCGACCTCGATCGACGCATCGCCGGGATTCTCGCCGACAGCGGCATACCCGCCGCCTGCCTGGAACTGGAGCTGACTGAAAGCATCCTGATGGAGGATGTGGTCAACGCCATGCAGACGCTGGCCAGTCTCAAGCGCCTCGGAGTGTGCATCGCCATCGACGACTTCGGCACCGGCTACTCGTCGCTCAACTACCTGAAGCAATTCCCCATCGACGTGCTGAAGATCGACCGCAGCTTCGTCGACGGCCTGCCCCACGGCGAACAGGACGGCCAGATCGCCCGCGCGATCATCGCCATGGCCCACAGTCTGAACCTGATGGTAATCGCCGAAGGCGTGGAAACCCTGGCCCAGCTCGACTTCCTGCGCGGCCACGACTGCGACGAAGTGCAGGGCTTCCTGCTCGGTCGGCCGATGCCGGCCAACCAGTTCACCGCCCTGTTCAGCGGCGCAGCGCTGTTTATGCTGAGCTAAAGCCGCAGCGGGCAGGATAGGTCGGGCCGCGCAGGTTAGTCCCGTAGGTTGGGTTAGCGGCGCTGCCCAGAGCGCACAAACACCACCGTTACCGAAGGCCGCGTAACCCAACAAGACCTCTACGCGGTGTCGTTCCGGCATGCGTTCTGTTGGGTTACGCGGCGGCCGAAGACGATGTCGCTGTTCGAACCGCAATAATCGCCGCTAACCCAACCTACGAAACTTGCCGCTTGCGCCTTGAATCCCACTTATCCGCTGGATGATCAGGCTTCATATGCCTGTTTATGCCGTATGGGGTAGAATTCGCTCCCTCTTTCTACCGCCCAGCTGATTTTTCTCAGGGGAATGCCATGTTCAGCCGTGATTTGACTATCGCCCGTTATGACGCCGAATTGTTTGCCGCGATGGAGCAAGAAGCCCAGCGTCAGGAACATCATATCGAGCTGATCGCCTCGGAAAACTACACCAGCCCAGCGGTGATGGAAGCCCAGGGTTCGGTGCTGACCAACAAATACGCCGAAGGCTATCCGAGCAAGCGTTATTACGGCGGTTGCGAATACGTCGATATCGTCGAGCAGTTGGCCATCGACCGCGCCAAGCAGCTGTTCGGCGCCGACTACGCCAACGTCCAGCCGCACTCCGGCAGCCAAGCCAACTCGGCCGTGTACATGGCCCTGCTGAACACCGGCGACACCGTGCTGGGCATGAGCCTGGCCCACGGCGGCCACCTGACCCACGGCGCCAGCGTCAGCTTCTCCGGCAAGATGTACAACGCCGTGCAGTACGGCATCACCGATGCCGGCCTGATCGACTACGACGAAGTCGAGCGTCTGGCGGTCGAACACAAGCCGAAGATGATCATCGCCGGCTTCAGTGCCTACTCCCAGGTGCTGGACTTCCCGCGCTTCCGCGCCATCGCCGACAAGGTCGGTGCTTACCTGTTCGTCGACATGGCCCACGTTGCCGGTCTGGTTGCTGCTGGCGTGTACCCGAACCCGGTACCGTTCGCCGACGTCGTCACCACCACCACCCACAAAACCCTGCGCGGTCCGCGCGGCGGCCTGATCCTCGCGCGCAAGAACGAGGAGCTGGAGAAGAAGCTCAACTCCGCGGTCTTCCCCGGCGGCCAAGGCGGCCCGCTGGAACACGTGATCGCCGGCAAGGCGGTGTGCTTCAAGGAAGCCCTGCAACCTGAGTTCAAGACTTACCAGCAGCAAGTGATCAAAAACGCCCAGGCGATGGCCGGCGTGTTTATCGACAACGGTTACGACGTGGTCTCCGGCGGCACCGAGAACCACCTGTTCCTGCTCTCGCTGATCAAGCAGGAGATCACCGGTAAAGACGCCGACGCCGCCCTGGGTCGCGCCTTTATCACCGTAAACAAGAACAGCGTGCCGAACGACCCGCGCTCGCCGTTCGTCACCTCCGGCCTGCGTATCGGCACCCCGGCCGTGACCACCCGCGGCTTCAAGGAAGAAGAGTGTCGCGCACTGGCTGGCTGGATCTGCGAAATCCTCGCCAACCTGGGCGACGAATCGGTCGAAGCCCGCATCCGCGAGCAGGTCAAAGCGGTCTGCGCCAAGTTCCCGGTGTACGGCAACTAAGCACTGCCCAGCAGTAATCGAGCCCGCCTTCTGGCGGGCTTTTTATTGGCTATGTACCCGTTATGTTTTGAATCGTGCGGGCCTGCCCCGATGTCTAGCAGGCCGCGGTAATTCGTAGGGTGGGTTAGCCGCATGCCAGCGCTGCCAAGCATCACGCCACTCGGGCCGCGGCGTAACCCACCATAGAGGCAACGCGTTCTATCGCCAGGTGGGTTACGCGCCGCTATCGCATTTGGATTATCGAGCAGTGTTCGGCGTCGCTAACCTGCGCGGCCCGACCCACCCTACAAAAGCTGCGTACAACATGTAATGGGCGCATAGCCTTTTATTTAGCGATGCGCCCGCCCCATCCTACGAGCGGATCTACGCCACGACCTCGGCGAAGCCTTGGCGAATTTTCTGTTCCGGTAGCCGTTCGCCGATAAACACCAGCACGCTCTCGCGCGCCTCGTCGGCACCCCATTCGCTGTCGAAATCGAAACCGTACAGGCGCAACACGCCCTGGAACACCATACGGCGACTCTCACCGGCGATGGCCAGCACGCCCTTGTAACGCAGCAGCGCGTCGCCGTGCTCCTCCAGCAGCGCGCTCATAAAGGCGCTGAGCTTGTCGATATCCAGGGCCTGCGCGCTTTTCAGCACCAGGGTGCCGATGCGATCGATAGCGGTTGTGGGCAGCAGCGGCCGTGGCATCAAGGCCTGACCGAAATCGGCGTTCAGGTTGAAACCGCGCACGTCGAGCAGTTCCGCCAGTTCGATCTGGCCATGCCGAACCACCTGGATGGGCGCGCGCCGGTTGATACGCTGCAAACGCTCGGTCAGCGCCGCGCAGCTCGCCGCATCGACCAAGTCGGTCTTGCTCAGCAGAATCCGGTCGGCGAAGCCGACCTGCGCCTGGGCGATGGTCTCCCGCAGGTGGCGCTCGGCATTGGCCGCATCCACCAGGGTGATGATGCCGTCGAGCAGGTAGCGCTCGCACAGCGCGTCGCCGGCAAAAAAGGTCCGGGCCACCGGGCCGGGGTCGGCCAGGCCGGTGCATTCGATCAGCACGCGGTCGAAGGCCAGTTCGCCACTGTCCAGGCGTTCCAGCAGATGCAGCAGCGCCTGTTCCAGTTCGACATGGATGGAACAGCAGACGCAGCCGTTGGCCAGCGTCACCACCTCCACCGGCTCCGCGCCGAGCAGCTGCGCGTCTATAGGGCTATCGCTGAACTCGTTTTCGATCACGGCGATCTTCAGGCCGTGCTCGGCCTTGAGCACATGGCGCAGTAGCGTGGTCTTGCCGGCGCCGAGAAAGCCGCTGAGCACGGTGACGGGTATCGGTTCACGGGGCATAACAGCCCTCCTCTGACAAAACGCGCGGGCGCCCCTCCGCAGTTCGTGATGGCGGGGAAACGAGCCTCAACAGCAGCGGATCGGCCGGCCTTTGCCACCGCCGTAGCGCGCGTCCTGGCGCTCGCGAAAGAACGCCTCGTAACTCATCGGCGTTTGCTCGGGGTGGGTGCTGCGCATGTGGGCGACATAGGTGTCGTAGTCCGGCATGCCGACCAACATCCGGGCGGCCTGCCCGAGGTATTTGCCCATGCGGCTGAGATCGTTGAACACCTGCGGTTCTCCTTGAAGACCGAGCCCCTGACGGGGCCCGGGATGGCCCAACGATCAAAGGTCGGGAATGGCTTCGAACGGCAGCTCCTTGTCGCTGCGCTCCTGCTTGATCCAGGCCGCGCGGCCGACCTTCAGCGCGTAGAACAGGATGCTGAAAACCACCGCCAGGAACAGCACCGTCAGACCGGCATTGGTGTAGGCATTCATGATCACGTGCTGCATCTGGCCGATGTCCTTGGCCGGGGCGAGAATCTGCCCGGCGTCCATCGCCGTGCCGTACTTGTTCGCCAGGGCGAGGAAGCCCACCGCCGGGTTGGCGTCGAACAACTTGATCAGGCTGGCCGCCGTGGTGCAGATCAACAGCCACACCGCCGGTAACAGGGTGACCCAGACGTAGCGCTGGCGCTTCATCTTGATCAGCACCACGCTGCAGAGCATCAAGGCGATACCGGCAAGCATCTGGTTGGAGATACCGAACAGCGGCCACAGCGTATTGATGCCGCCCAGCGGGTCGATCACCCCCTGATACAGCAGGTAGCCCCACAGCGCCACGCAACCCGCGGTGGCCAATACGTTGGCGCTCCAGGAGTCGGTCTTGCGCATGCTCGGCACGAAGCTGCCTAGCAGGTCCTGCAGCATGAAGCGCCCGGCGCGGGTACCGGCATCCACGGCGGTGAGGATGAACAGCGCTTCGAACAGAATCGCGAAGTGGTACCAGAACGCCATGGTGCTCTCGCCCGGCAGCACCGCATGGAGAATCTGCGCGATCCCCACCGCCAAGGTCGGCGCGCCGCCGGCCCGGGCCAGAATGGTGTTCTCGCCGATATCGCGGGCCACGCCTTCCAGCGCCTCGGGGGTGATGACGAAGCCCCAGCTGCTGACGGTGGCGGCCACGCTGACGGCGTCCGCACCGACAATCGCGGCCGGGCTGTTCATCGCGAAGTAGACGCCCGGATCGATGATCGAGGCGGCGACCATGGCCATGATCGCGACCATCGATTCCATCAACATGCCGCCATAGCCGATGTAGCGTGCGTGGGTTTCATTGGCCAGCAACTTGGGCGTGGTGCCCGAGGAAATCAGCGCGTGGAAACCCGATACCGCGCCACAGGCGATGGTGATGAACAGGAAGGGGAACAGCGCGCCCTTCCACACCGGCCCGCTGCCGTCGGTGAACTGGGTCAACGCCGGCATCTTCAGCTCCGGCGCCAGGATCAGGATGCCGATCGCCAACGCGGCGATGGTGCCGATCTTGAGGAAGGTCGACAGGTAGTCGCGCGGCGCCAGGATCAGCCACACCGGCAACACCGCGGCGACGAAGCCGTACCCCACCAGCATCCAGGTGATCTGGGTGCCGTTGAAGGTGAATATCTCGGCCCAATAGGGATCGGCGGCGATGGCGCCACCCAGCCAGATCGAGCCCAGCAGCAGCGTCACACCGATCAGCGAGATCTCGCCGATTCGCCCCGGACGCAGAAAGCGCATGTAGATGCCCATGAACATCGCGATGGGAATGGTCGCCATCACCGTGAACATGCCCCAGGGGCTTTCGGCCAGGGCCTTGACCACGATCAGCGAAAGCACCGCGAGGATGATGATCATGATCAGGAAACAGCCGAACAGCGCGATGGTGCCGGGGATGCGGCCCATCTCCTCGCGCACCATGTCGCCCAGCGAGCGACCGTTGCGCCGGGTGGAAATGAACAGAACCATGAAATCCTGCACCGCGCCGGCCAGCACCACACCGGCGATCAACCACAGCGTACCGGGCAGGTAGCCCATCTGCGCGGCGAGCACCGGACCGACCAGCGGGCCGGCACCGGCGATGGCGGCGAAGTGATGGCCGAACAGCACGTGCTTGTTGGTCGGCACGTAGTCCAGACCATCGTTGTTGAGTACGGCCGGTGTGGCGCGGGCAGGGTCCAGCTGCATCACCTTGGTGGCGATGTACAGGCTGTAATACCGGTAAGCGACGAGGTAGATGGCGACCGCGGCGACCACGATCCACAAGGCATTGATGGCTTCACCGCGTTGCAGCGCCACGGTGCCCAGCGCGAACGCGCCCAACACGGCGACAGCGAACCAGGCGATATGGCCGACTAGTCGGTTCATTGCGAATCTCCTGTCGTCGGAATTGGTTCCGACATTCGATTGTTATTGTTTGCGCTCCACTTAGGGAGTTCGCCGACTATCGCCAAATAACAATGATTGTGAAATTCGCAGAATTACCAACAACCGCTGCGTAGAACTACGCGACCCACCGGTCGTTTAGCGCATACCGGTATTCGTACGGCTGAAGGAGCTGAATACAGCGCTCCGCTGACGACCTCGTCGACCACGTCATCGCCGGCTCGGCGCAGGTGGCGGACCCGTTGGCCTGGCGGCTGTTTTCGTAACCGATAAAGCCCATGAAAAATGCCTGTAGCCGCAGCCGCCAATAGCGATTACCCTTCACACCCGGCCAACTAACCGGCCTACTTCTATATAACTTTCTCTCACAACCTTAATTACCAGTACAACTACTTAGTTACGCCTCCGTATTACTACGCAGCCCGCCAATAAACCCGCAAAAAACACTTCAAACAATCTTTACCAGAATTAATAAACACTGCAGACTCCGGCCGCATCGCATATGGAAAAGTGCGCACGGTTGTCGCCTGCCCGCATGAGCAACCCTGCGTTTCCCTATAGCGAGTTAAAAACGGCTTTCGCATAAAACAATAAGGAGGTGCAATCATGCACCCGACAATCCGCGAGAACAGGCTCCCGTTCAAGCTACTGCCAACGCTGTTCCTGGCGATTCTTCTGAGCAAAGTGTCGACCGTCATCGTTCAGCGCAGCGCCGACAAACACCTCAAGCAGAACCGCGCACGCCTTGCCGCCGCGCCGCCCATCATCCATGAGCGGCGCCTGGGCCTGCATCCGCCATCGCCCTCCCTCTCGGCCCTTAGCCTCAATATCACGCTCTGGCTGGGCGCGTTATAGCCGCTAGAATTAACGCAGCGGCGCAGCATTGAGCCGAATCCATTCGGCCTGAGCCAAACCCGCTGTTTAAACCTGCCGTTAAAAACAATAAGGAGCCGCAGACCATGCGCCCAAAAATTCGCGGAAAAGTTCTGTTGCTGAGCATCCTCCCGGCACTCTTGCTCGCCATCATCCTCAGCGGGCTGTCGGTGGCGATCCTGCATCGCCTGGCCGACGAGCAAGTGAAGGAAACCCGCGAGCGCCTGGTCGCCGATCGACGTTTGGTGCTCGAACAATACGTGCAGCTCGCGCAAAGCAGTATCGCGCCGCTGTACGCCGCCTCGGCCAAAGGCGATATGGCCGCCCGCGCCGAGGCCATAGAACGACTCAAGCAGCTGAGCTATGGCAAAGACGGCTATTTCTTCGGTTACGACTCGCAAAGCGTGCGGGTGTTCTGGGCGGACAAGAACGTCAAGATCGGCGAAAGCTTCCGCGATTTCGTCGATGCCAACGGGCTCTACGTGATCAACGAACTGGTGCGGGTGGCCAAGGATAAATCGCACTACCTGAACTACAGCTTTCCGGTCCCCGGACGCGACGGCAGCGTGCCCAAGGTCGGCTACGCCATCTACCTGGACAAATGGGATTTGATGTACGGCACCGCGGTCAACCTGGACGATATCGAGGCCCAAGTGGCCAAGGTGGCCGCCGAACTGGACGAGCGCATCGCCACCCTGATCGGCCTGTTGCTCGGCGTGACCCTGGTGCTCTTGACCATCATCGCCGTGGCCGCGGTCTGGCTGGCCAACTCCCTGGTGCGGCCGCTGCAGAAGATCAAAGCCAACCTCGACGACATCGCCGCCGGCAGCGGCGACCTGACCCACCGCCTGACGGTGGAAAGCGACGACGAACTGGGGCAACTGGCGACCTCGTTCAACCGTTTCGTCGATAAGATCCATGCGCTGGTGCAACAGATCGCCGGCATGACCGGCCAACTGACCGAACTGGTTCGCGAGATGGCCGAACAGGCCCAGCGCTCCGATAAGGCCATGGCCACGCAGCGGCAGGAGACCGACCAGCTCGCCGCAGCGATCAACCAGATGTCCGCCGCCTCCCATGAGGTCGCCAACAGCGCGCAAAGTGCGGCGCAAGCGGCGCAGCAAACCGACCAGGAAGGCCAAGCGGCCAAGCGCATGGTCGACCTCACCGTCGAACGCATCGACACCCTGGTCGACGACATTCGCAGCAGCGGCATCTCGCTCGATGGCTTGCAGCAGGATGTGCACTCGATCGTCGGCGTGCTCGGGGTGATCCGCTCGATCGCCGAGCAAACCAACCTGCTCGCTCTGAACGCGGCAATCGAGGCGGCACGGGCCGGCGAAGCCGGTCGCGGTTTCGCCGTGGTCGCCGACGAAGTGCGCGCCCTGGCCAGCCGCACGCAACAAAGCACCCTGGAAATCCAGGGCATGATCGACCGCCTGCAAAGCGGTACCGAAGACACGGTGAACGCCATGCGTCGCTCCAGCGACGCCGGCCACGCCACCACCGGGCAGGCGACCCAGGCCAGCACCTCGCTGACGGCCATCGGCGAGTTGATTGCTACAATCAGCGACATGAATGCGCAGATCGCCAGCGCCGCCGAGGAACAAACCGCGGTGTCGGAAGAAATCAACCGCAGCATCCAGCACATCGCCGCGGCGGTGGACAGCGTCGCCGACGAGACCCAGCAGGGCGCGCAAACGGCGCTCAGCCTGGCCGAGCTCAGTGACAACCTGGGCGCCTTGGTACGTCAATTCCGCATTTAGCTTGCCGTGCTTCTTACTGGGATAACGCACCGATGCAACTCAAACACAAGATAGTCGCGCTCAGTGTGCTGCCGTTGCTGCTGGCCGTGGCGGTGGTTTGCGTGCTGGTGTTTTTCCAGAATCAGCGCCTGGGCGAACAGCAGGCGCGCCTGATCGAAAGCAGCATCCTGGCGAGCAAGCGCGCGGAGCTCAAACACTACGTCGAAATGGCCCTGAGCATCGTTTCGCCGTTGTACGAAAGCGGCCGCGACGATGCCGAAACCAAGCAGCGGGTCCTGGCCGTGCTGGCGCGGATCAGCTTCGGCAGCGACGGCTATTTCTTCGTTTACGAAAGCAACGGGCGCAACCTGATGCACCCGCGCCAGGGCGAGTTGGTCGGCAAGGACTTATGGAACATGACCGACCCGCGCGGCTTGCTGGTGATTCAAGCGCTGATGAAAAGCGCACAAAGCGGCGACGGCTTCCAGCACTACGCCTGGCAAAAGCCTTCGACCGGCGAGGTGACCGATAAGCTCGCCTATGTGGTCATGCTCGAGCGTTGGGGCTGGATGCTCGGCACCGGGATCTACCTGGAAGATGTCGACCAGGCCATCGCCCAAGTGCATGACGAAGCCACCAGCGGCATCCACGCCACCATGCTGGCCATCGCCGGCCTGGCCCTGGTCGCGGTGCTGCTGGTATTCGCCGGCGGGCTGGCGCTGAATCTCAGCGAACACCGTCTGGCGGACCGCAAGTTGCAATTGCTGACCCAGCGCATCGTCAACCTGCAGGAAGAGGAACGCTCGCGGGTCTCGCGCGAACTGCACGACGGCATCAGCCAGTTGCTGGTATCGATCAAATTCCAATTCGAGCTGGCCAGCCATCAATTGGCCTCGGGCAACGACGCCGGTATGCAAACCCTGCAAAAAGGCACCGACCGTCTGGCCGGCGCCATCGGCGAAGTCCGGCGGATTTCCCACGACCTGCACCCCTCGCTGCTCGATACCCTGGGGCTGCCCGCCGCCATCGGCCAACTGGTTGCCGAGTTCGAGCAACGCAGCGGCCTGACGATCGACTACCGCAACAGCCTCGGCGATACCTTGCTCAACGATGGCCAGGCCGTGGCGCTGTTCAGGATATTGCAGGAGGCGCTGACCAATATCGAACGGCATGCCCAGGCGACCCGGGTGCGCATCAGCCTCGACGGCATGGCGCAGCGGGTTCGCTTGAGGGTTCGTGACAACGGCATCGGTTTCAGCCCAAAACAACTGGATAAACTGAACGACGGCATCGGTTTGCGTAATATCCGCGAGCGTGTCGAGCATTTCGGCGGTCGCTTCGCCTTCGAATCGGAGCCCGGCCAGACCGAGCTGATGGTGACGCTTCCCTCGCAGGGGGCGTCGCCCTCTCGAGTGGAGCAACCCACATAATAAGAGTCCCGTGCCCATGATTGTTGCCGCCAATAGCATAAGAATCGCCCTGGTAGACGACCATGCCCTGGTGCGCGAAGGCATTCGCGCATTGCTCGCGGTGCTGCCGCATTTCGAAGTGGTCGGCGAAGCCGGCAGCGGCGCGGAAGCGTTCGAACTGGTGGAGCGCGAACGCCCCGATATCGTGCTGATGGACATCGGCCTGAGAGACATCAATGGCCTGGAGCTGACCAAGCAACTGCGCGAACGCTACCCAGCGTTGAAAGTGCTGATTCTGAGCATGTACGACAATCAGGAGTACGTGAGCACCTCGCTCGAGGTCGGCGCATGCGGCTACGTCCTCAAGGAAGCCTCGTCACGCGAGATCGTCACCGCCATCGAAGCGATAGCCGCCGGCGGCAGCTTCTACAGCGGTGATATCGCGCGCAAGCTGGTCAAGCGCGAGGCCAGCGAAGACGAACTCACCCCCCGCGAGCGCGAAGTGCTGCTGATGCTCGCGCAAGGGCTGAACAACAAGACCATGGCGCGTACGCTGCAGATCAGCGTGCGCACCGTCGAGACCCACCGCCTGAGCATCAGGCGCAAACTCAATATCGATAAACCGGCGGATCTGGTGAAGCAGGCCATGGCGCACGGCTGGACGCCCGACGAATAAGCGCATGCCTAAACACGAGCCTTGGCTATAGTGGATAAAACCGCCCAGGAGAGTGTGGCATGAGTGAAACAGGAAACGAGCGCAGGCGCTTTCAGCGAATTACCTTCGATGCGCCCACCGACATCGCCCAGGGTGACCGGCACTGGACCGCCGAGCTGCATGACGTCTCGCTCAAAGGCTTATTGGTCAAACGGCCGCCGCAATGGAGTGGCGACCCCGATCACCCCTATGAAGTCAGCATCCGTCTTGCCGATGATGCCTGCGTGAAGATGGAGGTGGTGCTGACCCGCACCCAGAGCGACCTGCTCGGCTTCGTCTGCCGGCATATCGACCTCGACTCGATCAGCCATCTGCGCCGTCTGGTGGAGCTCAACCTGGGCGATGAAAGCCTGCTCGAACGGGAACTCGCCGCCCTCGGCGATGAGGACTGAGTTGCAAGCCTAGGGTTTGTTCGCCATCTCCAGGACCTCGTAGTCCGGATGCAATCCGGGAGCGATGTCGGCAGCACAACCTTTCCCCGCTACAACAGCTTGGCGGGTTGGCAAACGCGCTATTGTAGGGGTGGACATGGCGAAGCCTTGTCCACCGCGGGCGCCGAGATCGCGGACAAGCCTTGCAGATACAAGGATCCAGCTATTCGAACAACGCATCCAACGCCTGTTCCAGGCGCGTTACGGCAATCACCTGCAAACCTGCCGGCGGCTCTTTGGGGGCGTTGCCCTTGGGCACGATGGCGCGTTTGAAGCCGTGCTTGGCCGCCTCCTTCAAACGCTCCTGGCCACTGGGCACCGGGCGGATTTCGCCGGACAAGCCGACCTCGCCGAACACCAGCAGATCATGCGGCAGCGGCCTGTTGCGCAGGCTGGAGATCACCGCAGCCATCAGCGCCAGGTCGGAGGCGGTTTCCAGCACCTTGACCCCGCCGACCACGTTGAGGAACACATCCTGGTCGTAGGTGGGGATACCGCCATGGCGGTGCAGCACCGCCAGCAGCATCGCGAGGCGATTCTGATCCAGGCCCAGAGTGACCCGCCGCGGGTTGGCCATATGGCTGGTGTCGACCAGTGCCTGCACCTCCACCAGCATCGGCCGGGTGCCTTCCCAGGTGGCCATCACCACGCTGCCCGGCACCTCTTCCTGGGCGCGGGTGAGAAAGATCGCCGAAGGGTTGGTGACCTCTTTGAGGCCCTTGTCGGTCATGGCGAACACGCCCAGTTCGTTGATCGCGCCGAAGCGGTTCTTCACCGCGCGTAGCAGGCGTAGGCGACCGTCGGCCTCGCCTTCGAAATACAGCACGGTGTCGACCATGTGTTCGAGTACCCGCGGCCCGGCCAGGGCGCCGTCCTTGGTCACATGGCCGACCAGGAAGATCGCCGTGCCGCTTTGCTTGGCGAAACGCACCAGCAGCGCCGCGCTCTCGCGCACCTGGGACACGCCGCCGGGCGCCGAGGGCAACTGTTCGGTGAAAATCGTTTGAATCGAGTCGATCACCATCACCTTGGGTTTTTCCAGGCGCGCGGTGGCGACGATGCTTTCGATACAGGTTTCGGTCATCACCTTGAGCTTGTCTTCCGGCAAGCCGAGACGCCGGGCGCGCATCGCCACCTGCTGCTGGGATTCTTCGCCGGTGACGTAAAGCGCCGGAAAGCGCGTGGCGACATTGCACAGGGTCTGCAACAGAATGGTCGACTTGCCGATCCCCGGATCGCCGCCGATCAGCACCACCGAGCCGTCCACCAGACCGCCGCCGAGCACCCGGTCCAACTCGCCGGAGGCGGTGGAAAAGCGTGGCGTTTCCTCGACGCTGACTTCGGCCAGGGTCTTGATCTGCGCCTGCTCGCCGGCCCAGCCAGCACGCCCGTTAGGGGTGGCGGCGTTGGCTTCGAGCAGGGTTTCCACCAGGGTATTCCAGGCGCCGCACTCGCCGCACTGGCCGGCCCATTTGGGGAAAGTCGCACCGCATTCGGTGCAACCGTAGATGCGCTTGGCCTTGGCCATCGGCGGACTCCGTCAGACGAAAGCCCGCATCATAGCCGATGCTGCGGCAGCCGGTGCTGCGGCAGCCGACGCTGAGATAGCAGAAGCCGTGCAGCCGAATCAGCCCTGGCAGCAACCGCAGCATTGCTTGGGCGGCGGCGCGAGACGCTGCGCGAGCTGATCCTTGAGTTCGACGCGCTGGCGTTTCAAGGCGTTCAGGGCCGGTTCGGCCAGCAGTTCGCTGCCCTCTTCGATGCGGCAGATGCGCTTATCCAGCTCTTCGTACTGCAAAGCCAGTCGGGCGAAATCGGCGTCGCTCTGACGCAGTTCGTGCAAGGTATCACGCAGTTCGGGGAAATCCTTGATCAAGGGGTGGTGTTCGATGTGCATGGGGCGCTCCTGAAAGTGAATACATCGAGCCTAAGCGCCCCGTCGAACGCGCCCCTTGATCAGGATCAATAGCAGGTGGATCAACCGTCCACGCCGTTTTTCAACAAGGTGGCGATATCGTCCTTGAGACTGACACGTTGCATCTTCAGGCCGAGGAGCATGACCTCGTCCATCGCCAGGCGACCGCTTTCCACTTCATAGATGCGCTTGTCGAGCGCCTCGTACTCATCGGCCATGCGGACGAAATGCCCGTCCCGTGCGGCCAAGGTGCGCAGTTGCTGTTTGAATTCGGGGAACTCGCGAGTGAGCGGGTGATGTTCCAATGGCATAACGGCGTCCTCCTGGTAAACCAGCTTTGAGACTAGCTCAGTCTGCCGGCGCTGGGCGGCTCATCGGTCCCGCCACGCACAGGCGCCGACGGATGCGCCGCGTTACCGCATCGACATGGCCCTGGCCTACACTCAGCCGACCATCACCCACAAGGATATTTCCATGAACATACTCAGTGAATTCAAGGCTTTCGCCGTCAAGGGCAACGTGGTCGACATGGCTGTCGGCATCATCATAGGCGCGGCGTTCGGCAAAATAGTCTCGTCTTTCGTCGGCGATATCATCATGCCGCCGCTGGGTGTGCTGATCGGCGGGGTGGATTTCTCCGACCTGGCCATCATCCTCAAGGCCGCCACGGGCGAGACGCCAGCGGTCACCCTGGCCTATGGCAAATTCATCCAGACGGTCATCGACTTCGTGATCGTCGCCTTCGCCATCTTCGTCGGGGTCAAAGCACTCAACCGCCTCAAGCGCGAAGAAGCCGTGGCGCCCAGCCTGCCGCCTGCGCCGAGCCCGGAAGAAGTGCTGCTCGGGGAAATCCGCGACCTGCTCAAAGACCCGCAAAAACGCCTGTAGGCCACGTATCGTCCGCAAACCGTCGAACGCACTTGCCTATGTGCCTGAATTTTTAACCTAGACTGACAAATAGGCTCGGCGGGCTGCCAGACGTTGCACCGGGCAACGCCTGGTAGCGCGCTTGTCATGCCATGGAAGCGGGCGATCGAATAGACCCGCAGAACTTAGCAGGCTGTTGAAAAACGTAGGCGACGCAGTCTTGCCAACGCAGGTAGTTTTTCAACGGCCTGTTAGCCGCCAAGGCCGGAGCGGACGTACCCCTAACTTACAAGGCCGACAGATGAGCGATTCAGCAGAAGACGAGCTGTTCTCTTTCGACGATGAAGCCCGCCCTGAAGACGAGAGCGATGCCGGGCCCTGTTGGTATGTGCTGATCGTCGACGACGACCAGGACGTGCACCAGTCCACCTGCTTCGCGCTGGCCAATACCGAGATCCTCGAACGCCCCCTTAGCTTCCTGCATGCCTATTCGGCGACCCAAGCCATCGACATATTGAACGAACAACCCCAGGTGGCGGTGATTCTGCTGGATGTGGTGATGGAGTCGGAACACGCCGGGTTGCATCTGGTGCGGCGCATCCGCGATGAACTGCACAACAGCGAAGCGCGGATCATCCTGCGCACCGGCCAGCCCGGCTACGCCCCGGAGATGGAGGCGATCCGCGACTACGACATCAACGACTACAAGACCAAGTCGGAACTGACCCGCAACCGCCTGTACACCGCGCTGACCGCGGCGATCCGCAGCTACGACCAGATCCACACCATCAATACCAGCCGGCGCGGCCTGGGCATGGTGATCCGCGCCAGCAGCCACCTGCTCGCGCGCCAAGGCGTGAGCGAGTTCGCCGCCGGCATCATCACCCAGATCTGCGGCTTGTTCGGCCTGCCGCCCGAGGGTGTGGTGTGCGCCTACGACCACCAATCGTCGCCCGACCATGCCTTGATCGTGGCCGCTGCCGGCAGCCTGACCGACTGCATCGACAAACAACTCGACCAGCTCCCCAACCAGGCCGTTGCCCAGGCGCTGAGCCAGACCCTGAACGAACGCCGCAACCTGTTCGGCAGCCATTCGACCACCCTGTTCTTCCCCGGCCAGGGTCATAACCATATGGCCGCCTACCTGCAAACCGAACGGCCGTTGAGCGAACTGGACCGGCAACTGCTGGAGGTGTTCTGCAGCAATATCATCGTCACCCTGGACAACGTGCTGCTGCTCAGCCAGCTCAAGGATCACGCCTATAACGATCAATTGCTGCACATTCCCAACCGCCTGGCGCTGATCAACGCCCTGGATTTCGCCCTGGCCGGCGCCAACCCCGGCGACAGCACCCTGGCGCTGATCGACATCGACGGCTTCTCCGAACTCAACGACACCCTTGGCCATCAGCACGGCGACGCCCTGCTCGCCGCGGTGGTCGAGCGCTTGCAGCAGCAGCTGCCGGCCGGCACCCTGCTGGCGCGGGTGGCCGGCGATGTGTTCGGCATTCTCGCGAGCAACCAGGTGGCCAATGCCGACACCCTCGGCAGGCTGTTCCACCAACCGCTGTGCTTCGCCAATCTGAGCCAGAGCCTGACCACCACAATCGGCCTGACCTGCCTGGATCAGATCGACGGCAGCGGCAGCGAGGCGCTGAAGGCGGCGAATATCGCGCTCAAGCACGGCAAACAACACGAGCGCGGCAAGATCAGCCATTTCACCCGCGCCATGGAAATGGAAACCCGCGCCCGCGTGCAGCTGTTGCAGGAATTGCGCAGCGCCTTCGAGCACGAGCAGCTGTTCGTGGTTTACCAGCCCCAGGTGTGCCTGAGCACACGCCAGCTGATCGGTATGGAAGCGCTGTTGCGCTGGCGCAAGGACGACGGCCAGTTCGTCTCGCCGGCGCAGTTCATCCCCCTGGCGGAAAGCTCCGGTCTGATCGTCGCCCTCGGCGAATGGGTGCTGCGCAGCGCCTGTCGCGACCTGCAACAGATCAACCAGCACAGCGGCCTGAAGCTGCGCATGGCGGTCAACGTGTCGGTGGCGCAGTTCCGTCAGCCCGACTTCCTTGAGACCCTGACACGCGCACTCGACGACAGCGGCGTCGACCCCCGGCTCCTGGAATTGGAAATCACCGAGTCGGTGGCCATGCTCGAAGCCGATTTCATGATCGACCTGCTCGACCGCATCAAGCAGCTCGGCGTAAGCATCGCCGTCGACGATTTCGGCACCGGTTTCTCCTCACTCAGTTACCTCGAACAATTGAATGTCGACCGCTTGAAGATCGACCTCAGTTTCATCCACCACATGGAGCAAAGCGATGGCAGCCGGCGCATCGTGGAAACCATCGTCCAGCTCGGCCGCAGCCTGCAACTGGAGTTGATCGCCGAAGGCATCGAACAGGAAACCCAGGCCAATGTACTCAAGCAGATGGGCTGCCACGAGGGCCAGGGCTATCTGTTCGCCAAGCCGCTCGAGCTGGCGGCGCTGCTGAGCTATATCGACGCCGGCAAGGCTTGAACGCGGCAGACGCCTGGTCGGCGAACCGGGCGCGCGCGGCTTTACCGGCGGCCCGCCCGCACGTTCGCGGCGGCGCCTGTGCCCACTCACCCGACAGCTGTGCGCAATGGCCATGATCACGACCGTCCCACCCCACCGACCGCTTGGCGTACTGATGCTCTGCGCCGGCCTGCTGCTGGCCGCCTGCGACGACGAAACCCGCGAGCCGCAACCCCTGCGCCTGGGGGTGATAGTCGATGTCTCCGGCCCCAGCGCCAGCCTGGGCATCGCCGGGCGCAACGGCATGCAACTGGCCGTCGAACAGGCCAATGCCACCGGTGGCGTCCAGGGCCGGCGCATCGAGCTGCTGTTTCGCGACGACGCTTCCGACCCCGAGCGCGCCAAGCAAGTGGCGGCGGAGTTGATCGCCTCCCGGGTGGATGCCGCGCTGGGGCCGATGACCAGCACCATCGCCGAACAACTGGCCCCGCAGTTCACCGCGGCCGGCATTCTGTTGATGGGCGGCACACCACTGAGCCCCTTGCTGGCCGGGCGTGACGACCAGTTCTTCCGCATCCTCAGCCACGAGAACCCGGACGCCCGCGATATCGTCACCCACCTGCAGCGGCAATACGGCGTGCAACGGGTCAACGTGATCGTCGAGCTGAGCAACCACAGCTTCACCCGTCCCTGGCTCGCCGACTTCACCGATCATCTGCGTGCAGCCGGCGGCGAGGTGGACCTGGTGGTGGAGTTCAGCCGCGACCGCGACACCGACTTCGTCGACCTGGCACAACGCGCCCTGGCCAACCAACCCGCCGCGGTGGTGGTGATCAGCAGCGCCCTGGATACCGCCCTATTGGCCACCCATTTGCGCCAACGCAGCCCGCAGATCAAGCTCGCCACGCCAGGCTGGGCCGCGGCCGACGCCCTGCTGGAAATGGGCGGACGCGCGGTGGAGGGCATCCTCACCGCGCAGGCCTTCGACCTGAACGACCAGTCGCACGAGTTCCTCGAGTTCGAACAGCACTACCAGGCCCGCTTCAACCAGGGCGTCGACACCGCGGCGATCACCACCTACAACGCCACCCGCGTATTGATCTCGGCCCTGCGCCAACGCTTGCCCGGCGAACAACCCAAGCAGGCCTTGCTGCGCATCCGCCGGTTCCACGGCTTACAGCGGCCGATCGTTTTCGACGATTTCGGCGACAGCGATAACCGTCTCTATCCCATGGTGGTGCGCGATGGGCGCTTCCGCAGCCTCGACTAAGCGGCGCCGCAGCCGTCCGTTGCTGCTGACCCTGGCCAGCCGTTTCGTGCTGGTCGCCTGCATTCCGGTGCTGACCCTGGGCCTGTTGTTCCGCCTGTACTACGAACCACTGATGCTGCAGGACGTGGAGACCCGCCAGGGCTTCGCCGCCGACTCGATCGCGCGCCAGCTGGAACGACACTTCAATATCGCCAACCGCGAGCTCGGTTCCCTGGCCCAGCTGTTCCTCAGCAACCCGCAACTCGACTCGGCACAGATCCAGACCCTGCTCGACACCTATGCCGACACCTCGGACTTCTACGAAGCCATCTACCTCACCGACAACGACGGCCGGGTCGACGCCATCGGCCTGCCCGCGAGCAAACGCGGGCTGCGCCAGAACCTGTTCGGCCTGGATATCTCCGCCCGCGACTTCGTGCGCCAGGCGCAGACGAGCAGGCAAGGCGTATGGTCCAACAGTTTTCTGTCGACCATCAGCGCGCGCCTCGCAGTGGCCCTCGCCCAGCCGGTGGACCAGCGCATCCTGGTTGGCGAAGTGGCGATCAGCCCGCTGCCCGAACTGGCGCGCCAACTGAGCCAGGATGGCAGCCTGCAGATCCGCATCCTCGACCGCCAACACCAATTGATCGCCGACTCCCAGGACACCCAGGCCGGCCAGCAGCTCAACCTCGGCCACCTGCAAGTGCTGCATGACCCTTCGGTGCGTTCCTTCAGTTTTGCCGGCGAGCAACTGCTCGGCCTGGCGCGCCAGGTCGAGGGCCCGGACTGGCAGGTGCTGGTGGCGCAACCACAGGAGGTCGCCCACGAACTGATCGACACCACCTGGCGGCGCATCCTGATCGCCTTCGGCCTGGCCCTGGCCGCGGCCATGGTGATCGCCGGCAGCACCAGCTGGTCGCTGGCGCGGCGCATTTCGCAGTTCACCCGGCACGTCGGCGAAATCGCCAACGGCAACTACGACCTGCCCATGGAAAGCAGTCATATCCGCGAGCTGAATACCCTGCGCAGCAGCCTGCAACGCATGGTTGCGGCCATCCATGAGCGCGAACAGGCGCTGCTCGATACCGCCAAGAGCCTGCACGAAAGCGAGGACCGCCTGCTCGCCACGCTGGAATACACGCCCAACGTCGCGGTGCGCTGGTTCGATGCCGATGGCCGCGTGTTGCTGTGGAACCATGCCAGCGAGAACATCTACGGGATCGCCCGCGACGATGCGCTGGGCAAAACCCTCGATCAGCTGTTCCACACCCCCGGGCAGCAGGCGATGTTTCTCGCCAGCCTCGGCGAGGCGGCCAAAGGCATCCCGGTTGGCCCTTATCTCAGCGAACTGAAGCTCAGCCCCGATCGGCATATCTATGTGCTGACCACCACCTTCAGCATCCCGGCCGCGGACGGCAGCCAGCAGTTCGTCAGCATGGATATCGACGTCACCGAGCAGAAACGCGCCGAGCTGGCCTACCGCGAGCTGAACGCCAGCCTGGAACAACGAGTCAATGAGCGCACCGAAGCGCTGAGCCGCAGCAACGTGGAATTGAGCAAGGCCATGGGCACCCTGCAGCACGCGCAGAACGAACTGGTGCAGAGCGAAAAACTCGCGGCCTTGGGCTCGCTGGTCGCCGGCATCGCCCACGAGCTCAACACCCCGGTCGGCAACAGCCTGATGGCCGCCAGCACCCTGGAGGACTACAGCCGCGACATCGCCGCGGCGGTCGGCGCCGGCGCGCTCAAGCGCTCGATGCTGGATAAATTCCTGCAGGACAACAAGACCGCCACCGACATCCTGGTGCGCAACCTGCGCCGTGCCAGCGAACTGATCACCAGCTTCAAACAGGTCGCGGTCGACCAGGCCAGCGCCCAACGGCGCACCTTCCAGCTCAGCGAAGTGGTCAAGGAAATCCTTATCACCCTGGGCCCGACGCTGAAGAAAACCCCCTTCGTGATCGACAGCAATATCGACGACAGCATCGAGCTGGACAGCTACCCCGGCGCCCTCGGCCAGGTGCTGGTGAACCTGATCAATAACGCCCTGATCCATGGTCTCAGCGGCCTGGAACACGGCAAGATCGGCCTCTATGCGTTCCCCTATGAAAACGGCTGGATCGAATTGACGCTCTCCGACAACGGCCACGGCATCTCCCCCGAGAACCTGCCGCGGATCTTCGATCCGTTCTTCACCACCCGCCTGGGTCAGGGCGGCAGCGGCTTGGGTTTGAATATCGTGCACAACCTGGTCACCGGTGTGCTTGGCGGCAAGCTGGAAGTCGCCAGCCAACTGGGCTGGGGCGTGCGCTTCGCGATCCGCTTGCCGCTATGCGCACCGACCGCCCTCGAGCCCCAGCCGAATACGTCGGGCGCCGATGCGTCGGGCGTCGTCGCACCGGACATCGCCGCGCCAGACGCCGCCGAACCCGATACGGACCCTGCGCCGCCCGCGCCTCACCAATAATTCTCCACCGCCACCTGGCCCGGCCGGCGGCTTAGGCTCAAGTGCAAGTCGCGGCGTTTCAGCAGTGCGCGGGTGTCATCGATCATCTGCGGATTGCCGCAGAGCATCAGGCGCGAATGTTCGGGGCTCAGGGTCAGGCCGGCGGCGTGCTCCAACTCGCCGCTTTCCAGCAAGGTGGTGATACGCCCATGCAAACAACCGGGCGCCCGCTCGCGGGTGAGCAGCGGCAAATACCGCAGGCGGTCGGCGTACTCGGCCAGGTGCGGCTGCCGGCCCAGCCCCCGGATCAACGGCTGATAGGCCAGCTCACTGGCGGTGCGGGCGCTGTAGACCAGCACGATACGCTCGAAGCGCTGCCAGGCTTCGAAGTCCTGCAGAATCGAGAGAAACGGCGCCAGGCCAGTTCCGCTGGCCAGCAGCCACAGGTCGCGGCCGCCAACGAAGCGGTCGAGGGTGAGAAAGCCATACGCCTGCCTTTCGACCAACAGGCTGTCGCCGGCGCGCAGGCGGCTCAACTCGGAGGTGAACTCGCCACCGGGCACCACAATGGAAAAGAATTCGAGGAACTCGTCATGCGGCGCCGAGACCATCGAATAGGGCCGCCAGACCACGCCGCCGCCGGCCTTTTCCACGCCCAGACGGGCGAACTGGCCGGCGCGGAAACGAAACGCCGGATCCCGCGAACAGCGCAGGCTGAACAGCTTGCTCGACCAGACATGCACACTGTCGAGGATCTGCCGGGTGAACTTGTCTTCGCTGGCGGTCATACTTCACTCCCATCCGGTTTGCCGCGGGCCTATCAGGCCGTTGAAAAACGTAGGCGAGGCAGGCAAGACAAGCCTGTTTTTAACGCCCCCTCTCTTTTATCAAGAGGGCCAACGCAGGTAGTTTTCAACGGCCTGCTATGCCAGTGTCGCGCAAAGCCCCCTCCACAAACACCAGCAGTCCATATGCCTATATTCGTTACGCCTTTTGCCCAGCTCGATCTGATCCGCCATCCCGAGCAACAGGGCGAACCGCTTCAAGCCTTTGACGCCGCCGATGAGTATCTGCTCAACCATCTGCATCAGCAGGGCCTGCCCGCGGACGCACGGGTGCTGCTGCTCAACGACAATTTCGGCGCCCTGGCCGGCAATCTGCTCGGCCGGGCCGACGTGACCAGCAGCGGCGACTCGCACCTGGGCTATCTGGCGCTCACGGCCAATCTGGCGCGCAACCGACTGACCGCCGATGCGTTGACCTTCGTCCCGGCCAGCGAAGTCGCCCAGGGCCCCTTCGACCTGGTGCTGATCCGCGTACCCAAGACCCTGGCGCTGCTCGAAGAACAACTGATCCGCCTGCATGGCCAGCTCGCGCCAGGCGCCCAGGTAATGGCCGCGGCCATGATCAAACACCTGCCGCGCGCCGCCGGCGACCTGCTGGAAAGATACATCGGCCCGGTGCAGGCCTCGCTGGCGGTGAAAAAGGCCCGGTTGCTGTTCGCCACCCCAGAAGCCAAACCAGCTCCCGTATCGCCCTACCCAACGCGCTATCGCCTGGAACAACCGCCGCTGGACCTGCTCAACCACGCCAACCTGTTCTGCCGCGAAGGCCTGGACATCGGCACCCGCGCCTTCCTCCCGCACCTACCGAAACACCTCGGGCGCATTCGCGTCGCCGACCTCGGCTGCGGCAACGGCGTACTCGCCATCGCCTACGCGCTGGGCAGCCCCCAGGCCGAACTGACCCTGGTCGACGAGTCCTATATGGCCGTGCAATCGGCCAAGGAAAACTGGCGCGCCGCACTCGGCGAGCGCCCGGTGGAAATCCGCGCCGGCGACGGCCTGGCCGAACAGGAGGAGGATTCGCTGGACCTGGTGCTATGCAACCCGCCGTTCCACCAACAGCAAGTGGTCGGCGACTTCCTCGCCTGGCGCATGTTCCAACAAGCCCGCGCCGCCCTGGTCAAAGGTGGCGAACTCTGGATAGTCGGCAACCGCCACCTGGGCTACCACGCCAAGCTCAAACGCCTGTTCCGCGGCGTCGAGCAGGTGGCGGCGACGCCGAAGTTCGTGGTGTTGAAAGCGATTAAGTAGATACCGCGCCGCGTGCTGTCGTAGCCCGGATGTAATCCGGGGACATCGGCGGGCGGCCATCAAACCGAAACCCCGGATTTCATCCGGGCTACAAGACTAGGCATCCTTTCAACCAATAGGCCACCCATGTCAGAACTTTCCAACGAGCAAAGCACAGCCCACCAGAACGAATGCGATGCACTTCGTTCGATAGAGAAAGCGCGACTGCTGGCCTTAGTCGAACGCAAGGTTGAACTAGCGGCACCGCTCCACGCCGCCGACTTTCAACTCATTACGCCTGTTGGCATGACTTTATCTAAAGACCAATACCTCGGTGCAATTGCCGCCGGCGGTCTCATCTATAACGCCTGGGATCCCCAACACATCGAAGTGCGTCTGTACGAGCAAGTTGCCGCCATTCGGTACCAGTCGAGCATGCAAGTCACCTTTGGCCCGCACCAGATTCCACGAGCCGAGTACTGGCATACCGATCTCTACGAGAAGAGAAATGGAGCCTGGCAAGTCGTATGGTCACAGGCCACCGGAGTACAAGCCATCACATAGCCTCCATATCGCAAGGAAGTACGTAGGATGGGTTGAGCGCAGCGATACCCATCGATGTAATCAGCTGCCAGGCGATCGCCTGTTCCGATGAGTGTGGCGGCTTACCGCACGATAGGAAAACCCATCACCACCTTGATTGTCCCCGCTGGCCAGGCATTCGCCCTCCAGCCAGCCCGACCGCCAGGCGCCAAGAAAAACGCCAGCAGCTGCGCACGGTAAAGTAATGCAATCATTCTGAGCAACGACATGAGGGACGCATGAATCTCGACGGCGAAATCATCACAGTGCGGCCAGAGGTCGCCATCGACACGCTGCAGAAGCTGCCGAACTACGTCGGCATATCCAGGCAAACCGCCGGTTCCACCGGCATCTCGATGAATCTCGTGCTTATTCCGGCCGGGGCCAAAGCTCAGCCGCACTATCACGAGGGCTTCGAAACGGCGATCTATATCCTCAAAGGCGAGGTGCAGACCTTCTACGGGGATGGCCTGAAGAAATCGTGCATCAACCAGCAGGGCGACTTTCTTTTCATCCCCGCCGGGGTGCCGCATCAGCCGGTGAACCTGAGCAGCGAGAGCGACGCGATCGCGCTGGTATCGCGTAACGACGCCAGCGAGCAGGAAAGCGTGCGGCCATACGACCCGACATCCCAGTAGGTTGTACAGCGGACCTGCATAAACAGGCGCAGAATGTAGGGTGGATCACGCTTTACCGATCCACCATGGCGTCGGTACGGTGGATGAAAAAGGCGTCATCCACCCTACAAAAACGTCCGATTTTATGGCGTAGCCAGCCCCGCCGCCTGCATAAACAGTCGCAGCAGCCAGACCACGCCGCCGAGGGCCAGCACGCTGCCGGTCCAGAGCGCCAGCAGCCAGCCGAGGCGTTGCCATAGCGGTTTCTTTTCCTCTGCATCGGTCATTGGCCGGCCCTCAGTGGTAGCCATCTTCTTCCGTGACCTTGCCGCGGAACACGTAGTAGCTCCAGGCGGTATAGATCAGGATCAGCGGGATGATCAGCAGCGCGCCGACCAGCATAAAGCTCTGGCTCTGCGGCGGCGCGGCGGCGTCCCAGATCGACACGGACGGCGGGATCACGTTCGGCCACAGGCTGATGCCCAGGCCGCCGTAACCGAGAAAGATCAAGGCCAGGGTCAGGACGAACGGCGAGTAGTTGGCATTGCGGGCAATCGCGCGCAACAGCGCGTAGGTGGCGAGCAGCACCAACAGCGGCACCGGCATCAGCAGTAGGATATTCGGCATGCTGAACCAGCGCTCGGCGATGGCGCTGTGCGCCAGGGGCGTCCAGATGCTCACCGCGCCGGTCACCCCGAGCACCACGAACACCAGCGGCCGGGCGATATCGTGCATCTGCCGTTGCAGGCGGCCCTGGGTTTTCATGATCAGCCAGGTGCAGCCGAGCAGCGCGTAAGCGGCGATCAGCGCCAGGCCACAGAACAGCGAGAACGGGGTGAACCAGTCCAGCGAACCGCCGACGAACGCCCGGTCGACCACCTCGAAGCCATCGACGTAGGCGCCCAGCGCCACCCCCTGAAAGAAGGTCGCCGCCAGCGAACCGCCGATAAATGCCTTGTCCCAGATGTGCCGGGTCTGCGGTTTGGACTTGAAGCGGAACTCGAAGGCCACGCCGCGGAAGATCAGCCCCAGCAACATCAAGATCAGCGGCAGGTAGAGCGCGCTGAGCACCACCGAGTAGGCCAGCGGAAAGGCGCCGTACAACCCCGCGCCGCCGAGCACCAACCAGGTTTCGTTGCCGTCCCAGACCGGCGCCACTGTGTTCATCATCACGTCGCGCTCGCGGTCGCTTTTGACGAACGGGAAGAGGATGCCGATGCCCAGATCGAAGCCGTCCATGACCACGTACATCATCACGCCGAAGGCGATGATCGCAGCCCAAATCAATGAAAGATCGAAGCCCATGATTAATTCCTCTCGCCCAGTTCGTCGCTTTCGCCCGCTGCGAAACTCTCGTCCGCCGCGGAGATCGGCCGTGCCGGTGTGCGTTGCCGACCGGGGCCGCCGGCGCCCTCCTGCTTGCCCTCGTCGGTCACCGGCCCTCTGCGCACCAGGCGCATCACGTAGCTGATGCCGGCGCCGAACAGGGCGAAGTAGACCACCACGAACAGCGCCAGGGTCAGCCCCACCTGCTCGGCGCTATGCCCGGAGGAGGCATCCGCGGTGCGCATCAGGCCGTACACCACCCAGGGCTGGCGACCGATTTCGGTGGTGAACCAACCGGCGAGAATCGCCAGCACGCCCGATGGCCCCATCCACACGACTAAATGCAGGAACGTGCGGTTCTCGAACAGCCGGCCGCGCAGACGCAACCAGAAGCCCCAGATCCCGGTAAGGATCATCAACAGGCCGAGCCCGACCATCACCCGGAAGGTCCAGAACACGATGGTCGAGTTGGGCCTGTCTTCCTTGGCGAACTCCTTCAGCGCCGGCACTTGCTGGTCAAGACTGTGGGTCAGGATCAGGCTGCCGAGCGCGGGGATCTCGAGTTTGAAGCGGGTTTCTTCGGCTTCCATGTCCGGCCAGCCGAAGAGGATCAGCGGCGTCGGCTCGTCGCCGTGATTTTCCCAGTGGCCTTCGATCGCGGCGATTTTCGCCGGTTGGTATTCCAGGGTGTTGAGGCCATGGAAATCACCGATCAATGCCTGCACCGGCGCCACCAGCAGGGCCATCCACATGGCCATCGACAACATCTTGCGGATCGCCGGGTTATTGCGCCCGCGCAGCAGGTGCCAGGCCGCCGAAGCGCCGACGAAGAACGCGGTGGCGAGAAACGCGGCGGTGGCCATATGCGCCAGGCGATAGGGGAAAGACGGGTTGAACACCACGGCGAACCAGTCGACGGGGATCACCCGCCCGTCGATGATCTCGAAGCCTTGCGGGGTGTGCATCCAGCTATTGGAGGCGAGGATCCAGAAGGTCGAGATCAGCGTGCCGACCGCCACCATCAGCGTGGAGAGAAAGTGCAGGCCGGGGCCGACGCGGTTCCAGCCGAACAGCATCACCCCGAGAAAGCCCGCCTCGAGGAAGAAAGCGGTGAGCACTTCATAGGTCAGCAGCGGCCCGGTCACCGCCCCGGCGAAATCCGAGAAAGCGCTCCAGTTGGTGCCGAACTGGTAGGCCATGACCACGCCGGAGACCACGCCCATACCGAAGTTGACCGCGAAAATCTTCGACCAGAAGTGATAGAGATCGCGGTAGACGCCCTCGCCGGTCTTCAGCCACAGGCCTTCCAATACCGCCAGGTAACTGGCCAGGCCGATGGTGATGGCTGGAAACACGATATGGAAGGAGATGGTGAACGCGAATTGGATTCGGGCCAGATCCAGCGCCTCGATGCCGAACATATAACATCCTCACTCAGGTTATTCGGGGCACAGCCTTGTGCGCGCGCCAGAAGATGTTGGAGCGCAATTGGGTGCGATTGTTCTTGTTATATGGGGATGGCGGCGACCCAGCAGAGTTGCCCGAAACAGGCATTGATCTGGATCAAGCATGCTTGAAGCCTAGCGCCGAACGATGCCCGTAACGCTGTGGTTATTTGTCGCGCCGGGCCTACGCCATAGGTGACCGAATGGTCATAATGGCGGCCAATGCCGTTTCGCCACTCCCGCCTCCCCAATGGGAGTGGAGACGTAGCGCCGGACCACCGCGCGCCCCTTGCCATCCGCCATAAACGAACCCCATGCCCGCTCACGACAATTTGCGCCTGCGAAACCATCGCCCTTTTATCGCCTTCTGGCTGGCCCGGGTGGCGACCGCCAGCGGCTTTCAGATGCTCAGCGTGGCGATTGCCTGGCAGATGTACAGCCTCACCGGCAACGTGCTCGACCTCGGCCTGGTCGGTTTGGTGGAATTCCTGCCGAAGGTTCTGTTCATCCTGCTCACCGGGCATGTGGCGGATCGCTTCGACAGACGCAAAGTCGCCGCGCTGTGCCAAAGCGCCCAGGGTCTGGTGGCCCTGGCGCTATTGCTCGGCAGCACGCTGAGCGGGATCAGCCGCGAAACCCTCTTCGTCATCGCCTTTCTGCTCGGCAGCGCACGGGCGTTCGAGATGCCGACGACCCAGGCGTTGCTGCCGAATATCGTGCCGGCCGGCCTATTCCCCGCCGCCGTGGCCGCCTCCGCCTCGGCGATGCAGACCGCCACCATAATCGCGCCGGCCATTGGCGGCTGGCTTTATGCGCTGAGTGCCGGCTGGGTGTATGGCTGCAGCGTGGCGCTGTACGGCGTGGCCCTGAGCCTGATGCTGAGCCTGCCGGCGCAGCAGAAACCGCTGAAGCAGAAGATCTCGCTGGACTCGCTGCTCGCCGGTTTCCGCTTTATCCGCAGCCGCCGCGAAGTCTTCGGCGCGGTGACGCTGGACATGGTCGCGGTGCTGCTCGGCGGCGCCACGGCACTGTTGCCGGTGTTCGCCAAGGACATTCTGCTGACCGGCCCCTGGGGCTTGGGCCTGTTGCGCTCGGCACCGGCGGTGGGTGCCTTGCTGATGTCGATCTGGCTCGCGCGCATGCCGATCGAACGCCGGGTCGGCCCGGCGATGCTGATCTCGGTGGCGCTCTTCGGCGTCGCCACCATCGCCTTCGGCCTGTCCACCTCGCTGTGGTTCAGCCTGGCGACCCTGGTGCTGCTGGGCGCGGCGGACATGGTCAGCATGGTCATCCGCGGCGCCTTCGTGCAGCTGCAAACGCCTGACGCCATGCGCGGCCGGGTCAGCGCGGTGAACGGCCTGTTTATCGGCGCCTCGAACCAACTCGGCGACTTCCGCGCCGGGGTCAGCGCGGCCTGGTTCGGCACAGTGCCGGCGGTGCTGATCGGCGGGGTCGGCGCGCTGGTGGTCAGCGGTCTGTGGATCAAACTGTTCCCGACCCTGGCGCGGCGCGACCGGATGCACGAAGCGCCGATCGACGATAAATAACGGGGCTTCGCCATGTCGGCGCCACATTGGCTCCGGTAGCCCGGATGCAATCCGGGGAAAGGTGTAGCCGCACAGATCGCTCCCGGATTGCATCCGGGCTACGCAAGCGCACGCCCCGTCGGAGTGATCAGACCAACATGGCCTCAGCCACTTCCCGGCGTTTGCCCTTGCCTTGGAGCTGCTCGACCAGGGTCAGGGCGAATTCCATGGCGGTGCCCGGTCCCTGGCTGGTGATGCAGTTACCGTCGACCACCACGGGCTGGTCGACGAAGGTGCAACCGCTCAAACGATCGCTGAACGCCGGGTAGCAGGTCATGCGCCGTTGCTTGAGCACGCCGTATTGCTGCAGGGCCAGCGCCGGTGCGGCGCAGATGGCGGCGAACAGTTTGCCGGCCTTGGCCTGCTCGCGCACCTTCTCGGCCAGCGGCTCGTGCTCGGCCAGGTGCTGGGCGCCGGGCATGCCGCCGGGCAGCACGATCAGATCGAACTCCTGGGCCAGCACATCGACCAGCATGGTATCGGCGGTCAAGCGGGTACCGCGGGCACAGGTGATCATGCGCCGCCCTTCGATACTGGCCACCACCACCTCGATCTCGGCGCGCCGCAGCACGTCGATCAGGGTCACGCATTCGATGTCTTCAACGCCGTCAGCAAGGCCGATCAGGGCTCGCGTGGTCATATTGGCCTCCTTCTTGCCTATGCAAGTTGCTGTAGCTAGTTGACCATTCGGTCATAAATTCACCCTCTATGGGCGAGCTGATATGATGCGCGCCTTTTTCCGGATCGCCAGCAAAAACACACGCAAACGCGTGGATGTGCTTTGCTTTCGATTTGCATTATTCACGGCGCCACGCCGTTACGGAGCGTTGCAGATGCTGGAAAGACTGTTCCAACTCAGGGCACATAACACCACAGTGCGCACCGAGGTACTGGCGGGGCTGACCACCTTCCTGACCATGGCCTACATCCTCTTCGTCAACCCCAACATGCTCGCCGAAACCGGCATGGACAAGGGCGCGGTATTCGTCGCCACCTGCCTGGCCGCGGCCATCGGCTCGGCGATCATGGGCCTGGTCGCCAACTACCCGATCGCTCTGGCGCCGGGCATGGGCCTCAACGCCTTCTTCACCTATACCGTGGTGCTGACCATGGGCCATACCTGGCAGGTGGCTTTGGGTGCGGTGTTCCTCTCCGGGGTGATCTTCTTCGCGCTGTCGATCTTCAAGATCCGCGAGTGGATCATCAACAGCATTCCTCTGGCCCTGCGCGCCGGTATCGCCGCCGGCATCGGCCTGTTCCTGGCGATCATCGCGCTGAAGAACGCCGGTATCGTGGTCGACCACCCGGCCACCCTGGTGACCCTCGGCGATATGAGCCAGGGCGGCGTAATGCTGGCCTGCCTGGGCTTCTTCGTGATCGCCGCGCTGGCGTACCGTAAGGTCACCGGCGCGGTGATGATCGGCATTCTGCTGGTCACCGCGCTGTCGATTCTGCTCGGTCTGTCGCAGCTCGGCGGCGTGGTCTCGATGCCGCCGTCGCTGATGCCGACCCTGCTGCAACTGGACATCATGGGCGCCCTGGATATCGGCCTGCTCAGCGTGATCTTCGCCTTTCTGTTCGTCGACCTGTTCGACACTTCAGGCACCCTGGTCGGCGTCGCGCAAAAGGCCGACATGCTCGACAAGGACGGCAAGATGCCGCGCCTCGGCCGCGCGCTGATGGCCGACAGCACGGCGACCATGGCCGGCGCTGCACTGGGCACCAGCACCACCACCAGTTATATCGAATCGGCAGCCGGCATCAGCGCCGGCGGACGCACCGGCCTGACCGCCTGCGTGGTCGCCCTGCTGTTCTTGCTCAGCCTGTTCTTCGCCCCACTGGCCGGCGCCGTACCGGCCTTCGCCACCGCCCCGGCGCTGCTGTTCGTCGCCGTGCTGATGATGAGCAGCCTGGCGCAGATCGATTGGGACGACCTCACCGTCGCCGCCCCCGTGGTGGTCGCCGCCCTGGCCATGCCGCTGACGTTCTCGATCGCCAACGGCATTGCCTTCGGCTTTATCGCCTGGACCCTGATCAAGCTACTGGCCGGCCGCGCACGCGAGCTCAACCCCGCGCTGGTGGTCTTGTCGGTGTTGTTCGTGATCAAGCTGGGCTGGTTCGCCTGATAAGATTCGCGCGTATACCTGTACAAAGGCGGGTGAACCCGGTTTCACCCGCCTTTACGACCGAAATATCCGAGTATTCCATGAGCCGTTCCCAGTTCGACCCCGCCCGCTACGATGCCCAACTCGCCGAAAAGAAGCAGCGCCTGATCGAGTTGCTGGCGCCCTTCGCCGCGCCCGAGCCCGAAGTTTTCGAATCGCCGCGCAAGCATTACCGCCTGCGCGCGGAGTTCCGCCTGTGGCGCGAAGGCGAAGACCGTCACTACGCGATGTTCGAGGCCGGCGATAAGCACACGCCAATCTTCTTCGAGGATTTCCCCATCGCCAGCGTGCGGATCAACCAGTTGATGCCGCGCCTGAAAGCCGCCTGGCAAGCCAACAAAGCGCTGAGCTTCAAGCTGTTCCAGGTGGAATTCCTCACCACCCTGGCCGGCGACGCCTTGGTCACCCTGTGCTACCACCGCCCACTGGACGACGCCTGGCACGCCGAGGCGCAGAAGCTCGCGGCTGAGCTGCAGATCAGTATCGTCGGCCGTTCGCGCGGCAAACGCATCGTCATCGGCAAGGATTTCGTCGAGGAAAAACTGCAAGTCGCCGGGCGCACCTTCAGCTATCGGCAGCCGGAGGGTGCCTTCACCCAGCCCAACGGCGAGGTCAATCAGAAGATGCTCGGCTGGGCTTACGAGGTATTGGGCGAACGTCAGGACGACCTGCTGGAGCTGTATTGCGGCAATGGCAATTTCACCCTGCCGCTGGCTACCCGGGTGCGCAAGGTGCTGGCCACCGAGATCAGCAAATCCTCGGTCAATGCCGCCCTGGCCAATCTGGCCGATAACGGCGTGGACAACGTCAGCCTGGTGCGCCTGTCCGCCGAAGAGCTGACCGAAGCGCTCAACGAGGTGCGACCGTTCCGCCGCCTGGCCGATATCGACCTGAAGAGCTATGCGTTCGGCAGCGTATTCGTCGACCCGCCGCGCGCCGGCATGGACCCGGACACCTGCGAACTGACCCGACGCTTCGAGCGCATCCTGTATATCTCCTGCAACCCGGAAACCCTGGCCGCCAATATCGCCCAGCTCAGCAACACGCATAAGGTGGCCCGCTGCGCACTGTTCGACCAATTCCCCTATACCCACCATATGGAAAGCGGCGTCCTGCTGATCAGGAAGTAGCCGACGGCGCCATTCATCGGCGCTGTTCCAACGCCCGCGCCATAGGCGCCGGGCGGTGCGAGCGTAAGCGTGATCTGCCGCGCCGCCCCCGAGTGCGATCGCTCACACAAATGCAACCTGGTCGGGAAAAGCCGCGCGGCGCAGGGAATCAGCGTGCTAGTTTCCAGCGGAACGACTTGGCGACCGTCCGCCAACTCGGCCACACGGCCATAGCACTCTAGAACCTGGGGAACCCGATGACCTGCATCCGGCAGAAGCGGGCGCGAGCGATCGCGCGCGGCGTAGAACATTGCCTGCAATTAATGCCAGCCCGGATGCCGGCAAACCAACGCGCATGGGCGCGCCCCCGTCGCACCAAGCTGTCCCTGTCGATCTCGGCCGCCTTGATGGCCGGGCTGGTGGCGTGGCCCACAGTCGGCGCCGCGGTGATCTATATCGAACCGATCACCGGCGTTGCCGGCAACGACGGAGTCGGCGGCACGGGCGGCTACGATCCCGCTTACGACGTCAATTTCATCGACGGCGTCTCGCGCTACAGTTTCGTCGATGGCGACAGCATAGAGCTGGAGGCTATCGACCGCGATCTGGTCGCTGTGTCCATCGGCTCGGGGAATCCTCCGGTGGCGCTGGACGTGGCCGGCGGCGGCGAGCTGGCCATGTCGGCGAGCCGCGGCGAGAGCGGCATCCGGGGAACGGCGATCGGCATCCTCAACGACGGCAATACGCTCACCGTCAATGGCAACACCCGGATCTCCGCCCGCGCCCTCGACGCGGGTCAAGGCGGCGGCCTCGGTAACAGCGCTCAGGCGGTGCTCGCCCGCGGCGGCAGCACCACGGTGTTCAACGGCGCCACCGACCTGCATGCCCATACGCAGGGCTTTGCCCGCGCGGTCTGGGTCATGGGGCGCAGCAACGTCGTCTTCAATGGCCCGACCACCATCCTCGCCGAAAGCCGCGGCACGCTCGACGCGGTCTACAACTCCGACGGCGGCACCATCACCTTCAACGGCGATACCAGCATCTCGGCGCTGTCGATCTGGCCCAGCGACAACGCCCATGCCATCTACAACGACAACGTCAATACCCGGCTGACGGTCAACGGCAATCTGTCGCTGACCACGGTCGCCATGGGTTCGACCGCGTTCGGCGTGCGCAACCAGGGCGACATGGAGGTCTTCGGCGACGCCACCGTCGACGTGAAAGGCCCACGCTCCACGCACGGCATCGCCAACACCCACCGCTCGGCATGGATGCGCTGGCACGGCGACGTGGACGTGCTCGTGCGTAGCGAAGGGCCGGAAAACGGCTACACGCCGTTCGGCAGGCCCTCCGGGCTCAGCAACGACCGCTCGCCCGGTGCGGTGATGACGTTCGACGGCGCGGCCTCGGTCGATGTCGCCTCGGAGACGGAAACCTACGGCCTGGTCAGCACCGGCCTCATCGAGTTCACCTCGCCCACTGCGCCGGTGTCGTTCACGGTTGCCAACGTTTGCAACCCGCCCGACCACCCGAGTTGTGATGATGCTGACGTCTATGGCATCCGCAACTTCGGCACTGTCAATGTCGCCGGCGGCCTGACCGTGTCGACCACCGCGGGCCGCACCGGCACCGCGTATTCGCTTTGGAGCGTACCGCTCGACATCCAGGACGCCAGCGTCACCGTCAACCAGGCCGGCGGCCAACGCGTGCAGCTCGACGGAGACATTGCCACCGCGACCGATCCTGTCAACCGCAACACCGGGTCGGTCAACGTCAATTTCGACACCGCCGATTCCTGGCTGCGCGGCCTGGTCGGCGGCGTGCAGAACGATGTCGGCTACAGCGTCGGTCGTGCCGACCTGTCGCTCGCCAACGGCGCGACCTGGACGCCGCAAGGCAGCGGCACGCTGAGCAACGATTTCGGTTCCGGCTCTCTCGCCATGGGCGACAACGGCGTGATCGATATGGCCGGCTACTGGGGCAGCTTCACCCCCGGGGCCATTCCAGCCCATAGCAACCGCACCCTGCGGATCAACAGCAGCACCGGCGGCGCCACGGTATCGCTGGCCGATGGCGCGCGCTTCCAGTTGCTCAGCGACATCACTGGCCAATCCGGCACGGCCGGCGCCGACAAGATCGTGTTCGGTAGCGGCATCAGCAGCTTCTCCGCCAGCGGTACCCAGGGCGTGAGCATCGTCTACGACCCGGTGCTGGACGACAATTCCTGGGTCGACGCCACGGCCATACGCAACGGTAGAACCATCCTCGCCGCCAGGCCGATCGAGATCGTCGATGCCAGCGCGGCCGCCGGCGGTACTGCGACCTTCGCGGCGGCCGCGGGCCTGGATGGCGAATGGAGCGGCACCTATGAAGGCGATCTGGTGAGATTCGCCTATACCCCGCAAGTGGCGCTGAGCGCCGACGGCAAGAAGATAGTGCTGACGGGCATCACCATCCAGGGCAGCGAGAGCGGCGCCGTGCCCGACGTGGTCCAGGTGCCCGGCGGCGTAAGCGGGGGTGGCGCTCCCCTTGGGCTGCGGCCATCGGAGACGGTGCTGAGCGCCGCCGACGCCGCCGACAGTGTCGTCGATCTCTGGCACAGCAGCGGGCAGGCCTCGCTGCGCCATCTGCGCGAGCGATCGCGCCGCCAGAGCGTCGATCAGGCCAGCGTCTGGGCCAAGGCCGATAGCGGCGAATTGAGCGCGGATACCGCCTATTCGCGCGACTATCGCCAGAACTACAACGGCCTGACGGTCGGCGCGGATCGCAGCTTCACCCGTGACGCCACCTCCGGCAGCATCGGTTTCAGCGTCGCCCAGGTCCGTTCGACGGCGAACTACGAGCAGGGCAAGGGCGAGCTGGAAGGCACCACCCTGGGCATCTACAGCGGCTGGTCCGCCGACAGCGGCCCTTATCTTCTGCTCGGCGCAGACGCTTCGCTGCTGGAGAACAGCTACCGCGCACGCGATTCGGAAAACCGCGAAATCGCTGGCAAGTACCGGACTCAAGCGGCCCGAACCTATGCCGAAGGTGGCTATCCGTTCGAACTCACGAACGGCTATTACATCGAACCGCAACTCGGTTTGTCCGTCGGTACCATGCGCGGCAGCCAGCACACCACCCGCAATGGCGTGAAGATCGACCAGGACCGGCTGGTGTCCTCGGTCGCGCGCGCCGGCGTCGAGATCGGCAAGACGCTGCAGGGCCCGGGAATTGATGGCGGTCTCTATGTACGGGCGTCGGCATTGCGCTACCTGGGCGACAACCTGGCGATCAACGCCTCCAAGGACGGCGGCAGCATCGCCCCCGATACGGCGGAGCGCAAAGGTACGGGCAGCGAATTCGTGCTCGGCGGCGACGTCGGCCTCGGCAACACGCGCCTGTTCATCGAGGCGTCCGCCGCCACCGCGATGGATGCGCAGCGCAACTGGGCCGTCCAGGCGGGGCTGCGGCACAACTGGTAAAGCCCGCGCGGCATGGAAGCCGTGCCGCTATTCATGGGGCCTGCGCCTGTGCCACAAACGCCCAACGGCAGGGCGATCCGCCACTCGCCGGGCGCCATACGCCAATAGCTGCCGAGCGGCGCACGTCATAGCCCGCCGGCCCGCCTCTCGAATCGCATCGGCTCGGCCAACGCCTGCGCCGTGAACAGCCGGATAACCGGAATCAACGGGTCCCGGCCGCAGCACCATGCGGCTCCGCACCACCCTTCCCAATCGCGCCAGCGACAAACGCCATAACCCTCATCGCGGCCTCTCGGCCATTCAGCCCAGTGCCGACCGCTAATCGACCGACTGCTCAGAAAATCCGACCTGCGGATTGACACGCTCGTGCCACAAAATATAGATTCAATAATTGAAGCTATTTACCAAACGAACCAGGAGGCGAGCAGCCGCACCATGAGCCGAACGTCTTTTGAAACCATGAATTGCCCGGTGGCGCAAACCTTGAATCTGGTCGGAGAGTGGTGGTCGATTTTAATTCTGCGCAATGCCTTCTGCGGCATGACGCGCTTCCAGGATTTTCAACAGCATCTGGGGATCGCGACTGGCACCTTGACCACGCGCTTGCAGCGGCTCACCGAGAGCGGAATCTTCGAGCGCGTGCGCTGCCACGTCGACGGCCGCTCTTACGAATACAAATTGACGGAAAAAGGCATGGAGCTCGCGCCCATGTTGCTCGCCCTGACCGAGTGGGGAGAGAAGTGGGCGCCGAATCCGAAGGGCAGGCGCATCCGATTCGTCGAACGGTCGACCGGGCTGGATATCGGCGGGGTCAGCGCCATATCGGCCGACGGCAAGAGGCCTCTCGGGATCGCCGAACTGGAAGTTCTACCCGGTGCCGGTGCCGATGGGAAAACCGATGCCCTGCTGCACGGCAGAACCGTTGCGCCGGCGCCCGATAAAGAAATCTCGCTACTCAACTAAGGCCCCACCTTAGATCTGTCCCCCCAGGAGACGTGCAACCACCGAAAAATAAAATCCCCACAACCGATTAGTGAATTATCGACAAGGAGATAACATGGAAGCCGCAGTTGAAACCCACAACAACCCTATCCCGCTTACCAGCAAGCGCAGCGGGGTGGTCAATACCCTGATCGATGCATCTCACCGCAAAGTACTCAAACTGAACGAGGTAGTGGATTGGGCACAAGGTGTCGATAAATCCAAGTTACCGAAACTCGAAGAAACCGCCTGGTTATACGGCACCCCCTACTGGGACGCCATGACGCCCGAGCAGCGGCTGGAAGTGCTCTGGCTGGAAACCGCGCGCGACGTGTCCTACTTCATCTGGCTCGAACAAGCCCTGCCGGAACTCTATGTGGGCTATGTGAACAAGTACAACGCCGTGCTGACCGACGATGTGCGCGAGTACCTGATGATTTTCTCCCGCGAGGAGATCGTCCATACCCTGTTGTTCCGTCGCTATTTGAAGACTGCGAACCTGGAACTGTGGAGCCATCCGGCGACCATCCCGCAGTTCTCCAACTTCGAACAGCAACTGCCGAACCGTCATCCGGTATACGGGATTATCTGGAACCTGCTGATCGAGTGGTTCGCCGAGTTGAACTCCATTTACCAAACCCAGCACGATTCCATCGACCCGCTGACCCGCAAGATGTTCCGAGAACATCATATGGAAGAAGTGCGGCATATCGCCTTCGCCAAACATATTGCGGAAAACTTCTTCGAGACCGCACCAGAAGACGAAGTCAAAGAAATGTGCGGCTTCTTCAAGAAGGGTTATAAATTTCTGGTCGACGAATACACCTACATGCCGGAAATCGCACGCTTCACTTCATTCGATTTCCCAATCAAACGGGACGACCAACACGCCATCGAAGCCATCCGAAATTCGCCGCACAACAAAGCACTAAACGAATTGCGTTTTAAAGACGTCAATGACTGGTGCAGGAAGTACGGCATCATCTGAGCAGGTCGTTAGCAGACCACTGCCGGCGAGGCGCACTAGCGCCACGCCGGCATTCCAGGAACCTGTCGGTTCAATACACGACTCAGCCAACATGGAGTGTGCACCATGGTGAAAACACAACGGCATGACAATGGAATACTCGAGCTGTCCATCTCGAACCCTCCGGTCAATCTGATGGACATCGAAACACTGGTTGCCTTGAAAGACTTCATCGATAACGCCAAGCGCAATCAGACCCGCGGCATCGTGATTTCCGGGCAACCGGGGTTCTTCTCCTCCGGCATCGATATCTTCAACCTGATCCGCGGCGATGAAGAACTCGTCGAGGAGTACTGGCATGCGGTGTTCGAACTCGCCACCAGCATGGCGCTGTCCCCGGTGCCCGTCGTAGCCGCCATCACGGGGCACTGCATCGCCTCGGGAACGCTGATTGCCGCCTTCTCCGACTACCGCATCGCCGGCAGCGGCAACTGGCATATCGGGCTCAACGAAGTACAGGCGGGCATCACCCTGCCCGAATGCTTCCAGATGTCCATCCGCCGCATCGTCGGGCCGCACCGTGCGGGCAAGCTGCTGATGTTCGGCGACCTGCTCAGCCCGCAGCAGGCCCTTGAGATCGGCTTCGTCGACGAGGTCGTGGCCCCCGAGCAAGTGATCGGCCGCGCCGTCGAGCGGCTTGCCGGTCTGCTGCGCCTGCCCGCCGACAGCATGCAGTCGCTCCGCAAGACAGCCCGCGCCGACCTCGCGCAGCAGTTCGTAGAACCCGCCAAGCTGCCGGTGACGCCTTTTATCAAGCAATTCCTATCCACCGAGGTGCAAAGCAACCTCCGTAAAATCGCCTTGGATCTGCAACAGAGGATGAAGACCCGACATGCGGAAACATGCTGACGACAGAATACCCGGCGACATTTCAACCCAGAGCATTCGTTCATGAATTTGTACCTGCGCCTCATCCTCACCTTGCTCCGGTCGCTACTGAAACCGGCGATAGAGATCGGCGACACCATCGAACTCAAGTTGCGGGTATTGCCGAACGACCTCGACTTCAACGGTCATATGAATAACGGGCGCTATCTGACGATTCTCGATCTCGCCCTTATCGAATACATGACCCGCGCGGGCCTGGTCAGGCTGGGCATCAAGAACGGCTGGAAGCCGGTATTGGGCGCCGCCATCCTTTCTTACCGAAAAGGCCTCAAACCATTTGCCACTTACAAGCTGAAGTTCTCGGTGGTGTGCTGGGACGAACAATGGAGTTACATGAAGTTCGAATTCGTATGCGGCGACAGAGTCATGGCTGTCGGCCACAGTAAAGGCGCGATCATTGGCAAAAGCGGCATAGTTCCGAGCAATGAGCTGTACAGGTCTTTGGGTTTCTCGCAGAACTCCCCGGCTATACCCGCTTCGATTGGCGCATGGCTCGAAGCCGAACGCCTGATGAATGCAACTGGCGCGTAAATAACTAGTAGTCGTCGGCTATCGGGGCCAGCTCCCATAAAGCCAAAAATAATATTAAGACAGGTGGCAAGGTATGCAGCTAAGTAATTTTTCCAAAGGGAAATCGCCTATTGAGATGCTGTATCACTGGGAGATGAATCACCCCGAAAAAGTTTATCTGCGACAACCCATAGACGGCCAATGGCGCGAATACACCTGGTCGCAAGTCGCAGACGCGACCCGCAAACTCACCAATGCCTTATATAACCTTGGCTTCAATCGCGGGGACAAGATCGCGATCCTGTCGAAGAACTGCGCGGAATGGATCATCACCGACCTCGCCCTGCAATTGGGCGGTTTTGTCAGCGTGCCGCTGTATTTCGATCAAACCCCGGAAACCCTGGGTTATGTGCTGGAGCATTCGGACTCGAAAGCGATCTTCGTCGGCAAGCTCGACAAGAAAGTCTGGGATCGACTCAAAGGCAGCATTCCGGACGACCTAGTGAAAATCGGCTTTTCCTTCCATGGCCAGGACTGCGATTTCGACCGCGAGAACGAGGTCGACCATTCCCTGGCCGAGTTGATCGACAAAAGCAGCGCCTTCGATCAGTTCCCGGTGCCGACGGACGACGATGTCTGGACGATCATCTACACCTCCGGCACCACCGGCCATCCCAAAGGCGTGGTGCATTGCTACCGGGCGCCGCGCCATGTCGGGCCGCGCTCGCTGGACATCTTCAGAATCACCCCAGACGACCGCTCCCTGTCGTTCCTGCCGCTTGCGCATGTCGCCGAGCGTTTGTTGGTGGCGACCAACAGCATGTATTCCGGGATGCAGATCAATTTCACCCAATCGCTGAGCACCTTCCAGCGCGACCTGTGCTCGGTGCGCCCGACGATCTTCTTCTCGGTGCCACGGCTGTGGAAGAAATTCCAGGGCGGCATCCTGGAAAAGATGCCGCAGGAAAAACTCGTCTGGTTGTTACGCATCCCCTTCGTCAAAAGTGTCGTTTCGCAAAAAGTCAGAAAGACCCTGGGGCTCGACCAGGCCAGGATCATAGTGTCGGGAGCGGCGGCGATTTCCCCTGCGCTGCTCGATTGGTACGCCAAAATCGGCATCCATATTTCCGAAGGCTATGGCATGACGGAAAACTTCGCCTATGGCTTTATCGGTCGGCCCAACGAATACAAGCCGGGCACGGTCGGCAAGGCCATGCCGGACAACGGCTTCAAGCTGAGCGAGGAAGGGGAAATCCTGTTCAACTGCCCGACGCTGATGAGCGGCTATTACAAGGATGAAGAAAAGACCCGCGAGGCCCTCGACACGCAAGGCTATTACAAGACCGGCGACCTGGGCGAAGTGGACAGCCAGGGCTATCTGCGTATTTCCGGGCGCATCAAGGAAATATTCAAAACCGAGAAAGGCGAATACGTGGCCCCCGCGCCCATCGAGGCGCAACTGGCCTCGTTCAAAGGGTTCGAGCAGATCTGCCTGGCCGGCTCCGGGCTGACCCAGCCCGTGGCCGTCGTGACCCTGGCCGAGGCCTACCAGAACTCGCCGCGCAGCGAAATTGGCGAGGCCATTCACAAGTTCGTGCAACAGCTCAATGCCAGCCTGCTCAACCACGAAAAGATTTCCGGCGTGGTGATTTCGACGAAGGACTGGTCGCCGGACACCGGCTTCGTCACCCCGACCTTGAAGGTCAAGCGCAACAAGGTCGAGGAGCAATATTCGACGCTAATGGCGCATGTCTCCAAATCGGGCGAAACCGTGGTCTGGGAAAGCGCTCAGCAGGCCGCTGTTTAAGGCGCCGTAGCGGTTACGTGTTGCACGACTTGCGCCGACAGCACCTCAGAAAAGAGCCGCCCCCCTTTGTAGGAGCCAGTTTGCTGGCGATTCGGGCCAGCAGGCAGTGCAACAGCATCGCCAGCAAGCTGGCTCCTACAGGGCGCGGGCAATTCTCGATTGCCGATATAACACCTAATCAGGACAGGCCTTCCAGCCGCTGGCAGATCAAGGAAAGACCATGCAAGACCCAGTTCAACTGAAATCGCCGCGCATCGCCGTGATTGGTGCCGGCCCGGCCGGGATGACCGCGGCGGATACCCTGAGGGGCCTCGGTTACGACGACATCACGATTTTCGAACAGCTCGGCCGCGTCGGCGGCAAAGTCTATTCATTTCGCAGCCCCGCAGGCGTGGTCGAGCTGGGCGCGGTGCTGGCGTCGACGGAATGCACGCGGGTATTGGAACTCGCCGAGCGCCACCGCATCCCCTATGCGCCCTACCCGGTCAGCCTGCTGATACTCGACGAGCACGGCGAGCGGCAGAGCATCGAGTCGTTTCTCAGCAGCCGTTACCAGGCGAGCGAGATCGAGCGCGCGATCGGTAACTATGCCGCGACCTTGCAGCGCTTTGCCGAGGTGCGCAGCGACAGCCTCAGCGAATTACCGAGCGACCTCTGCCTGCCGTTCGAGCAGTTCGCGCAGAAGCACGGTTTCAGCCCTATCGCCGAACTGGCGCGCAGCATGCTGATCGGCTTCGGCTACAGCTATTACGAAACCACGCCCGCGATCTATTTCATGAAGCTGATCGGCTGGCTGCTCAAGCCCGGCGGCGCCAAAGGCCTGCAAGCCGGCGAGTTCTATATGTTCCCGAGCGGCTATCAATCGATCTGGGAAGCCATCGCCACGGGTTTCGATGTGCGCCTGGAAGCGCGGATCACTTCGATCGAACGGCCGCAGTCCACCGGCCCGGTGCGGCTGACCGTCAATGGCACGCAGCAGCATGAATTCGACGCCGTCATCGTTTCCGCGCCGCTGCATACCCTGGGCAACTTCCTCGACCTGACGGAGGACGAGGCGAGCCTGTTCGCACAGGTGCGCAGCGACCGCTACTTCGTCAACCTGTTCAACGCCAGCGGCCTGGTCAGCGGAGAATTTCTGTTCTTCCACGATCACGCCCGCCCGGCGAAGCTCAACCACATCAACGCCTGGGCCAACCGCGATCCGGCGCTACCGGTCTATATCGGCTGGCAGCTCGCCGACCGCGCGTTATCACTCGAACAGGTTGCAGAGGTTCTGGCGCAGGACATCGCAGCCCAAGGCGGCACCTTCGGCGAACTCAAATTGCGCCAGGAGTGGGACTACTTCCCGCGCGTGGACAGCAAGGCGCTGCATAACGGCTTTTACCAGCAGGTCGAGACGTTGCAGGGTGTGGGCAATCTGTTCTATGTCGGCAGCTCGCTCAGCTTCGAAACCGTGGAGCACAGCGCGCGCCAAGCCCGGGAATTGGTGATCAAGCGCTTTGCGCCGCTGAGCGGCTGCTGCTAATCCCGCTGCAAGTCCCGCAGCGCCCAGAAGCACAGTCCCGCGGAGACGATCTCCAACAGCAACGCATAGAGGTTGAAGGTCTGCTGGGCGCCGCCGTCCAGCCACAGACCGCCGATGCGCGCCAGCGCCAAGGCACTGTAGAGCAGGGTGAACAGGGTCAAGGCCGGGGCGATCAGCTCGCGGCGCGCCAGACACAGGCCGATAAATGCCGCCAACCCCAGTTGCAGGCCACCGTAATAGGCGCGCACATCGGTCACCGCCGCCGGGGCCATCAACAACATGCCGCTGAGGTTGGTCATTTCATGGGGGCGGATGAAATAGGCCAGGCCCAACCCGGCGGTGGCCAGCAATTGCAGCGACAGAACCACGCGTGCGAGCAGCATGAACAGCATCCTTCCCTGAGAACAATGGGTGCAGCATAAGCCCGGTGGGCACATTCGCAAACAGCCTGCGGTTTCGGCCATGCCCGCTCGCGCGCTATGCTCGGACGGGTATCCCATAGAGGAGTATTTCCCATGCGACTTTTCGTCCTGTCGCTGTGCGTTTGGGCCGGGCTGGCCCAGGCGGCCGATAGCCTGACCATCGACGTGCACCGCGACCCCAACTGCGGCTGCTGCAAAGCCTGGATCGCCCATTTGCAGGACAATGGTTTCACCGTTAACGATCACGTCGAGCGCGACATGAGTGCGGTCAAGCAGCGCCTCGGCGTGCCGCCGCGCCTGGCGTCCTGCCATACCGGGGTGATCGACGGCCAGTTCGTCGAGGGCCATGTGCCCGCCAGCGATATCCTCAAGCTGCGCCAGCGGCCCGACCTGCTCGGCGCCGCCGTACCCGGCATGCCGACCGGCTCGCCGGGCATGGAGTACGGCGATAGACGCGATGCCTACCAGGTCATAGGCGTGGATAAGCAAGGCGAAGATCAACTGATCAGCGAATACCCGGCCAACTGATCGTAAGGAGCCCCCATGTCACCGTTGGTTTACTGGCAACTCGATGTATTCGCTGAACGGCCATTGGCCGGTAACGGCGTAGCGGTATTTCCCGATGCGAGCCGGCTGACGCCGGCCGCCATGCAGGCGCTGACTCATGAGCTGCGCCAGTTCGAATCGATCTTTCTGCTGCCTGATAGCGAGCCGCAGGTTCATCGCGCGCGGATCTTCACCCTGGAAGAGGAGCTGCCCTTCGCCGGCCATCCGATCCTCGGCGCGGCCGCCCTGCTGCATCACCTGCAGGACCACCAGACCACGGACGCCGAATGGACCCTACAGCTGGCCGCCAAGAGCGTGCGCCTGCTTACCCGCCGCCAGGAGCGGGGCTTCTACGCGCAGATGGACCAGGGCGTGGCCGAATTCGCGGCGCAGCTCGACACCGCGCAAGCGCAAGTAATCGCCGAGGCCTTCGGCTTGAGCGGCGCGCAGTTGGATCGCCGCTACCCGGCCACGGTGGTCAGCACCGGCCTGCCCTACCTGATCCTGCCGATCACCGCCCAGGGCCTGGCGCAGGCCAAGCAACAGCGCACGCTGGACGCCGAGCTGGCGTCCCATGGCGCCGCCTTCGTATTCCTGCTTGACGTGGATAACCGCGAAGGGCGCACCTGGGATCCTTTCGGTGTTATCGAAGACATCGCCACCGGCAGCGCCGCCGGCCCGGTGGCGGCCTTCCTGGTGGAGCACGGCCTGCATCGACGCGGCGAACCCTTCAGTCTCAACCAGGGGCGCTTCCTCGGCCGCCCCAGCCGCTTGGATGTCTGCCTAGGCAGCAACGGTCGGGTCAGCGTGGGCGGTAGCGTACAGTTGGTGGCGCGCGCCGAGTTACAGATGGATTCGCGGGACCTGGCCTGACAGCCGACCTGGCGACGACACTGAACGACGGCAACGGACGAAAGGACTGAGCGATGCGCTGGAAACGGGCAAGACGTAGCGACAACGTAGTGGATGCGCGCGGCAGCGGTCGTGGCATGCCTATCGGCGGCAAGGGCCTGAGCCTCGGTGGCATCGCCGTGGTGGTGGTCGTCGGCCTGTTGCTGGGCCAGGACCCGCTGCAGATACTCGGCCAACTGGCCGGCCAAGCCACCCAGAGCCACTCGCCCAGCCCGCCCCGCAGTGCGGTGCCCGACGAGCAGTCGGAATTCGTCCGCGCCATCCTCGGCGACACCGAAGACACCTGGCGCGAGATTTTCCAGGGCGCGCAACGGCAGTATCAAGACCCGACCCTGGTGCTGTTCAGTGGTGGCGTGAACTCCGCCTGCGGCTTTGCCAACTCGGCGGTCGGCCCCTTCTACTGTCCGGGCGACCGGCGGGTGTATATCGACCTGGCGTTTTTCCGCGAGCTGGATCAGCGCTTCGGCGCCGCCGGCGATTTCGCCCAGGCCTATGTGATCGCCCATGAGGTCGGCCATCACGTGCAAACCCTGCTCGGCGTTTCGGCCAAGGTCAACGCGGCGCGCCAGCGCGGCGAACAGCTGGAAGGCGATAACGGCTTGCTGGTGCGCCAGGAACTGCAGGCCGATTGCCTGGCCGGGGTCTGGGCCCAGCATGCCCAGCGCCGCCTCGATTGGCTGGAGCCGGGCGACCTGGAAGAAGCGCTGAACGCCGCCAACGCGATCGGCGACGACCGTTTGCAACAGCGCAGCCGCGGTCAGGTGGTGCCGGACTCCTTCACCCATGGCACCTCGGCGCAGCGGGTGCGCTGGTTCAAGCGGGGATTCGAGCAGGGCGATCCGGGGCTGTGCGACACCTTCCAAAGCGCCCGCCTGTAACGAGGGCGGTGGCGGAATGCAAAATGGCCCGGACGAGTCCGGGCCATTTGCTGGCTGACTTGAGGCGCTATCGCGCCCAGGGCGGTGGCGGCTCTTCGCCCCTGGGCTCATCTTCGGCGTTGAGCAGCGCCTGGCGCCGCGCCTCGTCGGCCAGGGCGGCCTTGATCTCGCGCATCACCGCGTCGATATCGGCGCTTTCTTCCGGGTCGTCGAATTCGCCGGTCAGCGGGCTGTCCGGGGTCAACTTGCCTTCCTCGTACAGCGCCCACATTTCCTTGGCGTACTTGGTGAACTTCAGCTCGGGGGCGAACTGGCCGAAGTACGCGGCCATATTGCCGACATCGCGTTCGAGCATCTTGAACGCATGGTTGTTGCCCGCGGCATCAACCGCCTGGGGCAGGTCGATCACCACGGGACCTTCCGGGCCCAACAGCACGTTGAACTCCGAAAGGTCGCCGTGCACCAGCCCGGCGCAGAGCATTTTCACCACTTCCTGGATCATGAACGCGTGGAATTCGCGGGCATCGTCCGGGTGCAGGTCGACGTCGTTGAGACGCGGCGCGACATCGCCTTCGCCATCGTCGACCAGCTCCATCAACAGTACGCCCTCGAGGAAGTCGTAGGGCTTGGGCACCCGCACCCCGGCATTCGCCAGACGGAACAGCGCCGCCACTTCGGCGTTCTGCCAGGCGTCCTCCTGCCCCTTGCGGCCGTACTTCGAGCCCTTGGCCATGGCGCGGGCGTCGCGGCTGTTACGCACCTTGCGACCTTCCTGGTACTCGGCGGCCTGGCGGAAACTGCGTTTGTTGGCTTCTTTATAGACCTTGGCGCAACGCAGCTCGTCGCCACAGCGCACCACGTAAACGGCAGCCTCTTTACCACTCATCAGCGGGCGTATCACCTCATCGACCAGACCGGCTTCGATCAGAGGTTCAATGCGTTTTGGCGTCTTCATCAGTTTTAATCGGGGGTCCTGTGTTGCCCAACTCGCGTATTCCGCTCGTTATACGGCAATCTTCCCGTAGCGCCCACCCTCTGACCGTCAAGATCGCCCAAGTTGGTAAAAAATACCGACGCAATACGGGGTTATACGAGCGTTTTCCGCCCCTGGAACCCTGCACGCCCGCCCGGGGCGCAACGCCGAATCCCGGACGGCAACGCCAGCCTGCAACCAAACCGAATCCGCCGCTGTCTGTGTAACGCCGCCGACCCTTCATCGGCGGGGAGGTTCAAGTTGTTTTTAACCTTTATCCAATCGAGGCCGCGGGTCTCATAGGGGCTACATATGGGTACGGTGATAAAACAAACCTTGCCAGGCAAAGACATCGCCGACTGGGCGACGGCACAGCAACATCGTAAGCCGGTGGTCGGCATGCCGACGACCAGCACGCCAAGTTCACTGGCAGCGCGTCGCCACGCGCATGCCAGCCGGCGCAATGGCATCGCGGCGCCTTACATCGCCTCTTGCCATATCGCCAGCGATACCCCGGCGCTGTATATCACCCGGCTGTGCGAGCAGTTCGAGCACAAATTGGCGGTCTGTTACGACGCGCAGCAGGGTCGCATCGAGTTCGACTTCGGCCTGTGCCTGCTGCATACCGACCCCACCGGCCTGCACATCACCACCCTGAGCGGCAATCAGAAGAATCTGGACAAGCTCAAGCACGCGGTTGGCAGTCATTTCGAGCGTTTCGCCTGGCAAGCGCCGCCGTGCCTGGACTGGCAAGCGGCCGAAGACTGATCCACTTCGAAAGCGTAAAGCGGATTGGCCCGGCCGCCACAAGGGTCGACAATTGGCTCACACCCCATCCTGGAGCCAAGCCATGCTCGATGCCGATCTCTGCTGGCAAGCCGTGTGCAACCGCGATGGCGAATACGATGGCCGCTTCGTCTTCGCCGTGCGCTCGACCGGCATCTACTGTCGACCCAGCTGCCCCGCGCGTCGGCCGCTGCGCGGCAATGTCAGCTTTCACGCCACTGTGACAGCCGCCGAACAGGCCGGTTTCCGCCCGTGCCGGCGCTGCTCGCCCCAGGCGGCGAGCCCGGCCGAACACTTGGATGCATTGGTCGCAGCCGCCTGTCGCCTGCTCGACAGCACCGATAAACCGCCAACCCTCGAACAACTGGCCGCGCGCATCGGCCTGTCCGCATCGCACTTGGCGCGCGCCTTCAAGGCCCGCACCGGGTTGACCCCGAAAGCCTGGGCCGACGCCCAGCGCCGCGCGCGCCTGGAGGCGCAACTGGCGCAAGCCGACAGCGTGCTGGATGCGGCCCTGGCCGCGGGCTATTCCGGCACCCGTGCGCTCTACGAACGCACCGATGCCTTGAGCCCGGCGCAACGCCGTAAACGGGCGGCGGGCGAAACCCTGCGCTACACCATCGCCGCGTGCCCGCTGGGCAAGGTGCTGCTCGCGGCCAGCGCCCAGGGCGTCTGCGCACTGCTCCTGGGCGATAGCGACGAGGCGCTGGAAGCGGAATTGCAGCAGCGTTTCGCCGCCGCACAACGGCTGCGCGACGATGCCGATCTGAGCGAGTGGCTGGCCCAGGTGATCGCCCAGATCGAGGAACCGGCGCGCGCCGCGCAATTGCCGTTGGATATTCGCGGCAGCGTGTTCCAACAGCAGGTGTGGCGGGCCTTGCGACATATCCCAGCCGGCCAGACGCGCAACTATGCCGAACTCGCGACGCAATTGGGCAGCCATCCGCGTGCGGTGGCCCGGGCCTGCGCCAGCAACCCGCTGGGCTTGTTGATTCCCTGTCATCGCGTGGTCGCCAGCAACGGCAACCTCAGCGGTTACCGCTGGGGCATCGAGCGCAAAGCGGCATTGCTCGCACACGAGCGGCAGGCGGGCGAATAGCGTCTTGGCGCTGCGACGGTGAAAAAAAGAGCGGCACCGCCATAGGCGGGCCGCTCTAAATCACGGAGTTGCATACAATCGCTGCCACACAAAGCAGGCGGCAACAAGCATTGGATAAAGGCTCGACCGTCGCGGTCACAGTTGCGCCTTATCCCCGACAAAAGCGGCTACCCCTGAGCGGATAGCCGCTTTGCCGGCTTGATACCAAGCCGGCAAAGCCCGAAGCTATGCGCCCGCCTGGATGACGCGGGCCAGACGCGTGGTGCAATCGCCCGCGCGCCATCCCAGGCCGTCATCCAGCTTCCGCACAGGCCAACGCCATGAACCTCACCGAACTGACCGACCGCCTGCACGCGATCCGCGATCACAACGACTGGCGGCAATTTCACAGCCCGAAGAACCTGGCCATGGCCGCCAGCGTGGAAATGGCCGAACTGCTGGAAATCTTCCAGTGGCTGACCGAGCAGCAATCGCGGCAGCTGTCCGCCGAGCAATTGGCCCACGCCGGCCAGGAGGTCGGCGATATCGTCCTCTACCTGTTGCTGCTGTGCAGCGAGTTGGGCATCGATATGGAACAGGCGGTGCGCGCCAAACTGGCCGATAGCGAAAGGCGCTTCAAGCAATGAGCGATCGGCATTTCGACGAATTGGCGACGCGCTTCGCCGAGAAAATCTACGGCGGCGCCAAGGGCGCGATCCGTCTGGCAGTGCTCCAGGCCGACCTCGCCGAAGCCCTGCCGGAGCGCCCGTTGCGGGTGCTCGACGTGGGCGCCGGCTTGGGCCACATGTCGTTGTGGCTGGCCGAACGCGGCCATCAGGTGACCCTCAGCGAGCCGGCCGAACCCATGCTGCAAGGCGCCCGCGAGCGCTTCGCCGCCGCCGGCCAGCAGGCGACGTTCATCCAGGCGCCCTGGCAGGACTTGCTCGGTCAACTGGCACAGCCTTACGACCTGGTGATCTGCCACGCGGTGCTCGAATGGCTGGCCGAACCCCGGGCCATCCTGCCGGTGCTGCATCAACTCTGCGCACCCGGCGGCTGGCTGTCGCTGGCGTTCTACAACAAGGACGCGCTGATCTACCGCAACCTGCTCAAGGGCCACTTCCGCAAACTGCGCAAGGCCGAATTCGCCGGAGAGAAACAGAGCCTGACGCCGCAAACGCCGCTCGACCCGCGCGAGCTGGCGACGCAACTCGATGCGCTGTGGCAGGTCGAAAGCCAGAGCGGCGTGCGGGTATTTCACGACTACATGCCGCAGCCCTTCCAGGCCAAGGCCGAGTTGATCGACCTGCTGGAAATGGAGTTGGCCTACCGCCGCCATCCCAGCTTCGCCGGGCTGGGACGTTATCTGCACTGGATCTGCCGACCGCGCTAGAGTGGATATCACGGAGAACCATCCCCGGATTGCGCTGACGCTTATTCGGGCTACGAGCGCGCTTTTGTAGCCCGAATGCAATCCGGGCTAGGGTTGACCTCTAAGAGGTAGGAAAACCATGAAAGCCCCGTCACTTCTATTACTGCTACCGGCCCTTCTGGCCTGCCAAAGCCAGAACCCTTATACGGCCGAGTCCAGTCCTTTGCCACCGGCACCGCCAGAAGCGGCGCAGCGCCTTGACCTCAGCGCCTACCCGGCGGCACCGCTGGACTATGGCCGCTACCGCAGCTGGAGCTGGCTGCAACCACCGGCCGGTAGCGCCTGGGTCAGCGCCGAGCAACTGCGGGAGGCCCTGAGCAACGCCCTCGACCAACGCGGCTTGCGCCCGGCCGAGGCGAACGCCGCGGGCGATCTCCAGGTGAGCGCCGAACTGCGCCAGGAAAGCCGGCTACGCCAGGTCGCCGACCACTACGGCAGCTACTACGGCCACGGGCGCTACGGCCATGGCGTCGGCCTGTGGGGCAGCGCGCCGCTGGTGCGCAGCTACACGGAAGAGGTCATAGTGGTGCATATCGAAATGCGCGACGCCGCAAGCGGCCAGGCCGTCTGGCGCGGCAGTGCCGAAGCGCTTGATCGTGGCGGTTCGCACGACCGCGCCGAAGTGCTGCGCAGCGCCCTGCAACGCGCTCTGGCCGATTACCCGCCGAGCACCTGATGTTTTGGAGAACAGCCATGCGCCCATCACTGCTGATACTTCCGCTACTGCTCCTGCTGAGCGCCTGTCAGAGCGTGCAGTTGGAGCGCGACTTCGACCCGAATCGTGACTTCGCGGCTTACCGTACCTGGAACTGGGGCGAGCCGGCCGTGCAGTTCAGCCCCGACGACCCGCGCGTCGCCAGCGACCTGAAGCGCCAACGCATGCGCAGCGCTATCGCCGAACAACTCGATCAACGCGGCCTACGCCCTGCGCCCGAGGGCAGCGAAGGGGATCTCCAGGTACAAGCCTGGTGGATCGTCGATAACCGCCAGCAGCAGATCAGCACCCATATCGGCGGAGGCTGGGGCGACCCCTGGCATGGCGGCTTCTGGGGCGGCCCGACCCACGTCGAGACCCGCAGCGTGGATTATCAGGTGGCCACCCTGCAGATCGATCTGCTCGACGACGGCGTCCTGGTCTGGCGCGGCAGCGCCGAGCAAATCCGGCGCAACAACCCATCCAGCCCGGCCGAACGTGAAGCGGCGATTCGCCAGACCGTGGCGCAGATACTCAGCCAGTACCCGCCGCGCTGAACCATCGATATATAGAAGCCAGCTTGCTACCTCAGCAGAGCCTGAGCCCGGCAGCCGAACAAGGACGAGCCAATGCCCACCAGCACCCTTAGCCAGCGCCCCGCCACACCCGACGACTTGCCTGAAGTCGTCGCCTTTCCACAGAACGCCGACGAGCTGTTTTTCTGCTACCCCAAGGCCGTCTGGCCGTTGGATGTCGAGCAACTGGCCGCGGCCATGGCCGAGCGCCGCGACAGCACTGTGGTACTGCTGAATGAGCGGGTCGCCGGCTTCGCCAACTTCTACCAATGCCAGCACGGCGACAGCTGCGCCCTGGGCAACCTGATGATCGCGCCCTGGGCACGCGGCCGCGGCGTGGCGCGTTATCTGGTGACGACCATGGAGCAACTGGCACGCGAGCGGCACCAAGCCACCCGCATGCGCGTGTCCTGCTTCAACGCCAACAGTGCCGGTCTGCTGCTGTATCCGGCCCTGGGCTACGCGCTCAGCGGGCTGGTCGAACGCCGCGATCCGCAGGGCGCCCGGGTGGCGTTGCTGCAATTCGAGAAAGGCCTATAACAGACCGTTGAAAACAGTAGACGCTCAGCGATCCCAGTCCGGCTTCTCAGCAAGCCGCTCGACCAGAAAATCCAGCAAGGCGCGCAGGGCCAGTGGCATTTGCCGACGCGTGCCATAGAGCGCATGGATGCCCAGCTCCTGGGGCTGGTACTCAGGCAATAGCTGCACCAGCGCCCCCGAGCGCAGCAACGCGGCGACCGAGTACAGCGGCTGCTGGCTGATACCCGCGTCGGCCAGCGTGGCTTCCAGCAAGACCATGGATTCGTTGGCGCTGAGGTTGCCACTCACCGCAACGGCATGGGGCTCGCCGTCGCGTCGAAACTCCCAGATGCTGAGGCCGAAATAGGCGTAGCTCAGGCAGTTGTGTTGCGCCAGATCCTCGGGTCGCTGCGGCGTGCCGTGGCGTTTGAGATAGGCCGGGGTGGCGCACACCGCCGAGCGGCACACTGCGAGCTGGCGGGCGATCAGGTTGGGGTCGAGCTGGTTGGTGATGCGCAGCGCCAGGTCGACCCGCGCCTCGACCAGATTGACCGCCTGACTGTCGATCAGCAGATCGAAACCGACCTGCGGGTACCTATCCATAAATGCGTTGAGCTGGTGCACCAGCCAGGCCTGGGCGAAGGATTGGCTGCAGGCGATACGCAGGTTGCCACGCGGCGCGATATCGCTGCTCAAACTGATGCCCTGCATGGTTTCGGCCACCGCGAGCATCTCCCGGCACTGCGGCATCAGCTGCTCGCCAATGCCGGTCAGGCTCAGTTTGCGCGTGCTGCGGTGCAACAGGCGCGCGCCGACCCAGCTTTCCAGCTCGGCGAGATAGCGCGAAACCATCGCCCGCGACATCTCCAGCGCCTCGGCGGCCGCCGTTTGGCTGCCTCTGTCCACCACTTCGACAAATACCCGGGTTGCCGTCAGCCGATCCATTATTCGCTCGATATACGCAATAAACATGTGCAGCTTAAGGGGCTTTTTGCACCAATTAAAGCAACTAAGATCCCTCCACCACTTAAACGGAGGTCAACATGTCCACTACTCGTATCGTCCGCCAACTCGTCGCCGGCGCCACTCTGCTCGCCGGCGCCAGCGCCGCCCTGGCGCAACCGCTTAGCGTCGAGGTGTACAACCCCGGCGAGAGCGCCATCTTCCCCGTTACTTCGACACTGATCAGCGGCGAACGCGACGCCATATTGGTCGACGCCCAGTTCTCCACCCGCGAAGCCCAGCAGCTGGTCGAACGCATCCAGGCCAGCGGCAAGACCCTGACCACTATCTTTATCAGCCACGGCGACCCGGATTTTTACTTCGGCCTCGACACCCTGACCCGCGCCTACCCCGAGGCCAAGGTGCTGGCCACGGCTGAAACCGTCGCCTATATCGAGAAAAGCCGAGAGCCCAAGTTGGCGTACTGGGGGCCGATCCTCAAGGACAGCGCGCCGCAGCGCACCCTGGTGCCGCAGGTCCTGCAAGGCGATAGCCTGACCCTGGAAGGGCAAAGCCTGCAGTTGATTGGCCACGACCCCAAGCACACCAGCCTGTGGATCCCCAGCAGCAAAACCGTGGTCGGCGGGGTGCTCACCTACGCCAACATCCACCCCTGGATCGCCGACGCCCAGACCGTCGAGGCGCGTCAGTCCTGGCTCAAGTCCCTTGATCAGCTCGAAGCCCTGCAACCGACCACGCTGATCCCCGGTCACTACCTGGGCCAACCTAAGCTGAACCTCGACGACCTGCGCTTCACCCGCGACTACCTGCTGACCCTGGAAGCCGAGCTGCCGAAAGCCAAGGACAGCCAGAGCCTGATCGCGGCGATGAAAGCCAAGTACCCAACATTGCTCGACGCCAGCAGCCTGGAGCTGAGCGCCAAGGTGCTTAAGGGCGAGATGCAGTGGCCCTAACCGCAGCACCAAAGAGCTGACCGACCAGACAAACATTGCGGCATAATCGCCGGCCTCGCGCCAAAGGAGATGCCGCAATGCCCGCCCCAATCTGGTGGTTACTCGCCCTGCCGTTCGTTGCCGGCGCCTGCCTGCCGTTGCAAGCGGGGATCAATGGTCAGTTGGCCAAGCAGGTGTCCAGCGTATTGGCCGCCGCCTTGATTTCGTTCGCGGTCGGCACCCTGGCGTTGTTGCTGCTGGTGCTGGCGCAACGCGAAGTGCCCGGCATCGCTGCCCTTAAAGGACTGACCTGGTGGCATTGGAGCGGCGGCTTGTTGGGCGCGGTGTTTATCGCCACCGCCGCCTTCGCCGGGCCCAAAGTCGGGGCATTGTTATTTATGGCGCTGGTGATCGCCGGGCAACTGAGCATGGCGCTGACGCTCGACCACTTCGGCTGGGCCGGCTTTCGCGAAGCACCGATCAGCCTCGGCAAGATTGGCGGCTTGCTGTTGATAGTCGCGGGAATCTGGTTGATCCGGCGGAGTTAGGGCGTGCGCTCCCGGATTGCGCTAGTGCTTATTCGGACTACGAGCATGCTGTTGTAGCCCGGATGCAATCCGGGGAAATCCGTGCGACCGACATCGCTCCCGGACTTCATCCGGGCTACGGGTCGCACAATGCACGTCATTTGCGCTGAAAGCGGTAGAACAGGTTCGGCTCGCTGACCAGGTACAGGTCGCCGTCGGCGTCCAGGGTCATGCCTTCGCCCTGGGGTACGCTGCGTTGCAACCCGGCGAAGCCGCGGAGCAACGATCGGAAGCTGATCAGTTTGCCGGTATCGCCGTCCAGCTCCATCACCAGTTTCGATTCGTCGCTGAGCAGGGCCAGATGACCGGTGCGCTCGTCGAAGTGCACCGACGACAGGTCCGCCGCGAAGGCCTTGTCCTGAATCCACTTGTCGCGGTCGATCACCTTGAGGTTGAAGGCGCCGCTCAGGCTGGCCTTCAACCCACGGATTTCATAGAGCTTGCGCGGCGAGTGCTCCTTGACCACGAACAGCCGATCGCTTGCACGGTCGTAGCCCACGCCTTCGAAGCCCTGATTGCCGCCCAGGCCGATACCGAGGGTCAGCGCCCGGTAGTCCTCGCGAAACAGTGCGCCGGGCTTGTCCGGCAGCGCCACCACCACCAGGGCGTGGTCGCGCTCTTCGGCCAGCAGCAGGAGGTCGTCGCCCAGATAAGCGACACCTTCGACGTCGGTGAAACCGCTCAGCGGGTAGCGCGCCAGCAATTCGCCTTGCTTGCTCAGGGCCAGCAGCTCTTCCGGGTTATTGGCCACAGCCCATAGCTGGTCGCGCTCCTGGTCGTAGGTCAACCCGGACAGATTGTCTTCGACCCCCAGCACCGGGTGCGCGTCGATACTCACGCGGTATTCCGGCAACCACAGGCTGCGGCCCTGCCAGGCGGTTTCATGCAGGGAGGTTTGAATCCAGAAGAACAGTCGGTTATCCAGGTGCAACGCGTGCGTCAGATAAAGCGCCAAAAGCGGCAACAATAGCAGCGTGAATTTCCAAGGCCCGAACGACGGCAAGCGTTCCAGCACTCCTTTAGCGACAGGCATCATCGTGGGTTACTCTCGCGGGCTAGCGGTGAGGAGCAGTTCTGCCGATCCCGATGCACTGCATGGTCGTACCGAAACCAATATCCGTTGGCGCGTTGTTCTGATCGATAGGCCCGCGCTAAAGTTCAACACGCCGGCCTGCCGGGTGCCGAGCGCCCGTGCCCTGTGTTAAGGTGGCCGGCCTTTTCGCCCGAATGGATAGTGACAGGTCGTTATGACACTGGCCCGACCATCGCGCTGGCTGCCTACGCCGCCATAGCGTTTCGCCCCCTCCCCGCATAGCCCGGCCGTTTTTTCCGTTGCCGACGCATGCCATGCGCGCCTGTGCCTTCGGCTCGGCGCCGCGCTCGTTGTACCCCTCGATTTTTATTAGCCCCATCCGCCGCCTTGCGTGCGCCTGCGGACCCCATACGTTGGAATACCCCATGCTGCAAAGCCTGAAGAACACCTGGTTGTTTAATATCCGCGGCGACGTGCTCGCTGGCCTGGTCGTGGCGCTGGCGCTGATCCCGGAAGCCATCGCCTTCTCGATCATCGCCGGGGTCGACCCCAAGGTCGGCCTCTATGCCTCCTTCTGTATCGCCGTGGTGATCGCCTTTGTCGGCGGCCGGCCAGGAATGATCAGCGCCGCCACCGGCGCCATGGCCCTGCTGATGGTGACCCTGGTGAAGAACCACGGCCTGGAATACCTGCTGGCCGCCACCCTGCTGTGTGGCGTGCTGCAGATAGGCGCGGGCTACCTCAAGCTCGGCTCACTGATGCGCTTCGTCTCGCGCTCGGTGGTCACCGGCTTCGTCAACGCCCTGGCGATCCTGATTTTCATGGCACAGTTACCGGAGCTGACCAACGTCACCTGGCACGTCTACGCCATGTGCGCCGCGGGACTGGGGATCATCTACCTGTTCCCCTACGTGCCGAAACTCGGCCAACTGATTCCCTCGCCGCTGGTCTGCATCCTCTCGATGAGCGCCGTGGCCATCTACTTCGGCCTGGATATCCGTACCGTCGGCGATATGGGCGAGCTGCCGGACACCCTGCCGATCTTCCTCTGGCCAGACGTGCCCCTGACCCTGGAAACCCTGGCGATCATCTTCCCCTACGCCGCCGCCCTGGCCGTGGTCGGCCTGCTGGAATCGATGATGACCGCGACCATCATCGATGACCTGACCGATACCAGCAGCGACAAGAACCGCGAGTGCAAGGGCCAGGGCGTAGCCAATATCGCCTCCGGCCTGCTCGGCGGCATGGCCGGTTGCGCGATGATCGGCCAGTCGGTGATCAACGTGAAATCCGGCGGACGCGGCCGTCTGTCCTGCCTGGTCGCCGGCGTGGTGCTGTTGCTGATGGTAGTGTTCCTCAGCGACTGGGTGAGCCAGATCCCCATGGCCGCACTGGTGGCGGTGATGATCATGGTGTCGATCGGTACCTTCAGCTGGGACTCGATCCGCAACCTGAAGAATTTCCCGCTCTCGACCAATATCGTCATGCTTGCCACAGTGGCGGTCACCGTCTTCACTCACAACCTGGCCTATGGTGTGTTCGTCGGCGTGCTGCTGGCGGCGATGTTTTTCGCCAACAAGATCGGCCACTTTCTGTATATCGATTCGGCGGCCGACAACGACGGCGCTCAACGCACCTACACTGTGGTGGGACAGGTGTTCTTCAGCTCGGCTGACAAGTTCATCGGCGCCTTCGATTTCAAGGAGGCGGTGGATAAGGTGATCATCGACCTGTCCCGTGCGCATTTCTGGGACATCACCGCGGTCGCCGCGCTCGACAAGGTGGTGATCAAACTGCGCCGCGAAGGCACCGAGGTCGAGGTATTGGGGCTCAACCAGGCCAGCGCCACCATCGTCGACCGCTTCGGTGTGCACGATAAGGAAAACGCCACCGACCTGCTGTCGGGCCACTAACAGGAGAGCTCCATGACCCACGTAATGGCTTGTATCGATGGTTCGCAATCCACCGCCGCGGTCTGCGATTACGCCGCCTGGGCCAGCCTGCGCCTGGCAACGCCGCTGACCCTGCTGCACGTACTCGACGACCTGCAGTACCCGGTCAGCCCGGACCTGACCGGCAATATCGGCCTGGGCAGCCGCGAGCATCTGCTCGAAGAGCTGGCCGGCCTCGATCAGCAACGGCACAAGATCGCCATGGAACAGGGCCGCCTGATGCTCGACGCGGCGCGCGAGCGGGTGCAGGCCGATGGCATAGAAGCGGCGCAACTGCGCCAGCGTCACGGCGACCTGGTCGACTGCCTGCACGAGCTGGAACAGGAGATCCGCCTGCTGGTGATCGGCCGTCAGGGCAAGACCAGCGACAGCCTCAGCCAATTGGTCGGCAGCCACCTGGAAAGCGTGATCCGCACGCTGCACCGGCCAATTCTGGTCAGCTGCGGCGAGTTCAGGGCGCCGCAAAGCTATATGTTCGCCTACGATGGCAGCGCCACCGCGCGCAAAGGCGTCGAGATGATCGCCGCCAGCCCGCTGCTCAAGGGCCTGCCGTGCCACTTGCTGATGGTCGGCGCCGACACCAGCGATGCCTGGGCGCAACTCGAGGCCGCCAAGGCCCTGCTGCAAGGCTCGGCGAGCGAAGTGCACCTGGCGATTCGCGCCGGCGAAGTCGAGCCGACCTTGCACAGTTACCAGATGGAACAGGGTATCGAGCTGCTGGCGATGGGCGCCTACGGCCACTCGCGGATTCGCCAGTTCCTGGTCGGCAGTACCACCAGCCACCTGCTACGCACCAGCACCACGGCCCTGCTGATCCTGCGCTGAAGCGGAGCGAGGAAATGGATTTCGACTACTTTCGTCGCCTGCTGGAGCAGCGCCTGGCCGAGCAGCAACGGCTCGGCGAAGAGCAGCCCGCCCGCGAGAGCAAAGTCGAACTGGATCAGGCCAAGGTCGGCCGCCTGTCACACATGGATGCCCTGCAGCAGCAAGCCATGCTCGACGCCAGCCACACGCGTAACCGCGTGGAGCGCGAACGCCTGCGCCGCGCCTTGCGGCGCTTGGACAGAGGCGACTACGGCTACTGCAGCCAATGCGGCGAAGCCATCCCGCTCGCACGCTTGCAGGCCGACCCGGCCACGGTGCTGTGTTGCGGCTGCGCGGCAGCGGCGGAGCGGCAACTGCAATAGTGGCTATTGGCAAGCTTTCCTGCTTCGATCACAGTAGTCTGCACGCTGTAGTCCGCCGCGATGGCCGCCATGCCTTATAACAAGATCCCCCATACAACCGAGGCCTTCGCCCTGTGGCGCGAAGCGCAGGACACGCGTACGCGCACGCGTCTCGGCGGGGTCTATTACCTGGCAGCCTGGATCCTCACCTGGCTGTTCAGCGGTGCGCCTGCCGAGCAGATGCCGCTCGGGGTCGGCGCAAGCCTGGTGTTCACGGCGTTATTGGTCCTGCGCTTGCGCCATCGGTTACCCGACGAAACCGATGACCTGTCGTTGCGCCGCTGGCTTAACCGCCATTGGTGCCTGATCGCGCTCACCGGCTTGTGCTGGGGCTTATTGCACGCCTGGGTGCTGTACAACCCGGCCTTCAGCGACTCCTGGCTGGTCGCCACCCTGAGCACCATCGCCTTCAGCACGGCGATGGCATACAACTTCAGCATGGATAAAAAGCGCGCCATGCTGACCGTGGCCCTGCTGTATCTGCCGGGGCTGTTCGCCTTGGGCCTGGATTGGCATGAGCGCCTCGGCCCGCTGACCACACTCGCGTTCTACCTCAGCTACTTGCTGCTGGTGCTCAACCGCAGCCACCGCGAATACCGCAACACCCTGGCGCTGGAGCTGAAGCTGCTCGAGCAGCAGGCCAGCCTGGAGCACCTCAGCCGCACCGACAGCCTGACGCAACTGGGCAATCGCTATGAGTTCAATACGCTGTTCCCCGCGCTGGTCGACAACGCGCAACAGCACTCCGCCCCGCTGTCGCTGGTGTTGCTGGACATCGACTTTTTCAAGCGGATCAACGATGAGTTCGGCCATGCCTGCGGCGACGCCTACCTCAGCGCCTTCGCCGCACGCATGCGCCATGTGTTCCGCCGCGACAGCGACACCCTGCTGCGCTTGGGCGGCGAGGAGTTCGGCGTACTGATGCCCAATACCGCGCTGGAACAAGCGCGCCGCCTGGCCGAGAGCTTTATCGCCGACCTCGCCGCGCACCCGCTCGCAGTTCCAGGCAGCAGCCTGTCGGTCAGCGCCAGCATTGGCGTCGGCTGCTTCGACCCGCAACGCGACGCGGGCCCGGAAGCCCTGTTCAAACGTGTCGACGATGCGCTGTATACCGCCAAGAAAACCGGGCGTAACCGCCTGGTGCTGGCGGCCGATTAAGCATCAACAGCTCAGCCCGCCTGTAGCCCGGATAAGCCTTGGCGCAATCCGGGAAGCTCCCGCTCGGGGAAACCGCTCCCGGATTGCGCTGGCGCTTATTCGGGCTACGAAATGGCCTACGTTAGCGGTCAAAGACGGAAGTTACCCATCTGCTTGGCCAGGTCGTCGGCCAGGCCGCGCAGGGTCTGGCAGTCTTCGCGGCAGCTGCGCGCCTCATCGGCGGTGGCGTGGGCCAGGTCGGCGATGCCTTGCACGTTGCGGTTGATTTCCTCGGTCACCGAACTCTGCTCCTCGGTCGCCGCCGCCACCTGGGTGTTCATGTCGCTGATCTGCTCGACCTGCTCGGTGATCGCACTCAACGACTGCCCGGTGCGCTGGCTGGCCTCGACGCCGGTGCCGGTTGCGGCCTGACCGGCGTGCATGGAGCTGACCGCGGTTTCCGCGCCCTGCTTCAAGCCGGCGATCATCTGCTGGATCTCGTCGGTGGAGGCCTGGGTGCGGCTGGCCAGGGTGCGCACCTCGTCGGCGACCACGGCGAAACCGCGGCCCATTTCACCGGCCCGCGCTGCTTCGATGGCGGCGTTGAGCGCCAGCAGGTTGGTTTGTTCGGAAATGCCACGGATCACCGCCAGCACCTGGTCGATGGAGCCAACCTGATGCGCCAATTGGCTGACAGCCGCCGCCGCGCCGCCGATGTCGGTGGACATTTTTTCGATATGGGTGATCGACTGACCGACCACCTGGCGCGCCTGCTGGGCTTCGTCGCGGGCGCTACGCGAAGCCTGCGCGGCGTTGTTGGCGTTGCGTGCGATCTCCTGCACGGTCAGGCCCATCTCATGCACCGCGGTGGCCACCATGTCGGTCATTTCCTGCTGCTGGCCCGAACGCCCGGCGGTGTTCTCCACCACCTGACCGACCTGTTTGACCGCGCTGCGCAAGCGCTCGCTGGTGGCCAGGACATCGCTGATCAAGCTGCGCTGGCTGCCGATAAAGGCGTTGAAGCCCCGCGACAGATCGCCCAGTTCGTCGGCCCGCGACTCGTCCAGACGGCGCGTCAGGTCGCCGCCACCGCCGCCAATTTCCACCAGGGCCTTGGTCACCTGACGAATCGGCCGCACCAGACCGCGCGCCAACAGCACCACCAAACCGAGGAACAGCAACGCCACGGCCACGCCAATCAAGGTCGTCATCAACAGGGCTTGACGCGCCTCGCCGTAGATTTCCGCCTCCGGCACCTCGCTGACCAGCAGCCAGCCCAAGGCGGGCAGCGGTTGCGACAAGGCCAGAAAATCCTCGCCATCGCGGTTGAAGCGTTGCACCGCGGCAGCGTCCTTGAGCAACTCCCGGGCGGCCTGATCGCCGACCAGCTCACGCAGCTCGCGCTGGTCGTTGAGCGCCGAATCAGGATGCACCTTGACCCGGCCATCGGCACTGACCAGATAGATCCGCCCCTGTTCGCCGAAACGGAAATTGCTGACCAGATCGGACATGCCGCTCAGGCTGAAGCCCAGCCCCGCGACGCCGAGCACCTTGCCGCCGGCCGACAGCTGCTGATTGATGAACAGCGTCGGCTGACGCGTGGTGGCGTCGATATCGATATCCAGCGAGCGCTGCTTGCCGCTGTCGAGAAAGCCATAGAACCAGGCATTGTCCGCCGGGCCGCGGGTCAGGGTGCGATCCAGGCCCTTGCCGGTGAAGTAATTACCGCTATCGGCCGCCACGATAAAGGTCGTAAGCGCCTTCTGCTGGCTCTGCACGCTGGCCAGATAGCGCACGAACGCGGACTGCTGCGCGGCGTCTTCGCCCTGCGCCAGCCAATCGAGCACCATGGTGTTTTCGGCGATGCCGCGGGCGGCGGTCAGCGGCTCGGCCAGCACCCGCTCCAGGTCGTTGCGAATTGCCAGAATGCTGGCCGGCAAGGCTTCCTGCAGCAGATAGCGATCGGTCAGACGGTTGACCACCGCCGAATAGATGGCCACCACGATCAGGATACTGGCGAGCAACGCCGCCCCCATGCTGAGGATCAGCTGCCACTGAATGCTACGTTTCCACAAGCGCATGGGGCCACCTTTGTAGAGTAATCAGGCAAATTATTGGACACATAAGTGTATACAAATTGCAAGATTGATTGTTTTTAAACTATCGGCACTCCGTTGCGGATATTGAGAAGAAGCATAGCCGTCGGTCGGCTTACGTGAGCTGGGGCGACCAGCGGCACATAGTGGCGCCGGGGGTACGCGCCCTTGCGCAGCCTTTCCGCCCTGGCCAGCGGAGCGCATTATTTGTAGACTGCGCCGGCGCTGGCGATAGGCCAGCCGCGCATCGAATCCGGCTCCCACCTGCCGGCCCCCAAGGATTATCTGGTCATGGATGCACCAAGCCACCCCGCGCCGACACTCCTCGCCCGCCCATGTGCAAACCAGCACCGGTCGCTGGGCGATTACCACGCCAGCTCAAGCCCCTGCCAACGAGAACAACATTATGAGAACAGCAATCCGCGCCCTCAGCCTGCTCGGTCTACTGGGCCTGCTCAGCGGCTGCGCCACCGAACAGTCGCGCACCCTGGAAGTGCCTCAGGTGGCATCCGCCAACAGCAACTATCAAGGGCCACGCAATCCGATCGCGGTGGGTAAGTTCGATAACCGCTCCAGCTATATGCGCGGGCTGTTTTCCGATGGCGTCGACCGCCTCGGCGGCCAGGCGAAAACCCTGCTGATCACCCACTTGCAACAATCCAACCGCTTCAACGTGCTCGATCGCGACAACCTGGCGGAGATCCAGCAGGAAAGCCAGATCGCGAAAAAAACCCAGCAATTGCGCGGTGCCGACTTCGTGGTGACCGGCGATGTCACCGAGTTCGGCCGCAAGGTGGTCGGCGACCATCAGCTATTCGGCATCCTCGGCCGCGGCAAAGAGCAAATCGCCTATGCCAAGGTCAGCCTCAATATCGTCGATGTGCGCACCTCCGAGGTGGTCTATTCGGCTCAGGGCGCAGGCGAGTACAGCCTCTCCAACCGCGAAGTGATCGGCTTCGGCGGCACCGCCAGCTACGACTCGACCCTGAACGGCAAGGTCCTCGACCTGGCGATCCGCGAAGCGGTGAACAAGCTGGTAAGCGGCGTCGACAGCGGTGCCTGGCACCCGGCGAAATGAGCAGCGAAGGAAGTATCCGGATGAATGCAGTTTGCTTGAAACCCAGCGCGCTCCTGGCGCTGCTGGTCATGGCGGTCGGGCTCGGCGGTTGCGCCAATCAACCGCGGCCGCTTTACCACTGGAGCGGTTATCAGGAGCAGGTCTACGCCCATTTCACCGGCGAAACCAGCGACCCGACACAACAGATCGCCGCGCTGGAGGCCAGCCTGCAAGAGGCCCGCAGTCGCGACCACACGCCCGCCCCAGGTTTCCATGCGCACCTGGGCATGCTCTACGCGCAAGTAGGCAAGGCCGATCAGGTGCGCCAGCAATTCGAAACCGAAAAAGTGCTGTTCCCGGAGTCCGCGCCCTATATGGACTTTCTTCTGCGCAACGCCGCGAAATAACCCGAGACCGATCGCCAATGATGCCTTTCCCGACCCTTTCCAAGCTGTTCGCGCTGCTGCTCGCCGGCGTGCTCGCCGGTTGCGTCGCGCCGCCCCCGGCGTATGACTACAGCGCCTTTCGGCAAAGCAACCCGACCTCGATCGTGGTGCTGCCGCCGGTCAACACCTCGCCGGACGTCAAGGCGACTTACAGCATGCTCGCGCAAGTGACGCATCCGCTCGCCGAGGCGGGCTACTACGTGCTGCCGGTCGCCCTGGTCGACGAAACCTTCAAGCAGAACGGCCTGATCAACCCCGAAGACATGCATCAGGCGCCACCGGCCAAGCTGCACGAAATCTTCGGCGCGGACGCTGCGCTCTATATCGAGGTCAGCCAATACGGCAGCAGCTATAAGGTGCTCGTCAGCGAAGTCGCGGTGGCCGCCAATGCCAAACTCGTCGACCTGCGCAGCGGTCAACTGCTCTGGGAAGGCAGCGCCTTCGCCAGCACCGCGGAGAATCAGAACAACTCCGGCGGCGGCCTGATCGGCATGCTGATCACCGCGGCGGTCAACCAGATCGTCAACACCCTCAGCGAGCGCGGTCATCAGGTCGCCGGCATCACCAGCCAGCGCCTGCTGAGCCCCGGCGGCAACAGAGGCATCCTGCCCGGCCCACGCTCGCCGCTGCATCAGCAGAACCACCTGGCAGCGCAATGACCAAGGGGGGTGGCGCCGCTGCAGCGCCACCCGCTCAAAGCGTGCGAATCAGCTCGACTGCTTGGCCTTATCCGGGCTCAGTGTCATCACCGCATCCGCCTTTATTTCCCGCTCCGAGAAGAAGCCCGGGGTCAACGCACCGACCACGCTGACCCGATCGCCCTTCTCGACCTGCTGGTAACCCTCTTTGTCGAGCGGGTTGTAGGGCATGCTCGAGGTATCCACGCGCAAGGTACCGGTGCCGGTATCCACGGTGAATTCCCGGCCGTTTATTTCCTGGACCTCGCCTTGAATCGTAGCGGTCGTAACGGCCACTACGTTGACCAAGGCGACATCTTCTTCATCGGCATCGTTGGCGAAGAAGAAACTGTTCAGTCCCTTCACATACACGCTATCGGCTTCGATTTTTGCCACTTCGAACAAGTCGTCGTCGATTCGGCCATATACCGTTACGTTGTCGCCGTTGAGCAACTTGTAACCCTCCCGGTACCAGTCCCAGTCGTCCATTTCCACGGTGATCACGCCTTCGCCATAGTCGAGCACGAAGGTATCCGGCCCGGCCGAGGTCACGGTGCCGTTGATGCTGATGAAACTGTTATCCGGTTTGCTGTAGGGCTGGGCCGCGTTTTGCGAATCCTGCGTATCCGTTTCAGCGGCCAATGCCGGCGCGGCGAGAGCGGGAAGCATGGCAGCGGCGAATAGATACTTTTTGAATGTGTTCATCTGTATCTCTCCTCTCTGAATATCCAACACGGCTGCAACGGGGCAGCCAGCCAACGGACGCACAAGCTCAGAGACGATTGTGTGAATCGGCTTGAACGCTCACTAAATTGCGAGGCCATTCGACAAGGGAGAGTTCCTCGAAAAAGATGTGCGGACCTCATCCGGCCAAAGCCGAACGACAGGCACACTCGGCATCTGGGACCGCCCAGTGCCTTGCGCCAGAGGCTTACATCGACGCCACCGGCGCACAATCTCTTCTACGCTGAAGGGGGTAAGAAAATCGCCGGGAAGAGATGATGAGACGCCTATTCATCGCTGCTGTGCTGATGTCGGCGGCCTGGAACCAGGCATCGGCCGGCCCCACCTACGTGGTCGGGGTGGAAGCGCTGAATTATTACCCGCATTACAGCAATGCGTACGGCGAGTTCAGCGGTTTCGCCCGCGACGTGCTGGATGCCTTCGCCCATAGCCAAGGCTACCGTTTCGACTATCGGCCGCTGCCGGTGGCGCGTCTCTACAAAAGCTTTTTTGCCGGCGAGCTGGACTTCAAATACCCGGACAACGCCAATTGGCAAGCGAGCAAACGGCAGGGCCTGAACGTCCACTATTCCGACCCGGTGGCGAGCTATATCGACGGCGTATTGCTGCTGCCGACAAACCGCGGAAAAGGCGCCGAGCACCTGAACAACCTGGGCACCGTGCGCGGCTTTACCCCCTGGGACTACCTGGATGCCATCGCACGGGGAAAACTCCGGGTGATCGAGGTCACCACCTTCAAACAGTCCTTGCTGCAAGGCATCAGTCGCAGGGTGGATGGCGTCTACATGAATATCGATGTGGGCCGCTACCAACTGGACAAAGTGCTGGAGCAGCCCGGCGCCCTGGTATTCGACGAGGCCCTGCCGCATACCCGTGGCGCCTACAAGCTATCGAGCATCCGCCACCCGGCGGTGCTCGACGCCTTCAACGATTTCCTGCGCAGCAACGCCGCTGAAGTCCGGGCGATGAAAGCCAAATACGGGCTGCAATAACAGACGGCCGCCAAGGCCCCGTCCAATATCCGCGCGGCGTGCGAGCACCTCCCCAGCATGGGCCATGACCAATTCCCGCATCGCGACGAGGCCGATACCCGACCCTGTATGGTTATCGCCATCCTGCGCGTGCGCGAACGGAGCGAAGATATGCGACAGGCTTCGACTCATGGCGTCCGCTTCGCGAACCGACCCTCTCTTTTAGCAAGAGGGACAACGCAGGTAGTTTTCAACGGCCTGCTATTGCCCTGCCACCAATTTCTTCCCCCACTCCACCAGCGCGATCATCTCCCTGCATATCGAATCGGCGCTCGCACTCATGCGGGACAATGTGACATAGGAAAAGTACAAGCCCGACTCTTCATCGAGGCCCACGCCGGGGCCACCGGTGCGCAGCGGATTGAGGCCCGCACGCAGGATACGCGTGCGTAGCGCGCCGGGATCCTGAGCCGCCTGCGTATCCAGCGAGCCGATCAGCATGACCCTCTCGGTGGGCGCGTCATAGCGCAGCAGCACGGGATATTGTTCATCGATCATCAACGAGTACTCATGGCTTGCCGGCAGCCCCTCGGTATCCAGCTGCATTCTCTTCATCACATCGGCGAACAGGTTTTTGATAAACAGGTCATTCATGATCGTTCCTTGCCGGCAGGTGCCGCGAGTATCGAGCGGTAGTCGAAGAAATGTTGTCGCTCACCGCTAACGGGAACCTTCCTTGAGCCGAGCCTGGTAGCTCTCGAAGGCGCGCTGGGCACTCTGGTAATCCGGCTGCTCGTTGTGATAACTGGCCCGATCTTCCTCGTCTCGCTCGAAGTCGCGCAGGCTCAGTTCCTTAATCTGCTCACTGGCCGCAGCAGGGCGTGTCGAAGCAGTGCTCGCTGGGGTTACCGAGGGTGACTCAGCCCGCGACGACGGCTTGCGCCGCCCAGCACTCGAACCCTGCTGCGCGTCGAACGCCCGACGTGCGTCGTCATAGTTGGGCTCCTCCCCGTGGTAACTGGCACGGGCCTCTTCATCGCGGTTGAAATCCTCGAGGGTACGCTGCGGAATCCTGGCTTCCATTTGGGTGCGTGGCGAAGCGCCTGACGACTGATGAGGAACCTGAGGCCTGCTCTCCACCCGTGAACCCGCCCCCGTGCCCGGCTGCTGCGAAAGCCGTTGCATATACCGGGAGTACTCTTGCTCGGCCCTGCGCTCGCTCGGCCGCTCGTTGTAATAGTCCGCACGTGCCCGCTCTTCGCGCATGAAATGTTCCGGGGTCAAAGGCCGCTGCGCCGAACCCGCAGGCGAGGGTTGCGCAAAGACCCGGCCGCCGCTCTGGGCCGGCCGGCCCTGGAACGACTGCGGTCTCGCGGCCGGGGCTTCGGTTCGGCTTTGGGGTCGACCGGTCTGCTCCCGCCCCTGGGGCGCTTTGGCCCCCAGCGACGCCGTGAACTGCTCCAGGCGGGCATTACGGGTGCGGGAATCGCCAATCCCCATGATCGAATTCAACTGCCCGAGCAACTGCTGCATGTGCGCTGGAGGTAGTGTCGCGGCTTTCGCATCCAGTCGTTCGAGCGCCTTTATCGGCCCTTCCCAGTTCGACCGGGGAAGATGTTCGATCTGTTTAAGGATATTGCCCCGCAAAGCTTGGCTGGAAGGCTGCCGGACCTGGGCCGGCTCGACCTGGTTGGCCATCGGATGGACCCGGGCAGGATTGGCATTCGCCGGCGCGCGGGCAGGTGCCTGCCAGGCCTTGGTGTTCAAGACGTCGGCAATACGCGCGCTACGTGACGACATAACCCCATCGTTCAGCCGATGGCTGAACATCTCGCCGGCGGCCTTGAAGAAACGCCCGGGCGAAACGGACGAGCGGCCCTCACGCTGCACCTTGAACTCGCCATCGACAGACATTTGCACGCGATAACTCACGCCATCCACGTTCAGTTTTCCACTGCGTCCCAGTGCTTTGAAATCGACGGACGAATGCTTGAGCGCATCGACGCTGGAAAAAGAAAGTTGAGGGTCGTTTTTTATCATGATCAGCCACCTATCGACTCAACGAGCCGTGAACGGGCTCCGGTGATCGATGAGTGGCCGCGGCTTGTCAGGGGTTCCATTCGCCACGCAAAACGCACTGCCGGTTTACAGCGCCGGCGTCGCCTGCGGCTGGCCCGGGCTCTGTTGCACCAGCTCGGCGGCGACCTCGACCCGCGTGGGTTTGATCAGGCTGAAATCGATCAAGTTCTTCGGCTGTTCCGGATTGCCGATCAGCAGCGGCCGCGGGCGGAACTCGGCGCTGACCAGACTCTTCTGCGCGTCGAACTCGTCGAAGCGCAACCCGGCCAGATCGGCCCAGGTATGAATGAAGTGCGACGAACTGTAAGGCCGTGACAGCGCGGCGCTGAAGTCGCGCGAACTATGCGCCTGCCAGCGCGGCGAATTCCACAGGATAAAGGGCACGGTATACATCGGGCTGGTCGGTGCAGCCTCGTTGCGCCCCAGCACCTCGGGCTTGGGCGCATCGAACACCGCCTCGCCGTGATCGGCGAGGTACAGCAGAAAACTATTGTCATCTTGCGCGCGCAAATCTTTGATCAGGCTGGCCACCACATGGTCGTTGTACAGCACCGCGTTGTCGTAGCTGTTGTAGGTCGGCAATTGCGCGTCGGTGACGTTGGCCGGCACGCCGCTGCGATCGGTGAAGCGCTCGAACTCCGGCGGATAACGATATTGATAGCTCATGTGGGTACCCAGCAGGTGCACCACGATAAACTTGCGCGGCGCCACGTCGGCCAACACCTTTGCAAAAGGCGCCAGCACGTCGCCATCGTACTGACGGGCATTCTGCTCACGGTTGTTATTCAGGTAGAACTGCTCGTCGGCCTGCTCGGAAAAGGTCGTGAGCATGGTGTTGCGCTTGGTCATGGTCTGCTGGTTGGTGATCCAGTAGGTCCGGTAACCCGCCTGCTTCATCAGGTTGATCAGCGAGGGCGTGGTGAGAAAGCGTTCCGGATGTTCCTGATCGGCGAAGGTCAGCACCTGTTGCAGCGCCTCGATGGTGTAGGGGCGCGGCGTGACGACCGAGTCGAATACCTGCAACTGCTCGCGCAGCTGGTCCAGCTCCGGGGTGGTCTGCCGCGGGTAGCCGTACAGACTCATGCGCTGGCGATTGGTCGACTCGCCGATCACCAGCACCAGAGTGGCCGGCTGCCCGGCCTGAGTATCGCGCAAATTGCCCAACGGCGGGATGCTGGCATTTTCCGCCAGCAAGGCCTGCATATTGCTCAGTTGCTGGCGGTAGTTCTTGTAGCCCACCAACAATTGCCAAGGCGTGGCCGCCTCGATGCGCTGAGCGAAGTCATCGAGGCCCGCCTGCCAGGTATCGTTCTTGCTGAACTGGCGCAGCGCCGGATACCCCAGCGACACGAACAACGCCAGTGCTGCCGCCAGCAACCCGGCGGGCCGCGCCAGATACACCGGCCGCACCTTGCGCCACAACAGCCAACCACCCAAGCCGTAGGCGAAGAACGCCAGCGGCATCCACCAGGCGAAGTACTGCACCAGGTACTCGCTGCTCTCCGCCAGATTCGACTCGAACATGATGAAAATCACGCTCTGCGAGAACTCCTGGCCGTACACCAGAAAATAGCCAAAGGCGCTCAAGGAGCACAGCCACAGGGGTATGCCGATGATCGCCGCCAACTGCCGAGCACGCGCCGGGAACAGCAACAAAGGCACCAGCCACAGCGCGCTAGCCAGAAACGCCTGACGAAAGCCGGAAAAGCCGGCGGTGCCGGTCAACTGGATAAGCAATTGGGTGACGCCGGAGAAATACCAGAAAAACAAAAACGCCCAACCCAAACCGGCCCAATCAACGCCCTTGCGCTGCGGGTTTAGCCCTAGTGCCGACATGGCGACCTCATGACAACTGAATGACCGCCTCGTTATGCCAGCCAGGATGTGAAAATTTCGTCATGGCAAATTAATGGCCGGCAATCGAGTTGCGACCTGTGCCGGTGGAAACGCCTGGGCGAGACAGGCGGCCAACCCGGAGTCGCCTTTGCGTAAATGCGCTTGATCTGGCTAGGCTGTATGTCCCCGCCTTTGCTAGGGTCTGTTGCAGTTTCATCGCGACCGCGCCGGAGCCTGTTTTAGCGCGAGACAAGGCACGAGACGC
>CBIHLQ010000019.1:0-99693 GCA_966210885.1 uncultured Pseudomonas sp.
GGCCGCGGTGATCGACCGACCGAAAGGCTACTTTCCGGTGCCGGGCCTCAAGCATCTGGAAGGCGCGACCCTCGGCTGGGTGCGCGATCTGCTGCTCGACCCGAGCCAGGACCGCGGCCTGTTCAATCCGGCCATGCTCGACCGCCTGCTCAGCGACCCCCACGGTCAGCTCACGCCGTTGCGCGGTTCCAAGCTGTGGCAAATGGCGGCGCTCAATCTATGGTTAAACGAGCAAGGGCTCTGACCTCCGTCTGTAGCCCGACTGCAATCCGAGGATGCCAACCTACTTTTCAGCCCCGGCACTATCCGGGGCACATCGCATAAGCAAAGGACCTACTCCAATGCGCGCTACTGCCCTCAATCAACGTCTGCTACGCGGCCAACCGCCCTCCTATGAACGTCTGCAAGCACGCTTTGCCGAGGAACACGGCAGCGAGCTGGGCCAACCCAAGGTGGTGCATTGCGGCTGGGGTCGACTGCTGATCGGCCATACCTATCCGGACGCCAGCCAACTGGCCGCGGACCTGCTCAACGAACAAGCCGGCGAACGCGATATCGCACTCTATGTCGCGGCGCCCCAGCAGGTGCTGGCGCAGGCCCCGCAGCAGCTGTTCCTCGACCCTTCCGACACCCTGCGCCTGTGGTTCAGCGACTACCGCCCGGCGCAATGCGTGTTTCGCGGCTACCGCATCCGCCGCGCGCAGAACGCCGAGGACTGGCAGGCGATCAACTGCCTGTACCAGATGCGTGGCATGCTGCCGATCGGCCCGGACAAACTCACCCCGCGGCGCCTCGGCGGGCCGGTGTATTGGCTGGCCGAGGATGAAGACAGCGGCACTGTGATCGGCAGCGTCATGGGCCTCGATCATCACAAGGCCTACAAGGACCCGGAAAACGGCAGCAGCCTCTGGTGCCTGGCGGTCGACCCGCGCTGCACCCGCCCCGGCGTCGGCGAAGTGCTGGTGCGCCACCTGATCGAACACTTTATGAGCCGGGGCCTGAGCTACCTGGATCTGTCGGTATTGCACGACAACGGCCAGGCCAAGAAGCTCTACGCCAAGCTGGGTTTCCGCGAACTGCAGACCTTCAGCATCAAGCGCAAGAACGGCATCAACCAGACCCTGTTCCTCGGCCCCGGGCCGCACACCGAGATGAATCCCTATGCGCGGATCATCGTCGACGAAGCGCTACGCCGCGGCATCGAAGTGCAGGTCGACGACGCCGAAGCCGGTCTGTTCACCCTGAGCCAGGGCGGCCGGCGGATTCGTTGCCGCGAATCGCTGACCGACTTGACCAGCGCGGTGAGCATGACCCTGTGCCAGGACAAGCGCCTGACCCACCGCACCCTGGCCCGTGCCGGTCTGCGTCTGCCCGCGCAACGCCTGGCCGGCAACGCCGAGGAAAATGCCGCCTTCCTCGCCGAGCACGGCAGCCTGGTGGTCAAACCGGTGGATGGCGAACAAGGCCAGGGCGTCGCGGTCGACCTGCGCAGCCCGGCCGAGGTACAGGCGGCGATCGAACGTGCCCAGCCTTTCGATAGCCGGGTACTGCTGGAGAGCTTTCATCCCGGCCTCGACCTGCGCATCCTGGTGATCGGTTTCGAAGTGGTCGCCGCCGCCATCCGCCGCCCGGCGGAAGTGGTCGGCGACGGGCGCCACAGCATCGGCGAATTGATCGACGCCCAGAGCCGCCGCCGCCAGGCCGCCACCGACGGCGAAAGCCGCATCCCCAAGGACGCCGAAACCCTGCGTACGCTGCATGCCGCCGGGGTCGACTACGACAGCATCCTGCCCCAGGGGCAACGCCTGGCCGTGCGCAAGACCGCCAACCTGCATACCGGCGGCTGCCTCGAGGATGTCACCGAGATACTCCACCCGACCCTCGCCGACGCGGCGGTAAAAGCGGCCCGCGCCCTCGACATTCCGGTGGTCGGCCTCGACCTGCTGGTGCCAGCCGCCAACCAGGCCGAATACGTGTTTATCGAAGCCAACGAACGCGCCGGCCTGGCCAACCACCAGCCGCAACCGACCGCGGAACGCTTTATCGACTTACTGTTCCCCCTTAGCCAGGTCGGCTGACGCGGCCCAAGCAGGTGTCGCAAGTCTCGTAGCCCGGATGCAATCCGGGGAAGCTCTGGCAAGCGCCTGGATTCACCGGCTACAGACGATCGCCAGCAAGAACCAGGCGTCCCCCCCTGGCTCCTACATACAGGACAAAGCCCTTATCTCTGGCAGTACCTAAGGAGACATTCTTATGCAACACCTCCCCGAACCCGACCTCGACTACCTGCAAAAAGTCCTGCTGGAAATGCTCGCGATTCCCAGCCCCACCGGCTTTACCGACACCATCGTGCGTTACGTCGCCGAGCGCCTCGAGGAAATCGGCATCCCCTTCGAGATGACCCGCCGCGGCACCATTCGCGGCACCTTGAAGGGCAAGCAGAGCAGCCCCGATCGCGCCGTTTCGGCGCACCTGGACACCATTGGCGCTATCGTCCGCACCGTGCAGGACAATGGTCGCCTGGGCCTGGCGCCAGTCGGCTGCTGGTCCAGCCGCTTTGCCGAGGGCAGCCGCGTCAGCGTGTTCACCGACCATGGCGTGATCCGCGGCAGCGTGCTGCCGTTGATGGCCTCGGGGCATGCATTCAATACCGAAGTGGACCGTCTGCCGATCAGTTGGGATCACGTCGAGCTGCGCCTGGATGCCTACAGCGCGACCCGCGCCGATTGCGAGTCGTTGGGCGTGTCGGTCGGCGATTTCGTCGCCTTCGACCCACTGCCGGAGTTCACCGAAAGCGGTCATATCAGCGCCCGCCATCTGGACGATAAAGCCGGCGTGGCGGCGCTACTGGCCTCGCTCAAGGCGATCGTCGAAAGCGGCATCGAGCCGGAAATCGACTGTCACCCGCTGTTCACCATCACCGAAGAGACCGGCTCCGGGGCGGCAGCGGCCTTGCCTTGGGACGTCAGCGAGTTCGTTGGCATCGACATCGCACCGGTGGCTCCCGGCCAGCAATCGAGCGAACACGCGGTCAGCGTGGCCATGCAGGATTCCGGCGGCCCTTACGACTATCACTTGTCGCGCCAGTTGTTGCGCCTGGCCGGCGAGCACGAGATCCCGGTGCGCCGCGATCTGTTTCGCTACTACCACAGCGACGCCCAGTCGGCGATCACCGCCGGTCATGACATCCGTATCGCCCTGCTCGCCTTCGGTTGCGATGCCACCCACGGCTATGAGCGCACCCATGTTGATAGCCTGACCGCCCTCACCCGCTTGCTCAGCGCCTATATGCTCAGCCCACCGGTATTCGCCAGCGATGCACAGCCGGCGCAAGGCTCGCTGGAACGTTTCAGCCATCAGCTCGAGCACGATGCGCAGATGGAAAGCGATACCCGTGTACCAACAGTCGACAGCCTGCTCGGTCATCGCGATCAGGACGCTTGAAGGGCGTCACGCATCCGGGCAAAGTGACGGGCATGGATGCCGAACGCTGCGCAACTTTTTGCGCAGCCAGCGGGCAATGGAGAGGGGGCTGCGCGAAATCCGCGTACTATTCAGCCGCCTTATCACGTTAGTGGGGTTCGCGGATGCCGCGTATATGCCTTGCGGTGCTGTTGCTCTGGCTGTGCGGCCCGGCGTGGGCCACGCCTGCGGTGGAACTGGACCAGCAGAACCCACGCATGTCCCTGGGCCCCTTCCTGAGTTACCTGCAAGACACCGAAGGCGACCTGACCCCACAGCAGGTCAACTCCCTCCCCGACGAGCGCTTTATCGAGGCGCACAACGACCATATCAACCTCGGTAAAAACGAGTCGGTCTGGTGGTTCAAGGTACGCCTGAACAATCAGCTGCCGCACACCTTGTCCGGCTACCTGGAAGTCAATTACCCGCTGCTCGACCATGTCCAGGTGTACTTGATCCCGCCATCCGGCCAGTGGCAGCAGCAAGAAAGCGGCGATCGCTATGCCTTCGCCCAACGCCCGGTGCAAGTGCGCAATTTCTGGTTCCCGCTCGACCTGCCAACCGGTGAAAGCACTCTGCTGGTGCGCGTGGAAAGCACCAGCACGATTTTCCTGCCGTTGTTCTTCAGCAGCTACGCCGCCAGCGCGGAGGCTCAAGAAAACCTCATGGGGATTAGCGGCGCCTTCTATGGCGTGGCTTTCGCGATGTTTTTCTACAACCTCTTCCTGTTCCTCTGGCTGCGCGAACCCGCCTATTTCTGGTACCTGCTGTACAACCTGAATATCGGTCTGTTCGTCGCCAGCTTCGATGGCATGTTATTCAAGCTGCTGCCCGAGCATATCGGCTTGCAGTCGGTGAGCATCTATATCCTGATGTATATCCACTGCCTCACGGCCACCCAGTTCAGTCGCCACTTTCTGCACACCCGCCAGCATTTCCCAAGCCTCGACCGGGGGCTGCGGGGATTTATGCTGCTGGTCGGCGCCTGCTTGCTATCGGCTCCCTTGATCGGCCAGCAGGACTGGACCATTCTCGCCAGTTTTACGGTGTTGGCGGTTTCCGTGCTGCTACTGCTCAGCGGCGCCTACGTCTGGCGCAAGGGTCTGCGCTATGGTTCCTACTACATCATCGCTTGGGGCACTTTGCTGGTCTCCTTTATCATGGCCACCTCAGGCTCCTTGGGCGTCGAGTGGTTCGGCTTATATGGGGCATCGGTGATAAAAACCGGTGTAACCATCGAGCTTCTCACGCTGTCCATAGGTTTAGCGGATCGCATTACCCTCCTCAAGGAAGAAGGCTTTCAATCGCGCCGCGCCGCCGAACAGGCGGAGATCGAGAACCAAGCCAAAGGCCGCTTCCTGGCTAAAATGAGCCATGAAATCCGTACGCCGCTCAATGGCGTACTGGGTATGCTGCAATTGCTCAAAGAAACCCCGCTGGATCGCAGCCAACGCTTTTACGTCGATACCATTTCCAGTTCCGGTAGCTCACTTATGGCCGTCATCAACGACATTCTCGACTATGCACGTATCGAATCCGGCAAGCTCAGCCTGGAACATATCGATTTCGATCTGGAAGAGTTGATCTCCGATACCCTCAGCCTGTTTACCGGCCAGGCTCTGGATAAGCAGTTGCGCCTTTACCTCAGCTTGGAAGCGGGAGTGCCGCGGCGCATCCAGGGCGACCCCACGCGCCTCAAGCAAGTGCTGATGAACCTGCTGAGCAATGCTCTGAAATTTACCGGTGAAGGCTACGTGTCGGTGAGCGTCAGCCGGCGTAGCGACTCCCAAGGCAACCCGCATCTGCTGTTCGCCATCAGCGACAGCGGCATCGGCATCGACGATCAAGGCCAACGCCAGTTGTTCGAATCCTTCGCTCAGGTCGACTCCAGCACCACCCGTCGTTATGGCGGCAGCGGCCTGGGCCTGGCCATCAGCAAGGAGCTGGTGGAAATGATGGGCGGCGGCATCGAAGTGCAGAGCACGCCCGGACAAGGTACGCGCTTCAGCTTCAACATTCCGCTGAGCAACGTCAACGAACCGCTCGACTCCCTGAGCGAGCTGCTCAAGGGCCGCGTCGCCTTGCTCGGCTCCCTCGACAGCCAGGGCCTCGACGCCCTGAGCCGGATACTCGGGCGCTGGGGCATGCGTACCGAACGCTGCCTGAGGCCGGAACGCCTGCATGAGTACCTGGAAGACTTCGTCACGCCGCCCTTGCTGGTGCTGATGGCGCCCTGGCCCGGCAGCGTTCAGTACTGGCTGGACTCGCTGCGCCCGCAGATCCAACCCGGTCAGCGGGTACTGCTGTTGTGTGCCCCGGAGCAATGCCAGCAAGTCGTGCCGAGCGAAGGCATGCGCCTGGTGAGCATGGCACAACCCCTGTCGATTACCGCATTGCGTCATGCCCTGCACGAACTCTACGAACAGCCGCTCGGCGAACGCAGCAGCCCGGTCCGGGAAGTGCCTTGCGACAGCGATGGCGCGCCCTGCATCCTGGTGGCCGAAGACAACCCGGTGAACCAGATGGTGGTGCAGGGCTTCTTGAAAAAGCGCGGTTACAGCGTGCGGCTGGTGACCAATGGGCTGGCTGCGGTCAGCGAATACCAGCGCGACCCGGCAGCGATTCAACTGATTTTGATGGATTGCGAAATGCCGGAGATGGACGGCTTCGAAGCCACCCGACAAATCCGCCGCCTGGAGCGCCAGCACAGCCTGCCGGCCGTTCCGATCATCGCATTGACCGCGCATATCCTCGATGAACACCGTCAGCATGGCATCTCGGCCGGCATGGACGACTTTCTCGGTAAGCCGCTGGACAGCGCAAAGCTGTACAGCACCTTGGAAAGCTATCTGTATAAACCCGCGCACAACAGTTGATCGTGGCCAGTACGCCCGCGGCGCGTTAGCATCGCCACTGTGTTCTGGAGTATGACCCCCGTGCTGATCCCCGCCAATCTGTTGGAAGCCGACACCCTGACCCGCCTGATCGAAGACTTCGTCACCCGCGAAGGCACTGACAATGGCGACGAGACCCCGCTGCAAACCCGCGTGCAACGGGTACGCAAAGCGCTCGACAAAGGCGAAGCGGTGATCGTATTCGACCCCGAGAGCCAACAGTGCCAGCTCGCGCTAAAACGCGACGTACCCAAGGAGTGGCTGGCGGACCTGTAGCGCGAACTCGTCGCCAACAACGCTGCGCAAGCCCCACGACAAAAGCGGGCCTGGCCAGTTGGATGAAATCGGGGAAAGCGCCTCGCCCTACCCGCGCACCCCACCCTCGCGCTCCCAGGCGCAACGCACCCGCAGCTCGCCTTCCTGGGGGCTGTGCAGGCCGTTGTCCGATTCCCAGCGAAAGGTGTGGGTGCCGTTCAGCTCGGTCTCCAGGTGCACCACGGCGCTGGTCCAGTACAGTCGTTTGAGCAGCGCTTCGAACTGCGCGACCCAGAGGCTCCACTCGTATTCGACCGAACGGTAGCTGGCGCCGAAATGAATCACCTGGGTCTGGTAGAGGCCGGCGCTCGGCTGCAGGCAAGAGGCGAACATCTCGCGACCGAGAAACGACCAGGCATCGCCCGCCGGCAACTCAGCGAGCACCTGGCTATTGATCTGGCGACGCAAACGACTTTCCGCCGAACTCTCCGACGGCCAGTCGCGGATGCAGCCATAGACAATGGATTCGGACTCCACGCGGGCACTCCAGCAAATCAAGGCTGCCTTCTATCACAGCGTCGGCATGCAAGAAAGGAACTGCAGCGAAACTTTGCCTTTTTGAGCACTGTATCGCCCGCTCTATGCCCGACGCGGGCCGCTACGCATCAGCCAGGCCAGCACCGTCATCAGCAACGCCAGGCCGGTCAGCACCATAAAGGGCAGTTGATAGTTACCCGACAGATCGCGCGCCAGGCCGCTGAGTATCGGCGTCAGGCATGCCAGGCAGTAGCCCAGGCAGAGCATCATCGCGGTCCAGCGACTGACCGCCAACGGTGACCCCGCCTCGTACAGTGGCAGCACCAAGGATAAGGCGAAGGAGCCGCCCAAGCCGAAACCGATGGTCACCGCCCATACCTCCGGCAATAGCGTCGGGGCGAAGGTAATCATCGCCAGGCTGAGGGTGGACACCAGACCGCACGCCAGCAGCAAGGCGTAGCGGTTCTGGAAACGCTGCGCCAACCAGGGCAGCAGGAAGGCGCTCGGCAAGCCCATCAGCATCGACAGGCTGAACAAGGTATTGCTGTGCAGCAGGCTCAGACCGGCCTCGTGATAACGCGCCACGGCCCAGGTCGCCAAGGCATAGAACAACCCCGCCTGAATGGCGAAGAAACAGCTGATCAGCCAGGCCCGAGGGCGTCGCCAGGGCAAACCACCGCTGCTCTGGGCAAGATCTTCCACTTCGATCCGGTTCGGCAGCCGCCACCACAGCGCCATGCCCAACAGCGCGGGCAACGCCCAGAACGCCAGCCCCAGCGACCAATTGTCGCCGAGCGAGCGGGTAATCGGCACCGTCAGCACCGCCCCGCCGGCGCCGCCAATGGCCATCCCCAGGGAGTACCAACCGACCACCCGGCCCATCTGCGCGGCGAAGTAGCGCTTGATGAACCCGGACAACAATGGCCCGGCCACCGCGATAGCCGCGCCCAGCAGAACCGCACTGCCGATCAGCAACACACTCACCTGCCCGAGCAGACGCAACAGCAACGCCAGGGCAATCACCCCCAGACACAGAGCGATGGTGCGCTCCAGGCCGAAGCGCACCGCCAAACGCGGGGCGAACGGCGCCAGCAGGCCCATGCACAGCACCGGCAGCGCCGTGGTCAGGCTGATCAACGTGCGGCTCAGGAATAACTCTTCGGCGATCCGCTCGATCAACGGCGCCAGCGAGGTGATGCCAGGCCGCAAGTTGATCGCGGCCAGCACCAGGGCCAGCAACAGCATGACCCTAGGGACAGATTTCACGGTAATACCAAGGACATGGCGACCAGGCGGGCCGGATTGGCAACCCTAACGCCGGGCCGCCCGGCGAACAAGACAGGCGGCAGAAAAAATTGACCACCAGGACAGATAAATCACTCCGACCGGGGCCGGCGCATACGATCGGCCATGGCGGTCATTTCGTCGTACAGCGCCTGGGGGTTCTGCCGCTTCAGCGCCCAAGCCGCCCGACCCTGCTCGTGGGGCAGAATCATGAACTCGCCCTTGGCGATTTCTTCGTACATATACTGCGCGATATCCGCCGCGCTGATCGGCGAACTTTCCAGCAGTTTGCCGACCTGGGCTTTCATGGCCGGTGTCGGGCCACGGAAGGAGTCGAGCAGGTTGGTCTGGAAGAACGACGGGCAGACCACATGCACGCCGATTTCCTGCATCTTCAGCTCGGCCAGCAGGCTTTCCGACAAGGCCACCACACCGGCCTTGGCCACGTTGTAGTTGCTCATCGCCGGGCCCTGCATCAGCGCGGCCATGGATGCGACGTTGACGATCTTGCCCTTGCTGCGCTCGAGCAATGGCAGGAACGCCTTACAGCCCTTGACCACACCCATCAGGTTGATCGAAATCTGCCATTCCCAGTCTTCCAGCGACAAGTCGGCGAAGAAGCCACCCGCCGCCACACCGGCGTTATTGACGATGACATCGATGCCGCCGAACTTCTCTTCGCAAGCCTGGGCCAATGCCGTCAGCTGGCTGTAGTCGCGCACATCGCAGCGCATGGTGAAGCCGTCGCCGCCAGCGGCGCGGACCAATTTCAAGGTTTCCGCCAAGCCCGGCTCGCTGACATCGGAGAGCGCCAAACGCCACCCCTCGCGAGCCCAGCGCAATGCGATTTCGCGGCCCAAACCCGAGCCAGCGCCAGTGATCATCATGCGATTTTGCATAGGGAAGCCGCCTTTCAATGCAGTAGTAGATGGGCCCAGTGTAGCCAAGGAGTTCGCCCATCCCCCATATCATCACTTTCCTGAATGACCGGTTAGCATTGCGCGCAAATCCGCCTGCAATATGCCAACGGGCGCACGGCGGGATCCTTGCGAAAAAGCGTCCCTACGGAACACCATGCAGCAGTTTTCATGCAGCCTTCTAGCGCTTCTTTCGCAACAACACCCAGCTGTAAACCAGACCGTTGAGCAGCACCACCAAAGCGCCGAGCCCGAGCTGGATCTGCGGAGTCAGACCTGCCGGGTAAATTACCGGCATCAGGTAGTGGGCGATGAAGCCGCCGTCATAGCCGACCTGCCCGGCCGCCTCGCGCAGGAAGTTTTCAAGCGGCGTTAGCGGACACTGCAGGTGCATCAACTCCACCGTCGCCCCCCATAGGACCGCGGGCAGATGCAACCAAGCCAGGCGCGGCCAACGCAACACCAGAAAACCGCCAAGGAGTACAAAGGCGATAAACAGCAGATGAATCACCAGTACCGCATCCGCGGCCCAATCCCACAGCATCGCGTCCTCCTCCGCTTACTTCATGGTCAGACATGGCATCGCACAGAGCAAAGCTGTGCGAGCTGGCCGGGCCCTGGGTCGTTTGCCGGTCGGCAGGCGAACCCTGGCCGCTCAGCAACGTCTAAAAAATACAGCCTCAGGGTTTGTCGACTCTTAGCAAGCCCGGCCAGTTGCGCGTGTGCGCAGCTCGCTAGGCGCCTGGCGGGCTTAACCCTTTTGCGCAGTAGAACAGCGTTAAATCCAACAGGCTCCTAAGAAACATCCCGAAAGGAGACGTCGTATGTCCCAAGCAGAGATAACCTTACCCAGGCCGGTATTGGAGGCCATGCAACGCGGTCACCATGAAGACGCCGTCAGAATGCTCAGCCTCAACCACGGCATCACTCAGGCAGAGGCCAAGGAACAACTTGCGCTCTATCTCGAGCAACATCCGCCCATCCGCATGCGCGGCGCCGGCATCGTCGGATTGAACAGAACCAATGGGCTGATCTGGCTGGGGCTGATCGTGCTGATGGCCGCGGTCTATGCGATCTATATGATGCTGGCTGGCTAGGCGCCTGGCGGACTACTCAGTCCTGCAGAAATAAAAAAGGCCGGTTAAATAACCGGCCTCTCACTCAACATGACTGCGTCAGTTCACGCTCAATCTATCGCGGTTCTTCTCCAAGATGGCCGCCCCGATACCTTTCACTTCAAGTAACTCATCGACCGATGCAAACTTACCATGCTCCTCGCGATAGGCCACGATGGCCTCCGCTCTGACCTGGCCAATTCCTAACAACTCACGCTGCAGCGTGGCGACATCGGCGGAATTGAGATCGACTTGAGCAACCGCGGCAACCTGAACCTCCTCGGCTTGGCTGGTTGGTTTTGAAGAGACCTCTGCGGCCGAAACGGCTAGCGACACAGAAGCAAACAGCGCGAATAACAGAGAACAGAGTCGTGCTTTAAACATGTTGTGAGTCCTTTCAGGAGTTTTTCAATAACGTGGGACATCCCGCTCCACGCATTTCAAAACTAGCTGCTATCCGCACCCTGTCAAATATCTGAAAGAACTTTTTTCAATGTTCCTTATCGCCATTCCAACGCCCCAACGACCGGCGCAACCGAGAGCGCGGCGCTACTGCTGCAAGTGCCCGTACAGCTTGGCGTACAAGCCACCGTCGGCGATCAGTTGCTGGTGACCACCATCCTCGGCGACGCTGCCGCCATCGAACACCAGCACCCGGTCCGCTTGCTTCACCGCGGACAGGCGATGGGCGATGATCAATGTGGTACGGCCGTGGAGAAACTGATTGAGCGCCTGGTGCAGGGCGTATTCGGTGGCGGCATCCAGGGCCGAGGTGGCCTCGTCGAGGATCACCACCTTGGGCTCGGCCAGGACCATACGGGCAATCGCCAGACGCTGACGCTGGCCGCCGGACAAGCGCACCCCGGAGCGCCCCACCATACTGTCCAAACGCTGCGGCAACATGCGGATGGTGTCGGCCAGTTGGGCTATCTCCAGCGCGCGCCAGCAGGCCTCGTCGCTGCGCTCGCGGCCCATACACAGGTTGGCGCGCACCGTATCGTTGAACAGGGCCGGGTGTTGCAGGACCACCGCGACGTTCTCGCGCACCGCCTCCAGGCCGATCTCCTGCTGGCTGCTGCCGCCGAAACGAATGGTCCCGGCTTGCGCGCTGTAGAGGCCGAGCAGCAATTGCACCAGGGTGCTTTTACCACCGCCGCTGGCGCCGACGATCGCGACCTTCTCCCCCGGCGCGATACTCAGGTTGAGCTGGTTGAGCACCGGCTCGTCGTTGTAGGCGAAGGTCAGGCCGCTGACCTCGATGCCCACGGTATCGCGGCCCTTGAACGGATCGACGCGCGCCGGGTATTGCGGTTCATCGCTGCGGCTGAGCAGCTGATTGATCCGCGTCAGCGCGCCACCGGCGGCATAGAAGGCGTATTGCAGGCTGAGCAGTTGCTCGACCGGGCCGATCATGAACCAGAGGTAGCTGAACACCGCGAGCATCTGGCCGATCGACAGGTCGGAGAACAGCACAGTGATCATCGCCGCGGCGCGGAATACGTCGATGCCGAACTGGAACAATAAACCGCTGGCGCGATTCGATGCGTCGGTTTTCCACTGTGAGGCCACCGCATGGTCACGCACCTCACGCGCCCGACCACCGAGCCGCCCGAGAAAATAGCCCTGACGGTTGCCCGCGCGAATTTCCTGGATGGCTTCCAGGGTTTCGGTCAGTGCTTGGGTAAAGCTCGAGGTGCTGTCGTTCTCGAGCTTTTTCAGGTGCTTGACCCGCTTGCCCAGCAACACGGTGGCGTAGATCACCAGCGGGTTGAACAGCAGGATCAGCAGCGCCAATTGCCAGTGCATCCAAATCAGGATCGCCGAGGTGCCGGCCAGCGTCAGCATCGCCACCAGAAAACGGCTCAAGGTCTCGCCGACGAACTTGTCCAGGGTTTCCAAATCGGTGACCAGGTGGGTGGTCACGGTGCCGCCGCCGAGACTTTCGTACTCGCCGAGGGAAATACGCTTGAGCCGTTCGATCAGGCGGATACGGATGCGATAGACGATGTCCTTGGACAGCTGGGCGAACTGCCGCGCCTGCAGCACGTTGAAGATCAAGGCCGCACCACGCAGCAAGAGCGTCAGCACCAGCATCAGGCCGATATAGCCCACCGACGTCTGCCAAGCGCCAGGGAGGAAGTTATCCATCACTTTGAGCGCCGCATCGCCGTCGTGCAGCAGCACTTCGTCGACCAGCAAGGGCAACAACAAGGGGATCGGCACGCTGCACAGGGTGGCCAGAACGGCCACCAGGTTGGCCAGGATCAGCGCTTTTTTATGGTGCAATGCGAGCCGGCGAACTTCTGCCCAGCTCAAGCGATCAGGCATGGGCGCCACGCTCCAGCCAGCGCCCGAGCAGCGGTTGCAACGCCTCGAGCGGCTGGTAACCGTTGGTCAGCAATGCCAGTTGCCCATCGCGCTCGGCCAACAAGGTGGGGAAGCCGGCGATGCCCAGGTCCTGCACCCAGCTGAAGTCTGCGGCGGTGGCCGCACGCTGCTCGGCGCTGTCGAAGGCTTCGGCGAACACGATGCGCGGGATACCGGCGCGCTCGGCCAAATCGACCAGCACGCTGGCGCGGGTCACATCCACCCCTTCGGTGTAGAACGCCCGCTGGATCTGCTTGGCCAGCGGCCAGGCGCTCTGCGGGTCGAGATTACGTGCGGTCACCACGGCCCGGCAGGCCGGCTCGGTGTCGTAGACCATGCCCAGGGGCAGGCCGTCGGTGAAATCGAACAACTGCCCGGTGCTGACGTTGACCGCCTGCCAATAACCCAGGTAACGCACCCGCGCCGCCGCATCGATCGCCACGCTGTCACGGCGCAAGCCGCCCAGCACCAGATCCAGGCCGACACCTGCGGCTGCGGCCTGCTCGGCAAGGCCCTCCAGCACCGGTGCGAAACCCCAGCACCAGGAACACATCGGGTCCATCACATAGAGCAGGCGCGTTTGCATGGTCAGCCCTCAGCCGGTTGACGCGGATTGTAACCAAGCGGATGGGGCATATTGCGCGCCTTGGCCAACTCGATCTGCTTCTGCCGTTCGCGGGCGCCGGCGCGGGTCTTCTCCGGCAGCGAGTCCCAGCAATGCGGGCAACTGACGCCCGGGGTATAGAACTCGGATTGCCGATCCGCCACCGAAACCGGGGTGCGGCAGGCATGGCACTGGTCGTAATCGCCTTCCGTGAGGTCGTGACGCACCGTCACCCGGTTGTCGAAGACGAAGCAGTCGCCTTGCCACTTGGTCTGTTCCTGAGGCACTTCTTCCAGGTACTTGAGGATGCCGCCCTTGAGGTGGAAGACCTCCTCGAACCCAGCGCCGAGCATATAGCTGGAAGCCTTTTCGCAGCGAATGCCGCCGGTGCAGAACATCGCCACCTTCTTGTGCTTGGCCGGATCGAAATGCGCCTTGATGTAATCGGGAAACTCGCGAAACGACTTGGTCCGCGGATCGACCGCGCCTTCGAAGGTGCCGATGGCGACTTCGTAATCGTTGCGCGTATCGATCAGCAGCACCTCGGGGTCGTCGATCAAGGCATTCCAATCCTTGGGCTCGACATAGGTGCCGACCTGCCGGTTGGGATCGACCCCGGGCACGCCCAAGGTGACGATTTCCTTCTTCAATTTGACTTTGGTGCGGTAGAACGGCTGCTCGGCGCAATAGGATTCTTTATGGTCGATATCGGCCAGACGCGGGTCCAGGGCGAACCAGGCGAGCAAGCCGTCGATGCCGGCGCGGCTACCGGACACAGTGCCGTTGATGCCTTCTTCGGCGAGCAACAAGGTGCCTTTGATGCCGTGCTCCAGCATGGCTTGCAGCAGGGGTTCGCGCAGCGCTTGGTAGTCCGTCAGGGTGACGAATTTGTACAGCGCCGCCACAACGATCTTATCGGTCATGGGGATGTCCTTCAGTAGTCGCCCACGTAAAGGGCGGACTGGGCATTAAAAAAACGCGCTGACTGCGGGAGCCGGCGGGTAACGCAGTTTACGTTTCTTGTGGCTTGAGGTGTAGGGGCGGATTGTCTCAGCGCCCTCTCACCGGCTCGCGGCGGGCGCCGTCAACCCAGGGCGCTGCCGCCTCTGCAGGTCGGCGACGCCGGGGCCGCGCCGCTTTGTGCCCACTCCTCGGGCGTGTAGGTGTGCAGCGCCAAGGCGTGTATCTGGCTCATCAGCTCGCCCAGGCAAGCGTAGGCGCGCTGATGCCGTTTGACCGCGTTGAGCCCGGCGAACTGCGGGCTGACGATCACCGCCTTGTAATGGGTTTCCGTGCCGCGGCTGTGCATGTGGCTTTCGTCCAGCACCTCGAGGTGCTCGGGCTGCAGCGCGGCGAAGGCCGTCTGCAGTTGCGCGAGTTTCGACATCGATATCACTCCGTTACGGCTGTTTCACGCCCAGCTCGTCATTCATATCCGTCAGTAATTTATTCACCTCGGGCACCGCTTTTTCCAGCTTGCTTTGCGTCAGCTGGGCCGATTCCGCCGTCAACGCGGGCATCTTCAGCAACACCTTCTGACCCAACGGCGACTCGTAGAAGCGGATCAGATCCTTCAACTCCTGTTCGTTGAAGTTGCTGGTATAGAGCTTGACCATGTCCGGCTTGATCTTGTCCCAGCCCACCGCATTGTCCAGCGCGACATTGGCCTTGGCCTGGTAACGCTCCAGCAGGGCCTGCTTGCTTTTCGGCGCCTGACTTTCAGCGAAGCGCTGGGCGAACATCTGCTGCACCTGGGCATACACCGGTACCGCCAGTTTGTCCGCGCGGGCCAGTTGCAAAAAGCGCTCGGCGTCGGCGGCATGGCTGCTTGCATCGGCCAGTGCCTGGGTGCTGCAAGTCAGCAGAACAGCGGCGCAGAGGCCAATAAAACGAGGCATTCGGAACTCCTGGAAAAAGGGATGAGTCAATACGACCTCAAGGCCGAGCATTTTGTGCCCAACCCCTGCAGTACTCAAGCGCGCATTACCGTGCGCAACATCACATTTTTACTGACTACTGGCGCACTGCTCGCTAAAAGGACAAAATGCCAGTACTTGTCCTACTCTATATCAGTGGTCAAGCTCTTTACTCATGCCTGTCAACCCTAACACCCTGCATGCCGGCCAGCCTATGCAGCACACACACGGACGTGTCAGATGACTAGCTTCCCCTACCCCCAACAGGCCCAATCGATTGCACTCTGCGATGCTCAGGGCGTGCTCAACCCAGAGGCCATCGGCTGGTCCAGCCGGCCGCAAGTGAACTGCGCGCTACCCACCACCTGGGGGCGGCGCAAACGCTGGAACCACTGGTGCATCGTCACCCCGCACTGGATGCTCGCGCTGACCCAGGCCGACCTCGACTACGTGGGTTATGGCGCCGTGTACTTTCTCGACCTGACGACCGGCGAGTCGGTCGCCCACAGCCAGCAGCGTCTGTTGGCGCGCGGTTGCGAGCTGCCGGACATGCCCCAGCACAGCCATGAATTCGAGCACCCGCGCCTGCAATTTCGCATCGCCGAATACCCGGGGCGCGCGCGTATAACAGTCGCGGTACCGGCCATCGGTTGCGAAGTCATGCAGGTCACCCTGGATATCCAGCGCCCGTTGCATATGGACTCGGTCAACCTGGTCGCCCCGCTCGGCGAACGCCGCTTTCACGCCACCTGTCGACAATTGGGCCTGCCGGTCAGCGGCAGCGTGCAACTGGGCGACCAGCACTACGGCTGCAGCGCCGGGCAAAGCTTCGCGGCCCTGGACTTCGGCCGTGGCATCTGGCCGCTGAACAGCCATTGGGTGCGCGCCGCCTTTGCCGCCCCTGGTGGGATCGCCGGCAACTTCGGCTCGGGCTGGACCGACCACAGCGGCCTCTCGGAGAATGCCTTGTGGTTCGGCGGCGAGCTGCAGCACCTCGACCAGCCTGTGCTGATCGAGCAGAACCCGCAAAAAGCCATGGCGCCCTGGCGCCTGAGCAGCGCCGATGGCCGGGTCGACCTGACCTTCAGCCCACGGCAAACCCATCACGTGTGCCCCACGTTCGGCCCTTTGTATACCGACAGGCGGCAATGGTTCGGCGCATTCTCAGGCGTGCTCCGCGGCCCCAAAGGCGAGCGCGTACCGGTCGATTCCGCGCTCGGCTGGATCACCAAGAACCGCGCACGCTGGTAACCCTCGAACGCAGCTCATGCACAGAAAAAGGTCTTTTCAACGACCTGCTAGCGGCCATTGAACCAGTGAGCGCCTGCAACAGCCTAAACTGTCGCAAACGCACCAGGAGAATCCGCATGAGCCGCATCGAAACCGACAGTCTCGGCCCGATCGAAGTCCCTGACGATGCCTATTGGGGCGCGCAAACCCAACGCTCGTTGCTCAACTTCGCGATTGGCGAGCAAACCATGCCATTAGCGGTACTGCACGCCCTGGCGCTGATCAAGAAAGCCGCTGCCCGGGTCAACGACCGCATCGGCGAATTGCCACAGAACATCGCCCGGTTGATCGAACAGGCAGCCGACGAAGTGCTCGCCGGCCAGCACGACGATCAATTCCCGCTGGTGGTATGGCAAACCGGCAGCGGCACCCAGAGCAACATGAACGTCAACGAAGTGATCGCCGGCCGCGCCAACGAACTGGCCGGCGGCACCCGCGGCGGTAAAAGCCCGGTGCACCCCAACGACCACGTCAACCGCGCGCAGAGTTCCAACGACTGCTTCCCCACCGCCATGCATATCGCCACGGTAAAAGCCGTCATGCACGATTTGCTACCCGCCGTGGCGGAGCTGCGTGAAGGCTTGAGCGAGCAGGCCGAGCGCCATGCCCGGCTTGTGAAAACCGGGCGCACGCACCTGATGGATGCCACCCCCATCACTTTCGGCCAGGAGCTGTCGGCCTTCGTCGCCCAACTCGACTATGCCGACCGCGCCATTCGCGCCAGCCTGCCGGCGGTCTGCGAACTGGCCCAGGGCGGCACTGCGGTCGGTACCGGGCTGAACGCGCCAAACGGTTTTGCCGAAGCCATAGCCGCCGAACTCGCGGCCCTCAGCGGCCTGCCATTGATCAGCGCACCGAACAAGTTCGCTGCCCTGGCCGGGCACGAGCCCTTGACCCATCTATCCGGCGCCCTGAAAACTCTGGCGGTGGCTTTGAACAAGATCGCCAACGACCTGCGCCTGCTCGGCTCGGGGCCCCGTGCCGGCTTTGCCGAAGTGCGCTTACCGGCCAACGAGCCCGGCAGCTCGATCATGCCGGGCAAGGTCAATCCGACTCAATGCGAAGCGTTGTCGATGCTCGTCTGCCAGGTCATGGGCAACGATGTCGCCATCGCTTTCGCCGCCAGCCAGGGCCATCTGCAGCTCAACGTGTTCAAGCCGGTGATCATCTACAACCTGTTGCAATCGATTCGCCTGCTGGCCGATGGCTGCCGCAACTTCCAGCAGCACTGTATCGCCGGCCTGCAGCCCGACAGCCAGCAGATGGCGGTGCACCTGGAACGTGGCCTGATGCTGGTCACCGCATTGAATCCGCATATCGGTTACGACAAAGCCGCGGAAATCGCCAAAAAGGCCTACACGGAGGGTCTCACCCTGCGCGCCGCTGCCCTGGCCCTGGGCTATTTGAGCGAAGAACAATTCGATACCTGGGTACGCCCGGAAACCATGCTAGGAGCGAAGTGAGGATGACCGAAACGAAAAGCGGCGCGACGCCGATCGAAGGCGACGGCAAACGCATCCTGATGATTCTCGGCACCCCGAAGAATGTCAGCCTGTGTACTGCCCTGGGCGAAGCTTATGCCCAAGGCGCACGCGACAAAGGCCATGTGGTGCGGCAATTGAAACTTGGCGAGATGAGCTTCGACCCGATTCTGCGTGGCGGCTACGAACAGAGCCAGACTCTCGAACCGGACCTGCTCGAAGCGCAGCGGCAAATCCACTGGGCCGAACACCTGGTATTCGTCTATCCCGTCTGGTGGGGCGGCATTCCCGCGCTGCTCAAGGGTTTCTTCGACCGCACCTTTCTGCCCGGTTTCGCCTTCAAATACCGCAACCGCTCGCAACTCTGGGACAAGCTATTGAGCGGGCGCACGGCCGATTTGTTGGTGACCATGGACACGCCGCCCTGGTACTTCCGCTGGATTTACGGCGCCCCGGCCCACCGCCAAATGATCCGCACCATCCTCGGCTTCAGCGGCATCAAAACCCGCCGCCTCAGCGAGTTCGCCCCGGTGCGCCCCTCCTCCGAGGCGCAACGGCAAAACTGGCTACGCCGCGCCGAAAGCCTCGGCAGCCGGGCTTGAGCGCTATCCACGACTGACGCCTGTTCTCGACCGTTCCCACGCTCCCAGCGTGGGAACGCCGCTGCTGAGGCCCCGCGTCACGGGTGATCGATACCCGGATCGACGCCCGGATACCGAAGCGACTCCCTGTAGGAGCCAGCTTGCTGGCGATACCCATACCAGATGCGACGACCTACCCCAGCACCTCGCTCAGCGGGATAAAACGCACAGTGTCACCGATGGCCAACGTCGTGCCTTCCAGCACCTCGGCGAACCCCTCGGCCCATGCCGCGCTACGCAGTACGCCGGAACTCTGATTGGGATAAGGCAGCACGCGGCCGTTTTCCAAACGCGCCCGTAAGTATTCGCGACGCTTGCCTGGTTTACCCCAGACAAACCCCGCCGGCACATTGAAGCCCAAAGGCTCGACCCGCTGCACACAGAGGCGGCGCAGCAGATAGGGCCGCGCCAGCAAGGCGAAGGTCACCAGGGTCGATGCCGGGTTGCCCGGCAAACCTATTACCGGCACACCGCGAAAATGCCCGCAAGTCAACGGCTTGCCGGGTTTGATCGCCAGCTTCCAGAGCGCCAGCTCGCCCTCTTCGCGCAATGCCACGCCAAGGAAATCCGCCTCGCCCACCGACACCCCGCCGGTGGACAGAATCAAGTCGACATCGCCCAGCGCGGCCAGCGCCGCACGGGTCCGTTCGAGATCATCGACGAGAATGCCGGCATCCACCACCGCGCAACCGAGGCGCTGCAACCACGCGATCAACAGCCTGCGGTTGCTGTTGTAGATCTGCCCCGGCCCGAGTGGCTGACCGGGCTCGACCAACTCGTCGCCGGTGGACAATACCGCCACCCGCATGCGCCGGCGCACCGACAACTCGGCGATGCCGAGCGAGGCGACCAGTCCCAGTTCGATCGGCCCCAGGCGTGTTCCCGCGGGCAACACCTCGTCGCCTATGCGAGTTTCCTGCCCCTGCGCGCGCACGTTCTGACCGAGTTGCAACGGCTCGCTGAAACGGACCCGACCATCGTCGCCGAGCACGACATTTTCCTGCATTTCCACGGTATCGGCGCCCAGCGGCATGGGCGCGCCGGTGAAAATCCGCGCGCAGCTACCCGCCTGCAAAGGCTCGGGCGCACTGCCCGCTTGAATTCGCTGGCTCACCGGCAACGGCTCGCCCGTCCAATCGGCCAAACGCAGCGCATAGCCATCCATCGCGCTGTTGGGCCATGGCGGTAAATCCAGTCCGGCGATCAACGGCTCGGCCAATACCCGGCCGGCGGCCTCGGCCAGGGCGACCCGCTGGGTCTCGACGATCGGCGTCGCCTCGGCCATCGCCAGCAAGCGCTGCAACGCCGCCTCGACCGGCATCAAGCCGGGTTGCTCGCAATTGCTCATCCACGGCTCTCGCAGGCAGGCGCCTGTTTCAAATGGGCGACGAAATTGCAGGGCCGGTGGCGTGCGTCCAACTGCTCGGCGAGGATGCCATCCCAAGCGGTGCGGCAGGCGTTGGTCGAACCCGGCAGGCAGCACACCAGGGTGCCGTTGGCCAAACCGGCCAGCGCGCGCGATTGCACGGTGGAAGTGCCGATATCGGCGACGGATATCTGCCGGAACAGCTCGCCGAAACCATCCACCTGCTTATCCAACAAACAGCTCACCGCCTCGGGCGTGCTGTCGCGCCCGGTGAACCCGGTGCCGCCGGTGATCAGCACGACCTGCACCTGCTCCTCGGCGATCCAGGTGGCCACCTGGGCGCGGATTTTGTACAGATCGTCCTTGAGCAACACCCGCGCCGCCAGGGTATGTCCAGCCGCTTGCAGGCGGTCGACGAACAGCTGACCGGAGGTATCGGTTTCCCGGGTGCGGGTATCGCTGACGGTCAGCACGGCGATATTGAGCGGCACGAACGGCGCCTCGGCCTTGTGCGTCATAAAAAGGCTTCCTGTTGTCCTGAAGAATGCCCGGTGTTATATCACAGCCCTTCCCCTTTTCGAGGCTCCGCCATGTCGTCCGCCAGCGCCAAAACGCCCTGCTCCGTCCTGCTCCTGGCCGGCGGTCGCGGGCAACGTATGGGCGGCCACGACAAAGGCCTGCTCGACTGGCGCGGCCGCCCGCTGATCGCCTGGGTGCACGACCTGGTGCGCCCGCTGACCGACGACCTGATCGTCTCCTGCAATCGCAACCAGGAGCGCTACGCCGCCTTCGCCGACCGCCTGGTAAGCGATGAGCGGAGCGACTTTCCGGGCCCGCTGGCCGGCATCCGCGCCGGCTTGCAAGCCGCCCGCCACAGCCAACTGCTGGTATTGCCATGCGACGCTCCGCTGCTCGACCGTGCCCTGCTCGACGACCTACTGAACCAGGCCGGCAGCCGGCCGGTGATGGTGCGCCAGGGCGAATATTGGCAGCCCTTGTTCAGCCTGCTGCCGACCGCCCTCGGTGCCGACCTCGAACGAGCCTGGCTGGCCGGCGAGCGTAGCCCGCAACACTGGCTGCGCCAATTCGACCCACAAGCCGTGCTCTGCACCGAAACAGACCCGCGTCTGGCCAACCTCAACACCCCCGACCTCCTCGCCGACAGCGCCGCCGGGGCATGAACTTAGCCACCTGATTCACGTCACATATAAGGACTATGTCAGTGTCGTTTTAGTAAATGCTGGCGGCATTCAATCAACCACGGAGATACAGCATGATTTATCGGACTCTTTCCGCCTTACTGCTCGCGTTAGGCCTCGCCACTCTGGTCGGCTGCTCATCGCCAGCAGTGATCACCCTGAACGATGGCCGCGAAATCCAAGCTGTGGACGAACCCGAATACGACGAAGAGTCGGGTTTTTATGAATTCGAGCAACTCGACGGCACTCGGGCCAAAGTCAATAAAGACCAAGTGCGCACCGTCAAACAGCTCTAAAACTCATAACGCCAGGCCCACCGAAGCGCTGGCGGATCGACCGCGCCCAGTGCCAGACATACTTACGCTGGGCGTTTTAGATCGCCAAAAAATTTAAGCTAACCCCTTGTGCCGCAAAACTTTTTGAGTACAATCTCGGCCTATTCGGAGTGTAGCGCAGCTTGGTAGCGCGTCTCGTTCGGGACGAGAAGGTCGCAGGTTCGAATCCTGTCTCTCCGACCAAATCCCAGTTTTGTAGTACTTGCCACAAGTGCCCGAAACCACAAAAAAGCCCGCCTTAACCGCGGGCTTTTTTGTGGGCGCTGATTTTATCCCCAGCGCCGAAGCACTTTTTCGCAGGCAACAAAAAACCCGCCGAAGCGGGTTTTCTTCCTGACCATCCAACATCCTGTCGGCTGCCTCCTGGCTATGGTCGATCGTCCTTGATCCTGAGCGCGTCCTGCGCTGCAGTGGATGGGTGTAGATTAAGCATCCGGTCCGGGCAGCAAAATAGCTAAAGTCGGCGACTTCTGTAGGAGATTCGCTATAGGAGGGGCAGACCGCCATGTCCCTCCTCTAATAAGCCCGACCGACTGGGGTGCCGCGCGCGTTCTTCTTCTGCAGGATCACCGACGCTTCGTTGTAGGCGGTCTGGAAGGCCTCGCCGCCGATCCAATCCACTGCGGTGTCTTCGTCTTCACCATAGAAGACCGAACGATAGGTGATCAGCAGGCCCATCATGAAGTCGGTCGCCGGTTCTTCCGCCTCCTCGGCGATCACCAGCTCCAGCACCGGGTATTGCAGGAACACCAAGCACATTGCCAGCAGACTGATGCCTTCGCCGACTTTCATCGCTTGGAACAGGTCGTCGAAGTCCGCCGGGTCGAAACCGTTCTCTTCGATGTCTTTGAAGTCGAAGGTGCTCAGGTCGATGTCGACATCATCGAACAGCTCGTTGATCAGCGGATTGGCCAGCAGCGGGTGTACGACATTGGTTTTGGACTTGCCCGAACGGTTCTGCTTGGCCTTGGCTTTGGCCCGCCGGGCGCGTTTTTGCTGTTTATCTGGGGAGGCCATGGAGGCGAGTTCCTTGTCCGGTGCGGCCATATGTATGGCACGGGATTATCGGGCGCATATTGTATTCAGTCTTGGCTGGGGTCGCTGGTCAAAGGGGGGAGAGATTTGTTTTTTTCTGCCCTAAATTCCGTTTTCGGCCAAGAAACAGCCTTTGAAGTGAAGAAAAACAAACCTGCCCCTTTTCCCAAACCAGAGTAGTCATCAGGGTTCTAGCTACCAAATTGGCTGACTGCCCGGCTGGGCCGTTCAGACCAGCCGGGCGCCGCCGTCGATATTCAATGTAGCGCCGTTCATAAACCCATTGGTCATCAGGAAAATAACGGCAGCGCCCGCCTCTGTTGCGGTGCCCAGGCGACGCAACGGCAGCGACTGTTCCAGCGCCGCCACGAAAGCATCTCGCCCCTCGCCCAGCGCTTTAGTGAAAATCGGGGTATCGATCGGGCCGGGTGACAGCGTATTGACCCGTATCGGCGCTAATTCCAGGGCGAGGCCCCGCGCCAGCGCTTCCATAGCGGCTGATGCTGCAGCCAACACAGCGGAGCCATGGGCGTTTGGGCGGTCCGACAGCATCCCGGAGATAAAAGTGATGGAACCGTCTTTCGCCAGGCGTTCGCCGAGGGCGCGTATGGCATGCAGCGAAGCCCACATCCGCTCCTCGAATGCCCGACGCAGGTGGTCAATCTCGGCATCCAATACTTTACCTACCACGTAGGTACCGGCCAGGAGCACCAAGTGGTCTACTTTCGGGATATCCGCCAAGGCGGCGTGGAGGGCTTGGCTATCGGTTACATCCGCTGCGCGCCAGGCGTCCAGACCGTTCTCGCGGGCGGCTTGCTCGGCACGGGTGGCATCGGAACCGATTACGGTCACGTGTGCGCCGGCGGCCTTGGCTTGAATGGCCGCGGCCAAACCGATACCGGAAGTCCCCCCGAAAATCACCACGGTACGGCCATGCAGATTGGCGGGTAAAGCTTGGTTGAGAACAGGTGTAGCAGTCATGGTCCATCTCCTTGAACGCCTGGATGGCGTCGATGGGAGAAAGGCTAAAGCCCTGGGTCGAGATTGATAATCAGGGCATAAGTCGCTTTACTAATGCCATGAAGGAACAAATAGGATTGGACCGCCTTACCGGTCTCATTGCCTTTGCCCGCGCCGCTTCCCTGGGCAGCTATACCGCCGCGGCCCGCGACTTGTCTGTCTCACCGTCAGCCATCAGTAAAAGCGTGCAACGCCTTGAACAGCACTTCGCACTCAAGCTGTTTAGCCGGACCACCCGCTCGCTGACTCTGACCCCGGAAGGACGGGATCTGTACGAGCGGGCATTGCGCATTTTGCGCGAGGTGGAAGATATCGATCAGGCCGCCGTTGCCGCTAGGGCCGAGCCTTCCGGCACCTTGAAGATCACCGCGCCGCCGCCTATCGGCCTGAACATCTTGGCGCCAGCCATTCCTAAATTTCGCGAACGTTACCCGAAGCTCGCCATCGACCTGCGCCTGGGCGACCAGTTTTCGGACATCATCGAGCAAGGCATCGACGTAGCGGTACGCGTGGGCAACCTGGCGGACTCGCGGCTGATCTCGAGAACCTTGGGGCCCCACCGGATAGCCGCTTTTGCTTCACCCGCCTACCTGGCCAAACGTGGCACTCCGCTGGAGCCCAGCGACCTGGCACACCACGACTGCGTGAACTTCCGTTATCAAAGTTCCGGCCAAGCATTGCGCTGGCCGTTCAATGTGGACGGGAAAGTGGTCGAACTGGTGCCGGACTCGGCCATCGTCATAGATGCGAGCGATGCCGTTGCGGCAGTGCTCGCAGCGGGTGGCGGAATAGGTATTTCGCCGACTTATGTAGCGGCTCCCTACGTGGCGCGTGGGGAATTGCAGCCGCTGTTTCCTGAGTTTGCGATGGAGCGGTTTTCCATCACGGCGTTGTGGCCGGAAAGTCGACGAGGCAGCCCCAACGTCAAAGCGTTCGTGGGGTTGCTCGAGGAGCTTTTCTCGGCCCCCACAGCCTGGGACGAGATAGTTCGAAACGCTTGAACGCTTGCCTCTGGCCGATAGACGCGGACGCTAGCGGCGGCTTAGATCGAACACAATCCAGTCCCGGCCACTGCAATCCCGTTGGAGCCGAGGGAATCTCGGCCCTTCACCGGATGCGGCACCTCACTTCGGCCGGCGCACGACTCTCAGCTTGCCGCTGCTTCCACCGCCGCAAAAGAGTAGCTCGCCACCATCGGATTCGAGCCCGGACACGCCAATGCCAGGCGGCATCTCAAGGCTATTCAGCACCTCTCCCGTTTGCGGGTCGATTCGCCGTAGCTCGCTCTCGTCCCCTTCCCAGGTACCGTGCCAAAGCTCGCCGTCGACCCAGGTGACGCCGGTGACGAAGCGGTTGGATTCGATGGTGCGCAGAATCGCCCCGCTTTCGGGATCGATTTGATGGATCTTCCGGTCCCGATACTGCCCGACCCAAAGCGTGCCTTCGGCCCAAGTCAGCCCCGAGTCGCCGCCACCGGGCGACGGGATGCTGGCGAGTACTCGCCCGGTTTGCGGATCGATCTTGTGGATCCGGTCCTCGGCGATCTGGAACAGGTGCTGGCCGTCGAAAGCCGTTCCGGCATGGGCGGCGACATTGAGCGAGCGCAGCGTCTTGCCGTTCGCCGGGTCGAGGGCGTGCAACTTGTCGCCGGATGCGAACCAGACGTGATGACCGTCATAGGTGACGCCATGCACGCCGTTGACACCCGCAAAGGGACCGTATTCGCAGGTGATTTCAGCTGTCGATCGTTTCATCTTTGCATCCTCGCTGCTGGGGCTGGTCACTGGAGTAGTGAGGTGCATCCTAGTCACTCGGCAATGGAGCGGGGAGTAACAAGGTCGTCGCGAATCCCGGTACGGGCGGGGTCATCCAGCGACGCGCCCGCCCGCGACCAAAGGACTGCACTTTGCCGCTCGCCGCAAGCGCGTCGAGCGCCCGCTGCACGGTACGTTGGCTGGCACCAAGGGCGAGGGCCAGGGCCGAGCTCGACCACGCCTCGCCGTCGGCGAGGAAGGCGAGTACCGCCGCATGTTTTTCTTCGATCGGCCGCGCCAGCACGACTATGTCTTCCGCATTGCGCGGCACCAGGGCAAAGCCGCGCGACGTGGCGGTTATATCGGCCAAGGGCCGCAGTACCGCACGCAGCCGCCCGAGTTCGACGCGCAATCGCACACGATGCGTTTCATCGGCGAATTTCGTTCGGAATGCCTGGGCGATCAGTGTTCCCCTCGGTACATCAGCGGGCCAGGCTTCACCCAGCGCCCGCGCCAGCGCGAACAACACCGGGCGCTTTACCAGCGGAACCACAGTGCCCATGCCACACACGGCATGACGGCAGGCGTCCACCACGAGCACCGCCGAGGCCGATAGTGCTTCGACCTCGTCGAGCAGCAGAAGCCGCTCCCGGCCATGGCTGATCAGCCGAGCCGCGGGCGTATCCAGGGTATGGAGCGCGCTCTGGACTTCCGCCGTCAGCGCCGGGATGCCCGCGTGACGCGCGGCGAACTCGGCCCGGGCGAGCGCGACGCGCGCCGTCTGCGTTTGCAGGCGGCGTATGGCGATTCCCGCAACGATCAGCTCATGGACCGCTCTCGACGCCGGCGGCAAGGAGGCCGGCTCGAACTCGGCGAGCCGGCACTCGGCCTCATCGAGGCGGCCGATCAGGAGCAAACGCCGGATTTCGAGTAACCGCGCATGTGCGGCGTTCACCCCGTCGCCGCGCGCTTCGAGCGTTGCGCGCGCGGCGTCGAGCCCCTTCGCGGACCAGCCCAGATCGCGTGAGGCCAGGGCGATCTCAGCCTCGGCGACGACACACCTCGCACGGGCCACGGCCTCTTTCGGACCGAAGGCGCGCGCCGCACGCCGTACGAGCGCTTTCGCTCGGGGGAAATCACCGAGTTGCGCCATTGCGATACCGCGTAGCGCGAGCGCGGGGGCGTCGTCGCGCAAGGCGACCCGGTTCAGCGCGCCGAGGGGGTCACCGGCCGCCAGCGCTCGCGCCGCTGCCGTGATCAGCGAGTCCATCCGAATCCCGCCACACTCATCGCTCCCACCGTCCGAGGTTCGCCGCTCAGTCTATCTCACGACCGCCATTCGACTGCATTTGTCAGCATTACGCCATGCGGAGGTCATACGGCTGAAACATTCGTTTCTTAGCATCGCGACCATTGTGACCAACAGGCCAGATAATGACCGAAGCCCGCCCAATTCCCACGCAACGACGCCCCCGCGCCATTCAACTCGACCGCGAACTACTCACCCGGCTGGTCCGGCCGGCTCCGCTGCGCCTGCTGTTGCAGACGCTGCTGGAATGGCTGTGCATCATCGCCTTGGCTGGTGCGGCGACGGCGATCGCCAGTGCGCCGGTCAGTGTGGCCTGCATGCTGCTCATCGCGACACGGCAGCATGCCCTGCTGACGCTGATGCACGACTTTTCGCATTATCAGTTCAGCCGACAGCAGCGGACGCTCAACGATGTGCTAGGCGATGTGCTGACGGCGCTGCCCTTTTTCATCACGGTGCACGGCTTTCGCCGCAACCATCTGCAACACCATGCCCATGTAGCCACCGACCTCGACCCCAACTGGGTGTCGTCGCTGAAGAGAGCGCGCTACCAGTTCCCCATGACACGCACGCGGGTATGGCTCGAAGTGCTGAAGCACGGCATCCGCTTCTATACCCTCGCCGAGCTGAAACGCTACACGGTCGACGCCGGTATGGCCTTGGAGCTGCCCCGCGCCGTACGTATTACGCGCGCCCTGTTCTGGCTCGCCGTGGCCGGCCTGGCCACGTATTTCGAGCTGTGGACGGCGATCCTGCTCTATTGGTTGCTGCCGTTGGCGACCTTCCTGATGGCGATCCTGTATCTGCGTGACATCGGCGAACACTACGGCATGTCCGCGCCGGGCGTTCTCGGCTCGCGCACCGTATTGGCCGGCTGGCTGGAGCGCCTGCTGATCGCGCAGAACGGCGTCAACTTTCACGCCGAACACCACCTTTTTCCGGCGGTGCCGTTCTTCCGTTTGCGCCGTCTGCATCGGCAGCTCATGCAACTCCAGGCGTATCGCGATGAGGCCCTGGTCACCGGCGGCTACCTGTCCGGCCTGATCGATGAGGTCAGCCGGCCGCAAGGCAATGCCATGGACGCTGCATAAGGAGAATGCCGGTATGAGCGAGTTGCACGTCCGGTTCCTGACAGAGGACGACATCCCGGCCCTGCTCGCACTCGAAAGCGCGAAGTGGGAAGCCAACCAGGCCGCCTGCGCGGAGATGCTGAAACATCGGATCACGGCCTATCCCGGGCTTTGCGTCGGCGCATTCTGTGCACGCTCGGGCAGCGCGCTTGCGTCGCTGTTCCTGCGCCCGGTCACCCCGGCAATGTTCACCGCACCCCTGCGTTGGCGGGACTCCGCAGCCTTGGACGGGACCGGCGATACGCGCTCATTGTTCGGCCTGAGCCTGAGCAGCACTAACCCCCAGGCGGTCGAGGCGATCTTCGCCTTCATGTATCCGTATCTGCTCAAGGGCGGATGGCGCGACATCTACCTCGGCTCGCCCATTCCGGGCCTGCGCAAGGCGCTGGAAAGGAACGCAGCCCTGCCCGTGTGGCAGTACGTGCACGCCAAGCGCAGGAGGCGCGGCGACGAGCCGGCCGACCCGCAGCTGGCCTATTACTACCGCAAAGGATTCCGTCAGATCGTTTCGATCCACAAGGATTACTTTCCCCATGCGGCATCGCTCGACTACGGCGTCATCCTGCGCGGCCAGATTCCCCTGGCACGCCCCGCCATGCTCTGGCGCGCCACCCCGCTGCCGCTGTTGAAAGGGCTGTCGCGGGTCCTGGTTACGCTGCGCTAACCGACCTGCGGGTACGGGCTACTGCAAACTCTGAAACGCCCGCACCAGCGCCTTGCTCAAATCCACCGTGGAGAACTTGGTCAACACATCGTTGGCGCCGACCAGGCGGGCTTTTTCGGTGTTCATGGTGCTGTCCAGCGAGGTGTGCAGCAGCACGTAGGTATTGCCGATGGTTTGGCTTTTGCGGATTTCGCGCACCAGGTCGTAACCGTCCATTTCCGGCATTTCGATATCCGAGACCAGCACCTCGATGGGCTGGCCCATTTCAGCTTGGGCGGTGAGGATTTCCTGAGCGGCGGCGGCGCTGCGTACGGCCTGGCAATCCAGGTCGAGTTTGCGCAGGGTGTTGAGGGTTTGCTGCAGGGCGACATGGGAGTCGTCGACGACCAGCACCCGGCGGCCCACCAGCAAGTCGCGCTCGGCTTGGCTGAGCAGGCGTTCGTCGAGTTCTTCGACGTGCGCCGGGACCAGTTCGTGCAGGACTTTCTCGATATCGAGAATCTGCACGATGCTGCCGTCGATCTGGGTGACGCCGGTGATAAAGGCCTTGGGCCCCGAACCCGCGGGGGGCGGACGCACGTCACGGGTGGAGCACTGCACGATGCGCTCCACGCCTTGTACTTGCAGGCCTTGGCGGGAGCGGCTGAGTTCGGTGACGATCAGGCAGCCTTCGCGGTTGTCGTCGGGCGCCCGCTCGCCGATGGCGCGGGCCAGGTTTATCACCGTGAGCGGGACGCCGCGCAATGACGCAACGCCGCGCACATGGGGATGGCTATTGGGGATTTTGGTCAACTGCGGACAAGGAATGATTTCATTGACCTTTAATAAGTTGATGCCCAGCAACCTGCCGCTATGCAGCCGGAACAGCAACAGAGATAAGGCATCCCCTTGCATCAGAGCCATTGCGTTATTCCTTCTCGAAAAAGCCGCCAGAATTGCTTGAAGTCTAGGCTCTGTGACGATGCTGCGCCCTCGTTCCAGAGCAATTCGGCCGAATAATACTAGCGCGCCATTAGCGCAAGAAACTTACCACCTGTTCGGCCTCGAACGGCCACTTCAACTCGGTGCCGGTATCGCAGCGGCGCAGCACCGGAATACTCAGGCCATATTGCTCGACCCAGTCTTCGCGCTCGGCGATATCGACCAGTTCGACCAATAAACCATGTTCGACAAAAGGCATCAGCAAGGCCTCCGCTACTTCGCACAGGTGACAGCCGGTGGTGCTGAAAAGCTGGCATTCAGGGAGCATGGGCACGCCTCCGTAAACAATGAGACGTGCAGTCTAACAGGCGTGGAAAAACTACTGGGCGCGTTATGCGCGCCGCTACGCCATGGGATCACGCGCGCAAGCTGCGCTTATCGCTCGAACGCTCAAGCATCGCCATCCGGCTTTGACTCGCTGGCTTGTTCAGCGGCCGGCACCTTGGCGTCTTTCAGCAATGGCGCATCGAGCAGCCCCTGCAAACCGTCGAGCAGGCGGGCGTTGAGTTTTTCGGCTTTGTCGAGCCGCGGTGCATCGAAGCGGTCATCCAGCGAGAAGCCACCGCCGAGCAGTTGTTGCAGGCTGCCTTTGCCGTTTTCCAGCAATTCGGTGGCATTACGCAGGGTTTCCAGCAGCTCTTTGGCGTAGTCGAACAAGGCGCCGTTGGCCACGCTGGCGGCCTTGCCGCCCTGCTCCGACACCGCGCTGTAGGCATCGGTGGCTTGGCGCACGCTGGTCTGGGTCAGGCGCAGGGACATGGAGGCCAATTGTTCGCCGTCCATTTCCAGGGCCATGGCGCGGTCGAACGCGCCGGAAAGGTCGCCGGCGTAAAACTTGTTGGACAGCTCCTGCACCTGGCCGAAGAGTTTTTCCAGGGCGGCGCGCTCTTGTTCGTTCAGTTCGCCTTCGACGCTGACTTGCCAGGCGCCTATTTGCAGGCTGCCGGACTGGCTGCTGGCAAGCAGCGCCGCGCCATCGCCGTTGCTCGCCGCGGCCACGCTGGTTTGCGACCAATTGGCCGACGCCTGGGCGATGGAGATACGCAAGCGATCGCCTTCGCGGGTGGTCACCGAGAGTTCGAAGGTTTCCGCCTGGGCAGCGAAGCGCTCGCTGTAGGCGGCCACAGCCGTGGTGCCGGTACGGCTTGGAGCGGTGTCGGAGAAACGCTGATCGAGGGCACCGAGGCCATCCTGGATGCGCGCGTAGGTGTCGTCGATATCCGTGGCGACCTTGCCATTGAGTACGCCGAGGCCATCGAGAATCTTGCGCGCCTCGGCGAAACCTTTTTCCACGCCTTCGCGCGCCTGGCTGAGCAACCCTTGCAATTTTGCCGGATCGGCCCCGAGGGCGGCTTCGCCTTGCAGACGCTGCTCGATAAACCCGAGGATGCGCTCGGCAACCTTCTCCGGGGTGTAGTCGCTGCTTTTGCCGTCCAGCGCCCCCGGCTGCAAACCCAGTCGCTCGGCCAGGCGATTGGACAGCACTTTTTGCGCATCATCGGCATTGCGCACGACCGGGTTATTGCCCGACTGTGCTGGGCGTGTGGCGGACGAAGTCAACGAAGGCAAGGTGTTCATCGCGAAATACCTGGAGAAGGTCATTTGCCAGTTAGACGGCCGGCCATGGCAAAGCTTGAGGTTTGATTAGGCGTGGACCGACCAACGGTGCAAGTCTCCTCAGGCCGCCGCGAAGGCGTTAGCCAAGCAAGGCTCAGACACCCGCGGCCTTGAGCAACTGATCGGCTGCGGCCTTGGCCTGCAAGGCTTGCCGCTGGGGACCGTAGAGATGCGACATGCTCAGCGCGCCCTCGAACAGGAACTGCAGTTGCGCCGCGAGATCTTCGGGTTCCTCGACCTTCAGCGCCGACAGTGCGCTGCGGAAAAACTCGTGCAGTGCTCGCTTGTGCTCGGCAGCCTGACGATGGATCGGGTGCTCGCGTTGTTGGAATTCGGCGGCGGCATGCAAAAACAGGCAACCGCTGAAACCCGACTCGAGCAGCCATTGGTGCAAACCGTCGAACACCGCGAGTATCGCCACACGTGGCGGCAGGCTTAGCAAGGCCTGGCTCATACGCGCGTCGATCTGTTCGTGTTGCCTCTGCAACACCGCAAGAATCAGCTCGTCCTTGGACTTGAAGTGCTTGTAGAGGGTCATCTTCGCCACTCCGGATTCGGCCAGGATGCGGTCGATACCGGTGCTGTGATAACCCTCGCGGTAGAACAGCTGCAATGCGGTGTTGAGCAGTTGCTCGCGTTTACTCGATGCCATGTAAGCCTCCGGAGGGTCTGTTGACGTTTCAGCGCAAGCCGCGTTGCTGCGAAAAATCTCGCAAGGCTAGGCGTGGGACGCAGGTAATGGCTGTTCCCTTGCCAAGTCCCACAACAACGCATGGCGAGATTTTCCGCGCAACCCGCAGGGCCGGGCCTGTTTTAGCGCGATGCTGCGTTTCTCGACGCTCATTTGGAACAACCAAACTTCGCGTCTCGTGCCTTGCCTCGCGCTAAAACAGGCTCCGGCGCGGTCGCGATGAAACGTCAACAGACCCTCGTCGGCCATTATGCGCAAGCGTCGGCATTGCCCGGTAGTCGCCTGTTTGCGTCTTGGGCAAAATTGTCGCTTGAAATATACAGACCTGTCTGTCTAATATCCATCACAACATGACCCCACGAATGGAGCACTGCGATGCGACTTTACGATATGACCCTGTCCGGCAATTGTTACAAAGTCCGCCTGTTTCTCGGCATGATCGGCCAACAAGCCGAGCTGTGCGGCATCGACCTGCGGGCCGGCGAGCAGAGGCGCGCGGAGTTTCTGGCGATCAATCCACGTGGGCAAATACCGGCTCTGGTCGATGGCGACATGAAGCTGGGCGATTCCCAGGCGATTCTGGTTTATCTGGCACGGCGTTACGCCGATGAGCATTGGTACCCGCTCGATGCGGTCAGCCAGGGGCGCATCGCCAGTTGGCTGAGCTTCGCCGCCAACGAAATACTGTATGGGCCCGCCACCGCCCGGGTGGGCAAGCTGTTCGGCCTGCCGATCGACACCGCCGCCGTCCATCAGAAAGCCTTGGCTGCCTTGCAGCTGCTGGATAACCACCTCGCCACCCACACCTGGCTGGCCGAGGGCGCGCAGCCGAGCATCGCCGACATCGCGGTCTATCCCTATGCCGCCCTGGCCGGCGACGGCGGCATCGATTTAACGCCCTACACGCACCTCAATGCCTGGTTCGCACGCATCCGCGAGCTGCCCGGTTATTTCGGCATGCCCGGGTTGTAAGCCCCGCCTTATTGATTACCTCGATATTCCAAGGAACCTTAGCGATGCATCTACCTCATCTGCTCCTGCTTGCCTTACTCGGCCTGGCCAGCCTTAGCGCCGAAGCTGCCGGCGTGCGCTTCAGCCTGGTGAAAACGGCGGAAACCGAAACCCTCGACGCCTTTACCGTGGAAGGCGGCAAATGGACGGAAACGGCCATCGCCAACCATATGGCGGTACTGATCGAACACCACGCCGCGACGCTGTTGTTCGACACCTCCCTGGGCCGCCAGGTCGATAGTCAATTCGCCAGCGAAATGCCTTGGCACGACAAACCCCTGCTGCAATATGGCCCGGTGCAACCGGTGCGCGATCAACTGGACCGCGACGGCATTCGCGTGGACCGCATTCTGCTGTCCCACGCGCACTGGGACCATGCTTCTGGGCTGGCGGACTTCCCCGAGGTACCGGTCTGGGCGCCCTACGAAGAAATCGAATTCAGCCAGATCGCCACCCCACCGGCGGTGCTGCCCAGCCAGTTCAAGCACCCGATCAAATGGATGCCCTACGAGTTCGCGTCCGAAGCCTTTATGGGCTTCAGCGAGAGCCATGACCTGTTCGGCGACGGCAGCCTGGTACTGGTGCCGCTGCGCGGCCATACGCCGGGCTCGGTCGGTTTGTTCATCACCCTCGACGATGGCCGACGCTTCTTCTTTACCGGCGACGCCAGTTGGCGCCTGGAGGGTTTCACCGGCCCCAAGGAGAAGTTCTGGTTCAGCCGCAACATGGTCGACAACGACCATGCCGCCACCCGTCAGGTGCTGCGGCAAGTGCATACGCTGATCCAACGCGAACCCGAGCTGATGGTGATCCCCGCGCATGATGCCGAGGTGCACCGGCAACTCGGTTATTACCCGACCTGGGTCGAGTCCTCTTCCGGCAACCCCACGACACCGCGGCTGGATATCGTCGGCCATGCCAAGTAGCCCCGGACGGCTTGCCGATACTGCCTTGCAAGCCTCTATCTTGCTGCTTATACGGCGGACCGACTAAGGTCTAAAGGTCAGTTTTTCCGCCTCGTGTTCTATTTCACCGTGCCGCACCGGGGTGGCCGCACGCCACCCAGCACACTCACGAGGAGACAACAATAATGAGCAAAACTCCCCTCGCCCGAGCGGTGGCCTTAGCCACCCTGGGCGCCAGCTTTACTCTGCCGTCCTTGGCCCATGCCGAGTTCATCAAGGACAGCAAGGCCACGCTGGAACTGCGCAACTTTTACATGAACCGCGATCTGCGCCACACCACCGCCGCGCAACAATCCAAACGCGAAGAATGGGCGCAGGGCTTTATCCTCAAGGCCGAATCCGGCTTTACCGAAGGCACCGTGGGGTTCGGTCTGGATGCCTACGCGGGATTGGGGTTGAAACTCGATTCGTCGGACGAACACGCCGGCACCAACCTGCTGCCCAGCACCTTCGGCGACGAAGGCCCGGGGGAATATTCCGAAGCCACCGCAGCGCTGAAAGCGCGGCTGTCGAAAACCGTACTCAAGGTCGGCGGCCTGATGCCCAAGCTGCCGATCATCTCCTCCGGCGATTCGCGCCTGTTACCGCAAGTCTTCACCGGTGGCATGCTCAACTCGCAAGAGATCGCCGGCTTGAGCCTGAATGCCGGCCAGCTGCGCGAGGTGAATTTCCGCGACTCCACCGATAGCCAGGACATCCGCGCAAGCAACGCGGGCGGCGAGAGCGACCGCTATAACTTCGGCGGCGGCGACTACAAATTTAACGATGGCAATACCACGGTCGGCTTGTGGTACGGCGAATTGGAAGATATCTACGACCAGAAGCTCTATAACCTGGTGCACATCCAGCCGATCGGCGATTGGAAGCTGGGCGCCAACCTGGCCTACTTCGACTCCAACGACAACGGCAAGCGGTTGGGCGGCAAGATCGACAACACCCTGACCTCGGTCAACCTGTGGGCCGGTACGGGCGCCCATACCTTCCGCCTGGGCTATCAGAAAGTCGGTGGCGACAATGCCTTCCCGTTCCTCCAGGAAACCGATCCCTACATCGTCAACTACCTGCAGATCCTCGATTTCACCCGTAAGGACGAGAAATCCTGGCAGGCGCGCTACGACATCAACTTCGCCTCTTACGGCATCCCCGGCCTGGCGGCCTTCGCCCGTTACGTAACCGGCGACGGCTTCGAAGTCGGCGGGAACAATGCCAAAGAATGGGAACGCGATGTGGACATCAGCTACACCATTCAGGAAGGCCCGTTGAAGAATCTGGCCCTGCGCTGGCGCAACGCCATGGTACGTTCCGACGCCGCCGGCGAACTCGACGAGAACCGCCTGATCGTCAGCTATACCCTGCCGTTGTTCTGACGGGAGCACACGGCCGATCTGTTGCATCCTCTTCGGCCGTGAGCAAAAGCCTGTGCGAAATGCCGTTCACTTAACCAAGTGAACGGCATTTTTTATGGCTATGTCTCTGCCCTGTGTTGCGTTCAGGTATCGCCGCTTAGGGTGTAGGGTGCGCCGTGCGCACCAGGCTCGGTGCAGATCTTTTGGTGCGCAACCTTTACGGCCCCTGCATGGCCCGGAGAGCATGCAGAGGCTCGCGCCTGCCGATGACCATCAATCCTGACTGGTCGCGCCGATCTTATGCACCGAAAGGTCGGCGCCGTAGTATTCCTCTTCCTGAGTCAGGCGAATGCCCACCGCGCTTCTCAACACGCCATAGACCAGGAAACCGCCGAGCAGCGCCAAGACCACGCCCAACGCGGTACCGATGAACTGGCTGAGCATGCTGACGCCGCCCAGGCCGCCGAGCGCCTCCTGGCCGAAGATGCCGCAGGCGATACCGCCCCAGACACCGCACAAGCCATGCAATGGCCACACGCCGAGCACATCGTCGATCTTCCACTTCACCTGGGTCGCGGTGAATGCCCAAACGAACAGCGCACCGGCGATGGCGCCGGTTACCAGGGCACCGACCGGGTGCATCAGGTCGGAGCCGGCACAGACCGCGACCAGACCGGCCAGCGGGCCGTTATGCAGGAAGCCCGGGTCGTTGCGGCCGACCAGCAACGCGGCGATGGTGCCGCCGACCATCGCCATCAGGGTATTGACCGCCACCAGGCCGCTGACGCTGCCCAGGGTTTGCGCGCTCATCACGTTGAAGCCGAACCAGCCGATGATCAGAATCCACGAGCCCAGGGCCAAGAACGGAATGTTCGACGGGGCGAACGCCACCAACCGACCATCGCGGTAACGGCCGTCGCGACGGCCCAGCAGGATCACCGCACCGAAGGCCAACCAGCCACCCATCGCATGCACCACCACGGAGCCGGCGAAATCGTGGAACGGTGCGCCGAATTGCGCCTCCAGCCAGCTTTGCAGACCAAAGTTGCCGTTCCAGATCAGCCCCTCGAAGAACGGGTAGACGAACGCCACGATCAGCACGGTCGCGCACAGCTGCGGGCCGAAGCGCGCGCGCTCGGCGATGCCCCCGGAAATGATCGCCGGAATCGCCGCAGCGAAGGTCAGCAGGAAGAAGAACTTCACCAAGCCATAACCGTTGCCTTCGGTCAGCACGCTGGCAGGCTCGAGGAAGGTCACGCCGTAGGCGACCCAATAGCCGATAAAGAAGTAGGCCAGCGACGATACGGCGAAGTCGGAGATGATCTTCGACAAGGCATTGACCTGGTTTTTCTGCCGCACGGTGCCCACTTCGAGGAAGGCGAAGCCGGCGTGCATGGCCAGCACCATGATCGCGCCCAGCAGAATGAACAGGGTGTTTGAGCCGTGTATCAGGGTTTCCACAGCACTGTTGATGTTGTCCATCAGCGAAGAAAACTCCGTTGTCGTGGAAAAAGCACCAAATAGAGTCATTCAAGCAACGCAATGCACCATATACATGCACGCAAAGCGGAACACTCCAACCGAACCGGCCGCACATCGCCCCAAAATGGTTCGATGAAAAACCCGGTTCATAGCGCTTAATCGATATTTATTAATGAGTTAAGGGTGCACCAAGGCAGTAATCCCGCTTTCTTTTCAGCTCCATAAAGGAGCACTAATACGAAGCGGCGCACCAAGGCAATGCAAGCGCTGTACCAGCAAGGACCAATATGCCCGTCCGATGCATCGTTATGGCCCACCACGACCCTCAATACCTGGCGATCTAATGCCGTGAAGCAGCGAACCGGCCACGAAAAGGTGGAACCCGTCACGATTGCAGGTACTCGAATTGAACAAGTGCCTGTCGAGCGTGAGCAGCAGTGCCAACCAAACAGGCCTTCAGGGTGTGCGCGATAAGATGCCGTGGGCCAGCCTGGTCCGTTGCCAGTCGGCGAAGCAAAACCAGGTGGACGAGACATCGAATCTCAGCGTACGGTCTGAACATTCATGGAAAAGTGGCCCAGGCCGTTTTTTCACTCAATGCTTTACCGAGCCGGTTGTCCCACTGGATAGCTGCCCCACCAGCCCATGGAGAGATGCCATGCTTCGCAAGAACGCTACCGCAACCAGCCAAGACGAGCTGATCAAAGAATTTCAGACTTTGGTGAGCGATACCGAAAAGCTCCTGCACACCTCGGCCAACCTGGTCGGCGAGCACGCCGACGAACTGCGCGAGCAAATCCGCAGCAGCCTCGGACGCGCACGCACCTCGCTGAACAGCGCCGAAAACGGCTTGCGCGAACGGGGACAGGCCGCCGTGGATGCGACCTCGGACTACGTGCAAACCCACCCCTGGCATTCCCTGGGCATAGCAGCGGCGATCGGCCTGTTGCTCGGCATGTTGATTTCACGCCGCTAATAAGGGAACCGTATGGACGACGCCATACCTACAACCGCTCACCGCGGCTCTTCGCCACGGCGCTTCGCCGGCGCATTGCTCGGTTTGCTGCACGGGCATATCGCGCTGCTGGCCGAGGAGCTCAAAGAGCAGCAAAGCAATACGGTGCGCCTGTTGGTGTTCGCCAGTTTGAGCCTGCTGTTCGGCATATTGCTGATCGTCGGACTGTCCGCCGCGCTGCTGATCAGCTTCTGGGACAACTACCGCGTCGGCGTAATCATTGGCCTGTGCCTGTTCTACGGACTGGGTTTTCTGATTTTTCTGGTGCGCCTGTTGCTCCAACTGCGCAACGCCATTCCCCCTTTCAAGGCCACCCTCGAAGAGTTGGCCCGCGACCGTGAGCAACTGCTGCCATGAATTTACCGGAACTACCCGCTAACGCCTCGCGCCGCGACATGCGCATTGCCCTGGTACGCATGCGTCTGGAGCTCAACCGTCAGGAGCTGCGCCACGAAGCCCTGGTGATGCTGCAGCCGCTACGCCAGGCACGGCAATTCGGCCAACACTGGAAGGAGCACCTGAGCCATGGCAGCACGCCTTTATGGGTCGCGGGCGGCGCAGCGCTGTTGACGACCCTGGCGGTGAAAAAAACCGATTGGCGGCGCTGGATGCGCCTAGCCCTGCTCGCCTTCCCCCTGCTCAGACGCCATCCGCCCCGCTCGCCGGGAAGTACCGGCTAAGCGTCTATACTCCCCCCGCGCGCCGTCCGCCATGCCCTACGAGCATGGCGGGCGTCTTAGCGCCAGCTAGCACGCCCCGATCTAAGTTGACCGACTGACAGGCCGTTGAAAAACTACCTGCGTTGGCAATACTGCGTTAAAAACAGGCTCGGATGCGAGCCCAGTCGGAATGCTCATTTACAGCAGTAAACTCGCGTGCGAGCCCAGTCCGCTTCCTCGCCTGTTTTTGTGGGGCCGCCATCGGTATTGTCTTGCCTGCCTCGCCTACGTTTTTCAACGGCCTGCTAACCGTACAGGCGACCGGCAACGCCATGGATGTCGACCATGCGCCGCCGGTTTGTTGCGACAGGCCACGATACGGCTAACGGCCACTTGCAGGCGCCTGCGCGAACCCTGAAGCTAGGCTTCTGTCATGCAATGGAGAGGATAGGCTTTGGATTGGCAAACCCTGCTGACTCGCGAACGACTCGGTAAACCGACGCACAGTGCCGATGAATTGGGCCGCAGCCCCTTTCATAAGGATCACGACCGCATCATCTTTTCCGGTGCCTTCCGTCGTTTGGGCCGCAAGACCCAGGTCCATCCGGTCTCGAGCAACGACCACATCCATACGCGCCTGACCCATTCGCTGGAGGTCAGTTGCGTCGGCCGCTCGCTGGGCATGCGCGTCGGCGAGATGATCCGCGACGCCCTGCCCGCCTGGTGCGCGCCGAGCGACCTGGGCATGGTCGTGCAATCGGCCTGCCTGGCCCACGACATCGGCAACCCACCGTTCGGCCACTCCGGCGAGGACGCGATTCGCCATTGGTTCCAGCAAGCCGCCGGGCGCGGCTGGCTCGACGGCATGAGCGAAGCCGAGCGCGGCGACTTTCTCAGTTTCGAAGGCAACGCCCAGGGCTTTCGCGTGCTCACGCAACTGGAATACCACCAGTTCGACGGCGGCACCCGGCTGACCTACGCGACCCTCGGCACCTACCTGAAATACCCCTGGACCGCGCGTCACGCCGAAGCCCTCGGCTATAAGAAGCACAAGTTCGGTTGCTACCAGAACGAGCTGCCGTTGCTCGAGCAGATCGCCACCAAGCTCGGCCTGCCGCAACTCGAAGAACAGCGCTGGGCGCGGCACCCGCTGGTGTATCTGATGGAGGCGGCCGACGACATTTGCTACGGCCTGATCGATCTTGAGGATGGCCTGGAAATGGAGTTGCTCGACTACCGCGAAGTCGAGGCCCTGCTGCTCGACCTGGTGGGCGACGACGTGCCGGAAACCTATCGCCAGCTCGGGCCGCAGGACTCCAAGCGGCGCAAGCTGGCGATTCTGCGCGGTAAAGCCATCGAACACCTGACCAACGCCGCCGCTCATGCGTTCGTCGAACAGCAATCGGCGCTGCTCAGCGGCAGCTTGTCCGGCGATCTGGTCGAGCACATGGACGACACGGCCAAGCGCTGCGTACAACACGCAAAAGAAATGGCGCGGGAGAAAATCTTCCAGGACAAACGCAAGACCCTGCACGAGATCGGGGCCTACACCACCCTGGAGATCCTGCTCAACGCCTTTTGCGGCGCGGCCTTGGAACAGCAAGGCGGACGCACGCCCTCGTTCAAGAACCGGCGCATTCTCGATTTGCTCGGCAATAACGCACCGGATCCGAGCTGGCCGCTGTATAAGTCGTTTCTGCGCATGATCGATTTCATCGCCGGCATGACCGACAGTTATGCCACTGAAATGGCCCGGGAAATGACCGGCCGCTCGAGCCCGGTATAACGCATGAGAACCGCCCTCAAACGCACCTTCAGCTGGCATGCCGGCCCTCCCTCCAGAGGCCCCGCACTAATCGCCGCGTTCGGCTGCGCGCTGCCGCTGCTGCTCGGTTTGCTCAGCGCCCATCCGGGTTTTCTCTGGGCCTCGGCGGGCGCCTTTCAAGCCGCCCAGGCCAACCCCTTGCATCGCCTCGGCATGCTGCGCATGTTGGCGCTGTGCGGGCTCGGCGCACTCAGTGCGGCGCTGGGCTTCTGGTCGGCGAGCAACCCGCTGATCGCTTTCTGGCTGTTCGCCGCATTCGGCCTTCTACTCGCCTGGCTGCAGCGCTTCGGTAGCGAAGCCGCCAAGCTGGGCATCGGTTTGATCGCCTGCCTGTGCCTGGGCCAGGGTCAATACGGTTTGGGTAACTTCAACAACCCTTCGGCCATCGCCATGTTGTTCGTGCTCGGCGGGCTGTGGGTGATGCTGCTGGCCTTCGGTTTGCGCGGCCTGCATGGCTTACGCATGTGGCCCTACATGCCGCGCTTCATCAGCATTTTCAAGGTACTCAGACGCCACGCCAGACGCCTGCCACGCCAGCAATGGCGCCTGCACGCCCTGGGCTGCACCCTGGCGATGGCGCTGGCCGGGCTGACCGTCAGCCTCGCCGGCCTGGAGCGCGGCTACTGGCTGACCCTGACCCTCGCAGCGACCCTGCACCTCGAGTTCCAGGGCAACTTGGTGCGCGCCCTGCAAGCCAGCCTGAGCAGTCTGGCCGTAGCCGGCCTGTTGATCCTGCTCGGCTATAGCGTGCACAGCCCGGCAACGATGGTGACCATCCTGCTGGTGCTGATCACCCTTTGCCGCGCCTTGCAGGCCAACCACTACGGCCTGTTCATGGCGCAAACCACGGTGTGCTTCCTGCTCCTGGCCGAAAGCTTCGCCCAGGATTGGCAACTGGTCGAACCACGCCTGCTCAACGCCTTGTTCGGCGTGGTCCTGGCGCTGTTCGTCGCCTTGCTGATCCACGGCCTGCGACAGCTGTTACAGCGCCATGCGGGCCAAGTCGCGGCAGACCCGAAGTAACGCAACCCAACGCTTGTAGCCCGGAAGGCCTTGGCCCGATCCGGCATCTACATTGCGCGCCCCTGTAGCCCGAATGAAACCCGGGGGGCCGATTGCACATGTACAGCCTTTCCCCGGATTGCATCCGGCTACCCAACGTCCCTTAGTGGTTTCGCAGCCGGCAGGCTGCCCTGATGCTTCTGGCTCTAATTCAATGGGCGCTTATGCAAAATCGCTTTTAGTCGGCACGCCCGCGCGCGCTTCACTATGCTTTTCGAGCCGTCAGCGCAATCACGGAGTGTCGCGCTATGCCTCGTCGTCTGCAGCCCAGCCAACGCCGCTTTCCCCTGCACGTGCATATCAGCGTGCTGTTCACCCTGCTGTTGCTCCTGACCGGGGTGGTACTGGGAGTATTCAACTACCGCCAGACCAGCCAGATCATCTTTTCGAGTAGCGCCAAGCTGTTCGAACGCATCCAGCAGGATGTGCAGCAGGACCTGCAGCGCACTTATCAACCGATTCGCCATCTGCTCAGCTTGCTCGCTTTGAACGACGCCACCCAGGCCCTCGACCTGGAGAGCCGTCTGCGCCTGCTCAAACCATTCGCCCAGGCGCTACGCGACAACCCCAAACTGGCTTCCTTGTATGTGGGCTACGACGACGGCGACTTCTTCATGCTGCGGCCATTGCGCAGCGAGGCGCTGAAACAACGTTTCGACGCGCCGGACAATGCCGCCTTCCAGGTCTGGTCGATCGACCGTCACGCAACCGGCACCGACAGCGATTACCTGTTCTACGACGGCTCTTTGAACCCGATCAGCCGGCGTCAGATCCGCGAAGAAGCGTACGACCCACGTAAACGCAGCTGGTACCGCAGCGCGCGGGAAGATGGCGGGCAGATCACCACCGCGCCCTATGTGTTCTTCTCCACCGCCGAGGTCGGCACCACCCTGGCGCGGCGTACCGGGCTGACCGCCGTATTGGCGGTCGATCTGACCCTCGACGACCTGTCCGCGACCCTGGTCGAGCACAAGGTCACCGCCAATAGCGAAGTCGTGCTGATGGACCCCGGCGGCAATGTCGTGGCCCACCCGGACAGCAGTCGGGTGGTCGTGCAGAAAGGCGAAAACCGTTTGGCCCAAGCCCGCGACCTCAGCCCCGCGCTCGCGGCGCTGCTCGATAGCGGCTCGGCCGATCAACACTCCAGCGTGCTCGAACTAGACAGCAGACGCTGGGTGGTCTCGCGCCGTCAGTTGCAGGAAGGCGGCCCGCAAGGGCTGAACCTGGCGATGCTGGTACCCGAAGACGAATTGCTGGCCGATGCCTACCGTATCCGCTGGCAAGGCGCGTTACTGACCCTGACCACGCTGCTGCTGTGCTTGCCACTCGGCTGGTTGACCTCGCGCCTGATCGTCAGGCCACTGCGCGCGCTGGTGCTGGAAGCCGAAGCGATCCGCCGCTTCGATTTCGATTACCCGGCCAGCGGCCGGTCGCCGGTGCTGGAGGTCGACCAACTGGCGGTGTCCATGGCGCGGATGAAGGAGACCATTTCCAGCTTCCTGGAAATCGCCTCCAGTCTATCGGCCGAAACCCGCTTCGATTCCCTGCTCAAGCGGGTGCTGGAAGAAACCGTGGACATCGGCGATGCCCACGGCGGGCTGTTGTACCTGATCGACGCCGAAAGCGGCCGCCTCGAACCTCACGGCCTGTTTATCGGCGGTGAACAGCACAGCCTGGATAAGCACGGCATACCCGGCTACGACAAATCGGCACAGAACATTCCCGAATGGTTGCAACAGCCTGCCAGCGGCGGCGCGAGCAAGGTCGCATCGCTCGGTTTCGACCAGGCCGGCGCTTACAAGAGCCTGTTGCAAACCTTCGACAGCCCGCGCATGCATCTTGTCGCGACCGGTTTACACAATCGTCAAGGGGTGACGCTGGGCGTTCTGGTGCTGCTGCATTGCGACCGCGGCGACGAATCCGACCTGGCGATGCAAAGCCCGGAGCGCGTCGCGTTCATCGAAGCGGTGTCGGGCGTCGCGGCGCTGTGCATCGAGAGCCAGCGCCTGCTCGAACGGCAAAAACACCTGCTCGATGCCTTCATTCAATTGCTCGCCGGCGCGATCGACGCCAAGAGCCCCTATACCGGTGGCCACTGCCAGCGAGTGCCGGAAATCACCCTGATGCTCGCCCGCGCCGCGGCGGCCAGTGAGCAGCCGGCCTTCGCCGACTTCCAGCCCGACGAGGATCAATGGGAAGCGCTGCATATCGCATCCTGGCTGCACGACTGCGGCAAGGTCACCACCCCGGAATACGTGGTGGATAAAGCCACCAAACTGGAAACCCTCTACGACCGCATCCATGAAGTGCGCACCCGCTTCGAGGTGCTCAAGCGCGATGCCTGGATCCACTACTGGCAAGGCTGCGCCCAGGGCGGCGAGGCCGGGGAACTGGCCGCCCGGCGCGATCGGTTGCTGGCCGACCTGGACGAGGAGTTCGCCGTCGTCGCCCGCTGCAACCTGGGTGGCGAGGCCATGGCCGCAGACGACCTGACGCGCCTGCAAGAGATCGCCCAACGCACCTGGACGCGCACGTTGGACGATCGCCTCGGCGTGTCCTGGGAGGAGCGCCAGCGCCAGGACCGCCAGCCCGCCCCCGCATTGCCGGTGCAAGAGCCGTTGCTGGCTAACAAGCAGGAACACCTGATCGAACGGGCCGCCAGCGAAATCATTCCCGCGGACAACCCCTGGGGCATCAAGCTGGATGTACCGGCCTATAAATTCAATCGGGGCGAGCTGTATAACCTGAGCACCAGCCGCGGCACCCTGACGAACGAAGAGCGCTACATCATCAACCATCACATCGTGCAAACCATACTGATGCTCGACAAGCTGCCCTTCCCTGCGCACCTGCAAAGCGTCCCGGAGATCGCCGGCGGCCATCACGAGAAAATGGATGGCAGCGGCTATCCGAAGCGCCTGACCCGCGAACAGATGAGCCTGCCGGCGCGGATGATGGCGATTGCCGATATCTTCGAGGCGCTGACCGCGGTGGATCGCCCCTACAAGAAGGGTAAGCTGCTATCGGAATCGCTGAATATCATGGCTGGCATGTGCAGCAACGCGCATATCGATGCCGAGCTGTTCGCCTTGTTCGTGCGTGAGAAGGTCTATCAGCGTTATGCCGATAAATTCCTGCAGGCGGGGCAAATCGATGTGGTCGATGAAGCGGCCGTATTGGCCAGAGCCGGGCTGAGCGCCTAGCAGAAGGGAGAAGCAGTGACCGGGCATGGCTGACGCCTGCCCGGCCAGCGCACATCAGGCCGGATTGATCGCGTTTTCCGGGTACCAGACGTCGATCAGCGGGCTGACGGTGAAGTCGACCAGCTCGCTGCGGCCTTTCAGCCAGGCTTCGACCAAAGCGCGTTGCTCTTCGCTGACGCAGCCGCGCTTGGCCAGGCAAACCAGACCGAAATCGTCGCCGCCGACATAACCCAGACCGTTGGCCGTCATGGCATCGCGCAGAAACGCCTCGAGAAAGCCGTCGATGGCCTCATCGGCCAGGTCCGCTTTGAAGTTCAGATTCAGCTCGAAACCCAGCTCTTGGAATTCATCCACGCAGAGTTTTTTACGCAGACGGCGGGAACGGTTAGTAGCCATGGAACAATCCTCAAGAGTGATAACGCGCGGCACTCTAGCAGCTTGACGCCGAATTTGCCCGACTGTGTGGCAACCGCCAGTTGCCCCGTCCATGAAATAAACCGCCCGCCCCGGTTCACGTGGCGTCGCAGAGGCTCTAGGCTTAGCGCATACTCTCTCGACTCGCGACATCCATCTCGCGAGCGCTCATTCGCCCTTACGTGCCCGTTCCAAGGTTGTTCAGTCGATGTTTAAAACCCTGCGTCAACTGGCGGTCGCCAGCCTGCTACTGCCTTATGCCCTATCGCTCCATGCCGAAGTCATCAACAGCCTGCCCAGCAAAGTGCAGCACGCGCTGAAAGCCAACAAGATCAGCACGCAATCCTTGTCGCTGGTGGCCCTGCCGCTCAATGGCCCGGGTAACAGCATGGTTTTCAACGCCGACGTGTCGGTCAATCCGGCCTCGACGATGAAGCTGGTAACCACTTACGCGGCCCTCGAACTGCTCGGCCCGACCCACCAGTGGAAAACCGAGTTCTACGCCGACGGCCCGCTGAAAGACGGCATCCTGCACGGCAACCTGTACCTCAAAGGCGGCGGCGACCCCAAACTCAACATGGAGAAACTCTGGCTGCTGCTGCGCGATCTGCGCGCCAACGGCGTGCGCCAGGTGACCGGCGATCTGGTGCTCGATCGCAGCCATTTCGTACAGCCGACGCTGCCCTCGTTCAACGACGACGGCGGCGACTCCAACAAGCCCTTCCTGGTCGCCCCGGATGCCTTGCTGGTCAACCTCAAGGCGCTGCGCTTCATCGCCCGCGCCGAAGGCGGCCAGGTACGGGTGGCGATCGAACCGCCGATTGCCAATATCCGCATCGACAACCGGGTCAAGGTCCTGCCCGCGGTGAGTAAATGCCCGGGCTGGCCGGACGTGCGCTACAACCCGACAACCGCGGTCGACGGCACCAACGTGATCGTCAGCGGTTCGCTGGCCGAGGGCTGCAGCTCACAGACCTACCTGTCGCTGCTCGACCACCCCAGCTACGCCGCGGGCGCGATCCGCGCGATCTGGCAGGAACTGGACGGCAGCATCCAGGGCACGGATCGCCTCGCCGAGGTGCCGAAAGATGCGCGCCTGCTGGTGCGCGCCTTCTCCCCGGACCTGGTGGAGATCATTCGCGACATCAACAAGTACAGCAATAACACCATGGCCCGGCAGCTGTTCCTCAGCCTCGGCGCGCAGTTCCGCGACGAAGTCGATGGCGACGACGCCAAGGCCGCACAGCGGGTGATCCGCGCCTGGCTGGCGCGCAAGAACATTCTCGCCCCGCACCTGGTGATGGAGAACGGCTCCGGCCTGTCGCGCGCCGAGCGGGTCAGCGCCAACGAGCTGGCGAAAATGCTGCAAGCCGCATGGAAAAGCCCCTATGCGGCCGAGTTCATGAGTTCGCTGCCGTTGGTGGCGATGGACGGCACCATGCGCAAGCGCCTGCATCGCACCCCGCTGGTCGGCGAGGCACGGATCAAGACCGGTACGTTGAACAACGTGCGCGCCATCGCCGGTTACAGCCGCGACAGCAACGGCAATAGCTGGGCCGTGGTGGCGATCCTCAACGACCCCAGACCCTGGGGCGCCTCAGCGATCCTCGATCAGGTACTGATCGACCTGTATCGCCAGCCCAAGCTCAAATAGGCGCCCGAAGCGGGCGCCGATGCGCCCCTCTCGCCAGGAGAGGGGTTGGGCTCAAGCCTTGGCGCTGATTCGCCAGGCGCGGTGGATTTTCGGATTGCGGGCGAAGTCCGGGTCCACCGTCGAGGCGCTGATCTCCTCGACCGCATAACGCGCACCCAGGCCCTCGTCGAGCTGGAACTTGCGGAAGTTATTGGAGAAATACAGCACCCCGCCCGGCGCCAAACGTGCCATGGCCAGGTCGAGCAGTTGCACGTGGTCGCGCTGGATATCGAACACCCCTTCCATGCGCTTGGAGTTGGAGAAGGTCGGCGGATCGATGAAGATCAGCTCGTATTCGCCGCGATCCTCCGCCAGCCAGGTCATCACGTCGCCCTGCTCCAGGCGGTTCTTGTCCGAGAAGCCATTGAGCGACAGATTGCGCCTCGCCCAATCCAGGTAGGTCTTCGACAGGTCGACACTGGTGGTGCTGCGCGCGCCGCCCTTGGCCGCATGCACAGTGGCGGTGGCGGTATAGCAGAACAGGTTGAGGAAGCGCTTGCCCGCGGCCTCGCGCTGGATGCGCAGGCGCAACGGACGATGATCGAGGAACAGGCCGGTATCGAGGTAGTCGGTCAGGTTGACCAGCAACCTCACCCCGCCTTCGCCGACCTCCATGAACTGGCCTTGCGCGCTCTGCCGTTGGTACTGCTTGGTACCGCTCTGGCGTTCGCGGCGCTTGATCACCACTTTGCTCTTGTCGACGTTCAGCGCCTGGGGAATCGCCGCCAGCGCATCGAACAAACGCGCCTGGGCCTTTTCCGGATCAATGGATTTAGGCGCGGCGTATTCCTGCACGTGCACCCAGTCTTCGTACAGGTCGACGGCCAGCGAGTATTCCGGCATATCGGCATCATATAGCCGGTAGCATTCGACGCCTTCTTTGCGCGCCCACTTACCCAGCTGTTTCAGGTTTTTTTGCAGACGATTGGCGAACATCTGCCCACCTTCGCTGAGGCGCGCCTGCTCGACCGCCGGCGCTGGCACCGGTTTGATCGGGTTGCCGTTCTTGTTGTACTGGCGCTCTTGCGGCTCGCGCGATGCCTTGTCGGCTTCAGCCTGTTCACGCTCGCGTTCGCGCTGTTCCGGGGTACGCCGCTCGCCGGTGACGAACTGCTCCGGCTGCACCTTGATCAGCAGCAATTTGCACGGCAAAGCACCGTTCCAGAACGCGTACTGCTTGTGGCTGCGGATGCCCATGCGCTTACCCAGGTCCGGCGCGCCGGTGAACACCGCCGCTTCCCAGCCCATGCAGGCCTGACGCAGACGCTCGCCGAGGTTCTGATAGAGATACAGCAGGCTGGCCTCATCGCCGAGGCGCTCGCCATAGGGCGGGTTGCAGATCACCAGGCCTTTCTGGTTCTGGTCAGGACGCGGCTCGAAGGTCGCCACTTCGCCCTGATACACTTTGATCCAGTGGCTCAGCCCGGCGCGCTCGATATTGTTGCGCGCCGGCTGGATCAAGCGTGGATCGGCCTCGTAACCGCGAATCCACAGCGGCGGTTTGGCCATGCCTTCGGCGGCGCGCTGTTCGGCTTCGCCCTGCAGCTTCTTCCACAGCGCCGGCACATGCCCCAGCCATTTGCTGAAGCCCCATTGTTCGCGGCTCAGGTTGGGCGCGATATCGGCGGCGATCATCGCCGCCTCGACCAGAAAGGTCCCCACCCCGCACATCGGGTCGGCCAGGGCGCCGCCCTCGGCGGCGATGCGCGGCCAGCCGGCGCGGATCAGCACCGCGGCGGCGAGGTTTTCCTTGAGCGGCGCAGCGCCTTGCTGCAGGCGGTAGCCACGCTGGTGCAGGCTATGCCCGGAGAGGTCGAGGGAGAGAATCGCCTCGCCGCGGTCCAGGCGCAGATGCACACGCATGTCCGGGTTGAGCTTGTCGACCGAAGGCCGCGTGCCGTCGGCCTGACGCAGTTTATCGACGATCGCATCCTTGACCTTCAAGGCGCCGAAGTGGGTGTTATCGATCCCCGAACCGTTGCCGCTGAACTCCACCGCCAGACTGCCGCTGGGCTCCAGATGCTCGAACCAATCGACTTCCAGCACGCCCTCGTAAAGGCTCTCGGCGTCGCGCACCGAAAAGCGTTTGAGCACCAGCAACACCCGGTTGGCCAGACGCGACCACAGGCACAAACGGTACGCGGTCTCGAGCATGGCGAAGCCGCGAATGGCCGAGGTGTGCTCGCGCGCCTCCTCAAGCCCCAGGTTGCCCGCTTCTTCGAGCAGCAAACCTTCGAGGCCCTTCGGGCAGGTGAGAAAGAGTTCGTAGCGATCCGACATGTAAATATCCAGTGCCTGATGAGGCAATTAACGGCGTGCGGAAAATCGACACGTCCAAAATTAGGTGACAAAAAGTCGCATTACGGGCATTTCATCGGAATGCGCAGAAAAAATAACTGCAACTAATTCGCGATAGCACAACACCAGCATAAAGGATGCAACCCACAGGCTAGGGGTGTGCGTTGCGTTTCGCCGACGAAGTTTCCGTTCGCCTTATCGCCCCGCCCACAAAAGTGTTAAGTCCTTATGACAAATCGATCATTCACAGGCCCTCTAGCATTCGCTAGAAATCTACCTAGGCCTTCGCCGCAACGGTGAGGGCACAGGAGAACCGCGACGCCGGCAGCGGACTCCAACGGCAGAATTTCTGCCCGACCTTGCATCAAGGTCTTAGGGACATAACAGTCAACATTGAGGGCAACACCCTATGAGAAGACTTAAGCGTGATCCGTTAGAAAGAGCTTTCTTGCGCGGCTATCAATACGGCATTCATGGTAAATCCCGCGAACTTTGTCCATTCACTCTCCCCTCGGTTCGTCAAGCCTGGTTAAACGGCTGGCGCGAGGGTCGCGGCGACAACTGGGACGGATTGACTGGCACCGCCGGTATCCATCGACTTAACGAACTTCACGCTGTCGGCTGATTCAGGAACCTACCGACTTCATCGAGACCGCTCCATTCGAGCGGCGGGCGCGAGCCCAGGGGGCTCCCTTAGGGAGCCCTTTTTATTGCCCGACGATTCGATTAGCGTCCAACTCCAGCGTTACGCGGCAAACCGGCAATCGCATCCACCGCTTCGCGGATCAGCGCCGGCCCTTTGTAAATGAATCCGGAATAAATCTGTACCAGGCTGGCACCCGCGGCGATCTTCTCAGCCGCATGCTTGCCTTCGGTAATCCCGCCCACGGCGATGATCGGCAAACGCCCGGCCAACTCGGCCGCCAGCACCTCGACGATATGCGTGCTCTTGTCGCGCACCGGCGCGCCGGACAAGCCGCCCGCCTCGTCCGCATGCTCCAGGCCCTTGACCCCGTCGCGGCTCAGCGTGGTATTGGTGGCGATCACCGCATCCATGCCGGCCTGCACCAGCGCATCGGCCACTTGCACGGTTTCCTCGTCGCTCATATCAGGGGCGATCTTGATCGCCAGGGGCACACGTTTGCCGTGCACTTGCGCGAGGTCTTCCTGGCGCTGGCGCAGGGCTTCGAGCAACTGCTTGAGCGAATCGCCGAACTGCAGGCTGCGCAAGCCCGGAGTGTTCGGCGAGCTGACATTGACGGTCACGTAGCTGGCGTGGGCGTAGACCTTATCCAGGCACAGCAGATAATCGTCCACCGCGCGCTCGACCGGGGTGTCGAAATTCTTGCCGATATTGATGCCCAGCACGCCTTTGAACTTGGCCGCCCGCACCCGCGCCAGCAAATGCTCGACGCCATGGTTGTTGAAGCCCATGCGATTGATGATCGCCTCGGCCTCCGGCAAACGGAACAGACGCGGTTTGGGGTTCCCCGGCTGCGCCCGCGGCGTTACCGTACCGATCTCGATAAAGCCGAAACCCAGTTGGGCGAAACCGTCGATGGCATCGCCGTTCTTGTCCAGCCCGGCGGCCAGACCGACCGGATTGGGGAACGTCAACCCCATGACCTCGACCGGCAAGCTGGCGGGCGACTTGTTGAGCAAGCCGTTCAGCCCCAGCCGCCCGCCGGCACCGATCATGTCGATGGACAGTTCGTGGGAAGTTTCCGGGGAAAGTTTGAACAGCAGCTCGCGGGCCAGGTTGTACATGGGCAGGCTTAGCTCGGTTAGGTAAAGTCGCAAAGGCGGCGATTATACAGGCCGTGAGGGCTTCGAGGCGAGGCGCGCGGCCGGGAGCCGGTTGGGCACGTGGGAAACGTTGCTAAGCCCGGACTGGCTTCTAGCAGGCTGTTGAAAAACTACCTGCGTTGCCGATACGGCGTTAAAAACGGCCTTCTAGGCTAAACGCTGCAGCTTTAATAATTCGCCAGCCGCGTTAAACTCCAGCGCGAAGGAACCATGGATACCCTCATGGGTCAAAAATGGCCGGAAATGATGGGCCGGCACGCTAACCCGGCGCCCGTCCCGGCTACGCACCAGGACACGGTTGGCCCGGCCTTGATAAACCGCCAGGAATTGTTCGGCCGATAAGGCGATATCCAACACCAAAGTGGGCATGGAGGCTCTTGTTTGCAGATGAATACGGCAATCTTGCCACAGGCGATCGGCAGACCTCGCGGAAAATCAAGCAGCCCGTTCGGCGGGGTCTGTGCAGCAAGGGGTGTGCTCTGCCACACTGGCACAAGTGTTCCTGGAGTTCGCAGCCGGCCATGAGTGTGTCTGAACAGCCTTCGACCTTAAGTTCGCGCCTGGCCGGCCTGGCGCAGCGGATGGGCCTCATTGGCCGCGCGCCGAAACAGATACTGGCGCGCGCCAGCAGCCTGAGCTTGCCGTTCGCGGCAATCCCCGCGCCGCGGGAGAGCATTTGTTGGCTCGATGGGGCCTCACTGCACCGCTTGGTCGATCTGCCGCGCAACGCGTTGTCCGGCCCGGTGCAGGAAGACAAGGCCGAGGCCCACGCGGTACTGATCCGCGTCGTCGAACAGCAACAACAACAGCTCGCCTCTTTCGACCTGCGGATGATCAACGGCCTCACCCATTGCGACCCCGAATACGCCCACTTCGCTAATTTCGAAGACTACGCTGCCTGCGCGCACTGTCGTCAGGTACGCATCATCAGCTACAAGGATTTCGTCAAGACCATCAGCCTGGCGCTGCCGCGATTCCTGGCCGATGAACGCATCGAACTGCGCCAGGCCAGTTGGCGTGGCGAGCGGGTGTTCTGGGCCGGCGAGCACCATGGCGAAGCCTTCGCCTGTGCCGTGGCCTATGCCCGTCGTCGTGAAATGGAAATCACCCTACCCGCAGAACTCACCAGCTACCGTTTGAGCGCAAGCGGCTTGGCCACCCTGGAACAGCGCTACCACGTGCTGGCCATGCCAGGCGCCGCCTGGAGCGATCCGGCCTTCATGGGCCTGCTACTCGATAATGGCCTGCCCTACGCGCGATTGGCCCTGCTGCGCACCCACGGGGCGCCCGAGTTTCTGCTGCTGCCCAAACACAATCAGGAAGCCACCGCCCTCGGCGAAGGGCTGTGCCTGGCCGGCGCGCCCGACGTGGTCAAACACTTGAAAACCCTGGTCACGCCCAAGAACGCTTGAACGCCGCTAACGCGTGCCCCCCGTTTGACCTCAATCCGTGGGCTCTTCTTTGTCGTCCAATTCGTCCAGCACCGCCTGATGACGGCTTGCCCACTCTTCCAGCGAGATACCGCTGCTTTTCAATAATTCCGGGTTGCATTTGACCAAGTACACCGCCGCCTTCTGCGCGGAGTCGGCGACTTTGAATTCCAACGCCTGCCGATCGACCGGCCCTTCGTAAGTAATCCAACGGCTGAATTCTTCGAACACGCTGCAGACTTTCTCGAAGTCCTCGTCGTGCATCTTCTGCCAGCCGTTTTCGATGTTTTCCAGCCGTTTGGGTTTTATCCCGACGATTTCCGCGAAAGCCGGCCGGCTCAACCCCATGAGCTCGCGCAACCCTCGAAGTCGCTCGCCAGCAGTAAACAGAAAACGCTTTTTCGTCATCGTTAATCCAGCCTTGACGGAAAACCAGCACACCACTAACCTACTAACAGCTAGTAGATTCGAGTTAAGCCAATAAAGACTGACCTCAGGATCAGGCTAGTCGAGGAGGTCGTAATGGTGCAGGAAGCCGCATGAAAGTGGAAGAACTGACCCCCGCACTATTCGTTGGATGCCCGCGCTACCTCACCCAGGATCGATTCGCCGAATTGGCGGGACTGCAAAACCAGAAGGATCTCCTGGCACGCTGGATCGATGAAGGGGCGCTACCCACCCGCAGCTTCGGCCGGCACCGGTTGATCGACATGCAGGCGTTACTCCAGCACCTCCATCAAGCCCGAGGAACTCAAGGATGAAACACGTCTGCCTTTCCCAAGTATGTCTGCACGCCGCCGACCTGGTGCGCGGCAAGATCATCCATCTGCGAGAAGAGGAACGCGCCGTATTCGAAGCCTTTTCCTCGATCGGTTATGTGCATTTCAAACCCAGCCAATACACCCCCTCCCTCACCCTGTGCAGCTGTCGCCATCCCGCGCTCTTCGAGTTCTATTTTTACTATCGCTGGCTGCCGAGCAACCTGCATCTGTTCAGGCTACCGCCTGGCGCGTATCAGCATGCACTGGCGTAGACAAGATTTTCCCAGAACGGATCGGCTTAACGATCGCTGCGTAGGTTGGCGCTGAGCCTGCGAAGCCCAACATCCAGTAAATCCCTGGAGCACAGACCGAACGATGCTTACCCGGTTGCAGCGGCGCTAAAAAAAGCCCCGCACTAGGCGGGGCTCGGTACTGCTCAGCGTGGGATCAATCGATCACGCCACGCTGGGCGCTCTGCGCCAGGTCCATCAGTTCGCGGTTGGCCACGGCATACATGGCGTAGTCGGTTCCGGTGGCGGCACGCAGCTCGGCGAGCATGGCCTTCCAGCGGTCGACCAGGCGGCGATGCTGCTCCAACCAGTCGACGACACGCGCTTCGATCTCCGCCGGCCCGTCGGGCATTTGCAGTAGCGATACGGTGATCGCCCGCTGTTGCCAGTCCAGATCGTCACGGAAGGCTTCGCGCGCCAGCGCCTGCCAGTTGTTTTCCACCGGCAGGCCGGTGATCTGCTGCAGGTACCAGGACAGCTCCAGCGCACCACCGACGGCGAAGTAGGAGGCGGCAACGCGGGCCGGGGCCTGGGCGGTGACGTCCGATGCTTCGATGATCGGCAGCAAGGTGTACAGATGGCTGGTACCCGCGACCATGCGCGCCAGCACTTCGGGCACACCGGCTTCGACGTAGGACTGGAAGCGCGCCAACCACTGCTCGCGGGCCTGGCCTTCGAGCAATTGGTCGAGGCTCATGGCCAGGGCTTCGATCCGTGGGGCGAAGTGCGCCACATCGCGCGCCGCATCCAACTCACCGCGACGGTTACGCAGGAACCAACGGGTGGCGCGGCGACCCAGACGCATCAGCTCGTCCATCATCTGCAGTTGCAGTTCGGCCGGCACCTGATAGTCCAGGGCCTCGATCTGCTTCCACCAATGCGGCAGGCGGAACACGTCGCGGACGATCACATAAGCGCCGGCGACGTTGGCCGAACTCATGCCGGTGGACTCCTTCAGGCGCTGCACGAAGGTGATGCCCATGTGGTTGATCAGGTCGTTGGCGATCTGCGTGCTGACGATTTCGCGCTTGAGGCGATGACGCCGCATGGCTTCGCCGAACTTCTGCGCCAGCAACGGCGGGAAGGCGGTTTCCATCTCGCGGGCCAGGTACTCGTCGTCCGGCACCTGGGACTTGAGCAGCGACTCCTTCAGGTCGATCTTGCTGTAGGAGATCAGCACCGACAGCTCGGGACGGGTCAAGCCCTGGCCTTTGGCAGCGCGCTCGTTGAGCTCGTCGTCCGAGGGCAGGAACTCCAGGCCGCGGTCCAACTTGCCGGCCGCTTCCAAGCCGGCCATCACCCGCTTGTACTCGCCCTGGCGTTCGCGCGCACGGCGCTCGGCCAGCGACAGCGCCTGGGTCTGTTTGTAGTTGTTGCCCAGCACCAGGCCACCGACCGCATCGGTCATCTCGGCGAGCAGCTTGTTGCGCTGCTTGCCGGTCATGTCGCCGGCCGCGACTATCTCGTTGAGCAGGATCTTGATGTTCACCTCGTGGTCGGAGCAATCCACCCCGGCCGCGTTGTCGATGAAATCGGTGAAGCTCGCGCCGCCGTTGAGGCCGTATTCGACGCGACCCAGCTGGGTCATGCCGAGGTTACCGCCCTCGCCCACGACTTTCGCGCGCAGCTCGCGGCCGTCGACGCGCAACGCATCGTTGGCCTTGTCGCCGACATCAGCGTGGCTTTCCTTGCTCGACTTGACGTAAGTGCCGATACCGCCGTTCCAGATCAGGTCGACCGGCGCTTTGAGCAACGCGTTGAGCAGCTCGGTCGGCGCCAGCTTGTCGGCGCTGATATCGAAACGCTCTTTCATTTCCGGGCTGATGGCGATGCTCTTGGCGCTACGCAGGAAGATCCCGCCACCGGCGGAAATCAACGAGGCGTCGTAATCGGCCCAGCTGGAACGCGGCAGATCGAATAGACGCTTGCGTTCGACGAAGCTCTTGCCCGCATCCGGGTTGGGGTCGATGAAGATGTGCATGTGGTTGAAGGCGGCCACCAGCTGCAGCTTGTCCGACAGCAGCAGGCCGTTGCCGAAGACGTCGCCGGCCATGTCGCCGATGCCGATCACCGTGGTGCTGTCCTTCTGCACGTCGATGCCGCGCTCGCGGAAGTGACGCTGCACCGAAACCCAAGCGCCCTTGGCGGTGATGCCCATGCCCTTGTGGTCGTAACCGGCCGAACCGCCGGAGGCGAATGCGTCGCCGAGCCAGAAGTCGTAGTCGGCGGCAATGCCGTTGGCGATATCGGAGAAGGTCGCGGTGCCTTTGTCGGCGGCAACCACCAGGTAAGGATCATCGGCGTCGTGGCGCACCACATTGGCCGGCGGCACCACGGCGCCTTCCTTGAGGTTGTCGGTGATGTCGAGCAGGCCGCTGATGAAGATGCGGTAGCAGGCGATGCCCTCGGCCAGAATCTCGTCGCGCGAGCTCGCTGGCAGACGCCGCGGCAGGAAGCCGCCCTTGGCGCCCATCGGCACGATTACCGCGTTCTTCACCTGTTGCGCCTTGACCAGGCCGAGCACTTCGGTGCGGAAGTCTTCTTCGCGATCCGACCAGCGCAGGCCGCCGCGGGCGACGTCGCCGAAGCGCAGATGCACGCCTTCGACCCGTGGCGAATAGACGAAGATTTCGAACTTCGGCACCGGCTTGGGAATATCCGGAATCGCCCGCGGGTTGAGCTTGAAGCTGAAGTAAGGCTTGCTCTGCCCAGCCGCGTCGGTCTGGTAGAAGTTGGTGCGCAGAGTCGCTTTGATAAGGTCCAGGTAACGACGCAGGATGCGGTCTTCGTTGAGTACCGCGACGTTATCCAGCGCGCTGAGAATCGCTTGTTCGAGCTTCTGCTGCTTGTCGTTGAGGTCGCCGGCGCCGAGTTTGCGCGCCAGGTAGAAGCGGGTCTTGAACAGGCGCACCAGCTCTTTGGCGATGTCCGCGTGGTTGACCAGGGTGCTGGCGACATAGTTGAGGCCGAAGCCCAGACGAATCTGCTTGAGGTAACGCGCATAGGCACGCAGCAGCGCCACATCGCGCCATGGCATGGCGGCGGTCAGTACCAGACGGTTGAACGCATCGTTCTCGGCCTCGCCGCCGACGATATTGATGAAGGCATCCTGCAGCGTGTCGTTGAGCTGCTGGATGTCGACGTCCAGGCCTTCGGCGTAGGTGAAGGCGAAATCGTGGATCCAGAACTCGCGACCGTTGAGCTGGTGCAAGCGGTAGGGGAATTCGCCGAGCACGCGCAGGCCGAGGTTTTCCAGAATCGGCAGCACGTCGGACAGCGGCAGCGGCGTATCGGCATGGTAGAGCTTGCAGTGCAGTTGCTGGCCGTCCTGGGTCAGCGGCTGATAGAAGCTCATCACCAGCGGGCGCGTGGCGCTCAGGCTGAGCAAATGCTGCATGTCCACCACTGCCGAATGCGGGGCGAAACGCTCGCGATAGCCGGCCGGGAAACCGCTCGGGAAATCCGCCAGCACGTTGGTGCCCTGGGCTTCGCCGAAGGTTTCGACGATCAGGCCGGCGTAGTCGTCCTTCCACGAACGGCAGGCCTGGATCACTTCTTTTTCCAGGAGCGCGGTGTTGATCTGGGTCTTGTTCTTCGGGTCGACACGCAGGATGAACTGCACCCGCGCCAATACGGATTCGGAGAAGAAGGTCCAGAACTCGCAATCGATGGCCTGCAAGCGCTCCATCAACACCTGCTGGATCTTCAGCCGGGTCTCGGTGGAGTAAACGTCGCGCGGCACGTAGACCAGGCAGTAGCAGAAACGCCCGTAGGGATCGCGGCGCAGGAACACGCGGATCTTGTTGCGTTCCTGGATCTGCACGATGGCCATGGCGGTATCGTAGAGGTCGTCGACCGGGGTCTGGAACAGGTCGTCGCGCGGCAGCACTTCGAGGACCTGGGCCAGCTCCTTGCCCAGGTGCGCCTTGCTGTCGAAGCCGGCACGCTGCTCGATCACCGCGATCTTGCGGCGGATATAGGGGATGTTCCACACGCTTTCGGCATACACCGCGGAGGTGTACAGGCCCATGAAGCGGCATTCCTTGACCACCCGCCCCTTGCTGTCGAGCTCGCGGATGGACACGAAATCCGGATAGGCCGGGCGGTGCACGCGGCTCGGCACGGCGGCCTTGGCGAACGACAGCAACAGCGGCTCGCGCAGATAGCTCAGGGCTTCCGGCTCGATATGCAAATCGTCGCGGCTGAGCCCGGCGCGCAGGCGCTTGGACAGGCCCAACAGGGAGCTTTCGTCGTAAACGATGGCGCCGCCGTCGGCGACATCGGTCACGGTGAATTCTTCATAGCCGAGGAAGGTGAAGTGGTCGTCCAGCAACCACTTCATAAATACTTTGATCTCTTCCAGCTCTGCGCTTTCGACATTCAGCCCGGCCTTGCCCGGCTTGGCTTTGCCCAACCAGACGAGCAGCTCCTCGGCCTTGGCCTTCATCGGCTGGAAGTCGGCGACGCTCTGCCGTACTTCGGCGAAGACTTCGTGCAGGGCTTTTTCCAGCGTCTTCATTTCGCCGGCGCTGGCGCAACGGTCGATCTCCAGGAACATCAGCGCTTCTTGCTGCACGTCCTTGCCTTGGGTGCCCTTGGGTAGCACTTCCAGCAGCGTGCCCTTCTTGTCGCGACGTACGCTGAATACGCTGTTTTGCAAGGTGTGGATGCTGTAACCGCGGCGGTTCAGCTCCATGCGCACCGAGTCGACCAAAAACGGAGTGTCGCTGTGGAGAATTTCCACGGCGGTATGGGTGGACTGCCAACCATGTTTTTCGTAATCGGGGTTGAACACCCGGACTTGCGCCTTGCTCTGCTCGAAGCGCTCGAGCAGGCGCCAGGACGACAGCGTGCAACCAACCAGGTCGGAAAGCCTGCGCTGGGTCAGTTCGTCGACCGCGATGATGCCGAAGAACTGATCGGCGAAGAGGGTGATTTGTGGCAGTACTTGTTCACTGACGTGCTGCGCCAGAGCCGCTTGCAGATGATGCTGAAAGTCGGCTTTGCTGGCCGCCGTAAAGAACGCCATGTTTTTTATGCTCCGGTTGGCTTGGGATTCGACGAGGGCGGTCGCGAGTTGCAACTGGCGACGCCGTTAATGGTTCAACGTTAGTCCAGGAGGCCGAGATTGCATGTTTAGAACCCGCCTCTTGAGTGTGGCGACACCAGCGACTCGCTGGTCACATTTATCGAACGAGCTTAACGAGGGAACACAGCCAAGCGCTTGCGAGGCTGCGACATTTTCTTTCACCACAGATACTTCGCCGGAAAAAACTCGCGGATTGCCCGCCTGGCTACGCCTGTATATCGATGTAATCGCCCTGCCCCACCCGCCATAAGCGGGGCAGGACGACAGAGACTAAGCCCCGCGCATTGCCTGCGGCAGCCCCAACACGATTTGTGGGAAAAGCGTGATCAGGATCGCCGCCAGCACCAGCAACAGGAAGAACGGAAAGCTGGCCTTGGCCACCTTCCACATGTCGTAGCCCGTCAGGTTCTGCACCACGAACAGGTTGAAGCCCACCGGCGGGGTGATCTGCGCCATCTCCACCACCAGGATCACGAAGATGCCGAACCACAGCAGATCGATGCCCGCCGCCTGCACCGCCGGCAGCACCACCGCGGTGGTCAGCAGAATGATCGAGATACCGTCGAGGAAGCAGCCCAGGATGATGAAGAACAGCGTCAGCGCCAGCAGCAGCACGTAAGGCGAAAGCTGTTTGGCAATGATCCAGTCGGCCAGCGCCGACGGCAGCCCGGTGAAGCTCATGGCCGAGGTCAGGTAGGCCGCGCCGAGCAGGATGAAGAAGATCATGCACGAGGTGCAGACCGCGCCCATCAGGCTGTCCATAAAGGTCTCGCGGTTCAGCGAACCGGAGTACCAGGCGATCAACAGCGCGCCGACCACCCCGACCGCGGCGGCCTCGGTAGCCGTGGCGAAACCCGCATAGATCGAGCCGATCACCGCGACTATCAGCGTGACCACCGGGATCAGCAGTTTGCCGCGGCGCAGTTTCTCCATGAATGTCAGGGTTTCGCTGTCCTGCGGCATTTGCTTGCGGTTGATCACCGACCAGATCATCAGAAAACCGCTGAAAATCAGCAGCAACATCAAACCCGGCAGAATCCCGGCGATGAACAGGCGCGAGATCGACACCTGCGCCGCGACGCCGTAGACGATCATCATGATCGATGGCGGGATCAGCAAACCCAGGGTACCGGCGCCGGCCAGGGAGCCGATGGCGATGCTTTCCGGATAACCGCGCGCCTTCAACTCGGGCAAGGAGATGCGCCCGATGGTCGCCGCCGTCGCCGCGGACGAACCGCTGACCGCGGCGAAAATCCCGCAGCCGACCACGTTGACGTGCAACAGGCGACCCGGCAGGCCACGCAGCCATGGCGACAGGCCGTTGAACATGTCCTCGGACAGGCGCGTGCGATAGAGGATCTCGCCCATCCAGATGAACAGCGGCAGCGCGGTCAAGGTCCAACTCGCGCTCGACGCCCAACTGGTGGTGGCGAGAATAGAGCCGGCCGGCGCGCCGCCGAACAGTTCCATGCCGAGGATGCCGACGCCCAGCAGCGACAGGGCGACCCAGACGCCGCCGCCGAGCAAGACGAACAGCGCCACCAGCAGCGTGATAGTAATTATTGTGTAGTCCACGGTTAACTCACTGATCCGGTGCGGCCAAGCCGCAAGAATGAGAATGCTGACGAGCGAACTTATTCGCTCATCGCACTGCAGGCGTCGGGGCTTTCGAAGCGCTGTCCCTGGCACACCACGATCAGCCGCTCGGCCATCGCCACCACCAGCACCGAAGTGCCCAGTAGCATCGGTAGCTGCGGAATCCACATCGGAATGGGCAGCAGCCCAGACGACACTTCCTTGAACTCATAGGATTCGATTACGAACAGCGCGCAATACCAAGCCAGGTACAGGCTGATGCCCAGGCCCACCAGATTGCTCAGCACCTCGGCGATGAAACGCCCGCGGCTCGAAAGCAAGCGGTACAACAACTCGACGCGGATATGCGCGCCGCGTTGCAAGGCGTATGGCAGCGCGAGAAAGCCCGATGCGGCCATGGCGTAGGCGGCGAACTCGTCGGCCGACGGCACCATGCCGCCGAACTGACGCGCGAGGATCTGCGCGATCACCAACAGGCAGATAAGCACCAGGAACAGGCCCGAGAGGAGCCCGCAGAGGGTGTAGAGCTTATGCAAGAGTTTCATTGTCTGATGCTCCAGATATCAGAGATACCGGGCCGGTCGCCCGGCCCCGGCTCATTCAGCCAATCAGTTCTTGTACGCGTCGATGATCGCTTGGCCGTCCGCGCCGGCCTTGCTCAGCCACTCCGCGGACATGGTCTGGCCGATGCTCTGAAAGCCCGCCTCGACCGGTGCCGGGGCCGCCGGATCGACCTGCATGCCGTTCTCGGCGAGGGTGGCGACCAGCTTGCTGGTTTGCGCCTCGGCGATTTCCCAACCGCGCTGCTCGGCACGTTCGGCCGCTTCCAGCACCGCCTTCTGCGAAGCTTCGGACAGGCGCTTGAACGCGCGCTCGTTGACGATCACGAAGTTCTTCGGAATGAACGCCTTGACGTCGTAGTAGTACTTGGCGAAATCCCAGGCCTGGGTGTCCACGCCGGTCATCGGCGAGGTGATCATGCCGCTGATGATCCCGGTGCTGAACGCTTGCGGGACTTCGCCGGCGTTGATCACCGTGGGTACCGCCCCCATCAGCTCGGCCATTCGCGAAGTAGCGGGGTTGTAGGCACGGAATTTCATGCCCTTGAAGTCGCCCATGGCGGCGATCGGGGTCTTGCTGTAGATGCTTTGCGGCGGCCACGGGGTGGCGTACAGCAACTTGATGCCCTGCTTGGCCAAACGCTCTTCAACCGCCGGACGGCTGGCCTTCCAGAGCTTCTGCGCATCACCGTAGTTGCGCGCCAGGAAGGGCACGCTGTCGACTTCATAGATGGGGTCTTCGTTGCCCAACACCGACATCAACACATCGCCGAGCTGGACCTGGCCGGTCTGCACCGCGCGCTTGACCTCGGGGCGTTTGAACAGCACGGAGTTGGCGTGTACGCGGATGCTCAGTTCGCCTGCGGTGGCTTTCTCGACGTCCGCCGAGAACTCTTTGGCCACGGCGGTGATGTAGTTGCCGTCGGGGTTCTCCGTGGTCATGTTCCAGCGTTCGGCACCATGGGCGCCGGCCACATACAGACCCAGGGTGCAGGCCATGGCGGCCATGGCGAGGCGAGGTAGATTATTCATTATTATTTTCTCCAGATTGATATGAGGCGAATGGCCTGACTCCACAACTGCCGGAAGGCCTGGTTTCGAGTCTCGGACGAGGCAGCTGGGCTGTCCAACTAGAAAAACCGAGAACGCATGATCGAAATTCGTTATGAGCAAAAACGGGGCACTAAGGCGCTAGCAGTGCGATAAAGATAGCCAAGTTGACGCGGAGCGTCGTATTGCCTGCAGGAGCCAGCTTGCTGCGGTCCGGCGTCCCGGCGATCTGGCGAGATTTCAGATCAAAAGCATCGTCAAGGAACGCAGCCCCGTAGGTTGGGTTAGCGGCGCTGCACACGGCGCACAAGCACTGCTGCTACCGAACGCCGCGTCACCCTCTACGCGGTATCGTTCCGGCATACGATCTGTTGGGTTACGCGGCGACCGACAACGATGTCGTTGCTTGAACCGCAACAAGCACCGCTAAACTGCGCGGCCCGACCCAACCTAGGGGCTAAGCTCTCAAGCCACAAAAAGCGAATGATTAGGGCATTTCCTGATCGCTGGCGAACGGCAGCAGAGTGATCATGCTTTCGCCCATTTGCTTGGCGTAGTCCTGCAATACCTCGCCGGCCAGGGCGACTATGTCTTCGCTCAGTTCCAGGCCGACGCCGGTGCGCCAGGTCACCACCATCTCCAGGGGCGGCGGTTGCGGCACGTCCTCGAGGATGGTGACCATGCCCTGCTTGAGTTCCTCGTGAACCAGGGCCGCGGGCAATGCACCGATGCCGAAACCATCGCGGATCAGGCGCTTCATCGCCGCCACCGAATTCACGCAACTGATCCGCGGCGCGGCGACGTTGCCGGCATGCAGCAGATTGAGAATGTCCTGGTGCGGGCGCGAGTGCTTGGAGAAGGTGATGATCCGCTCCTTGGCCAATTCATCCATCGAGGCGTAGCAGCGGTCGTAGATCGAACCCGTGAGGACGATCCACTGCACCGGGTAGCGCGCCATTTCCAGGTTGCGCACCTCATCGCCGCGCACCACATCGGTCTGGAAAACGATATCCAGATAGCCCTTCTGCAATTGCTCGCACAGGTTGCGCGCGGTGTCGGCGGTGAGCTCGATCTCGACCGCCGGATAGACCTCCATGATCTTTGTTACGAAAGGACTCAGCAGCGTATGGATCACCGTGTCCATCACGCCTAAACGGACGCGCCCCTGGATGTTGCCGGTCTCGCTGATCGACTGCTTCAACGCCTGCATGGTGTCGAGCATGCGTTCGGCGTATTCGAGCACCTTGTGCCCTTCCGGGGTCAGCGAAACCCCTTTCGAATCACGCAGGAACAGACGGACCCCCAGCTCGTCTTCCAGCGCGGCGATGCGGCTGGAAATCGAGGCCTGGGTGCTGAACAGCTTTTCTGCCGTGAGGCGAAAACTCTTCAGCCGTGCGACCCAGACGAAGGTCTCGAGAAATCTCAGATTCATGGCTGTTCGGCCCTCGTGCGGTGAACGGATAACGGCGTTTTGCTAGTAGCGACGAAGCAGGTTACATGCCAGCGCTCGGCAAAGTCTTGCACCGGGCGCATCGGATTTTCTTATCGCCGGCCTCTGCTTTTTTTCGTTGGACGCTGTCTCGCGCTGCTACCAAGAATCTCCCTGCGGCAACTTGAACTCGATAACAACAGACCGCGAACCGCGCCCTGCCAAGCAGACGGTAACCACCGCTGTGCGCGCTTACCTCACAGGAGAGATTTCTCATGAACCAGATCCACCGCATGGCAGCTTTGCTCGCCATCAGCAGTGTGCCCGGCGTGGCCAGTGCCGACTTCATCAACGACAGCAAAGGCAGTCTCGAACTGCGCAACTTCTACTTCAACCGCGATTTCCGTCAGGACAATGCGCGCGACAAGGCTGAAGAATGGGCGCAGGGCTTTTTGCTGCGCATGGAGTCCGGCTACACCGAAGGCACGGTCGGCGTCGGCATCGATGCGCTGGGCATGGTCGGTTTTCAGCTCGACTCCGGCGAGGGCACCGCGGGTAGCGGCTTGCTGCCGGCGGACCGCTCCGGCGGCTCGCAGAACGAATACGCCAAGCTCGATGTCACCGCCAAGTTCAAGGCTTCCAATAGCACCTTGCGCATCGGCTCCCTGGCGTTTCGCAGCCCGATCGTCTCGTCCAACGACTCGCGCCTGCTGCCGGGCTCGTTTCGCGGCGCCCTGCTGAATGTGCAGGAGATCGACAAGCTGACCCTGCAAGGCGGCAAGATCGACCGGGTCAGGGCCAACGCCTCCACCGACTACATGGAGATGAGCGCCAACCGCATCGGCGGCACCAGCGACGCGTTCACATTCGTCGGCGGCGATTACAAACTGACCCCCGAGCTCAGCCTGGGCCTGCACTACGGTGAGCTGGAAGACATCTACCAGCAACACTACGGCACCCTGGTCTACCTCAAGCCGCTGGGCGAAGGCCAGTCGTTCAAGACCGATTTGCGCTTCGCCAAAAGCCGCGAAGACGGCAACTTCCGCGATATCGACAACAAGGCCTTCGGCGCCATGTTCACCTACACCCTCGGTGGCCACGCGTTCGGTGCCGGCTATCAGCGCATGAGCGGCGACGATCCCTTCCCGTATATCGCCAACAGTGATCCGTTCCTGGTCAACTTCGTGCAGATCAACGATTTCGCTAACATCGACGAACGCTCCTGGCAGGCTCGCTACGACTACAACTTCGCCGCCATGGGCATCCCCGGCCTGACCTTCATGACCCGCTACATGTCCGGCGACCATGTGCAGGTCGGCAACAGCAACGGCGGCAAGGAATGGGAACGCGACATGGACCTGGCCTATGTGGTGCAAAGCGGCCCATTGAAAAACCTCGGGATTAAATGGCGTAACGCCACGGTGCGTTCCAACTTCGGCAACGACCTCGACGAAAACCGCCTGATCCTCAGCTACAGCCTGCCACTCTGGTAACCGGTGCGTACCCGGCCGGCGCTCTCGCGAGCGCCGGCCACCCCTCCCGCCTCGCACGAACGGACTTCATCCTGGCGATACCCATGCTGTCCCATGACCGGCCCACCCTGGTGGCTATCACCTGAAAGGTGGCGAGGAGTCCACCATGCAGATATTCCTGTCCTGGCAACAAAAATTCCGTCTGCTTATCGTCATCACCCTGCTCGGCCTGGGACTGATCACGGCGACCTCGTTCTGGGCCAGCCGCCAGGTCAATGCGGCGCTGCAAGCCCGGGAGAACGCCATGGCATTTGCCGGCGCCTCCTCCGCGCTGATGAACGACTGGCTCAAACTCGGCATCCTGCGTAAAGAACTCACGCCCACCGGCAGCGATGAATTCCTCGCACGCATCGGCGCGCTGGAACAACTCGCCGGGCAATTCGTCCGGCAGGCGCAAGGCCTGGGCGAGAGCGCCATCGACGAGAGCGCGCAACGAATCGAAGCCTTGATCCTCGCCGAAACCGTCTTGCAACGAAGTTGGCTGGCGCGCTCCCAGCAACTGGGCCTGACGCCCTTCCAAGGTCAACGCCAAGCGCTGTCCGCCAGTGCCGAGCAGTTGGAAGCCATCACCATCAGCCTGATCCAACCGATGATCGCCGCAGCCCTGAGCAACCAGCGCAATTACCTGTCGACCTTCGACAGCGACTACGCCGCCCAGGCCCATGGCGCCATCGGCGAACTGCAGGCCAAGCTGCAGGAACTGGATTGGAACGACAACCAGATCGGCCAGACGGTCGCGGCCTTCAGCGCGGCCTTCGCCCAAGCGGATGCCTCGATCCAGCAACTGCGCAGCCTCGAGGCGCAGCTCGCCGAACAACGCGAGCAAACCGAGCAACGCATCCTCGAGCAGAACCGCATGCTGCAGGGCGGCATCCTCGCCAGCACCGCGCAACAGGCGCAACGGGCCAGGCACTCGGCGAACTGGCTGATGGGCCTGACCTCGCTCTGTGTGGCGGCGTTCCTGCTGATCACCCTGAGCCAGGCCTCCCGCACCTTGATGGCCCAGCTGCACAAGGTCACCCGTCTGCTCACCCAGGTCGCGTCCGGCGACCTCACCGGCAGCTTGGCCCTTGGCGGCAACCCCAAGGATGAATTTAATCAATTGGGCGAGGCCTGCAACCGCATGATCCAAGGCATCGGCCGGATTCTTTGCCAGGTGGTCGAAGCCAATCGCGCCCTGACCGAACTGCACGCCTACCTCGGCGACTCGATGCGCGATCTCGGCGATAACAGCAGCCAGGTGGAGATCCAGACCGAACAGGCCGCCTCGGCCTCCCAGCAGATCTGCGCGACCATCAACGAAATGGCCCAGCGCACCTCGGACGTCGGCAACTCCACGCACAGCGCTTACGAGTCGGCGCGCTTGGGCAGCACGGTGATCGATGCCAGCGTCGACAACATGCGCCAGCTGTCGCAGTTGATCCAGCAAACCCACGCCCAGGTCGCCCTGCTCAGCCAATCGAGCGGCAAGGTGCGCGGCATCATCGACGTGATCAACAGCCTGGCGGACCAGACCAACCTGCTGGCCTTGAACGCCGCGATAGAAGCGGCGCGGGCCGGCGATGCCGGTCGCGGCTTCTCGGTAGTGGCCGACGAGGTGCGTTCGCTGGCGCAGAAAACCGTGTCCGCCACCACCGACATCGCGCGCATCATCGGCGACTTCAACCAGCAGACCCAGAGCATCGACGGTTTGATGAGCAACGGCCTGGCGCTGGCGGCGCAAAGCGAGCAACACGCCGGTCAGGTGGCCACGGCCATCGAGGCGATCACCCTGTCGATGGAACAGCTCACCGGGGAAATGAACCAAGTGGTGGTGGCCATCGAAGAGATTTCCAGCACCACCGGGGATATCGCCGAGAAGATGGAAGAGATCAACCTGCACACCGGCCAGACCAAGGGCCTGCGTTTGACCCTGGAACAACAGACCCACAGCCTGTCCGAACAGATTCAGGCGTTGAGCCAGAGCGCCCAGCAATTTCAGATCGGTTAGTCGATCCTTGAGCCCTGTACCAGCCTCGTAGGGTGGGTGCAACCCGCCATGCCTTGCAGCGATCTGACGGCTTCACCCGCCCGGGTTGACTGAGGCACAGCCACGACAGCCGTGGCCTCTCGCCAAAAACGGTGATTATTTGACCTCACCCATGACAGCCCGGATGCAATCCGGGAAACTGCTACAGCACGTAGCCTGGGTTGAGCGAAGCGATACCCAGGGCGCCGATACCCGGGTATCGCTTCGCTCAACCCGGGCTACCATTGGGTGACCTCGAGGCGTCGAACCGTCCACATGGGAACGATCAGCTGCTCCCGTAGCCCGGGCTTGTCTAGGCTACGAAAAATGGATCTTCGCGGAATGGCGGGTGCTGACTTCGTAGGGTGAGCCGTGCGCACCAAAATCTGCGCCGAGGCTGGTGCTGCATGACCTATGCGCCCCCTTCCTTTGCGGCCGCTGCAAGCAAAGGTCACACTTACCCGGGTGCGCCCTGCAACAAGCAATGGATACACAGACAGAACAATGCCGCCCATCCGGTTTGAGTGAGCGGCATTGCGACTGCGTTTACGCCTGAATAGCGGGATTATTCAACCTGATCTTTGGCAGAGCCTTCGCGATACGCGTCGACGATTTCCCGCCCCTGCTCGCCCGCCGTGCCCAGCCATTCCCAAGCCAGCGTCCGACCGATCGCATCCAGGCCGCTGCGTATTGTCGGCGGTGCCTCCTCGGCTACGGTGATGCCACGGCGTTCCAGGGTTCTGATCTGGTAGGCGTTAAGCGCCCAGGACAATTCCCAGCCCTGCATCTCCGCGCGCTTGGCCGCGCTCAACAGCGCCTGTTGCGCAGTGAACGACAAACGCTGAAATGCCGTCTCGTTGACCACCGTGATGTTCTTCGGGATGAACGCCCTGATGTCATAGAAATGGCTGGCGAACTTCCATGCCTGCAGGTCCACGCCGGTGGCCGAGGATGTCAGCATCGCCTGCACCTCGCCGTTGCCGAACGCCTGGGACACGTCTTCGGTGGCGATGGTAGTCGGTGCGGCACCGATCAGCTCGGCCATACGCGCGATCGTCGGGTTGTAGGAGCGGAATTTCAGGCCCTGGAAATCCGCCATACGAGTCAGCGGCTTGTTGCTGTACAAACTCTGCGGCGGCCAGGGCACGGCATACAGCAGGCGCACGCCGTCTTTCAGCAGGCGCTGTTCGATGGCCGGCCGGCTGGCCTGCCAGAGCCGTTTCGCCTGGTCGTAGTCGGTGACCAGGAACGGCAGGCTATCGAGCGCATACAGCGGGTCTTCCTCGCTCAGCACGGACATGAACAGATCGCCGAGTTGAATATCCCCGCGCGCCACCGCGGCTTTCACCTGGGCACGCTTGAATAACGTCGAGTTTGGCGACACGCGGATATCCAGCTCGCCTTTGCTCTCGCGCTTGACCTGACGGGCGAAGTCGCGGGCGATCCGGGTGATGAAGTTACTGGTCGGTTGCTCGGCCGACATGTTCCAGTGCTCGGCGGCCTGTGCCGTCACGGCGCTGACCAGAGAGGCGAGCACCGCGGGGAACTGCAAATAGAGAGAGGGTTTCATTGGCGTGTCCATGAGTCGTGGATCAGGGAGCCAGGTCAACAATCTATCCAGAACAACCACGGCGCCCCGCCGTTGGAAAGGACACCCCTGGCCGAGATGGTGAGCCGGCCAAGGGTGCGCGCAAGGTGTTTGCTGCGCGAAGGAGCAAACCACAACACGACTGTCGGATTTGCCGACGGCAGTGTCCAACGAGAAAAAACGGAGGCGTACGATCGAAAAAGCTTATGCCTCGAACCTCTGGCGGAGCGAACGCTCAAGACCGCATATGGATCAGCACCATCGACTTTTCCTATCTCAGCCGCTCATTTTTATTAGTTGGACGCCCGCCCCGCGCCACTCAAGAATGCCGCACAGGTCATTCCATAAAACGCGGCCGTCCGTTCGCTATCGCCGTGCTTCGCATACCGACGAGACGACCCGCACAGAGGAACATCCCCTTGAACAGCCTGCTTCTGAACTGCGATATCGGCGAAAGCTTCGGCGCCTGGCAAATGGGTCTGGATGCCGAGGTCATGCCCTATATCGACTGCGCCAATATCGCCTGCGGCTTCCACGCCTCCGACCCCAGCATCATGCGCAAGACCGTCGCCCTGGCGATCGAACATGGCGTGCGTATCGGCGCCCATCCGGGCTATCCGGATCTGGTCGGCTTCGGCCGCCGTTCGATGGATTGCTCGCCCCAGGAAGTCGAAGACCTGCTGCTCTATCAGATCGGCGCCCTGGAGGCCATCTGCCGCAGCCAGGGCTCCCGCGTCAGTTATGTGAAACCGCATGGCGCGCTGTACCAGGACATGATGCGCAAACCGCAGATCCTGCGGGCGGTGATGCGCGCAGTGGCCAGCTATGACCGCAGCCTGCCGCTGATGCTGATGACCACCCGCGACAATCGCCAGACCCAGGCCATGGGCGCCGAGTTCGGCCTGACCCTGTGGTTCGAAGCCTTCGCCGACCGCGCCTACGACGCGGAGGGTTTTCTGGTTGCTCGCAGCCAACCTGGCGCGGTGCATCACGACAGTGAGCTGATCGTCGCTCAAGCGGTCTGCCTGGCCAAGGGCCATGTCTTGTTTGCCAATGACGGCAGCTCGCTGTCCTTGCAAGCCCACACACTCTGCGTGCACGGCGATAATGCCGAATCCATCGCGGCGGTGCGCCGCATCCGTGAAGCCTTCGACAGCCTGAGGTTGGCATGAGAGCACCGGTCCCGAAACTCGAAATCGCCGGCGTCGATAGCCTGACCCTGCGCCTGTTCGACAGCATCGACGAAAGCAACATGCCCTGGATGCTGGCCGCCAGCCAACGCCTGCGCGCCAGTTTCGGCGACGCGCTGATCGATCTGGTGCCGTCCTACACCACCCTGTTGCTGCACTACGACCTCAAGCGCATGGCCGGAGTACGCGTACGCGAGCTGATCGCCGAGGCCTTCACCGACCTGCAACCGGCCAGTGCCCAGGGCGGCCGCTGCCATGAGCTGCCGACCTGGTACCACCACAGCGTCGGCCCCGAACTGCCCTTGTTGGCGCACCGCTACGGGCTCAGCGAAAGCCAGGTGATCGAACGTCACAGCCGTCACGAATATCAAGTATTCGCCATCGGTTTCGCCCCCGGTTTCGCCTTTATGGGGCTGGTCGAGGAAGCCCTCGCCACGCCGCGCCTGAGCACCCCGCGCAAACGGGTCGCTGCGGGCAGCGTGGGCATCGCTGAGCGTCAGACCGCGATCTACCCGGCGGTTTCGCCCGGCGGTTGGAACCTGCTCGGGCGCAGTCCGGTGACCCTCTTCGACCGCGCCATCGACGGCTACAGCCTGTTGCAACCGGGTGACCGGGTGCGCTTCGTGCCCATCGATCATGCCGAATTCATCCGCCTCGGCGGCGATGACAGCCCCCTGGAGACGCCACTATGAACCGCGACGCTGGCGGGCTACGCGTCGAACGCAGCAGCCCCTTTATCCAACTGCAGGATGCCGGCCGCTTGGGCGTGCGCCATCTCGGCGTCAGCCAAAGCGGCGCCCTGGATTGGATTTCCATGTACTGGGCCAACTGGTTATTGGGCAACGCCCTGGATGCCGTGGTGGTGGAAATCACCCTGGGCAATTTCGACCTGCGCTGCGAGCAACAGGGTTGCCTGGCCCTGGCCGGTGCCGATCTCGGCGCCACCCTGGACGGCGAACCCCTGCAACCCTGGCGCACTTTCATCGTGCGCCAGGGCCAGCAGTTGCGCTTCGCCCAGCCACGCATGGGCGCCCGCGCCTACCTGGCCGCGCCGGGCGGTTTCAGCGCGACTGCGGTACTCGGCAGTTGTTCGAGCATGGCCCGCGAGCAATTGGGCGGCCTGCATGGCGACGGCAAACCACTGGCGGTGGGCGACCGCTTGCAGTGGGCGCAGGCCGTAGCGGCGCCACGGCGCATGGATGCACGGCTGATTCCCCGATTCGCCCCCTCGCCACGCCTGGAGTTGGTGATGGGCGCGCAGATCGGCGACTTCACCGGCCGCAGCCTGTTCGACGTGTTCAACAGCACCTGGAAGATCGACTCGCGCGCCGACCGCATGGGCATACGCATACTCGGCCCGCGCCTGCAGGCATTGCGTACGACGACCATCTCCGAAGGTATTCCGCTGGGCGCCGTGCAGGTGCCCCCCGATGGCCAACCGATCATCCTGCTCAACGACCGGCAAACCATCGGCGGCTATCCGCGTCTCGGCGCCCTCACCCCACAAGCCGTGGCCCGCCTGGCGCAATGCCTGCCCGGCGAGGAGCTGCAACTGGCGCCGGTGTTGCAGGAGACCGCGCAGGAGAGCCATCTGCGGTTGCTGGAGCAATGGCGGCACGGTTAGGGCCTGTTCCCGCCTCAGCATAATCGCGCGCTGAAACGGGATCGGACCCAAACGAACGCATAGCGCTCGCTGCCGTCGGCGCCAAGCGCAGCACCTGAAACGAACCGCATACCCGGCGGGCAGCGGATCCCCCATGCCCGCCCCATGCCGCAGATAGCTGGAGTCGCCCCGAACCTCTCCCAGCGGCATGAATGGAACCCCAAGCCATGCAACCACTTCGTCTCACGCCCAATCGACTGCGCTGGGTGATGTTCGCCATCCTGGTCATGGCCTACATCCTGGCCTTCTTTCAACGCATGGCGCTTGCGGCGGTGGCAACCGATGTGATGAACGACCTGCAGACCAAGGAAGCGATGATGGGGGTGCTCAGCGCGGCGTACTTCTACCCGCATGCGCTGATGCAAATGCCCGCAGGGGTACTTGCCGATAAATGGGGCGCGAAACGCACCATCGGCACTTTCTTCGTCATCGCCGCGCTCGGCTCTGCACTCTTCGGTTTGGCGGATTCGATGCTTGTCGCAGCGCTCGGCAGGTTTCTCGTCGGCGCCGGTATGGCGATGCTGTTCGTGCCGGCGATGAAGCTGTTTTCGCTATGGTTCCGAGGCAAGGATTTTGCGCTGGTCACCGGGCTGTTCATATCGTCCGGCGGCCTGGGGGCGCTGCTGGCGACAACCCCGTTAGCGGTCGTCACCGAATGGCTGGGCTGGCGTGCTTCCTTCGTGTACGCGGGTATCTTCACATTCCTCGTAGCGGTCCTGGCTTTCGTGCTGATCGTCGAAAAACCGCCAGAACCAACCGCCGCCAACGCTCCAGCGCCGGACGAACAGCGGGCCGACACTGTCTGGTACAGCCTGCTATTCCTGTTAAAACAGCCGAGGCTCTGGCCGCTCGCCGCCTGGTTCTTCTTCGGCAACGGACTGTTCTTCACCTTTGCCGGCTTATGGGGCGGCCCCTACCTGGAAGAAATCCATCGCCTGAGCAAGACGGATGCCGGCGCTGTTCTGGCGATGATCGCGGTTGGCATCATGCTCGGCGGCGTACTTTTGAGCACCCTGTCGAATCGCGTATTCGGCGCCAGGAGAAAACCGCTCATGATCCTCGGCGCCCTGCTCATTCTCGTGCTGTTCGCAACGCTACAGATAGGCGGCCCGTCCCTGCCCTTGCCGGCCCTCCATACGGTCTATTTGCTCCTGGGAATCTTCGGCAACGGCATCGCCGCAATCGGCTTCACCCTGACCAAGGAAAGTTTTCCGCTGCGGCTGTCCGGCACGGCCATGGGCCTGGTGAATGTATTCGCCTGGCTGGGGGTGGCGATCCTGCAAGCGGCCACCGGCCCGCTTCTGGAGGGCGATGGCGACGAGAGCCTGCAACAGCGATACACGCAACTGTTTATCGCCTTACTCGTACTCAGCGGCGTCACCCTTATCGCCTCGGTTCTGCTGAGGGAAGGCGGTACTTATCGGCCTGGGGCCAATCAGCACGGCGGCACTGCAAATCAGTCCGCTCAGCAAACGAACTGACCGTGGCTACACCGCACAGGGATAAGCCGCTTTTCTTGAAACGCCACGCCGGACGTCGCTCAGGATGCCGAGCAGCGCATAGCCGGCGCATCGGCAAATGCTTTAAAGTCTAGGCCCTCGTGCGTCCGGCACGATTTGCCCCTTTCGGAAAGAGCCCAACGATGGAACACCGCGAAGCGCTGGTCGCCCTGCGACATTTTCTTTCTACGCAAATCCTTGGCCAGGAAAAACTCATCGAACGGCTGCTGATCGCCCTGCTCGCCGACGGCCATATGCTGGTCGAAGGTGCGCCCGGCCTGGCCAAAACCAAAGCGATCAAAGAGCTGGCCGAAGGCATCGAAGGCGAATTCCACCGCATCCAGTTCACCCCGGACCTGTTGCCCGCCGACATCACCGGCACCGAGATCTACCGCCCCGAGACCGGCAGCTTCGTGTTCCAGCAGGGGCCGATCTTCCATAACCTGGTGCTCGCCGACGAGATCAACCGCGCCCCGGCCAAGGTGCAATCGGCGCTGCTCGAAGCCATGGCCGAGCGCCAGGTCAGCGTCGGCCGCTGCACCTACGAGCTGTCGCCGTTGTTTCTGGTGATGGCCACGCAGAACCCGATCGAGCAGGAAGGCACTTACCCGCTGCCGGAAGCCCAGCTCGACCGTTTCCTGATGCATGTGAAGATCGGTTTCCCGGACGCCAACGTCGAACGCAAGATCCTCGCCCAGGCCCGCGGCGACGCGCTCAATGGCGAAGCCAAGCCCGAGCACCGGGTCAGCCAGCAGGCGATCTTCGCCGCGCGCAAGGAAATCCTCGGCCTGTACATGGCCGACGCCGTGGAGGAATACCTGGTGCAGCTGGTGATGGCTTCGCGCACCCCGGCCAAATTCGACCCCGAACTGGCCGAGTGGATCGCCTACGGCGCCAGCCCGCGCGGCTCGATCGCCCTGGACCGTTGCGCACGCGCCCATGCCTGGCTGGCCGGCCGCGACTTCGTCAGCCCGGAGGATATCCAGGCGGTGCTGTTCGACGTGCTGCGCCACCGCATCATCCTGTCGTTCGAGGCCGAGGCCGCGGGTATCGATCAGGACCGCGTGGTGCAACGTATTCTCGATGTGGTGGCAGTCGCCTGACGCCCATGCACACCCTTCCTACGCAACCCGGCGTACGGGTCAATCTCGCCGAGCTGATCGAGATGCGTCACCGCGTGCGCGAGGTGCAGCTGTTCTCCACCCCGGCGCGGCGTAGCCCGTTGATCGGCCTGCACCATTCCAAGCTGCGCGGGCGCGGTGTGGACTTCGACCAGGTGCGCGTCTATCAGGCCGGCGACGATGTGCGCACCATCGATTGGCGGGTCACCGCGCGCACCCAGGAGCCGCATACCAAGCTGTTCCATGAAGAACGCGAGCGGCCGATCTATATCCTCGTGGAGCAGAGCCAGCGCCTGTTCTTCGGCTCGGGGCTGATGTTCAAATCGGTGCTCGCCGCCCATGCCGCGGCGCTGCTCGGCTGGGCCGCGCTGGGCCATAACGACCGCATCGGCGGGCTGGTGTTCGGCGATCTGGAGCAGCACGAAGTCAAGCCGCGGCGTAGCAAGCAAAGCCTGCTGCAATTGCTCAATCGCCTGACCCGGGCCAACCAGGCGCTGTCCACCGAGCTGCAGCCGGCACGCGACAGTTTCGGCCTGGCCCTGCGTCGCGCCCGCGAGGTGCTGCGCCCCGGCAGCCTGGTGATGGTGCTCTGCGACGAGCGCACGCTGAGCGACAGCAGCGAGCAACAGCTGATCCTCCTGGCCCGGCACACCGACCTGCTGTTGCTGCCGCTGAGCGACCCGCTCGACCATGCCCTGCCCGCCGCCGGCTTGCTGCGTTTCGCCGAGCGCGGCGCACGGCTGGAACTCGACACCCATAACAGCGATCTACGCCTGGCCTACCACAGCCAGGGCGAAGCCCGGCAGGCGCGCTGGCGGCGCCTGGCGCAAAAACTCGGCGTACCGCTGCTGCCCCTGAGCACCCAGCGCGAGATGATCGAACAGTTGCGCGAGCACCTCAATAACGCCCAGCGCTCCGGGAAACCGTCATGAATCCGCTGGACCGACTCGAGCCCCTTATCGCCCCGCCGCCCATCGGTTGGTGGCCGCCGGCACCCGGCTGGTGGCTGCTCGCGCTCCTCCTGCCGCTGCTGCTCTGGGGGCTGATCCGCCTGCTCCGACGCCTGCCGAAAAAGCAGCGCGACGTCGACGACGAACAACGCCTGGACCCGTTGCGCCTGGCCGCCCTGGCCGAGCTCGAGCGACTGCGCAAACCCTACGACGGCGCCCCCGCCGGGCCCTGGTTGCAGCAACTCAACGGCCTGCTCAAGCGCCTGTGCCGCGAGCGTTATCCGCAAAGCCACAGCCATGTGCTGAGCAGCCGCGCCTGGCTGGCGTTTCTCGACAACCGCTGCCCGGCCGCCGGGCTGACCCGCTGGATGATTCTGGTCGAGGGCGCCTACCGCCCGCATTGCACCCTGGACGATAAAGCCATCGACGGGCTCAACCAAGCGGTCGCGATCTGGATACGCAAGCATGTTTGAGTTCACCTGGCCGTGGATCTTCCTGTTGCTGCCGCTGCCCTGGCTGCTGCGCCGACTGCTGCCCGCGGCGGACAGCGGCGAGGCCGCCCTGAAAGTCAGCTTTCTCGGCGAGCTGGAGAACCTGGCCGGTCGCCGCGCCCGCGCTGGCTTGCCGTCCTGGCGCCAGCAGTTGCCGTTTATCCTGCTGTGGCTGTTGCTGCTGAGCGCCGCCGCCCGCCCGGAATGGGTCGGCGAGCCTTTGCCGCTGCCCGCCAGCGGCCGCGATCTGTTGGTCGCCGTGGATGTCTCCGGCTCGATGAGCTATGCCGACATGCGCTGGGAAGATGAAGAGGTTGATCGCCTGACCTTGGTCAAACACCTGCTCGGCGACTTTATCGAAGGCCGCCTCGGCGACCGCGTCGGCCTGATCCTGTTCGGCAGCCAGGCCTACCTGCAAGCCCCGCTGACCTTCGACCGGCGCACCGTGCGCACCTGGCTCGACGAAGCGCTGATCGGCATCGCCGGCAAGAACACCGCGATCGGCGACGCCATCGGCCTGGCGGTCAAACGCCTGCGCGAGCGCCCGGCGGACAGCCGCGTACTGGTTCTGGTCACCGATGGCGCCAATACCGGCGGCGAAATCGAACCGATGACCGCGGCGCGTCTGGCCGCCGAGGAAAGGGTGAAAATCTACGCCATCGGCATCGGCGCCGATCCGCAACAAGGCGGCGTGCTCGGCATGCTCGGGCTCAACCCCGGTCTGGATCTCGACGAGCCGACGCTGCGCGGCATCGCCGAGCTGACCGGCGGGGAATATTTCCGCGCGCGCGACAGCGACGAGTTGCGCGCCATCGAAGCCACCCTCGACCGTCTCGAACCGGTGGCGCAGCAGTCCACTCTGGCACGCCCTGCCCTGGCCCTGTATTGCTGGCCGTTGGGCGCCGCCCTGCTGTTCAGCGTGCTGCTGGTGGTTCGCGAGCTCTGGCCGCAACTGCAACAGCAGCGCAGTCGCCTGGTCCTACGCCTCAAGCGGAGGCCGCAATGATCGAAGACACCCTGCAACTACTCTGGCCGCAATGGCTGCGCCCTTATTGGCTGTTGCTGGCGCCGCTGCTGGGCGCGCTGATCTGGCAACTCTGGCACCGGGAAAAACGCAGCGGGCGCTGGCAATCGCTGCTGCCCGCCGCCTTCCATGCCACCCTGCTCAGTGGCGGCCAGGGCCGCAGCAGTCGCCTGCCGTGGATCCTGCTCGGCCTGGCCTGGCTGCTCGCCCTGCTGGCATTGCTCGGCCCGAGCTGGCAGCGCATCGAGCAGCAGAACCTGAAACCCGCCGACCCGCTAGTGGTGCTGCTCGAACTGACGCCGCAGATGCTCGCCAGCGACGCCTCGCCCAATCGTCTGGAACAGGCCAAGCGCAAGGTCCTGGATTTGCTGGAAGAGCGCCGCGACGCGCAGACCGCGATCGTCGTGTTCGCCGGCAGCGCGCACACCCTGGTGCCGCTCTCCGACGACCTGGCCACCAGCCGCAACCTGCTCGAATCGCTCAAGCCCTCGATCATGCCCGAGCCCGGGCGGCGCGCAGACCTGGCGGTGGTCAAGGCCCTGGCCCTGCTCGAGCAAGGTGCCCAAGGCAAAGGCCGTCTGCTGTTGATTGGCAGCGAACTGGACGCCCAGGAACGCCTCGAGATTCGCCAGGCATTGGACGAGCGTGGCGAGTCGTTGTCCATCCTCGGCATCGGCAGCGCCGAGGGTGCGCCCATTCCCCAGGCCGACGGTGGTTTTCTGAAGGACGCCCAGGGCGCGATCCTGATTCCGCGGCTCGACCATACCGGCCTCAAACGCTTCGCCCAGGAGATAGGTGCGCGTTATCGCCAAGCCAGCCTCGACGATCGCGACCTGCGCGCGCTGGGTCTGCTCGAAGGGCCGCAGCGGCTGCAGCAGGAAGGCGAACAGATCACCCTGCAAGCCTGGGCCGATCAAGGCCATTGGTTACTCCTGCCGCTGCTGCTACTGGCCGCCTGCGCCGGCCGGCGCGGCTGGTTGCTGTGCCTGCCGCTGTTGCTGCTGGGCGCGCCGCAAAGCGGCTACGCCTTCGACTTCAATGACCTTTGGCTGCGCGCCGACCAACAAGGCCAGCGCCTGCTCGACGCCCAGCGTCCCGCCGAGGCGGCCGAGCGCTTCAAAGACCCGCAGTGGCAGGGCCAGGCGCTGTACCAGGCCGAAGATTACGCGGCGGCCGCCGAGCGTTTCGCCCAGGACGACAGCGCCGCCGGGCACTACAACCGCGGCAATGCCCTGGCGCGCAGCAACGAATTGGAAGCGGCCATCGAAGCCTACGATCGAGCCCTCGAACTGCAGCCGCAGCTGCAACCGGCATTGACCAACAAAGCACTCGTCGAAGAACTGCTACGCCAACAGCAACAGCAACAGCAACAGCAACAAAATCAGCAGGGCCAGCAGGACCCGCAACAAGCGCAAAACCCGCAAACAGCGCCCGAACGCGGCCAACCGGATAAAGCCCCCGAGGACCAAACGGAACCGGGCAATGGCCAACAGACGCCAACCGAGCCGGCGCCTGACAAGGGCGAAGGCGACAAGCCACAGACACCCGGCGAACCCGCCGACGAGGCCGATGGCGAACAACAGATCGCCAGCGCCGAAGAGGCCCTGGATGGCGAACGCCGTCAGGCCCTGGAGCAATGGCTGCGGCAAATCCCCGACGACCCGGGCGAGTTGCTGCGACGTAAATTCTGGTATGAACAGCAACAGCGTCAGGAACAGACCCGATGACCCGCCTGCTCTGCACTTTTTTTCTGCTCCTGATGGCGCTGCAAACCAACGCCGCGAGCCTCAATGCCAGCGTCGACCGCTCCCGTCTGAGCCTCGGCGAGAGCGTCGAGCTGACCCTCGAATCCGATGACGCCACGGTGTTCAACAAGCCCGACCTCAGCCCGCTCGAGGCGCTGTTCGAGGTGATCGGCACCCGCCAGTTCAATCGCTTGGCCACCATCAACGGCGAATCCCGCTCCACCACCCGCTGGGTCGTCACCCTGCAACCCAAACAGAGCGGCTACGTGATAGTGCCGCCGTTGCACCTGGGCGACGCGCAAACCCAGCCGATCACCCTGCACGTGCAAGAAAGCAGCGGCAACACGGAGGCAGGCCAGTTGGCGCCGGTATTCATCGACGCCAGCCTCGACCAGGAGAGCGTTTACGTCCAGGCCCAGGCCGTGCTGACGCTACGCATCTACCACTCGGTGTCGCTGTACGACGACAGCAGCCTGACCCCCTTGGAAATGACCGACGCGCGCATCGAGTCGCTGGGCGAACCGCGCACTTACGAGAAAGACATCGGCGGCGTACGCCACGGCGTGATCGAACTGCGCTATGCGATCTTCCCGCAGCTCAGCGGCGAATTGACCATTCCCGGCCAAATGTTCAGCGCCACCCTCGCCGACCGTTCGCAGAGCAATATCTACATGCCCTTCGGCCCGCCGCCGGGCAAAGTGACGCGGGTGAAATCCCCGGATATTCCCCTCACCGTCAAAGCCAAGCCCGCCAGCTACCCGGCCGATGCGCCCTGGCTACCGGCACGCGGCCTGAGCCTGGCCGAAGCCTGGAGCCCGGAGCCGCATGACGCCCAGGTCGGCGACTCCCTGACCCGCAGCCTGCTGCTCAAGGTCGACGGCCTTTCCAGCGCGCAACTACCGCCCCTACCCGCGACCCGCGCCGCAGGCTTGCGCCGCTACCCGGATCAACCGCAACTATCCAACCAAGTCACCGAACAGGGGCTGATCGGCAGCCGCGAGGAACGCGAAGCCCTGGTGCCCAATCGTGTCGGCGAATTCACCCTCGATGCCCTGGAAGTGGTCTGGTGGAACACCCAGGAAGACCGCCTGGAACGCAGCAGCCTGCCGGCGCGTACACTGAAGGTCGCGGCCAACCCCGACCTGGCCCTGGAACCCCAAACCGAACCCATGCCAAGCAGCGGCATCAGCCAAGGCCCGGCGCTGTGGCCCTGGCAAGTGAGCAGCGTGCTGCTCGGCTTCACCACCCTGCTCGGTTTCGCGCTCTGGTGGCACGCCCGCCGCCAACCCGCGGTGCTGCGCGCCGCGCAAACCGGCCCGAGTCCACGTACCCTGCTCGACGATTTGAAGCGCGCCTGCCTGGCCAACGACCCCCACGGCACCCGCCAAGCGCTCGACGCCTGGGCCCGCCAGCAACCGGAAACCCTCGCCGACATGGCCGCCCGTTTCGTCCCCTTGTCCGAGGCGCTCGACGGTCTGAACGGGGCGCTGTACAGCGAAACCGGCCAGCAATGGCAAGGCCAGGATCTCTGGCAGGCGATCCGTACCCTGACCAGCAACGAAGCGAGCAGCGGCCCGGCGCAGCAGGAACAAGGCGCCCTGCCGCCGCTGTATCCACGCTAGCCAAACCCCTTACGCATGCAGTTGTAGCCCAGATAAGCGCCAGCGCAATCCGGGGGAATGCCTCGCGCCGGATAGTGTTCCCGGATTGCGCCGAGGCTTATCCAGGCCACGAGGCCGGTCCGAAGCGTTGCCAGCACGGGATTGCCGCGTCCCTGACGCCTACAACCAAGCCCTAATACGCATACCAGCTCAATGTGGGGAAATGCCTCGCGTCGAACACTGCTCCCGGATTGCGCCAAAGCTTATCCAGGCTACGAGGTCGATCCGAAGCGTTGCCAACACAGGTCATAAAAAAACCGCGACCAAGGTCGCGGTTTTTTGTGCTCAGGCCCAGGGATCAGGCTTGGGCTTCGGCTTTTTGACGCAGCTTCTCCGGGTTGATCATAAAGCGCGCCAGTGCGGGCAGCAGCCAGATCGCGCCGATCATGTTCCAGAGGAACATAAAGGTCAGCATCAGCCCCATATCGGCCTGGAACTTGATCGCCGAGAAGATCCAGGTAGCCACACCGATGGCCAAGCACACGCCGGTGAAAAGCACGGCTTTACCGGTCGACTTGAGCGTTTCGTAGTAGGCGTCCTGCAACGACATCCCTTGGCGCAGGTAGGTTTCCAGGCGGCTGTAAATATAGATGCCGTAGTCGACACCGATACCCACGCCCAGGGCGATCACCGGCAGGGTGGCCACCTTCACGCCAATGCCCATAAAGGCCATCAGGGCGTTACCCAGCACCGAGGTCAGCACCAGCGGCAGGATCACGCACAGGGTCGCCGCCACGGAGCGGAACGTCAGCAGACACATGATGCTCACCGCGGCGTAGACCGCTATCAGCATGGTGGTTTCAGACGCTGCGATCACCTCGTTGGTGGCCGCTTCGATACCAGCGTTACCCGCCGCCAGGACGAACTGCAGGCCTTCGGTGCTGTGCTCCTTGGCGAACTCCTCGGCGACCGCGACGGTGCGCTCCAGGGTTTCCGCTTTGTGATCGTTGAGGAACACCAACACCGGCGCCAACGAGCAGTCGCTGTTATACAGACCATCGGCACGGGCGATCGAGTTGTTCAACACGTCCTTGTTACGCGACAGGGTTTCCCATTTCAGGTTGCCCTCGTTCATCCCTTTGATCACCTGCTTGGACACAGTGACCATCGAGATGGTCGACTGCACACCTTCGGTGTTGCGCATCCGCCACATCAGCTCGTCCATGGCCGACAGCGTTTCGTAGGTCGAACAACCTTCGACGCCGGTCTTGACCATGATCACCAGTACGTCGGAGCTGGTGGAATAGTTGCGGATGACGAAGTCGTTATCCAGGTTGTAACGGGAATCCGGGTGCAGTTCCGGCGCGCCCTGGTCGAGGTCGCCGATCTTCAGATTCTGTCCGTACCAAAGGCCACCACCGAGCGCGACCAGAGCGATCACCACGGAAATCGGCGCCACCATCGGGTGGGCGAAGTTGGAAATCAGACGCCAGAACGGGTGCTCCTTGGCGGCCTCTTCGCGGCTGATCTTCACCGCCTTCTTGCTGATGCCGATGTAGGAAATGATCACCGGCAGCAGGATCAGGTTGGTCAGGATGATCACCGCCACACCCACGGATGCACCGATGGCCAGCTCGCGGATCACGCCGATATCAATGAGCAGCAGCGTGACGAAGCCGACGGCATCCGAGAGCAGTGCGACCAGGCCGGGGATAAACAGCTGACGGAACGCCATACGCGCCGCAGACAAGGCATCGGTCGCCTCTCCGGAGGCCATGGCGATACCGTTGATCTTCTGCACCCCGTGTGAAATACCAATGGCGAACACCAGGAACGGAACCAGCATCGAATACGGATCGAGACCGAAACCCAAGGTGTGTAGCAAGCCGAGCTGCCAAACCACCGCGATCAGCGTGGCGATCAGCACGGCAAGCGTGCTCTTGAAGCAGTGGGTGAACCACAGCAGTAAGACGAAGGTGATGCCGATGGCCACGGCGAAGAACAGCGCCACACCGATCAAGCCATCGATCAGATCGCCGACTTTCTTGGCGAAACCGATGATGTGCACTTTCACATTGGGATTTTGCGCTTCGTATTTCGCGCGGATCTTCTCTTCGAGCTCGTGGGAGAACTGCTGATAATCCAGCGGCACCAGCTTGCTCTGGTCGTTCGGGTCCGGGTAGGCCTCGAGCAACGGCACGTCGATGATGCTCGACTTGAAGTTGTTCGCCACCAGGCGCCCGACTTGACCGGACTTGAGGATGTTGCTGCGCAGGTCCTCGAGGCTTTCGGTCGAACCGTCGTAGGTTTGCGGAATCACTTCACCGCCGGAGAAACCTTCCTCGGTCACTTCGGTCCAGCGAACACTCGGACTCCACAGCGACTTGAGCCCCGAACGATCGACGCCGGGAATGTAGAACACCTCGTCGTGAATCTGCCGCAGCGTCTCCATGTAGTCTTTGCTGAAGATGTCGCCTTCGACCGCTTCAACCGAGATCCGCACGGTGTTGCCCAGGTTGGCCAGATCATTACGGTGTTCCATCATGTTCTGGATATAGGGATGCCCCAGCGGAATCATCTTCTCGAAGCTGGTTTGCGGGCGCACCTGAGAGGCTTGATAGAACAGAAAAATGCTGATCAGCAGACACAGCAGAATGACCGCCGGGCGGTTATTGAAAATCAACCGCTCCAGGAAAGACGCAGGTTGTTGTTGATGCTTACTCATGCAAACTCTCCCGGCTTATTGTTGTTGGCCCAGCTCGGCGCCACTTGGCGAAGCGACATGCACGCCGCCCTGCCCCACCAGAATCAGGTTGCCATTATCCGATGCGGCCACTCCGGCCAGCGATAGCCGATCACTGCGGTTGGTCAGGCTGAAGGTGCGGCCGCTATCGGTGCTTTTCAGCACGGTACCGCCATGGCCGACCACCACGATCGAGCCGTCCGGCAACAAGTTGCCATCCGCCAGACCGAACTCCAACGGGCCGTTATTGGGGGTGTTCAGCTCGATCTGCGTCCAGGTGTCGCCGAAATCGCTGGAGCGGAACAGGTGGCCGCGCAAACCGTACGCCAGCAGACTGCCGCTTTCATCGGTGCCCAGGGCGCCGAACAGCGAGCCCTCGTAAGGACCCTGGACGGTTTCCCAGGTTTGCCCCCAATCGGCCGAACGGAACATGCCGCCCAGCTCGCCGACGATGAACAGGCCGGAATCCTTGACCGCGACTATGGCATTGAGGTGGTAGCCGTCCTCGCTATTCAGGCGATCGCCGATGTCTTCCCAGTTCTTGCCGCCGTCGGTGGTCATCAGTAGCGCGCCATAGGCGCCCACGACGAAACCGGTGTTGCGGTCTTTGAACCAGACATCGAGAAAGGGGGCGCCTTCTTCGCGCTCGATATCCCTGAACTGGCTTGTCCAGGTCGCCCCACCGTCTTGCGTGGCGAGAATTTGCGCGTCATGGCCGACCGCCCAGCCGTGGCTGTCGTCGACGAAGAATACGGCGGTGAGCAATTGCTTGGTCGGCACCTTGGCTTGAACCCAGGTGGCGGCATTGTCGTCGGAATACAGGATATGACCGCGGTCGCCGACAGCGACCAAGCGGTTACCGACGCGGGCCACATCCAGCAACAGGCTGTGCTGCGCCAGGTCGGACATGATGGCATAGCTGGATGCCGAGTCGCCGTCGGTTTGCGCGGACACGGGCACCGCGACGAAACTCAGGGTAGACAATACAGCGCACAGCGAAAGCGCTTTAGCTAACGGCGATTTAACGCGGAATGCCGGTGCGCAGAGCAACCCTGCAGCGTGACCGGCCTGGGTGCGCCGCAAGACGGGCTCACTCATATACCTTCCCCCTTATTGTTATAGGTGGTACTGCCTGTTAGCAGACCGCCTATGCTATCGAGCTTTCGAAAGACCTGACAATCAGCGCGCGGTTATGTTTTGTTAAAGCCAACCGGCACCAGTGACAGACTTGACGCATTAAAAAAGCGAAAAAGGTCGCGCCAACTGTAGCGGCCTTTCAACCGGGCCGCTCATGATTAACGCACAGCTGCCGAGGCGAGCCGCCGGTTCGAAACAATCGTCAGCCGCCCACCGCTATCGGAAGGTGGCGGCATTCGACTGTTCGTTGAGATGAAACCGGCGGGCAACCCCATGTTCGTCGAGCCGCAGGTGCGGAGTCGGCTTACCGCAGCCAAACCCCGGAAACCTCCGACATGCACATCTACGCTCGCACACTACGCGGTTAGGAGCGGTAGATGGTCGCTACCATAGCACTGCAACCATGGTGCCAATTCAAACGAGCGTATAAAAATCTGTAGACAAGCGAACCGGTAACTCACCGCCACTTTATGACCACTCGTTCAATCCACGGATAAGTTGGCAACGATCGAAAGTTATCGGTTTTGCACCGAGTTTTTGCCGTATAGCCAAGGCCCGACCAGTCGCAGAGGCAAAGCCCGCCTCAGAAACACGGCACCGAGTCAAGCCCGAGAAAACAATCTTAAGTATGCAAAGGCGTGCACGCCTCGCTGGAGTTTTCTTTAGGTAACAAAAAAGTGCTACCGACCAGAAGCCGGTAACACCTTTTTAAACAACCTTCAGCCCGTTGCCACCCGAGCTGGAGAGCTCTAGATCAGGCTTTTGCTGACCACTTCATAGACATCGCTGGACAGCTCGCCGGACGCCAGAATGCGCTCCAGCTCGGCCTTCATCAGCGCCTGACGGGCGCTGTCGTATTTGCGCCACCGGGTGAGCGGGGCCAGCAGGCGCGAGGCGATTTGCGGGTTCAGCGCATTGAGCACGATCACCTGGTCGGCGAGGAAGCGGTAACCGCTGCCATCGGCCTGGTGGAAGCCCAGCAGATTCTGTCCGGCGAACGCGCCGATCAGCGCGCGGACCTTGTTCGGATTCTTCAAGGTGAAAGCCGGGTGCTGCATCAGTTGCTCGACGCGCTGCAGTGCGCCCGGCAAGGCACTGGCCGCCTGCACGCTGAACCACTGATCCATGACCAACGGATTGTCCTTGAAGTAATCGGCGAAGCTCGCCAGCGCCTTGGCCTTCTCCTCCTCGAACGGCGAGTTGACCAGTACCGCGAGGGCTGCGAGGCGCTCGGTCATGTTGTCGCACACCTCGAACTGCTCCAGGCAGGCGGCCAGTACCTGCGGCTTAGCGCTGAGCATCAGGTAGGACAAGGCGATGTTCTGCAGGCTGCGGCGGGCGAAATGTTCGGCCTCGGCGACGTAAGCGCTGCTGCGGGAAAGCTGCCGATTGGCTTGATAGCGCTGCCAGAGCAGATCGAACAGTGACTCGGCCAGTTGCTGGCGAGCGAACTCGCGGGCGGCGTGAATCGCCTCGACATCCGCCACTTCGCTGATCTCGGTCAGGTAGCCTTCGCCCGGCAGCGAAAGCATCTCCGCCACCATCGCCTGATCCAGTTCGGGGTTTTCCAGCACGCTACGCAGCGCGGTCACCAAGCGCGGGTCCAGCACCAACGCCTCGCCACGCTGATGCTGGGCGATCAGTTCCTGCAGCACCTGCACCGCGAGCTGCTGGCCCGCCTCCCAACGATTGAAGCCGTCGCCATCGTGCTGCATGAGGAACATCAGTTGATCGCGGCTGTAAGGGAAGCTCAACTTGACCGGTGCGGAGAAGCCACGCAACAGCGACGGCAACGGCTGCTCCTCGACATCGACGAAGGTCAGCACCTGTTCGGCTTCGGTAATCGAAAACACCCGCGACTGCCCAGCCGCGACGCTTTCGCCCTGCAGGCGCAACGGCAAGGCTTGCCCCCGCGTTCCGAGCAGGCCCAGAGCCACTGGAATCACGAAAGGCAGTTTTTCGTTCTGCCCCGGCGTGGCCGGGCAACTCTGGGTGAACGTCAGGCGATAGGTCTTGTGCGCGGCGTCGTAGTGTTCGCTGACCGCCAGGCGCGGCGTGCCGGACTGGCTGTACCAGCGTTTGAACTGGCTCAGGTCGATGGCGTTGGCATCTTCCATGGCCTTGATGAAATCGTCGCAGGTCACCGCCTGCCCATCATGCCGCTGGAAGTACAGATCGCTGCCCTTACGGAAGCCGTCGACGCCGACCAGCGTATGGATCATGCGCACCACTTCCGCGCCCTTCTCGTAAACGGTCAGGGTGTAGAAGTTGGAGATTTCGATAAAAGCGTCCGGACGCACCGGATGGGCCATGGGCCCGGCGTCCTCGGCGAACTGGTGGGTGCGCAGGTAGGCCACGTCTTCGATACGTTTGACCGTGCGCGAGTGCATGTCGGCGCTGAACTCGGAATCGCGGAATACCGTGAAGCCTTCCTTGAGAGACAGCTGGAACCAGTCGCGGCAGGTCACCCGGTTACCCGACCAGTTGTGGAAATATTCGTGGGCGACCACCGCTTCGACGCGCTGGTGGGCGGCATCGGTGGCGGTCTCGGCCTTGGCCAGCACGCAGCTGGAATTGAAAATATTCAGGCCCTTGTTTTCCATGGCGCCCATATTGAAGTCGTTGACCGCGACTATCATGAAGATGTCCAGGTCGTACTCGCGGCCATACACCTGCTCGTCCCAACGCATGGACTTCTTCAGGCTGTCCATGGCGTGCTGGCACTTGTCGATGTTTTCCGGCTCGACATAAATGCGCAGCGCCACCTCGCGCTCGCTCATGGTGGTGAAGCTGTCCTCCACGCACCAGAGGTCGCCGGCGACCAAGGCGAACAGGTAAGCCGGCTTCATGAACGGGTCTTCCCAGGTCGCCCAGTGACGAACCTTCTCTCCAGGGGCGGGCTCCTCGCTGCCGCTGGCGATCGGGTTGCCATTGGAAAGCAATACCGGATAGCTGTGCTGCTCGGCGCTCAGGGTGGTGGTGAACTTGCTCATCACGTCCGGGCGGTCGAGGTAGTAGGTGATCTTGCGGAAGCCTTCGGCCTCGCACTGGGTGCAGAACATGCCACTGGATTTGTACAGGCCTTCCAGTGCGGTGTTGCGCTCCGGGTGAATGCGCACGCTGCTGTCGATCACGAAGCTGGCGCTGTCGGGTTGCAGCGTCAGGTGGCTGTCGCTCAGTTGGTAGTCGCCGGGCACCAGCTCACGATCGTTCAGTGCCAACGCCAGCAACTCGAGCTGCTGGCCGTCCAGTCGCAATGGCGGCAGACCCGTGGCGGCCGCCGGGTTGCGGCGCATCACCAGCTGTGCATGCACCAGGGTATGATCTTCGAACAACTCGAACGTCAGGTGCGTCTCATCGATTAGATAATCCGGCGCCTGATAGTCCTTGAGATAGATCATTTTCGGTTGTTCGGTGCGCATGGGTGGCCTCTTCGAGGCAGCTTCAAGCGCCAGGCTTCAAGCTGCAAGTAATTGGGCGTCGGCTACTCGCACCGACGCCGGTAGATCATCGACGTTCAAACTATCGGCTTCAAGCTCGCAACCTATGGCTTATCGCTTATGCCATAGAGCTTGCCGCCACCTGATAGGAAGTGTACTTGCGAATATTGATCACGCCTGTGTCGAACATCAGGTACTGGCCCTTGATGCCGAGCAAGGTGCCTTCGGCAATCGGATTCTTGTCCAGGTTGAAACTGTTGATTTTGGCCGGATAGGCCTCGATCGGATAGGCGATATCGACCACGCTCTGATCGGGCAACGGCTGCACCGCCTGGATCCCGAAACGTTGCTGCAGGTCGGTCAGACCGGTGTCGCAGGCGGCCATGATCTGCTCGCGGATGGCCAGCAAATCCACCGGTTGCGCATGGCCCTTGAGCAAGGCGCGCCAATTGGTTTTGTCGGCGACCTGGCTGCGCAGCAGGTCTTCGACGAAGCCCGATTGCTGGCGGGTGGCCACGCGAAAAATCGGCAGAGCCTGGGTTGCGCCCTGATCGATCCAACGCGTGGGAATCTGGCTGGCGCGGGTGATGCCGACTTTCACCCCCGAGGAGTTGGCCAGATAGACGATGTGGTCGGTCATGCAGAACTGCTCGCCCCAGCTGGGTTCCCGACAGGTGCCGGCGTCGTAGTGACAGCGTTCGGGGCTCATGATGCAGACATCGCACTGGGCCAGCTTCTGCATGCAGGGGTAGCAATAACCCTGGCTGAAGCTGCTCTTGGTCTTACGCCCGCAGTGGCTGCAATGAATCGCGCCGAGGTATTCCAGGCGCAAGGTCTTGCCGATCAGCGGGTTGACCGCGACCTGCTCCTCGCCCAGGCGAAAACTGTATTGCACCGGCGCATCCAACTGCACCGCCATCTTGCTCAGGGCACCGCGGGCCAGCTCGATCATCAGTGCAGGGTATCCGTGGACTTGAACAATACATTGGCCACCGGTTCGGACTTGGAGCCGCACTCCTGCGGGCCCATGTAACCGATGCGCTCTTCCTCCGGCAGGTTTTTCGCCTCCCAGGCGATCAGCGCCTGCAGCGTCAGCTCCTTCTGCTCCTGGGTCAGCTTGCGGCCATCGGGCCATTTGCCGATTTCCACCGCCAGTTTGAGGCTCTGGTAAATGGCCGGGGTGATGTTTTCGATAGCATCGGCAAAGGACGACATAGTGGCTCCGATTGAATAGCGGCAAATGAATAGCGGCGAAGGCGATGCGCCAGTTTACCGATGCCGGCGCGCGAGTGCACCGCCCACCAGCCCGGTCAAGCAACCGACGAGCAAGCCGCCGACATGCGCGGCATTGGCGATCGCGGCGAGTTGCAGCAGCTCGAAGATCCCAGTCATGCAGATCAGCAGCCACGCCAGCATCATCACCAATACGCCCGGCGGCAGGCGGTATACGGGATTGGGAGCCAGGCGCTGATAAAGCCAGCAATGCCCGAGCAGGCCATAGAGCACGCCGGATAACCCGCCGAACAGCGACGGCCCGGCATACAGATATTGGGCGACGTTCGCCGCCAGCCCGAATAGCAGCGTCAGGCTCAATAACGTCAACCGCCCCTGGAGGGTTTCGATACGCCGTCCCAGTTCCCAATACCAGAGACTGTTCATCGCCAGGTGCAACCAGCCGAAGTGCAGCAGCATCGGGCTCAGCAGGCGCCACCATTGGCCGCTGGCCAAGGTATGGCTGAAGTCGGCGAAATACGCGTGTCTACCTTGGATCTGAAAATCGACGAAGCTCAGCCATCTGATCGCGGCGAAATTGTCGCCGACCAGCGTCAGCGCCGCGACCAGAAAGGTCAGGCCCAGGATCGCAGTGGTCATCGCGTGCTTGCGTAGTTGCAGGGCCAGGCTCGGAGTAGGCGTTGCAGGTTCGCCAAGCGGTTGCCCGGCGAATGCCTCGTCGCCCCGGGGAAAACGCTCATACAGCTCGCGCACCTGCTCGGCTATGGCCTCGCCCGGCACCCACAGGACCTGCTCGCCGGACTCCTCCGAGACCCGATGCGGCACCTGAACCCGCTGCAGTAGCGCGATGAAGCCGCGCAGATCGACCTGCGCGGGCAAACGCAGCGCCGCCACCGGACTCATCGCGGCGCCTCCAGCCGATCGACATCGACCCAGACGAACTTTTTCGGATCCAGCCGGGTTTCCTGGTCCAGCCGGTAGGCCACCAATTTGCCGTTGAGCACCGCACTGTAGTCCAGGCACGCCAGGTTGGGACGGATCGGCGCCGGCTTGCCGCTACGCCAGTAATGGCCGACGAACAACAACGGTTGGTCGGCGCCATAACTGAGCAGCTGGCTTTTTTGCAATTCGCTCAGCGGCGTTTGCGCGGCGAGCTCCGGCAAGGCATCGGGCTGGAAGACGATATCGCCGTAGGTTTGCGGGTCTTCCTCCCAGAATTTGGTGCGGAAATGCGCACGGGTGAAGCCATCGTCGCTGGTCAGGGTCATGCCGTGCGGTAGACGCATGTCGGTGCCGCGCAACAGACGGTCGAGCACGGTATTGGCGAAACTGCCGGGCACCGCCGAAGCCTGCAGGAAATGCTGGTCGATGCAGCCATCGGGAAATTGCGCGCGCAGCGACTCGATCAGCTCGGCATCCCAGCAGGCGTGCACCACGCGGAAATAGCCAGCGTCGATAAACAGCGGCAGCTCGTAGAACCAGTCGAGAAAGCTGCGCCACTCCTCTGGGTAGTCGGCGAACTGCTCGAGGGTTTCCTTGTTCAGGCGGGCATGCCTGACGCTGTGTTCGCGCACGAACTGACGCCCGCTGCCGGGCGGCGCCGGGGTGCTCCAGCCAAGTGCATTGAACTCATGGTTACCCATGATGCACAGCGCCTGATCAGCGTCGACCATGGCCCGCACCAGATGCAGGGCATCGCGGATGCGCGGGCCGCGATCGACCAGATCGCCGAGAAAAATCGCCATGCGCTGCGGATGGCGCCAAACGCCGCCTTGGATGTGGTAGCCAAGCGTCGTCAGCAACCGTTCCAGAGCGCCGGTACAGCCATGGACATCGCCGATCAGGTCGTAGCCGCGTGCCGGGTCCAGGTGCATTCAGTCCCCTCCGCCACCGAGCCGGCTGCCCCATCCCAGTTTGGTGCGGCAGACCTCGTAGTAGTTGTGGTCCAAGGGGTGGATCAGACACAGCTTCTGCGGCTTCTTGCTGACAGTGATGGTATCGCCGGGCGCGCAGGTGAAGTGGTTCTGACCGTCGCAGGAAACCTGCGGATAGATTTGCATATCCTGGGACACCACTATCTTCAGCTCGCTATTGCCATCCACCACTATCGGTCGGCTGGACAAGGTGTGCGGGTACATCGGCACTATCACCATGGCATCGAGTTTGGGGTGCATGATCGGCCCACCGGCCGACAGCGCGTAGGCGGTCGAACCGGTTGGGGTGGCGACGATCAGGCCATCGGCCTTCTGGCTGCAGACGAATTGACCGTCGATATAGAGTTCGAACTCGATCATCCGCGTCGACTTGCCGGGGTGCAGCACCACGTCGTTGAGTGCATCGCCTTGACCGATGGCCTCGCCATGACGGCGCACTTCGGCCTCGAGCAAAAAGCGGTTCTCGGTCAGGTAATTGCCTTCGAGCACCTCGGCGACTTTGAGTTCCAGCTCATCGGGGCGAATGTCGGTGAGAAAGCCCAGGCTACCGCGGTTGACCCCCAACACCGGCACCTTGTGGCGCGCCAGGGCGCGGGCGGCTCCGAGCATGCTGCCGTCGCCACCGACGACGATCACCAGATCGCACACCTCGCCGAGAATTTTCCGCGAAGACGTTTGCAGACCATGGCCCGGCAGCACTTCAGCGATGGTTTCTTCGAGAATCACGTGCAGGTGACGGTTGATCAGGAATTTCTTCAAGCGGCGAATGGTATCGAGCACCTGAGTGCTGCCCAATCGGCCAATGATTCCGATATTACGAAACTGCTCCATGGTGCTCCCGCAAACTCTGGGTCGGTAGGCCTGGATTATGGGCGAAAGCCTGCGGCAGCGGCAAACTTGACGCTTTCGCCGGTTTTAGCAGCGCCTGCTAAAAGGTTTGGCGCTATGCTCGCAACATGATGCCCATCAGCTCGCTCGCCGATCTGCCCGACCAACTGCACCATGCCGCAGTGCGCGACCTGGCCTGGGTGCTCGTCTCGCCGCCGCTGCTCAGCAGCACCCCACAGCCGCAGCGCCACCCACTCAGTGCCAGCGCCTGGATGCGTACCCCGCAACTGCTGGCGGACTGGCTGCTGGCGCTCGATCGTGATGCCAGCGGCTTGGAACACTGGCTCGCGCAAAGCCCGGTACGTCGTCTCGGCCTGTATTACGAACGCCTCTGGCAATACGCCTTACATGCCGCGCCCGGGGTCGAGGTGCTGGCCGCCAACCTGCCGATTCGCGAGGGCGGGCATACGCTCGGCGAACTCGATCTGCTGCTGCGCGACGAGCAAGGCGTGCATCACCTGGAATTGGCGGTGAAACTCTACCTCGGCCCGGAAAACGCCAACGGCGAATCGCCAGCGCACTGGCTCGGCCCCGGCAGTCACGATCGCCTGGATATCAAGCTCGATCACCTCAGTCACCATCAACTGCCCCTTTCTGCACGCGCGCAAGCACGTACGACGCTGGCACAGCGGGATATTCAGGACGCCCAGGCGGCACTTTGGCTCGGCGGTTACCTGTTCTACCCCTGGGGCAACCATTGCGTCGCGCCCCAAGGCGCCAATCCCGACCACCTGCGCGGACGCTGGTTACACCGACGCGACTGGGTCAGCTTCGCCGCACAAAGCGCGGCTGGCCGTTGGCAACCGCTACCCCGTCAGGCGTGGCTGCCGCGAGCGCACATCGCATCATCCACCGTATGGCCGAGCGAACACTTCGAGCACTGGCTGAGCACCCTGCCCCCCCAGGCCAACGCCCAGTTGCTGGTTAGGTTGGTGGAGGACTCGGCGGGGGATTGGCGGGAGGCGGAGCGGGTATTTCTGGTCAGCGACCAATGGCCGGAGCAAGGAGCCGGCGCGTAGCAGTCGCTGCCGAGATTGCCTCCGCCCTAGCTCGGGACGCGCAGTAGCAGTAGCCCGCCCGGATGCAATCCACGAGAACCATCGCATGACCCACCCCGGATTGCATCCGGGCTACAAGAGCGACGCCGGGGTCACCATACAATGACCCGCTATCAGCGGCTGCGCTCGATACGCCCACCGGAGCGCACCAGATAGCCGGCGCCGCTTTCACAGAGCAGCCCGTCGCGCTGCACCGCCGGCAACGCATCGAGGCCGTTACGCAGGGAGTAGGCGTCGAAACCCAATTGCGACAGCAGGAATACCGCACTGGCACTGCGTTTACCGCTGTCGCAATAGCACAGGTAAGTACGCTCCTTATCCAGCAGCCGCGCCTTCAGGCGCAGCAACTGCAACGGCATATTCAGGGATTGCAGGGCATGGGCGCGCTCGTATTCCTCCTGCAAGCGAACATCCAGCCACTGCGCGCCGGCGTTGAGCAAGCGCGCGGCTTCGCCGAGGGAGACCTCATTGACCACCGGCGCCTTGAGCAGGGAAAAGAAATCCTGACGATCCAGGCGCAACACCACGCCATCGTCGAGCAAGGTGACGGTGGCATTGCGCGGGCGGTCGGCGAGCAGGGCTTCTTCTCCGAAGCAGGCGCCTACTTCCAACTCGGCCAGCACCTGATGATCGCTACCCGCGCCGCGGAACACTTCGGCGCGACCGCTCTTGAGGAAATAGCAGCAGTCGCCGACATCCCCCTCATGCAGCACCGTACTGCCGGCTGGTAACTCGATGCGCTGCAAGCGCGCGAGCATGGCACGCACATTGGAAGGCGGCACTTTGGCGAATAGCGGGTTTTCCAACAAACGCTCCAGCCACTCCACTTCCTCGTGGTTTTGGCCGAGTTCCAGCAACAGATCCTGATAGGCCAAACGCCAGGTCAGCAAGCGGTTCAGGGTCGCCGTGTCGATCGCCAGGACGCTGGCATCGCTCAGTGCACGGGCTTCATGCAGACGCGGCAAGCTCGGCGACAACGGATGGCAGCTGGCTTCGCTGCCGGCGCGCACGCGCTGCTGCTGTCCATCGGACCCTTGCAGCAGCAGTTCGCCGGCCAACAGGTAATACGTCAGGCGCGCCTGGTCGCCCTGGCGGAACAACAGCTGCCCGGCCAACAGGGGATGCGGCCTCAACTGGCTGCGCAATTCGCGCCACTGCTGCTCCGACAATACGTTCAGCGGAGTCAGGCTACGCAACTGCTCGGGGTTCAAGGGTTCGTTCATTAAATATCCAGGCTCCGCTGGTCATGATTCAGTGTAGCCGGCCCTTGGCTCAGCTCGCGGACTTGTCGATGCCATGCCTGAACATGGCCGCATCGCGCCCTTGCAGACCGCCGGTATGCAGGAAAACCAAACGGCAACCGCTGGCAAAGTAACCGGCCTCCACCTGCTGGCGCAATGCTATTAGTGCTTTTGCGGTATAGATCGGTTCCAAGGGCAGTTGCGCGACCGCTTCGCTCTGGGCGAGAAATTCCAACAGTTCTGCGTCCGTCGCGGCAAAACCGCCACGGCAGGCGTCGAACAGACGATAGCCATGCTCGCCGAGGCCGGCTTCGGCCAGAATCGCCCGCACTTGCTCGGCCACGCCATGGTCGGCGGGCACTGCCATGGCGCCATGGACGGGGTGGGCGCCGGCTTCGCCGATCACCAAACCGGCCAGCGTGGTCCCCGTCCCGGCTGCCAGCCAGATCCCCTGATAATCCGGCCAGCCCAAGTCGGGCAGCTGTGCGCGGATCTGCTCCACCAATGGCGCGCAACCCAGTGCTCCGGGCAGGCCACCTCCGCCTTCGGGTACCGGATGCAATGTGGGATAGCGCTCGCGCCATGGCTGCCAAAAGTCCGGTAAATGCCGTGCGCGATAACCGCCGTAGCCCAACCAATGCAGTTGCATGCCGAAACGCTGCAGATCGCGCACCGTGGGCGTGTCCTGCGGTGTACCGCGCAGCAAACCGACCGTGGGGAACTCGAAACGCTGGCCAGCGGCGGCCAGCGCGTGCAAATGGTTGGAATGGGCACCGCCCAGGCTGATCAGTCCCTCCGCTCCGGCCACAGCCGCGGCCCGCAGGTGCGGCGCGAGTTTGAACCACTTATTGCCGCTGATCAGCGGATCGATGAGGTCTAGGCGCAACACCGCCAGTTCGATTCCCGCACGCCCGGCCCATTCCAGATGCAATGGCTCGAGTGGCGCCCTGGGCGCCCATTCGATGGCTGACAGCGGCAAGGCTTAGCTGACTGTACGTAGGCGGCTGCTGGCTTTATGCCGCGCACAACAATTGGACTCGCCGAGAGTGAAGCGGCTGGGGGTGTCGATGCGGTCGATCGGGATCGCGCAACGCTCGCCGTTGGGCAATTTGGCTTCGCAAGACGGCTGCTGGTAGTGCTGCAGCCACTGACTGTATTGCGCCTCGGAGACGAAGCATTTGGCGGCCACATAGGCCATGGGGTTGTCCTGATAGCGGGCGATGTCCTGCAGGGCGATGGTCAGGTGCCCGGCGCCCGGGTGATAGACCACGAACACCACGCCCAGCTTGGCCAGCCGATCGAGAATCTGCTCGCCGCTCTGCCCCGCCAACTCGTTATGCTCGCGCTTGAGCCGCTCGATCTCGCGCTGCAACTGAGCGTCCTGCTCCTTGCTGTAGGCCAGCTCGACATCGCGAATGGCGATTTGCTCTTTGTACTCGACGACCGCCGCGGCGATTTTCGCGCGCATCTCAGCCTCGAGTTGCGTGCGCAACATATCGTCCTTACTGCGGCCATGCTGCTCCAATGCCCGCAGTTGCTCGGTCATTTCCTCGCGTGAGGTTTGAAAGCTGGCGGCCTGAGCGGCGAGCTGTTCCTTGAGACTGGCATTCAATGCCTCCTGCTGCTGCAAGGCTTGATGCAAACCATGGATCTGCGCCTGCAGATTCTTGCTTTGCGCCTCGTTGAGCTGCTTGAGTTTGGCCAGCTCTTCCTCGTGCGCCTGGGTCAGGCTGGTGATGCGCAGACGTTGTTGCTTGATCAGTTGCGCCGCTTTCTGCCGCTGCTCGCGATCCTGCTTTTCGGTGACGATGTCGGCCACTTCCTGGGCCGCATCGGGCGCATACCATTTGTCCTCGGAGGCCATTTGCAAGCGCTCGGGCGCCAGCGCCTGAGCGCTGTCGTCCTCGACCAGCAAACCCAGCACGTTGCGTTTAGCGGCATCGCGCAGCAATACCAGGTCGTTCTTGCCGGGTGCCAGGTTCGGATCCCACAGGTGCATCTGGTGCCACGACACCGGACATTGACTGCGGCATGCCAGGCGAATCGGTCCGGCGCCGAGATCGGGGCCACGCCCGGCGCGCTCGGCCAAGTGCTGCAGGGGAATGTTCCAGCCTGAGTCCGGGGCGCCTTTTTCGTCGAAATCCAGATAGAAGAACACCACCGACTTGATCAACAGCCGCGGATTGATCAGCACGTAAGCCACACGCATTTGCTGGTCGGCGAACTCGGGCATATTGACGATGCCGTCGAGCAGCGCCTCGAACTCGGGAAAGAGCATTTCCTTGCAGATGCCGCCCCGCTCACTAAAGAACATCACGGCCTCGACCATCTGCGCTTTGTTCTGCATGCTCATCGGCTTCTCTCTAGACCGGAAAGCGGCCGCAACCGCTTGGCGAGTAGCCCGCGAGGAATCCGCGGGCACCCTGTATTTCAGGCTGATGCCTATCTTTAGGCAAGTCTAGGGGAAAAACCAAAGCCAGCAATGTGACTGGGTTGGCAGTCACTCCGCCACCGAGCCGGGCAACTCCGTGGCAGCGCGAAAAGTGTGACGCAATAGCGCATTGCGTCACAGGGGTAGTGGGGGATTTTTCACAGCTTTCATTTCTTCGCGGCGTTAAGTAACGGCGCCAAACGCCTGCCCATCTCGTCGCCGAGGACTTGCAGACCGCTCATCGGCCGGATCATCACCTCGAACTCGACGATTTTGCCGTCCTCGTCGAAGCGAATCAGGTCGATGCCCTTGAGTTCTCGGTCACCGATCCTGGCACTGAACTCCAATACCGCACTGAGGCCATCGGCAGTCGCCAGCTCGCGGTGATAGGTGAAATCCTCGAACACCTTGACCACGGTATTGAGAATCATCGACACCACCGGGGCGCCAGCGTATGGCGTGAAGGCCATCGGCGAGCGGAACACCGCCTGCGGATGCAGCAACTCGGGCAGCCCGCGCAGGTCGTGGCCGGCGATCAGTTCGTGCCACTGCGCGAGCGTAGCGGCGGCCTTGGGTTGCAAGGATAGCGAAGACATAGTGGGCACCTTTTGTTGTTATGCGACCTGTCCGTTACCGCCGATCAAAGCGCTGCGGCAAGGCGCGAGCCCTGATCGATCGCGCGCTTGGCATCCAGCTCCGCGGCCACGTCGGCGCCACCGATCAAATGCACCGCCTGCCCCGCAGCGAGCAACTCGTCCTGCAACTCGCGCAACGGGTCCTGGCCGGCGCAGACGATGACGGTATCGACCGGCAGAAGCTGCGGCTCGCCTTCGCCGATACGGATATGCAAGCCCTGGTCGTCGACCTTCAGATACTCGACGCTATTGAGCATCTGCACGTTCTTGTTCTTCAGCCCGGTGCGGTGAATCCAGCCGGTGGTTTTGCCGAGGCCGTCGCCGACCTTGGATTTCTTGCGCTGCAGCAGGAATACCTGACGGGCCGCCGCATGCGGCTGCGCCTTGATCCCGGCGACGCCGCCACGGGCTTGCAGGTCGGTATCGATACCCCACTCGCGCCAGAAAGCCTGACGATCGAGGCTGGTGGCCTCGCCCTGATGGGTGATGAATTCGGAGACGTCGAAACCGATACCACCGGCGCCAATCACCGCGACCTGCTGGCCGACCGGCTTGCGCTGCAGGATCGCGTCCAGGTAGCTGATCACTTTGGGGTTGTCGATACCGGGAATCGCCGGCGTGCGCGGGGCGATACCGGTCGCCAGGATGATCTCGTCGAAACCGCCCTCAGCCAGCTCAGCAGCGGAGATGCGGGTATTCAAACGCAGATCGACACCGGTGGTTTCCAGCTTGCGTTTGAAGTAGCGCAGGGTTTCGAAGAACTCCTCCTTACCCGGCACGCGCTTGGCCACGTTGAATTGACCGCCGACTTCGCCAGCCGCATCGAACAGCGTCACGCTGTGGCCACGCTCGGCAGCCACGGTAGCTGCAGCCAACCCGGCCGGGCCGGCGCCGACCACGGCGACCTTTTTCACTTGGGTGGTGGCGATGTAGTTCAGCTCGGTCTCGTGGCAGGCACGCGGGTTGACCAGGCAACTGGTCAACTTGCCGCCGAAGGTATGATCCAGGCAGGCCTGGTTGCAGCCAATGCAAGTATTGATCTCGTCCGCGCGGCCGGCGGCGGCCTTGTTGACGAACTCCGGGTCGGCGAGGAACGGCCGGGCCATCGAGACCATGTCGGCATCGCCTTCGGCCAACACTTGCTCGGCGACTTCCGGAGTGTTGATACGGTTGGTGGTGATCAGCGGAATGCTCACCTCGCCACGCAGCTTGGCGGTGACTTTGGTGAAGGCCGCGCGCGGCACCTTGGTGGCGATGGTCGGAATGCGCGCCTCGTGCCAGCCGATGCCGGTGTTGATCAGGGTCGCGCCGGCCTGCTCGATGGCCTTGGCCAGCAGCACGATCTCGTCCCAGGTGCTGCCGCCTTCGACCAGGTCGAGCATCGACAGGCGATAGATGATGATGAAGTTCGGCCCCACGGCCTCACGCACACGGCGGACGATCTCCACCGGCAGGCGCATGCGGTTTTCGTAACTGCCGCCCCAGCGGTCGGTGCGGTGGTTGGTGTGGGCGACCAGGAACTGGTTGATGAAGTAACCTTCCGAACCCATGATCTCGACGCCGTCGTACTCGGCCTGCTGGGCCAGCACGGAACAGTTGATAAAGTCCTGGATCTGCTTCTCGATGCCTTCCTCGTCCAGCTCCTTGGGCTTGAACGGGTTGATCGGCGCCTGGATCGCGCTCGGCGCGACGGACTTGGGGCTATAGGCATAACGGCCGGCGTGGAGGATCTGCATGCAGATCTTGCCGTCCGCCTCGTGCACGGCCTGGGTGACGATCTTGTGCTTTTCCGCCTCTTCCACGGTGGTCAGCTTGGCCGCCCCGGAATACACGCCGCCTTCCTCGTTCGGGCCGATACCGCCGGTGACCATCAGGCCGACGCCGCCACGGGCACGTTCGGCGAAGTAAGCCGCCATGCGTTCGAAGCCGTTGGCTTTCTCTTCCAGACCGGTGTGCATGGAACCCATCAGCGTGCGGTTCTTCAAGGTGGTGAAACCGAGATCCAGCGGGGCCAACAGGTGTGGGTATTGGGTGGCAGTCATGGGCTCTCCACATCGAACAGGGGGACTTCACGGGAATGCCGAGGCCTCGATAAAGCCCCGGTCGCTATGCCCTAGACGATAGAGAGCGGAACAACACCCCTCAATGACCCAAAATGACAACTTATTGATCTTAATTAACAGCGTGACTTGGCAAGACGCCTGCGCCGCCCTACCCTGAGCGGCATCCCTTGCGTACGTACAGACCATGAAAACCACACGGGTTCGCCTGGGCGACCTTTCCCTGGGCTTTCTGCATAGCCTCGCCGATGCCATGCGCCAACTGGGACAGGACCCACAGCCATTGCTCGAACGCTATGGCTTCGACGCAGCGCGCCTGGGCCAAGCCAAGGCGCGGCTGTCGATACCGCGATATATGCGCATGGGCCACGCGGCGATCCAGCAAACCGGCGAAGCGGGTATCGGTTTGCTCATGGGCCAGGTGAGCCGCATGGGCCAGATCGGCCTGGCGGGGGTAACGGCGGCGCAAGCGCCGACAGTGCGCGAAGCGGCGCGCACGCTGATCCGCTTCGAGCCGCTGTACGCATCCAATTATCGTGGCCAGCCCAGCCTGCATGAAGACGCGCGCGGCGCCTGGCTGCGGTTCTATTCGATCAGCCCTTACAACGATTACAACCGTTTCGTGATCGACTCGGTGCTATCCAGCTGGACCCATCAGCTCGGTAGCTTGAGCGGGCAGCGCCTGCTGGTGGAAAAGGTGCAGATCGAATTTCCGCCCCCCGCTTACAGCGAGCAATACACCGCACTATTCGATTGCCCGGTGGAGTTCGCCGCCGCCCATAACCAACTGCGCCTGAGCACGGCAACCCTCAATCTGCGCAACCCCGAGCATTGCCCCGGTACCTGGCAGCACCTGCTGGACATCTGCGAACACGAATTGGAGCAGCTGACCCGCACCCGCAGCCTGCGCGAACGCATCGCCCAATTGCTCGGGCCGCTGCTGCACGGTCGTGAGCCCGACCTGGCGGAAGTCGCCGCGCGCCTACAGTTGCCGACCTGGACCCTGCGACGCAAGCTCGCCGAGGAAGGCACGCAATTTCGCACCATCCTCAATGAAACCCGTCGCGACCTGGCAATGGCCTATATCCGTGACACCGAACTAGCCTTCGGCGAGATCGCCTACTTGCTCGGCTTCGCCTCGGCCGAAGCCTTCCAGCGCGCCTTCAAACGCTGGAATCAGCAAACGCCGGGGGAATTTCGTCGCGACCAGCGCAAAGCCGACTGAGGCCGCGGTGTGCCGCTACATTCACAACTCGGTAGCGTCTTCATCCCACTGCGCAATGTCCGGCTCAACCGCATGGGATTCGAGCAGTTCTTCTTGATAATCATCCATCGCGGTTCCTCCCACTTGATTCTTTGGTGATCGCTCGATGTTTTTCGCTTTTCCCCTAAGCGCATAAACAAGGAACATGCCAATAAAGCTAGAGGAGGCAGATGAACGCAAGATGACAGTTTGCCGCGCGCAATAAAAAATCGCCTGGAGCGATTTTTAACGTAGCGCAGCGACGGCCGGCAAGGTAGCCGCCGAGGACGACAGGCAATAAAAAACCCTCAGATATCGCTATCTGAGGGTTTCGTATATGGCGCAGCGGACGGGACTCGAACCCGCGACCCCCGGCGTGACAGGCCGGTA
>CBIHLQ010000020.1:0-89266 GCA_966210885.1 uncultured Pseudomonas sp.
GCCTGCCTTAAAGCTTAGTACTTGCAACACGGTCTTGGGACATAGCCTTTTTTATTGGGTCGAGGTTTTCGCAGCGGCCACTAGCTTGGCAAGCCGCTGTGACGCTGACGCCGCTCCATATAGCGTTCGACATAAGAACACGAAGGAATGACCGTGTAGCCCAAACGGTCGGCATACTGCAAAGCATGCTCGGTCAGCGCCGCTGCGATACCGCGACCACGCAAGGAGTTGGGCACGAAAGTGCGGTAGATATCCAAGGTCTGCTTACCCAGGTCCATATAGGCCAGGTAGGCACGATCACCGTCAATGGTGGTCTCAAATTGATGACCAGCCAGATCATGGTGAATGGATAACGCCTCGCTCATTGCAGTTCCTCTCACGCTCAAAACCGTACTTTGACTTGATCGATCTTTTCCAGACGCAAGGACATTTGCGCACTGCCGTTACCAGCCTGGATACTGATATAAGCCTTGTCGTTGTCGACCTGGGTCAGCATGCCCTGGTAGTACATGCCATCATGGGTGATAAAGCGCAAGCGCTTACCCACATGATCCGCCAAGCTGGCCACGCTGACAAACTCCTCTTGTCCACGTGACGTCGCTACGGCAAGCGTATCAGACGTCAACTCGTTTGCTACTTCGGCAATATCGGCCGCCGAATGTTTATTCGGATCGACCCAGGTAAACCCGAGCGGTTCGACCACTTGCTGATTGACCAGCACCACTGGGCGTAACAAGGCCAGAACACCATCGGCCTCATAAAATTGCAAGCCGTCCCAAACCAAACCCTCACTCGGATTGAGTTCTATGCGCAGCGATTGAGGGTCGTCAAGGTAGCGCGCGTAGGCATCCAGCACAGGCTGATCCAAGGCTATGCGCTGGCTGCGAAAGACCTTATCGAACTGCTGCACAGCGGCTTGCAAATAGGTCTCGCGATCCATGCTTTGCTTGCCGGAACAGTAGTCCTGCACCTTACGCTGATACTGGTTGTCGCCGATCTCGACGGTTATCCGCTGGATCCGTGGCGGATTGGCCCGCAGATCGCCAGGCCTCTCCGACATGTTGGCCACTGCCAAGCTCATCCGCATCTCGCCCATATCTCGGGTGTCGGAGGTCAGGTTAAAAGTGAGCTGCTGCGCACCCGGCTGAAAGTGATAGGAAAATTTGCCATCGGTTTCGAAGGTGCGGTAGCCCATATCCAACAATTCCACGGTGCCGATGGTGCGGACCTTGCCGCAGACCACTTCGCTCATGGCGGTGAAGACACTGCGCTCGGCCGGCGTATCGTATAACTGCTGCATAAAGGGGCCATGGACATCGAGGGCCAGGCCCCTGAGGCTCACTGCCATTCGCTCGGGAAACTTCCCTTCAACCAAGCGTTCTTTAAAGCGTAATAACTCGCCCAAACCGTCGAATTTCAATTCGGCATGCTCGATGCGCAGACTGTCGCGCATCGCCGGGACGGAAATTTCGACTTTATCCAGCCCAACACGGCCATCGAAGGAGGAGGTGATGCCGCCGTAGCGGATAACCATAACCGACGACATGCGGTCGGCTACATCGGTCATGATCGAGCGCACCGACAACCAGAGTGACACCTTGATCAACAGCGCAATCGCCAATAGCGAAAGAATTCCCCATTTAATCAATTTAGACATGCATACGTCCTTGAATCTGCACAGTGGCTTCCAGTTCGAACGGGGGCTAGCTTATCAGGCCGGCATCCACTATGCGAATCAAAGGCTTAGAGCACGCTCAAGACCCCGATGCAGCAAAGCACGGCGATTACCGGAACCATCACCGTCATCACGAAAATATCCTTGTAAGCCTGCCGATGATTGAGCCCCATGATCATCAGCATGGCGATCACCGCGCCGCAATGCGGTAAGGAGTCGAAGCCACCGGAGGCGATATTGGCGATCCGGTGAAGAATTTCCGGCTCCACGCCCATTTCCAAATACTTGGTCGCCAAGGTCTGCATGAATATCTGCAACCCGCCGGAAGAGGAACCGACAATCCCGGAGACCACACTGACCGAGGCGAATACCGACAGTAGCGGGGGTAGATCGACGGTGAGTATCCACTGGGAAAACTGGCTGAATCCGGTCGTCTGCGTAACCACACCGCCAAAACCGATCACCGCTGCAGTATTGAGCAATGGCATGATCGAGTCATCGGCGCCCTGCCCCAGCACCGCAACAGTGTTGCGCCGCAAGCCGGGAAACAGCGCAACGGCCACAGCGGTGGCCAGGACCAAGGCGAGACTCGGCCAGATAATCGGCTGCTGCTGGCTGAACCCCACCACATGTCCCAGCACGCCTTGCCCAGACACGACCGCACCACTCAACAGCATCAGCCGCGGCAAGACAATCACCCCCAAGACCACCGCAATCGGCAGCAAGGCAACCCCCCAATGCGGGCCGGCTCCCGGCGCGCCAGCCAGTTGCTCCATGCGCATATCCTGAGCATTGGCCTCGAAACCCTCACCGCGCTCGCGCGCCACGCGCCATTCACGCTGCACATAAGCCATGCCCAATCCAACCATCAAGACACTGGCCAATAAACCGATCCAGGCGCCGGCGAACAGATCCGTGCCCAAAGCACTGGCGGCGATCACGTTATGAATGGAGGGGGTACCCGGCAATGCGGTCATGGTGAATGTACCGGCGCCCAGGGCTGTCGCCGCACAGAATAGCCGCTTGGGTAGATTCGCCTCGCGCATCAAGGTAATACCCAATGGATACATCGTGAAAATCACCACGAAGACCACTACGCCCCCATAGGTGAGCAGCGCGCATACCAGCATTGTGACCCAGAGCGTCCTCTGGATGCCGAGTGTGGCGATGATCGCCTGGGCGATGCTATTGGCGGCTTGGCTGGTTGCCATGGCCTTGCCGAAAATCGCGCCACAGAGAAACAGCACGAAAAACTTCCCGGCGAAGGTGAACGCCCCCAAAGGCCCGAAAGGAAAAAACTCGAGCAATGCCTGCGGCGCGGCTAAACCATTGCTCAGGGCCACGACCAGCGAACAGGTCAACGCGGCAATAAAGATGTTCACACCGCGTAGAGCCATGAACATCAGCAAAACCAAACCCAGCAACAAGCCCAGATTCCCTAGCATGGTTCGCCTCCGTTTAAACGTTGGGGTAGGTAAGTTTCAGCTGTTGGAAAGAAGCCGGCCAGAGTCTTGCCCGTATTTAAGACCGGGGAGCCAAGCGCCAGGGCCGGCCCACTATCCAACAGCAAAGCTGTATATTTTTCATCCAAAAAAGTGTTATTTATTGAAACCGAGTTGGACTGTAGCAAAAAAATTTGCGGCGCTTGCCCCTCCTCCGTTTACTTACTACAAGTAACAGGTACTATGTACGCCGGCTGATTTCCGACGGTTGGAAACTGCTTTATGGATAAACTTCACCCCAAGGGGAACACAATGAACAACGTTCTGAAATTCTCTGCTCTGGCATTGGCCGCAGTTCTGGCTACCGGTTGCAGCAGCATGTCCAAAGAAACCGAAGCTCGTTTGACTGCAACCGAAGATGCAGCCGCTCGCGCTCAAGCCCGTGCTGACGAAGCCTACCGCAAGGCTGACGAAGCTATGGCCGCTGCTCAGAAGGCTCAGCAAACCGCTGACGAAGCCAATGAGCGCGCTCTGCGTATGCTGGAAAAAGCCAGCCGCAAGTAATAGCCCGAAACGGCTGACGAAAGCCGATCCAGGCAACTGGGTCGGCTTTTTTATTGCCCTTGGAAGACAGCCACGCAGCTTGTCGGAGTCAACTCCGCCCCCTCAGGTTGCAGCTAGAATTGCGGTTGCCACAAGTATGCGTAAGCCCTCTCGGAGGCGACTCGATGCTAAAGCCTCGCATGGCACGCGGAAACAACCCTACAGCGCAACGAGGTTCAAGCCACGGCGTGGGTACATATGCATCTAGCAAAGTTCAATAAATAAAACGTGCTTATTGCCCGCACATAGAAAACCACAGGCAATAAAAAACCCGCCGGCGTTAATACTCGGCGGGCTCCGATCATACTTTCGGATTAGATGCTCGGCTGTTCTCCGCTGGCGATCGCGATATCCGGTTCGGCGATTTCAACGGGCAGGCCGTCTTCAGCCGCGACCACTTCGCGCACCACATCCCAATCCAAACGCAGATTCACCAGTTCGTCTCGCTTGAGCAGCGTATTGATGACTTCAGTGTGCTTATCGACGATCGACAGCTCCCCGCTTTCGGTCAGCGGCGCATGGGCCTCGAGGTAAACTTTCCCGTTGCTGCGACCGAACTTGTAAGGCTCATTGACGATACGTACCGGCGTACCCACCGGTGCCATGCTCGCCAGCTCCAGTACATTGGGATTGAGCATGCGGAAGCAGCCATGGCTGACGCGCATGCCAATACCGAACTTCTTGTTCGAGCCGTGAATCAGGTAACCCGGTACCGACAGGGTAAATTTATAAGGTCCAAGCGGATTGTTCGGCCCCGGAGGCACGTAGCTCGGCAAAGGATCGCCGTCGGCAGCGTGCTCTTCGCGGATCGACTGGGGCGGCGTCCATCCCGGATTCGGTGTTTTCGCCGTGATACGCGCGTTGGTGACCGGTGAGCTCCAGCCTTCGCGACCGATCCCCAAGGGATAGGTGTGCACCACGTTACGACCTTTCGGGAAGTAATACAGACGGTACTCCGCCAGGTTGATCACAATGCCTTCGCGCGGGCCTGGCGGCAGGATGAAACGTGTGGGCAGCACCACCTCGGTCCCCTCGCCCGGCAACCAGGGATCGACCCCGGGATTGGCCACAACCATTTCCAGATAACCCAGATCGTTGGCGGCCCCCAGGTCGGCGAAGGTGTCTTCGTATTTAGCGGTGACGACCTGAACCTGGCCGACGATGTCATCGCCGGGCGGCGGCAATGGCCATTCCGTCGCGGCGACGGGCCCCAGGCAGAACAGTGCGCAAAGCGCGAGGCAACGAGGGACGGACGACATCCGGTAATCCTTGGCAAAAATGGTTAATGAACAGGTCGGCAATTGTACACCTGCACTTATGACTTCGGGAGTGCTCAGCGCTCCAGCCAATGGGGCCGCTCGCCCCGCCGGTGAGCGTCCAAGGTGGCTCGACAGGCCTGGCATAGGCGCTTGTCGCGCAGCATCTGCTTGTTCAGTTCGCGCCTCAGCGGCTGGGCTGGCAATAACCCGCCACATAAGGTGCGATCGGCAAAGCCCGATAACTCCAGTTGTCGGGCGATCAAATGCACGCGTACTTCACGGCAGGCGAACAGGTCGAGCTGCTCGTCCGGCTCGATCAACTGATAGGCATGTAACGACCAGGCGGGACGCGGCATAGGGGCTCCAGAACGGGAGCGCCACATTAGCCGAAAGGTTGCTGCCGGAAAAGCCCATCAGAGCAGTGGTTTCAGGACTGGCCAGACATTTTCGAGCAGCACTGGCTGGGCCTTCAAGGCGGGGTGAATCCCATCGTTTTGCATCATTGTGGGGACGCCGCCGACGCCTTCGAGAAAAAACGGCACGAGCGCCACATCCTTCTCTTCGGCCAGCGCGGTATAGACCCGGGCGAAAGCGGTGGTGTAACGCACGCCATAGTTAGGCGGCAGCAACATGCCGAGCAGGACCACCTGCGCGCCACTGGACTGCGCCTTATCAATCATCGCCGCAAGATTCTGTTGCAATTGAGCGGGCGGCAGACCACGCAAACCATCATTGCCGCCGAGCCCCAAAATCACCCAGTCGGGGCGGTGTTCGGTCAACAACTTAGGTAGCCGCGCAGCCCCGCCGGCGCTGGTATCGCCGGTGATCGAAGCGTTCACCACCCGGTGCGAAAAGCCCTGCTCGGCGAGGCGTTTTTCCAGCAATGCCACCCAACCCTGGCGGGTATCCAGGCCAAAAGCGGCGCTGATACTATCGCCGAGGACCAAGACGGTTCCCGCTAGCGCGGCCTGGCTCCACATCGCCAGGCACAAAACCGCGCCCAATAACCCTTTACGCATCGGATTCTCCATGAGCTCAAGCATTCTCAGTGCGCGGAACCTTAGCAAAGTGGTCCCCAGCGCAGAAGGTGAATTGACCATATTGCATGATCTGTCCCTTAGCCTCGATAAGGGCGACAGCCTGGCGATCGTCGGCAGTTCGGGCTCCGGAAAGTCCACCCTGCTCGGTTTGCTCGCCGGGCTCGACCTGCCGAGCGCGGGCCATGTGACGCTGGCCGGACACGACCTCGGCAGCCTAGACGAGGACCGCAGAGCACGCGTGCGCGCCGAACATGTGGGCTTCGTGTTTCAGTCGTTTCAACTGCTCGATAGCCTGAACGCCCTGGAAAACGTCATGCTGCCGCTCGAGCTGGAAGGCCATGACGACGCTCGCGAACGCGCCCGCGCCTTACTCGAGCGGGTCGGTTTGGGCCGGCGCCTGAGCCATTCGCCGCGCCAACTGTCCGGCGGCGAGCAGCAGCGTGTGGCCATCGCCCGTGCCTTCGCCGCGGAGCCCGACGTGCTGTTCGCCGACGAGCCCACCGGCAACCTCGACAGCCACACCGGCGAACGCATCAGCGATTTGCTCTTCGAATTGAATCAGGAGCGCGGCGCGACCCTGGTCCTGGTCAGCCATGACGAGCGCCTGGCCCATCGTTGCCACCGCCTGATCCGCCTTGAAGGTGGCCAACTGGTCGACCGCCAGGAGCCCTGATGACCCATATGCCCTTCGCCCGCCTGTGCGCCCTCGCCGCCCGTCAATTGCTGCGCGACGCGCGCCTGGGCGAGGTGCGCGTGCTGTTCTGCGCCATGATCATCGCCGTGGCGGCCAGCACCGCGATCGGCTACTTCAGCGCGCGCCTGAACGACGGCATGCTGTTGCGCGCAACCGAGTTCCTCGGCGCCGACCTGGTACTGAGCGGCAGCTCGCCCGCCGAGCAAGTGCAGATAGACCGTGGTAAGCAGTTGGGCCTGGAGCACGCGCAACTGGTCGAATTCGCCAGCGTGATCGCCACCGACGACGCCATCCAATTGGCCAGCGTCAAAGCCGCCGACAGCGCCTATCCGTTGCGCGGGCAACTGAAGAGCGCCGACGCGCTCTACGGCGCAGAACAGGTGAGCGATGGCCCTGCGCCGGGCGAGGCCTGGGCCGAGGCGCGGCTGTTCGCCGCGCTGCAACTGCAGATCGGCGATACCATCGAAGTAGGCGCCAAACCGCTGCGCCTGACCAGAGTACTGACCTACCTGCCGGACGAAGCCGGCGACTTTTACAGCCTCAACCCCCACGTGCTGATGCACCTGGACGATCTCGCGGCCACCGGCGTGGTGCAGCCCGGCAGTCGCGTGCGTTATCGAGAATTGTGGCGCGGCTCGGCCGAGAACTTGCGCGCCTACCGCGCCGCGGTCGCCGACCAATTGGCGGCCCACCAGCGCCTGGAAGATGCCCGCGACGGCAATCGCCAAGTCGGCAACGCGCTAGGCCGCGCGGAGCGCTACTTGAACCTCGCCAGTCTCGCCGCCGTGCTGCTCGCCGGTGTGGCGGTGGCGCTTTCGGCGGCGCGCTTCGCCAGCCGGCGCTTCGATGCCAGCGCCTTGCTGCGCTGCCTCGGCTTGTCGCGTTTGCAGGCGCTGAGCCTGTTCGGCATGCAGTTGGCGATGCTCGGGCTGAGCGCGAGCCTGCTTGGCGCTCTGCTCGGCTGGTTGGCGCAGCAAGGCTTGTTCCAGCTATTGCAAGGCTTGCTCCCGGCGCAGATCCCCGCGGGCGGTCTATGGCCCGCTGTGGCTGGCATTGCCACCGGTTTGGTGGCGCTCGCAGGCTTCGCTTTACCGCCGCTTGCCGCCTTGGGCCGGGTACCGCCGTTGCGCGTATTGCGCCGCGATCTCTTACCCGTGCCGCCCAGTTCCTGGTTGGTGTACGGCGCGGCGATACTGGCATTGGCGCTGATCATGTGGCGCCTGAGCCTGGACCTGGTGTTGACCTTCACCCTGATTGGCGGTGGCTTGTTGGCCGCCGCGCTGCTCGGCGGCTTGCTCTTGCTCGGTCTGCAAAGCCTGCGCCGCCTGTTGGCCCGGGCGGCTTTGCCATGGCGCCTGGGGTTGGGACAGTTGCTGCGCCATCCCTTGGCCGCGGCGGGGCAAATTCTGGCGTTCGGACTGATCATTCTGGCCATGGCGCTAATCGCCCTGCTGCGCGGCGAACTGTTGGATACCTGGCAGGATCAGCTACCGGAACAGGCGCCCAATCATTTCGCGCTGAACGTATTGCCGGACGATAAAGACGCCTTTGCCGCACGCCTGGTCGAGCTTTCGCCGCATCCCGCACCGCTTTACCCGGTTGTGCGCGGGCGCCTGATAGAAATCAACGGCGAGCCGGTACGCCAGATCGTCAGCAAGGAATCCCAGGGCGAACGCGCCACCCGCCGCGACCTCAGCCTGACCTGGTCGGCCGACCTGCCCGCGGACAACAACCTGCTGGCCGGCCAGTGGTGGAACGACGAGACCGCCGGCGACTTGCCCGGGGTCTCGGTCGAGTCCGAGTTGGCGGAAAATCTCCAGCTCAAACTCGGCGACCGCCTGACCTTCAGCGTCGGGGGCCTCAACCGCGACGCGACTGTGACCAGCCTGCGCGAAGTGGACTGGAACAACTTCCAACCCAACTTCTACATGATCTTCCAGCCAGGCACCCTGGCCGATCTGCCGGTCACCTACCTGACCAGTTTTTACCTGCCGGCGCAGCAGGAACGTCAATTGGTGGAACTGGCCAGGGCCTTCCCAACCGTCACCCTGTTACAGGTCGAAGCCCTGCTCGCGCAGCTGCGCAGCATCCTCGCGCAAGTCACCCTGGCCGTCGAATTCGTCCTGTTGTTCGTCCTCGCCGCCGGCCTTGCGGTGCTGTTCGCCGGTTTGCAGGCGACCCTCGACGAGCGCATACGCCAGGGTGGGCTACTGCGCGCCCTGGGCGCCGAACGCAAGGTGTTGCAACAGGCACGGCGGGCGGAGTTCGGTTTGCTCGGCGCCGCCAGCGGTTTGTTGGCGGCGATCGGCTGCGAGCTGATCAGCTTTCTTCTGTATCGCTATGCCTTCGAGCTGCAATGGCAACCGCACTTCTGGTTGCTGCTGTTGCCCTTGGCCGGTGCGCTGCTGGTCGGCGCCGCGGGGGTACTCGGCACTCGCCGGGCGTTGAATGTCAGCCCGCTGGCGGTATTGCGCGAAGGCTGAGGCGCTGCGGCAGGCTCGCTAACCCGGGCTGAGCACGGCTAAACTTCGCGATTTCCGCCCAGGCAACAACCGATGAGTCGCTATCGTCCACCCCGCTCCGCCGGTACCCCGCTGATCACCCCGGAAGGTGAGGCGCGCTTGCGTGCCGAATTGCACGAGCTGTGGCACGTGCGCAGGCCGCAGGTGACCCAATCGGTCAGCGAAGCGGCGGCGCAAGGCGATCGCTCGGAGAACGCCGAATACACCTACGGCAAGAAGATGCTGCGCGAAATCGACAGCCGCGTGCGCTTCCTGACCAAGCGTCTGGAAAGCCTCAAGGTGGTCAGCGCCCGCCCCAGCGACCCGGACAAGGTGTACTTCGGCGCCTGGGTCAGCCTGGAGGACGAGGACGGCGTGGAAGCGCGTTACCGCATCGTCGGCCCGGACGAGCTGGACCTGAAGCTCAACCTGATCAGCATCGACTCGCCCCTGGCCCGCGCCCTGGTCGGAAAGACTCTGGATGCGGAAATCCGCGTGGCCACGCCGACAGGCGAGAAAACCTGGTACCTGGTCGCCATCGAATACCCCTGAGCTTCAACGCCGGGTGATCAAGCCCTGCTTGGCGACCCGCGTCAGTTCGCGCAAGGTCACGTGTAGATGTTCGGCGCTGGGCGCCTGCAGCACGGCTAGGTCGAAGCTGTCGTCGGCAAAGCGTGCGAGCGACTCGCCGTCGTCGACGAACTGAATCAAGAACGCCCGCGGGCGATGATTCCAGCGTTTCGACCAACCGTCGAGATAGCGCAATAGCGTCGGTTGATGGCTGCCGCCGAGAAGAATTCTGGGATTGCGCTGCGCCAGCCCTGAGGTGATCGGGGCCAGACGGATAAGCGGCTGGGGACAGTTCATGTAGGGATCTCCGCCTCGTATGCTCGCTGGGCAGCGGTGAGAGGCGACACCGAACCAGCGCTTTAGCGGTATTTCGAAGTCTTCCCGGAAGAGTCTTCTTGGAGCCTTGGAAGTGGCTCTCGGCGCCCCGCAAGTAGCTGTTTAAATCGGCGCATGGGCAGCATCCTAGAGAAGCCGGCTCACGGCTGTCAAGGCGAGCGCCAGCGTTGCGCCGCAGCACCCCAACCTTTGATTGGTAAGGCTCGACTCGCCCTCACGCGGCGCCGCAAAACGCCATGCTTTTGGCGCCTGAGAATGGCTGCAAACGGGCCAATGCGTAGCGCTCGCGTTTCGCCGTGTAACAACGCCAAAGCGCTGCAAGCAACCATCAAAGCCGCGGCCCTTGGCGTCTAACCCTAGGCGCAGACACCTCGCTCGACTTCCGCGGCGGCCTGGCATGTTTCATGCGCTATGCCGATAGCCGACGTTGGCGCCACAGGAAGGGCGCAGAGGCTGCAAGGAATGCGTTCACCGCCCGTTTCAATCCTTACGAGAGCGCTAATGAACACCAACAAAAATAACAACAAGCAAACCCTGCTCGCCCTCTGCCTGGGAACCGGTCTGCTCGCCGCCGGCCAAGCCGAAGCATTCTGGTTCGGTTCCTCCGGCTATACCCAGACCAAATACCCGGTGGTACTCACCCACGGTATGCTCGGTTTCGACAGCCTGCTCGGTGTCGACTACTGGTATGGCATTCCTGCGGCGCTACGGCGCGACGGCGCCAGCGTCTACGTCACCGAGGTCAGCCAGTTGAATACCTCGGAGGCGCGCGGCGAAGAGCTATTGCAACAGGTCGAGGATATCGTCGCCATCAGCGGCAAGCCCAAAGTCAACCTGATCGGCCACAGCCACGGCGGCCCTACCGTTCGTTACGTCGCGGCGGTCCGGCCCGACCTGATCGCCTCGGTCACCAGCGTAGGCGCACCGCACAAGGGTTCGGCCACCGCCGACTTCATCCGCCAGGTGCCGCCGGGCTCCGCCGGGGAAACCCTGCTCGCGGGCATCGTCAACGGTCTGGGAACCTTGATCAATTTCCTCTCCGGTAGTTCCAGCACCTCGCCGCAGAATGCCCTGGGTTCGCTGGAATCGCTGAACAGTGCGGGCGCGGCAGTATTCAATGCCAAGTTCCCCCAAGGCATCCCGACCACGGCCTGCGGCGAAGGCGCCTACAGCGTGCGCGGCGTGCGCTACTACTCCTGGAGCGGCACCAGCCCGCTGACCAACATCTTCGACCCCAGCGATCTGCTGCTTGGCGCGACCTCGCTGACCTTCAACGGCGAAGACAACGATGGCCTGGTCGGTCGCTGCAGCTCGCACATGGGCAAGGTGATCCGCGATAACTACCGGATGAACCATCTCGACGAGGTCAACCAGACCCTGGGGCTGACCCACCTGTTCGAGACCGATCCGGTCACGGTCTATCGTCAGCATGCCAATCGCCTGAAGAACGACGGGCTGTAATCCAACCCCGCCGACAAGACCGCAGCGGAGCCCTGAGGGGTTCCGCTGCGCCTTCGCACCACTTGGCCGTGAAAGAACCGTGAAAAAACTCCTGCTGCTCGTGCCCGTGGCCTTTATCTCGGCTATTGCCGGCATGCTTTATCTGGACCCGGCGGATGGCCCCGCGCCGCTCGAACGGGGCGTCGGTGAGCCTCTGAACACCGAACGCAGCGTCGCGACACACCCCTCGAGCACGCCGCCGAAGGCACCGGCCCGCCCCCAAGCAATGCAAGCCTTGCCCGCCTCCTTCGACGGCACCCAGGTGGATGGCAGGTTTCGCGTCGACGCCGCGGGCCACTTGATCGTCAGCGAAGACATCCGGCGGATTTTCGATTATTTCCTCGCTGCGGTCGGCGAGGAACCGCTGCGCAAAAGCGTCGAGCGCCTGCAAGGCTATATCGCCAGCCAACTGCAGGAGCCTGCGCGCCAACAAGCGCTGGGTTTGCTCGAGCAGTATCTGGCCTATAAGCGCGAACTGGTCCTGTTGGAGCGGGATCTGCCGCAGATCGCCGACCTGCAAGCCATGCGTCAACGCGAAACCGCGGTACAGGCCTTGCGCGCGCGGATCTTCAGCGCCGAAGCCCAGCAAGCGTTTTTCGCCCGGGAGCAGGCCTACAACCAATTCACCCTGGAGCGCCTGACCATCCTCCAGGACAGCCGGCTCGATGACGCGGCAAAGGCCGCGGCGGTCGACCAATTGCGAAACAGCTTGCCGCCGGAAATGCACGACAGCGTGCTGCCTCAGCTGCAAAACGATCTGCGCCAGCAAACCGCCAAGCTGCAGGCCGAAGGCGCCAGCGCCGCGCAAATCCGCCAGCTGCGTCAGCAACTGGTCGGCGCCGAAGCCACTCAACGCCTCGAAGCACTCGATCGGAAGCGCCAAACCTGGAACCAGCGGGTGAGTCGCTACCTGACGGAGAAAGCCAAGATCGAGGCCAATCTGGGCCTGAGCGCGAGCGACAAAGCCAGCGCGATCGCGCAATTGGCCGAAGCCGACTTCAACCAGCAGGAGCGCCTGCGTCTGGACGCCGCCGAACAGCTGGCGGCGACGCGTCGGCCAAGTGCGCCCTGATCGCGAAAAAACCCAGGCATGAAAAAACGCCGCTCATGCGCATGGCAGGAGCGGCGTTATCTGGAATCGTTCGGAGCTTGAACTCAGCCGGCGATGCGCTTATCCAGCGACAGCTTGCCCGCGCCTTCGATCATCACCGCCAGGCTGATCGCCAGCAGAGCCAGGGCGAATTCATAACCGTTGTTGCTCATGAAGAAACCATTCGCCAAGTGCACGGTGACTATCGCCACCAGCATGGTCACGGCCAATACCGCGGCCGCGGGACGCACCAGCAAACCGACGATCAGCGCCAAACCGCCGAAGAATTCGGCGCTACCGGCCAGCAGTGCCATCAGGTAGCCCGGCGCCAGGCCGATGCTTTCCATCCACTGGCCGACGCCGGCCAAACCATAGCCGCCGAACCAGCCGAAGAGTTTTTGCGAACCGTGGGCGGCGAAGGTCACGCCGGCGATCACGCGAAGGAGTGTAAGGCCGTAACCGGCTTGGGTGGAAAGTAGACGCTGGATCTGTGTATTCATGCTGAGTATTCCTGTTTGCTGGAAGAGAGAAGATGAGGCATAGAATAACCAGATTTATAGATACTTAAAGCGGATATTGTCGCTAATTTAAATCTATTTATTAGATTAATCAGTCGCATTCCTGGCCACGGCCTGCGGCTCCAGCAGATAACGTTCGCGGTCATAGGCCAGGTAGTACTTGTTGACGCTGTTGACGTAGCTGACCACCCCCATACCGACTTGCTCCATGGCAATCCGCTCGACCTGAAAAAACCACTGATTGGGATTCAAGCCCCGTCGCTTGGCTTCGGCACGCATGCTCTGCACCCGCTGCGGCCCCATGTTGTAGCCCGCCAGGACGAAGGCCATGCGCTCGCGTTCATTGAGCTGCGGGCTATTGAAGAAGTTGCGCCGGATCGCGGCCAGGTACTTGGCGGCGGCGAGCACGTTGTTTTCCAGCGCGGAGATATTGCTGACCCCAACGCTGCGACCAGCCGCCGGGGTGACCTGCATCAGCCCGGTAGCGCCGCCACTGCCCCGCGCCGCCGGGTTGAGGGTCGACTCCTTATAGGCCACCGCCGCCAACATCAGCCAATCAAAGCGCTGTTGCGTGGCCTGCCGCTGCAGCACCGGACGCACTTTCTCAAGGCGCTGGCGCTCGATGCGGCCAAGCGGATAGCGCACCTTGTACAGGCGTCGATAGACCCGCTGAAAAGTAGCGTCCAGATCGGCCGGCTCACGGTAGCTTTTCAGGAAACGATCGATGCTGGCCCTCAGCATCGATGCGTCGCGACGCACGTACCAACGCATGTCGCCGTCCTCAGCCAAGGGAATATGGCGATCGAGGCGCAGTTTCGGCAACACCTTGGCCCAGCGTTCGGCAATCGGCTGCTCAACCACAGTCAGGTTGTAGATGCCGGCATGCACCATTTCCAGCACATCTTCGACGGCCAGGCTGGGGTCGGCCCACTCGATGATCAGCGGTTGCAGTTTGCGCTGTATCAGCCGTTGATTGAGTTGGCGGATGGCCTCGCCGGCGGCGCTACCGGCCGGCAGCGCGAAGCTGCGTCCGGAGAGATCGTCGAGGCTCTGATAGCGGCGATTGCCCTGACGTGCCACGATGATCAGCGGCACATCACGGCGAATCGCGCTGCTGGCACTCACCGCACCGCCGCCGCGCAGCGCGAGCAACTCGCCGGGGGCGACCAGATCGCCATCGCCACGCTGCAATGCGCCCAACAGCTGATCCTTGGCCACCGGCACGATTTTTAACTTGAGCCGCCGCCCGTCTCCGGCGTCGCGATTGAGGTACTGCTCGAATGCGCGCAGCCGGCGGTATTCCACGCCGATACTCTGCCCCTTGATCTCACCGGAGCTGTTGCGGCTCTGATTGACCAACACACGCAGCTCGCCGCTGCGCCTGATACTCGCCAGATCCCGGGCGGCCGCAGGCTGCGCGACTTCCGGCGGCCCGGCCAGCCGCGCACCGGCCGACAACGGCCATAGTGCCAACAGGCAAAGCAGCAATAGCAGTCGTGGCATCGGGGCTCCAGGGCAACGTCGGCTCGCTCTGAGCGAGGCTGATCGACTGAACGTAAAGCGACCTGCGGCAAGGCTGCCAACGCAGGGCGCGGAGGTTCGCACAGCCAGCAAGCGGATGCCAGCCGCAACTCGCGACTGGCTTACAAGTCGGCTCTAATACACTGAAAACATTGACTTAATAACTGGAAGAAAAGCTCTGCTATGCTGCCTCACCGCAGTCAATTCGACCGCCTTCAACGCGGCATAGGTAGGCACCATGCAACTCATCGACATCGGCGTCAATCTGACCCACCCAAGCTTTGCCGAACAGCGTGAGGCACTGCTCACTCGCGCCTATGCCGCCGGTGTTTGCCAAATGCTCCTGACCGGCACCAGCCTCGAAGAGAGCGCGCACGCCTTGGACCTGTGCCGACAACTGGATACCAGCGGCCGACGGCTATTCAGCACCGCCGGCGTGCACCCGCATGACGCCAGTAGCTGGAACTCGGCCAGCGTCAACGAACTCAAGGCGCTGCTGAAACAGCCACAGGTGCGGGCCGTTGGCGAATGCGGGCTGGATTTCAACCGCGACTTCTCCCCTCGCCCCGCCCAGGAGAAAGCCCTGGAAGAGCAATTGGCTCTGGCCGTCGAATTGCAGATGCCGGTATTTCTGCACGAGCGCGATGCCGATGAACGTCTGCTGGCGATCCTACGTGATTATCGCGACCGCCTGCCCGCTGCCGTGGTGCACTGTTTTACCGGGGAAAAACGCGCGCTGTTCGCCTACCTCGATATGGATCTGCACATCGGCATCACCGGCTGGATCTGCGATGAACGCCGCGGTAGCCACTTGCATCCCTTGGTGCGGGAAATTCCCGAAGGCCGGCTGATGCTAGAAAGCGACTCGCCTTTTCTGCTACCACGCAGCCTGCGTCCGAAACCCAAGAATGGCCGCAACGAACCGGCTTTTCTGGGCGAAGTATTGCGCGAGGTGGCGCGGCACCGCGGCGAAAGCCCGGAGCGACTGGCAGCCCATAGCAGCGCCTGCGCACGGCGGTTTTTCGGCTTGCCGCTGCTCGACGAAAGAGAAAGACAAATGAGCCCGGCCGCCGATTAAAGTCCGGCACGCCACAGCCGTTAAATACCTCAGTTGACCGGGATCAACGGCGGTCATGGCCGGACACGCGATACTGGCACCCTGCCACAAACCTAACCAACACTTGAAGAAGACATTATGGGCTCCTGGATCCGCGACCTCTCGCTGAAGTACAAGTTTTGGGCAGTGAATGCCGTGGCGTTCGGTACGACCCTGCTGCTGGTGCTCTATGCCTTGGATGTCGAGCGCGAGGCGCGCATGCATGCCGCGCAACAGCTCGCCCAGGCCCAGGCTAAATTGCTGGATGTCTGGCCTGAAGGACAGACCCCGCCGACCGCTAGCCATCTCGTACGTTTTGCCGAGGGCCAAAGCCCACGCCTGGCGAACGACCAGGGCGGTGCGCTGAGCCGCGCCAGCGGCTGGGTGGCGTTCGAGGCGGACGCACTATCCTCCGCCGATGCACTGATCGGCGCCCAGGTCGTCGACCTCGGTCAGGGTCAGCGCCTGGCCGTACTGGCCCATGCGCCAAGCTTGCTGCAAGTCTTCGGCGAGCGCGCACTGAGCTACGCGTTGGTGGTCGCCCTGTTGATGTTGATCCTGCTGGCGGCGTCCCAGTTGCTGATCCGTTTCCTCCTCAGCCATCTCAACACCCTTAAGGATGTGATGCTGCAAGTGGAGAAAAGCGGCGATCTGGCCGCCCGCGTACCGCTCGACTGCCGCGACGAAGTCGGCCAGATGGCCAGCGCCTTCAACGCCATGCAAGCCGGCTACCAGCGCGTGGTCGGGGTGGTCGCGCAGACCGCTGCCCGTCTGGACGAAGGCGCCGAACGTCTGGCGGCGAGCATGGGCGAGGTACGTCGCGGCATGCTCGACCAGCAGAGCGAAACCGAACAGGCTGCCACCGCGATCAACGAAATGACCAGCACGGTGCAGCACATCGCCCAGCATGCGGCCGACACTCGCGACCAATCGAAGACCGCCGAACAGCTCGCCGGCAATGGCCAGCAGATGGTCGACCGCGTCACCCAATCGATCACCGGCTTGTCCAGCGGCGTGCAGCAGACCGCGAAGATGATCGAACGCCTGGCCGCCGACAGCCAAAAGATCAGCGGCGTGGTCAGTGAGATCCACGGCATCGCCGAACAGACCAACCTGCTAGCGCTCAATGCCGCCATCGAAGCGGCGCGCGCCGGCGAGATGGGCCGCGGCTTCGCCGTGGTGGCCGATGAAGTACGCAACCTGGCCAAACGTGTGCAGGACTCCACCGACGAAATCACCAAAATGATCGGCACGCTGCAAAGCGGCACCCACGACGCCGTGGAGTTCATGCAGGAGAGTTCGTTGAAAGCCGACGATTGCGTGCAGCAAGCCGACGAAGCCGGTCAGGCCTTGAGCGCGATCACCGCATCGGTGGCGCATATGCGCGAAAGCAATACCCAGATCGCGGTCGCGGTCGAACAGCAGAGCCAGGTCGCCGAGGAGATGAACCGCTCGGTGGTGAAGATTCACGACGTCACCGAAGGCACGGTCAGGCAAACCAGCGCATCGGCCGCCACCAGCAGCGAGTTGGCGGAATTGGCCGGCGAGCTGAACAAAGCGATACGGATGCTCAAGCTCTAGACAATAGCGACCAGCCGCGAGCGGAGCACCGGGCGGATCGAGATTCCGTCCGGCCTCGCGGCCTCTAACCGAAGACGCTGACCGTCTGCCGGCTGATCGCCAGCAGCTCGCCCTGAGGTGACCACAAGGCGGCGGCGATATGCCCATAGCCGTCGCGCGCGTGTTCGATCTGCGCCTTGTAAAGGCACCAATCGAGGGTGCTTAGATCGCTCACCGGCTGTACGAATTCGATGGTCCAGGTCAGCGAACTACCCGGCGCCGGCGTGCTCAGGTGCGGCAACACAGCCGGCGGCCAGGCATCGACCAGGGCGAGCAGATGCGCTTCGTCGACCGGGCGCGCTTCGGACTCGTCGCGCAGGCGTACCCAACCGCCCATTTCCCGCGATTTGTTGCCGCTGAACGGCATGCCGCCAATCGCCCAGCGCATCGCCAGAAAGCGGGTGAACTCCGGGGTCACATTGGCGATATAGGGCAACTCCTGGCACTGCTCGACTGCGGCGATCTGCGGTGCCGGCTCGGCAGCGACCTGGATCGCCGAGTCACGCGCTGCGCCGAAGCTGCCCTGCACCAGCGTCACCACCTGACCATTCTGCACGGCCCGGCCCAGCACCTGGCTGACCGCTTTGCCTTCGCGCAACACCTCGACCTCGAAGCCCAGCGGCACATCCGGTTCTGCCGGGCCGACAAAGGTAATCGCCAAAGAGCGCGGCGGACGCCCCGCCGGTACCCGGGCGCGCATGGCCTGATACACCAGCGCCGCCATCAAACCGCCGAAACTGGCCCGACCCTGCGCCCAAACGCCGGGGATTACCACGGCCTGTGGATCGCGCTCAACTGCCTGGAGCAACTCGGTAAACGTCATAACCGCCTCGAAAATAAAATACGCAGGGGGGATCTTAGGGGATAGCCAGAATCCAGCGTTATAACGCATTGCATGCCATTTCGGCCAAATTTACCGAGAAAACGGCGAATAAGCCCTAGGACGATGGCATCGAGCGGCGTCAATCCTCACCGACGAATTGCCGCCGCAACACCAACAGCGCGCTATCGACCTGCTGTTCGGCTGCCTGCAAGGCACGCTGCCAATGTTCCACGCAGGGCGCCAGATCGTCCGCATGCTCGGCGCGCAGCAACCACTGCAAATGGTCGTGCCAATCGCCCAGGGCGCTTTGCGCCTGTTTCAGACGGGCCTGCTCGAGGGATGACAAACCGGCCAACGCCGGGTAGACCTCGGCGGCGTAACGCAGCCGTTTGATCAGCAGGCGCAAACGGTGGCGGTCGTAAGCGGGATCGGCCAAGGCGGCGATCAGACGGCGTTGGTGCTTCGCCAGACGCTTGCCGATCCGTTTGCCAAGACCGCGCAACTCGCCATTGGCTTTGGCCTGATACCAGCGCGCGGGGAACTCGTCCAAGGCGGCGAACAGCGCCTGCAACTGCGGGCCAGAGGATAGCGCCGCATAACCGGGTTGCAGCTGCGCCTGACGGGCGCAGGACGCGGCTTTCTCGCCCTGGCGGGCCAACTCCTGTTGCAGAACCTGCATATCGCGCAACGGCCCACTCGCACGACCGAACTCCGCCGCACGTTGTTGCACGGCCGCACAAGCGGGCAATTCGGCAAGCGGTTTGAGCACGCTGCGCAGCGTGCGCACGGCGATGCGCAGATCATGCAGGGCTTCGTCGTCGGTCGCAGCCGCCAGACGTTCGCGACAGGCATACAGACGCACCTGCAACCGCAGCACCTGAGCTAATAGATCGTTGGAAAGACTGGCCATTGACTCACTCCTCGCCCGTCGGCTGGGCCGATGCGCCTTTTATTGGCCGGGTTCATCGTCGTTTCATCGGCCGACAACACCTAGCTCGGATCCGCTCGGGTAAAACGCCAGGGCAGCGCACGGCGCAGGGCGCGCAGAAGCCGCTGCAATTCGCCGGGCGAGGCGCCATGCCCCGCATAACGCTGCGCCTCGAATGCCGTACTGAACGCGTCGATGGCCTGCGCCTGTCCGGGCAATGTAGCTGACGCGCGGGCAGCGAATGCGCGCGGCCCTTCGCCAGCGAAACGCCGCACGCCATGGCGCGCCAGCAGCTGCTCGAAACGCCGATAGAGGCGCTGCTGCGGGTCCCGCTCGCGTTGCCAGGGTTTGAACAGCCAGAGCGCCAGCAAGCTCAACAGCAAGGCGCCGCCGCCGACCAGGCTGATCGCCAGCAAGCGCGCGTCGATGCGCCCGAACCAACGCTGCAACACTTGCAGTTGCTGCGCGCTCTGGTAACCCAATACCCAGCGCTGCCAGCCGTAATTGAGGTTATCCCAGCCCAGGCGCAGCTGATTGAGCCAGGTCAATTGGCGATAGCGCAGTGGCGAAAAGGGCGAGCCTTCGAGAAAGCTCTGCTCGCCGGCCACCGCCTCTTCCAGCCCCAGTTCGATACGCTCCGGCGCCACTTGAAACGTCGGGTCGACGCTGACCCAGCCGCGGCCGGGCTGCCAGTACTCCACCCAGGCGTGGGCATCGAATTGACGCACCTGGACGTAATTGCCGCCGGGGTTGTATTCGCCACCCTGGTAACCGGCCACCACCCGCGCCGGAATACCGGCCGCGCGCAACACGAAGGTCATGGCGCCGGCGTAATGAGCGCAAAAGCCGTTACGGGTTTTGAAGAGAAAGTCGTCGATGCTGTCCACGCCGACCGACGGCGGGCGCAGGGTGTAGCCATAAGGCTCGCGGTTGAAATGGCCGAGCAGCGCCTGCACCAACTCTTCGCTCTGCGGGTATTGCCGCTTCAGCTCGACGGCCCAGGCGCGGCTGCGCGGGTCGCCCTCGTCGGGCAACTGCAGGGCGTGGCGCAAGCCATTGCCCAGGCTCGCGGGCTGGCGCACGGCTTCAGGCCAAGAGGTGACCGAATACTGCAAGGTACGCTCGACCGGACGCCGGCGCTGCAGGCGGAAGTCGCTCATTTGCTGGGCGCTTTCCAGCCCGGTCTCGCCGACATCCAGGGCGAACAACCAGGGCTTGGCGCTCGGCTGCATCAGGATGCTGTAGCGCAGCGGTTCGCCGCGCTTCTCCCAGGCCGGCGTCTGCGGCACCTGGGCGAAACTGGACTGCGACCAGCGCCGCCCATCGAAGCGTTCCAAGGTCAGGGCGCGCCAGTACAGCTGACTGCGATCCGGCGTTTGTCCCTCGAAACTGGCGCGAAACGCCAGGGCGTCGGAGCGGCTCAACTCGGCGATATCGGCTGGCGCCATGCTGTCGGACAAACCGCTAAGCGTCTTATCACTCGGCTGCGGCAAGGACCACAGCGGGCCCAGACGCGGAAAGAACACAAACAACAGCAGCATCAACGGAATCGCCTGCAACAGCAGGCTCGCCGCCAGCCGCCCGGTTTGCCAGGGTTGAGTGGCCACGGCGCTTTGCTGCAAGCCGATCAAAGCGGCCAGCAGCGCCGTCACCGGCAGCAGGCTGAATAGCGCCAGGAGCATGCGGTCGTCGAACAGGTAAGCGGTGACCACGGTAAAGAAGCCGAGGAAGATCAGCACCAGCGCATCGCGCCGGCTGCGCATCTCCAGCAACTTGAGGATAAAAGCCGCGATCAGCAGTACCACTCCGGCATCCAGACCGACCAGGCTGCCACGCGAGAGAAATACGCCGATGGCGGCGCCCAGCATCAAGCCGGCTTTGGCCCAGGCGTTGGGGTAGGCCGCGCGCATGCGAAAAATCTGAATGCGCCAGGCCGCGCAACCCAGCCACAAACCGATCACCCACAACGGCAGATGGCCGAGATGGGGAATTATCACCAGCACCTGGGCGACCAGCAGCCAGGTCAAGCTGATCCGCGGAATCGCCTGGACCCGGCTCATGGCGCGCGCCCATACAGCGCCAATGCGCGCAGGCAGGCCTCGCGATGGCCGTCGCCGCTGTCGGGCGGCAGCACGCAGCCCGGCAGGCGCATGGCGAAGGGTTGCTGACGCTCGGACAGTTGCAGCACCCAATGACAAAGCAGCGACAGGCGCGCCTCGATATCCCCGCCAACCACCTCGAAATCCAACCACAGGTCGCGCCCGCTGAGTGCGGCGAAATCCTTGACCAGCAAACCCTGGCCGCGGGAATAGGCTTTCCAGTGCAGGCGCCTTTTCGAATCGCCCGGCTGGTAGCTTTTCAGCCCCTGAAAGTCGTCGGCGCCGCGGCCATGGGCGCGACCGCCCTGCTCTTCCGGATCGTCGCTGGCGCCGGCGGCGACCGGCAACTCGCCCTCCAGCGGCCGTGGGTAGACCAACAGTGCCTGATCCAGGTCGACCCAGCTCCAGGCAACCAGAATCCCCAGGGGAAAACGGCTCTCGACCCGCATACGGCCCGGCCGCAACCAACCGCGGCGTAGCGCCGGCAGGCTCAACTCGCACTCGCCGACGCCCAGCTCGGGCACATCGAGCACCTGCAGCTCGGCCGGTGGCCAGCCGAGGGCAACGGCTTGATGGGCCCGCGCGCTGCTTTCCAGACGTACCCGGAAGCGCCCCTGTTCGCCGACGAATACCGCCCCAGCGCCAGACGCCTTGAGGATCAGGCCGGCCAGATTGCGATAGGTGTGCAGGATCGCGACGACGAATACCGAGGCCAGCAGAAAGGTCAGGCCATAGGCCAGGCTGTTCTGGTAATTGATCGCCGCCAGCAACATCAACACCAGAGCCAGGGCGAAGGCGCCGCCGACCAGGCTGGGGATGATGAAAATCCGCCGTTGGTTCAGGCGCACGCTGGCCGCAGGCGGGATGCGCCGGGCCAACCAGCGGCCCCAGCGCCGCTTGAATGCCGCCTTCAAAGTGCCGGCACTTCGCGCAGCAGCCACTGCACCAGGGCGCCGCCGCCATGCCCGGTCGGGTCGGCGCGTTCGCGCAAGCGATGACCGACTACCGAAGGCAACACCGCCTGCACGTCCTCGGGGATCACATAGTCGCGTCGATCGAGGAAGGCCCACGCCCGCGCCGCCGCCAGCAGCGCCAGGCTGGCCCGCGGCGACAGGCCCCAGGCGAACTGCGGCTGGGTGCGTGTGGCTTCGACCAGGCGCAGCACATAATCGACCAAGGCATCGCTGGCCCGTACCTTTGGCACTTCGGCTTGCAGCAGCGCCAGCTCGCGGTGGTCGAGAATCGGCTCCAGGCGCGGCAGCAGCGAGCGCCGCGAATCGCCCAGAAGCAGCGCCTTCTCCGCCGCCATGCCGGGATAGCCGAGGGACAGGCGCATCAGAAAACGGTCGAGCTGCGACTCCGGCAAGGCGAAGGTACCGCCCTGGCTGACCGGGTTCTGCGTGGCGATCACGAAGAAGGGTTCCGGCAGCGGCCGGGTCGCGCCCTCGATGGTCACCTGGCCCTCCTCCATGGCTTCGAGCAGCGCGCTCTGGCTTTTCGGCGTGGCGCGGTTGATCTCGTCGGCCAACACCAGCTCGGCGAAGATCGGCCCTGGGTGAAACACGAATTGCCCGGTGTCCTTGTCGAACACCGAGGTGCCGAGAATGTCGCCCGGCAACAGGTCGGAGGTGAACTGGATACGCTGGAAACTCAAGCCCAGCACCTTGGCCAACGCCTGGCTGAGGGTGGTTTTGCCCATCCCCGGCAGGTCCTCGATCAACAGATGGCCGCGCGCCAACAGGCAGGTCAGAGCCAACCGCACCTGGCCCTCCTTGCCCAGCAATACCTGGTTCACCGCCTGCAATACGTCATCGAGTTTGCGCACCGTCGTTCTCCTTGAGCAATTCGTCGATGCTACTGGTCGCGCTCGCCGCGGCAAAGGCTGACTAAATCTTTACTGACAAATCTGTGAAGGAATGCCTTGATCCAGGCCAACGTCCGACCTCAACAAAACGCCTAAGGTGGCGTCAGACAGTCAATATCAAGCAAGGATGTCAGCATGAGCGCTCCCTCCCCTGGCGACTGGCATGCACGTACCGGCGAAGAATGTCTGCGAGTACAGGATAGTCAACTCAGCGGCCTGGATAACGCCGAAGCCCAGCGCCGTCTGCGCCAACACGGCCCCAATCGTTTGCCTCAGGCGCGGCCTAAAGGCCCACTGCGGCGCCTGCTGCTGCAATTTCATAACCTGCTGATCTACGTCCTGCTGGCCGCCAGCCTGCTCACCCTGCTGCTCGGCGAGTGGCTCGACAGTGCGGTGATCTTCGCCGTGATGCTGATCAATGCGCTGATCGGTTTCATCCAGGAAGGCAAAGCCGAACAGGCCATGCGTGCTATCCAGAACATGCTGACCCTGGAGAGCCGCGTGCGCCGCGACGGCAAGCTGCAGAACCTGCCGGCCGAACAACTGGTGCCCGGCGACCTGGTATTGCTGGAAGCCGGCGACCGGGTGCCGGCGGACTTGCGTCTACTGCAAAGTCGCGATCTGCGCATCGAGGAAGCGGCCCTGACCGGCGAATCCATCCCGGCCCATAAACACATTGAATCGGTCGCAACCGATGCCAGCCTGGGCGATCGTCACAACATGGCCTACTCCGGCACCCTGGTCAGCGCCGGCAATGGCGCGGGCGTGGTGGTCGCCACCGCAGGGCATACCGAACTGGGGCGCATCAGCCATATGCTCGGTGCCGTGGTCAGCCTGCAAACGCCGTTACTCGCGGATATGGCGCGCTTCGCCCGGCATCTCACCTTGGTCATTCTCGGCGCGGCGTTGCTCACCTTCGCCTTCGGCGTGTGGTTACGCGGCTACCATCCCACGGAGATGCTGATGGCCGCGGTCGGTCTGGCCGTCGCGGCGATTCCCGAGGGCCTGCCGGCGATCCTGACGATCATTCTCGCCCTGGGCGTGCAGCGCATGGCCAAACGTCAGGCGATTATCCGCCGCCTGCCGGCGGTGGAGAGCCTGGGCGCGGTCACGGTGATCTGCTCGGACAAGACCGGCACCCTGACGCGCAATGAAATGACCGTGCAGCAGGTGTTCACCAGTGCCCACCATTACCGGATCGAAGGGGTCGGCTACGCCCCCAAGGGCAGCGTGCACTGCGACGACGAGCAGTTCTGCCAGCTCGATAGCGCCGACGATCTGCGCGAGCTGGCGCGCGCCGGCCTGCTGGCCAATAACGCCAGCCTGCACATGCAGGACCTGGCCTGGTACATCAGCGGCGACCCCACCGAGGCCGCCCTGCTGACCCTGGCCGGCAAGCTCGGCCTGGAGCGCCAGCACGAGCTGCAGCACCTGCCGCAGATCGATTTCATACCCTTCAGCTCGGAACTGCGTTGCACCGCCAGCCTGCACCACGACCATGCCGGTCACGCATTCATCTACCTGCTCGGCGCGCCGGAGCGCTTGCTTGAGGTGTGTAACCGGCAATGGCGCGATGGCCGCGATGAGCCGCTCAATCTCAAGTATTGGCACGCCCGGCTCGCACAAGGTGCCAGTCAGGGCCTGCGTATGCTCGGCTTGGCCATGCGCACGCCAGCGAATGGCAAGCACGAATTGAGCTATGCCGACCTGGAAGGCGATTTCATCCTGCTCGGTCTGGTCGGCATGCTCGATCCGCCCCGTGAAGAAGCGATCCGCGCCATCGCCGACTGCCACAGCGCCGGCATCCGGGTGAAGATGATCACCGGCGACCACGCCGCCACCGCCAGCAATATCGCCGCACGTCTGGGCCTGGGCGGTTCGGCCGCGTTGACCGGGGCGCAGCTGGACCAGCTCAGCGACGCCGAGCTGGACGCCCGCCTGCGCGACACCCAGGTATTCGCCCGCACCAGCCCGGCGCATAAGTTGCGCCTGGTCGAACGCCTGCAAGCGGCCGGCGAACGGGTGGCGATGACCGGCGACGGGGTCAACGACGCACCGGCGCTCAAGCGCGCCGATATCGGTATCGCCATGGGCATCAAGGGCACCGCGGCGGCCAAGGAGGCGGCGCAGATGGTATTGGCCGACGACAACTTCGCCACCATCGCCCATGCCGTCGAGGAAGGTCGCGCGGTCTATGACAACCTGCGTAAGTCGATCCTCTTCATCATCCCCACCAGCGCCGGCGAAGCTTTGATTCTGCTGGCGGCCATCGCCCTGGGGCTGACCCTGCCGATCACCCCGCTGCAGATTCTCTGGGTCAATATGATCACCGCGGTGACCCTGGCCCTAGCGTTGGCCTTCGAGCCGGCCGAGGCCAACCTGATGCGCCGCCCGCCACGCGACCCACGCCTGCCGCTGCTGACGCCGCAACTGCTCTGGCGTGTGCTGGTAGTCGCCTTACTCATGACCCTGGCCAGCCTCGGCCTGTTTCTCTACAGCCAGACACTCGGCTGGAGCCTGGAAAGCAGCCGCTCCCTGGCGGTGAATACCCTGGTCGCCTGCGAAATCAGCTACCTGTTCAGCAGCCGTCGCCTGGAAGGCGCGGCCAACTTCGGCCTGCGCGACAACCCGGCGATCTGGGCCATGGTCGCGCTGCTGGTGGCCATGCAATTGGCGTTCACCTACTGGTCGCCGTTGCAGCGGCTGTTCGACACCGCCGCCCTGCCGGCACTCGCCTGGGGCGGGTGCCTGCTGGTGGCGGTCGCGCTTGGCGTGCTGATCGAAGCGGAAAAGTGGCTGATCCGCCACTTTCAGCGATAACTGCCGGGCAAAATCACAGCGCGGGCGAGCGCCTTACAAACGGAAGTGCCCGGCCATGGTTTGCAATTCGCGCCCTAGATCGGCGAGTTCCGCGCTGGAGGCGGCGGACGTCTGCATGGCCGCCGCGGACTGATCGGAAATATCGCGGATGGAGGTCACGCTGCGATTGATTTCCTCGGCTACCGCGGTCTGCTCTTCGGCCGCGGCGGCGATCTGCTGGTTCATCTCGAAAATCAGCGTCACGGCTTCGGCGATATCCGCCAAGGCGACCGCGGTCTGATTGGCGTCCGTTACCGCCTGGTCCACTCGCGTGCCGATCTGACGCATCGCGTCCACCGAACGCCGCGCGCCATCGCGCAGGACGATGACCAAGCCTTCGATCTCGGTCGTGGAGTGCTGCGTACGCTTGGCCAGCGCCCGCACTTCATCGGCCACCACGGCGAAGCCACGCCCCTGATCGCCCGCCCTCGCCGCTTCGATGGCCGCATTCAAGGCCAGCAGGTTGGTCTGCTCGGCGACGCTCTTGATCACATCCAGAATCGCTTCGATCCGCTGAGTGTCCTGGCTCAGGGTTTCGATGCTCTGCGTGGTGTCGGTCATCGCCAACGCCAGTTGATTGATCCGTTCCAAGGTCTGGCGCACCACGGTGCCGCCGATGCCGACGCACTCGTCGGCGCGACCGGTCGAGTTGGCCGCCGCCTCGGCGTTACGCGCGACCTCGTGCACGGTGGCGGTCATTTCGCTCATGGCGGTGGCGACCTGCTCGGTCTCCTCCTTCTGGGTGTCGACGCCCTGGCGGGTCTGTTCGGTGACCGTCGCCAGCCCCTGGGCCGAGGTGGAAAGCTGAATGACGCCGGCCTGCAAGCGACCGACCATGCTGCGCAAGTTATTCGACATTTCCTGCATTGCGGCGAATAACTGGCCGATTTCATCGCTGCGCCGCACCTCGATCCGCGCGCTCAGATCGCCGGCGGCAATCAACCTGGCCTGCTCGATCACCTGCTTCAACGGCCGCACGATCAACAGAGTGATCAGCACGGTGGCGAAAAGGCCGATGGCCAAGGCCAAAGCGCTGGCGATCAGGATCAGCCAGGTGCTGCGCTGCAACTGGTGCTGCATTTGCGTCTTCTGCAAGGCATAAGCCTGATCGACCCGGTCGAGAATCGCCGTGGCCTGTTCGGCCAGGCGCCCATGTTCCTCGCGTTGTTGCACCAACAGTCCGGTGTACTCCTGCAGCCGTTGGCCGAAGGAATCGACATTGCCGATGACCTCGACCAAAACCGAGGCATAACCGGGGGAGTTCATCGCATCGCGCAGTTCGGCCGCGAGCTTCTGCGCATCGCGGGCCTCGCTGATTTCGTCTTGACTCGCCTCGCCGGTGCTGCGGCTTTGCTCGAGGCGTACGCGGGCCTGGACGAGCGCCTGCAGCAGCAACTGATGCACCCGACTCATTTGCCCGGCCTGGATCACCGACTCGGCCCCGCTAACGCCCTGGCTGTTCTTGAGCAGATCCAGGCCATCTTCCGCCAGCCCTTCCTTGAGCAAGTCGAGGCTGTTGGCGGCGCTGACCACCAGCCAGTTGGCGGCGTCGAGCGACAGGCTCATGTTTTCGCTGAGGTCGGCGTAGCGATCAAAAGCCAGCATGTATTGCGCGATCAGCGCCTCGACCTCGCTGAGGGCTTCGCCTTCGCTGGCCGGTAGTTCGGCCTTCAGCGATTCGCTGTCTTGCAGAATGGCTTGCGCCTGGGCATGCAACTGCTCGCGTTGTTGCTTGTCGCCGGTGAGGGCGAACGCCTGTTCGACCTGGCGCAGCTGTAGAACCTGGGTGTTGATGGCGCTCATCCGCTCGAGAAACGCTGAGCGCACGCCCAACTCGTGCAGCGCGGAAAAGCCGGTAGCGGCCACCACCGCGGTCAGCGCCAGAACCACGCCAAAACCGAGCATCAGCTTGGTAGCCGTGCTCAAACTGGCGACACGCCGTTGCATCGCAGCCCACATATATTCTCCCCCCGCGCAACTCGCCGACACGCGGCCAGAGCGCCGCGAGCGTACAACATAGGAGGACGAGGCTGCTGGCGACAAGCCAGCAGTGCGAGAGTGGAGTTTTTAGCTATGTGAGCGTCGTTTTTGTCCCTATGGACAGCCATTCGACTATGGGAATGGCATGTCGATCACGTCGGCCGTTGCAGCTCGAAGCGCTCCTGGGTGCGGCTGTACGCCATACCGCCCAGGCGCCCGACCAGATCGAGTTTGCCCGCATCGATACGCCCTTGCGCATCCAGTACCGCATCGTCGATATGCGCCAGCAGCACCTCGGCGAAAATCAAATGGCAGTTGGGCGTCGCCGCTGGATAAGGCTGAATCTGCGCCACACGGCATTCGAACGCGACGGGAGCGCCGAGCACGCGCGCCGGAGCGACCCTGAGCGACGGCTGGCTGGCGATGCCGCATTGCTCGAACTCGCTGACGCCATGCAGCAGCGCCGCGGACGATGCGTTCATCGCCTCGGCCTGGGCGAACGAGACCAGCTGAATCACCAGCTCGCCCGTCTCCTGCGCGTTGCGCAAAGTGTCCTTGAGGCCACCATCGCGCATGCCGACATTGATCATCAAGGTCGGCGGCGCATCGCTGATCACCTGAAAGAAGCTGAACGGCGCCAGGTTACTGGCACCCGCGGCCGACAGGCTGGAAACCCAGGCGATCGGCCGCGGCGTCACCGTGGACGCCAGCCAGCGATAGCACTGCAGTGGAGAGAGTTGGGTGAAATCGAGCAGCATATTAGTAGGTCGTTGAAAACGTAGGCGAGGCAGGCAAGACAAGGCAAAAACAGGCGAGGAAGCAGACTGGGCTCGCACACGAGTGTACTTTTGTACATGAGCATTACTCGCTCCGCTCGCCCTACGGGCCGCGCTGAAGCGCGTTAGCCGCAAGCGGCTTGCCGAGCCTGTTTTTAACGCCCTCGCTTTTATTGAGAGGGCCAACGTAGGTAGTTCTTCAACGACCTACTAGCGACCGGCGCGCGATTCGCGGATGTAGAAACGCGCTTTCTCGGCTTTCTGCGCACAACCGCGGAAGGCTTCGAATTGCTGCTGGGTTTTCGCCCCGGTGAGCAACGACAGCGCCTTGGAGTAGCTCACGGTACCGGCGAAACCCTCGGCTTTGGCCAGATCCAGCTCACGCCAGGCGGCGTCCAACTGGTTAGCGCAGCTGTCGCGGTAAGCGGTTTTGCCGGCGCAACCGGTTAACGCCAGGACAATCATCGAGATGCAGATCAATGCTTTCATACGTACCTCTAAATGCTGGATAGAGAAATGAAACACACAGGCGGTTCGACCTACGAGTGAGATTAAAGTGCCATCCGTCAGCGCGCGGCACGCTCGCGCAGGAACTCCACTACCGCCGCCTGCTCGCCGACGAACTCGATGCGGCCGGCCTTATTCTGTCGCTGATAGACATACATGGGGTCGTAGTACTCGACCAGCAACGCCTCGATCCAGTCGCGATGGGTATCGACGTTGCCGCTGCTGCCTTGCTCCTGCAGCGCTTGATCCATGATCGCCGCGAGGCGTTGATAGCGCTCTCCACCCAAGCGTTTGAGGATGTTGCTCAGGCTTTGCTGCAGACGCTCGGCAAAGGCCTTGAAGCCCGCCTCTGCGCCCAACAACGCGATGAAATCGGCGCTCAGGTCGACCACGTAATCCTTGAGAATACGCTCCACCCGTCCACTCAGGCTGTCCTCCAGCCAGACCAACGGGAACGCCTGCATGCCGCTATACAGTTCCAGCGGTAGCGAGCATCGGCCGATGATCCGTCCCTCGTCTTCAAGCACGAAGCGCTGCATGCCGGCGGCGCGCTTGCGCAGAAAGTCGATGGCCAGGGCATTCTCGAAATCGATCTGCGCCGGCTGGCCGGTAGCACGTTTGCCGAAACTGGAACCGCGGTGGTTGGCACGGCCTTCCAGGTCCAGGCTGTTACTCAACTGGTCGATCACTTCGGTCTTGCCGGTGCCAGTCATGCCGCCGACCAGGATGAAATCGCATTGTTCGACGGCCTGCTGCGTCGTTTCCATCAAGAACGTGCGCATCGCCTTGTAGCCGCCGATCACCCGCGGGTAGTCGATGCCGGCTTCTTCCTTCAGCCACTGCTGGACGATCTGCGAACGCAAACCGCCGCGAAAACAATATAAATAGCCCTCGGGGTTGGCCTTGGCGAAGGCCGCCCAGGCGGCGACACGCTCGGCCTTGATCGCGCCGCTGACCAACTGATGGCCGAGTTCGATGGCCGCCTGCTGGCCGCGCTGTTTGTAACAGGTGCCGACTTTCTGCCGTTCGACATCGTCCATCAGCGGCAGGTTGAGCACGCCGGGAAAGGCACCCTTGACGAATTCAACAGGCGCGCGGGCATCCATCATCGGCGCGCCCGAGAGAAACAGCTGGCGGTAGTCGCTGGTGTTGTCGCGCATCAAAACACCTCTACCGCATAAGTCTGTCGCTCCAGCAGTTCGCCGATCGGCTCTAGCGTCAGGTCGAGCTCTGCGGCCACAGCGAGAAATTCCGCCTCGCCGTCCGCGGTGACCGCCACCAGCAAGCCGCCGCTGGTTTGCGGGTCGCACAGCAGTTGCTTATGCCGTTCGCTCAAGGGCGCGAGCTTATCGCCATAGCTGTCGAAGTTACGCAGCGTGCCGCCGGGCACGCAGCCCTGTTCGAGGTAATAGTCGATACCGGGCAAACGCGGCACCTTGGCGAATTCGACGCGCGCGGTCAGGCCGCTGCCGTCGGCCATTTCTACCAGATGGCCGAGCAGACCGAAGCCGGTGACGTCGGTCATCGCCATCACGCCAGCGAGCTTACCGAAGCGGCTGCCGGGTTTGTTCAGGGTGCACATCCAGTCGCGCGCCAGGCCCACGTCCTCGGCGCGCAATTTGGCTTTCTTCTCGGCGGTGGTAAGGATGCCGATGCCCAGCGGCTTGGTCAGGTAGAGCCGGCAACCGGCGGTGGCGGTGTCGTTGCGCTTCATATTGCGTTTGTCGAGCAAACCGGTGACCGCCAGGCCGAAGATCGGTTCGGGGGCGTCGATCGAGTGGCCGCCGGCCAGGGGAATACCCGCCTCGTCGCAGATCGAACGGCCGCCGCGGATCACTTCGCGGGCCACTTCCGGCGCCAGCACGTTCACCGGCCAGCCGAGAATCGCGATAGCCATCAAGGGATCGCCACCCATGGCATAGATGTCGCTGATCGCATTGGTGGCGGCGATACGGCCAAAATCGTAGGGATCGTCGACGATCGGCATGAAAAAGTCGGTGGTCGAGACCACGCCGCGCTCCTCGTCGATGGCATAGACCGCCGCATCGTCACGCGAGGTATTGCCCACCCAAAGCTTAGGATCGAGATTTTGCGCGCCGCTGCCCGCCAAGATCACATCCAGCACCTTGGGGGAAATCTTGCAGCCGCAACCTGCACCGTGACTGTACTGGGTTAAACGTATGGGCTCGCTCATGGAATCGCTCGTATCGCCTCGACAAGGCGCGGATTCTAACAGGCCGGCGAAAAGCCTAGCGAGCGTGAACGTGCCCTTGGGATAAACGGAACCTGATCCCCGGAACGAATAGAGACTCCTGCGGATCAACCGCAAATGCGCCGGCTCGGTATCGGCGCCCACGGTATTTCCTCGTCGCGGATCCGCGGCGCTCTGGTGCGGGGGATCGGCGCAGGGTATGTTCCAGAGACAGAGGATTAACGGGGGTGTTATGAGCAAGCGCATTGCGCTGGTATTGGGGTCCGGCGGCGCACGTGGCTATGCGCATATCGGCGTGATCGAAGAATTGGAAGCCCGCGGTTACGAGATCGCCTGCATCGCCGGCTGCTCGATGGGCGCCGTGGTGGGCGGCATCTATGCAGCCGGCAAACTCGACGAATACCGCGACTGGACGCAAAGCCTCGATTACCTGGACGTGCTGCGCCTGCTCGACGTGAGTTTCCGCCTGGGCGCCATTCGCGGGGAGAAAGTGTTCGGCAAGATTCGCGAGATCGTCGGCGAGATCGATATCGAAGAACTTGCGATCCCCTTCACCGCGGTGGCCACCGACCTCACCAACCAGCAGGAAATCTGGTTTCAGGAAGGCTGTCTGCATCAGGCCATGCGCGCTTCGGCGGCGATCCCCAGCCTGTTCACCCCGGTGGTTCAGGGCAAGCGCATGCTAGTCGACGGCGGCCTGTTGAACCCGCTGCCGATCGTGCCGGTGGTATCCAGCCACTGCGACCTGATAGTCGCGGTCAATCTCAACTCGACCAACCAGCAGCATTACCAATTGCCGGTGATCGAACGTACGCCCGCCCTGAAAACCCGTTTCGACCTGATGATGAGCACGCTCGGCTCACGTCTGCCATCGTTCCGCCGTAAAGGCGGCGAGGATGACGAACTGTTACTGCTGGAAAACCTCAGCGAACCCGTGCCGGCCGAAGCGATCAACCCCTGGGATCAGCGCCCGCCGAGCGCAGTGGAAAAAGCCGCCACGCCAAAATCCGCCAGCGGCTCGCGCATCGCCGACCTCGGCGGCCCGGCCTCCTTGCTGGAGCTGGTCAACCAGAGTTTCGAGGTGATGCAGACCTCGCTGGCGCAATACAAGATCGCCGGCTACCCGCCGGATATCCTGATCAACGTACCCAAACGCGTGTGCCGCTTCTTCGAGTTCTACAAGGCCCCCGAACTGATCATGCTCGGCCGGCAGATCGCCAGGGATACGTTGGACAAGTACGAGCGGGGCGATGTGTGAGCCGGCCTTATTGATGTTGACCGTCTGACTGCGCTGGGCCTGCTGCAGGCTCGCCATGCACGGCTTTATCCGCCACCCAATCGCTGAGCAGGCTGTAGGCCACGGCGAGCAAGGTCGGGCCGAGGAACAGGCCCATAAAACCAAAGGCCAGGATGCCGCCGAATACACCGAGCAGCACAACCACCAACGGCAGGTTGCCGCCACGGCTGATCAGGTAGGGCTTGAGGATGTTGTCCACGCCGCTGATCACGAACAGGCCCCAGACACCGAGGAAGATCGCCATCCCGATCTCGCCTTGCCAGATCAACCAGGCCACGGCCGGGGCCCAGATCAGCGGCGGTACCATGATCAGGCTCGCGCCGAAGGTCAGCAGGCCGAGCAGCAAGGCGCCAGGAACGCCGGCGATCATAAAACCGATGCAGGCCAGAATCGCTTGGGCGGCGGCGGTGCCGATCACGCCGTTGACCACGCGCTGCACGGTGCCCGCGATCAGCTCCAGATAATGCTCGGCACGCTCGCCGATCAGACGCTCCAGCAGGCTTTCGGCGAAGGACGCCAGGCGCGGGCCATCGCGGTAGAAGAAGAACACCAGAATCAGGCTCAGGGCCAACTCCAGTATGCCGCCGCCGATCTGCGCGCTACGCGCCAGCAGCCAATTGCCAACTTGACCAAGATAAGGCCGTACGGTGGCGAAAAAAGCCGCACCTTGTTCGTCGATGGTTTCCCAGAACCCCACCAGGCGCTCGCCGACCAAGGGCACCCCTTCCAACCAGGTCGGATGCGGCGGCAGGCCTTCGACCTGGAAGCCCTTGACCAGGGCGGTCGCATCCTTGATATGGTCGGCCAGATTGAACCCCAGCATGACCAGCGGTACGGCGACCAGCACGGTCCAGCCCAGGGTCAGCAAGCCTGCAGCCATCGACTGCCGGCCGCGCAATAAGCGCGTCAATACGCGCATCACCGGCCAACTGGCGAACGACAGTACGGCGGCCCAGAACAACGCCGACCAGAACGGCGCCAACACCCACATGCTCGCACCCAGCAGGGCGAGCAACAGGATCTGCACCAGCAAGCGATCGTTATTGGCCATGCGCACAACTCCACACACAAGGAAACGGCAAAAAGGCTCTACGCGGATGCGCAAAGCCTCGAAGGGAAAGTTCGGTAGGTATCGATCCGACGTTTGGATCGTCTCGTCCGTCAACGCAGCAATGTTACACGCAAGCCCGGTGTTTCCTGCTCGGCCAATTCCAGGCGTGCCGCCCGCACACGTTGCTCGATCAGCGCGTCGCGCCAGGCACCCGCCTCAGGCCCGCTGAGGCTTACGCGCAGGGTGCTGTCGAGATTCAAGCTGCGCGCCAGCAACGCCACCCACGCCTCGCTGGGCGTGGTTCTCTTGGCCAGGCGCAACTCGCCGCTGCTCTTCAACTGCCGCAGCAAGGTGGCCGGAGTGGGCAGTAGATCGGCGAGCGGCTGATCGGCTTCCAGCAGCTCGGCATGCAGGTAAGCGCGCTTGTTGCCGCGGGTGATGCTGTAGAGCGCCAACAGGCTGTTTTGCCGCGGCTCGGCCAGACGCATCAGCAAGTACGCCTGCTGATCGTCGGAGCCGTAGAGAATCGATTGATCGAAAACCGCATTGGCCCACAGGCTGCTCGAGCCGCATTCGCGCCCCTGACACCAATAAAGCAACTCGGCATCCTGCGCCTGCAAAGCTTTGCGCGCCGCGGTGAAGACTTCGTCGGCGCTATGGCTGCGCGGCAGTTCGTAGGTCACCGCGGTGAGCTGGCCCTGCAGCGCCACCTCCCGCTCGTAACGCAAGCGACCGCTAATGCGCCGGATGGAGCCTTGCGGGTAGATACGCTCCTGGTCGGCAGCTTGTTCAAAGCCAACGATCTTGCTCCCGGGAAAGCGCGGCAATACCTCGAGGTCATGGCTACCGGGGACATCGGCGCTCGCCGCGCCGCTGGCCAGTGCCAACACCAGCCCTACAACACTCAAACAACGCATGCGTGCCCTCACTTGATCAGCATCGACTGGGCGGCCTTGACCAGCTTTTCGCCGTCCTCTTCACGGCGCGGCACCGACAAGCCGCGCTGCACCGCGGGGCGCTCGTTCAGGGCGTTCATCCAGCGCTGAAGATGCTCCAGCCCATCCACCGAAACGCCGGCCCAATCATGTATCCGTACCCAAGGATAGGTGGCGATATCGGCGATGCTGTAATCGCCGGCCAAATATTCGGCTTCGCCCAGGCGCGTATCCAGCACCTCGTAGAGGCGCCGGGTTTCATGCTGATAACGATCGATGGCGCCTTGCAGCTTTTCCGGGAAATAGCGGAAGAACACATTGGCCTGGCCCTGCATGGGACCGACCCCGCCCATCTGGAACATCAGCCACTGCACGACCTGCGAACGGCCCTTGGCGTCGGCCGGCAGCAGTTGGCCGGTTCGCTCGGCGAGGTAGAGCAGAATCGCGCCGGACTCGAACACGGCGAAGTCGCCGTTGTCGCGGTCGACGATCGCCGGAATCCGTCCGTTGGGGTTGATCTTGAGAAATGCCGGCGTTTTCTGCTCCTGCTTATCGAAGCGCAGGGCATGTACCTGGTAAGGCAAACCAAGCTCTTCCAGAGCGATGGACACCTTGTGCCCGTTGGGTGTCGCGGCTGTGTACAGGTCGATCATGCGATTCTCCATTGCAATCGACCACACCTTCCCCAGTTGTCTTTAGCAAGTCAAGGCGACTGCAGGAAAGCTTTGAAACAGTCTGCTACCAGCGCCGCGCCCGCTTCGTCGTCCAGGTGCAGATGATGGCCGCCGGGCAAGGTGTGGGTTTCGATCGGCAAACCTGCGAGCAACTCGGTCACCCGCGGTTGCGCATGCAGCATGCCCTGCTCGGCCAATACCAGGCTGGCGGGGCATTGCAGGCGCCAGGCGAAGGCCAGGGCATGGGCGTGGGTCAGGCGTAGCGGCGACGGCAAGGTCAGGCGGCTGTCGGTGCGCCAGGTGTAGCCGCCGGGCACCGGCATCAGGCCGCGTTGCGCCAGCAGCTCGGCCGCTTCACGGCTGACCGCTCCGACGCCGCGCATCCGCGCCTCCACCGCGCGGCTGAACTCGGCATACACCGGTTTGCTTTTACCTGCCAGGGCCAGCTGCGCCCTGAGCGCCTCGCCGAGTTTTTGCGGCGCGCTATCGGCCTCGCCGGTGTAGGGAATCAGCCCGTCGATCAACGCCAGGCGTTTGACCCGCTCGGGCATGGCGCCGGCCAGCAGCACGGAGACGATCGCGCCCATGGAATGGCTGAGCAGGGAAAAGCGCTGCCAACCGAATTGTTCGGCGACCTGCAGCACGTCATGGGCGTAATCCCAGATCGCATAGCTGCCGCCCGGAGGGCGGTGATCGGAATGGCCGTGGCCGGCGAAATCCAGGGCGACGATGCGCAACCCCGGCAGCTTCGGCGCCAGGCGTGCGAAGCTCGCCGCGTTGTCCAGCCAGCCGTGCAGCGCGATTACCGGCTCGCCATCCGGCGGGCCGTAGAGGTGCGCGGCCAGTTCGATATGCGGCAGGCTCAGGCGAACTTCTTCGAAATCCATATTCATGCCGATTGCTCCAGGCTTGGCTTCTCGCTCCAGCGCGCGAAGAGCTGTTTGAGCAGCGCGGCGGTGTCCTGGGGCCGCTCCAGCGGAAACATGTGGCCACCGGGCAATGTCAGGTATTCGCCGCGCGGCACGCGGCGTACCAGATGAGCATGATGCGGCAACACCACCCGGCTGTGCCGGCCGCGCACCAATGCCAGGGGCACCTGCAACTGCTGCGGACGACCCGGGCTGGTGTGCGGCACGCTGCGGTAAATGCTGATTTCGGTGGCGGCGTCGAAACGCAGGCGCAGACGTTCGCCAGCCGGCTGCAGACCGTGCTGGACGTAGGCATCCAGGCAATCGGGGTCGAAGCGGCGGAACAGAGTCTTGGCGGCGAAATAGTCGCGCGCCTCGGCCAGGTCGACGAATTCCTCGCGACGCCCCAAGGTGCGCCCGGCCGGAGTGATGCGATCGATAAAGCCGAAGCGCTTGGCCGCGCGGATCACCACCTTGTCGGCCAGGGTCAGCACCGGCGAGTCGAGCATCGCCACGCCGCGATAAAGCTCGGGACGCAACAGGGCCGCGTGGTAATGCAGCACACCGCCGAGGGAATGGCCGACGCCCCACACCGGCTCGTCGCCTTGTTCGAGATGATGGATCAACTCGTCGACCAGGTTGCTCCAGTTGTCGTTCACCGGAAAACGCGGATCGTGGCCATGCTGCGGTAGATGCCGCACCCGATAATCCGGCGCCAAGGAAGCGAACAGCTTGCCGTAGGTGGCCGAGGGGAAGCCATTGGCATGGGCGAAGAATAGGGTCTGGGTCATGACGGCTGGCTTTTGGCGAAAGGTTCGGCAGATTGTCCGGCAGCCGCGTCGGCACAGCAATGACAAACCGGCCAGTGAATGACGGCACTATGGCCAAACTTCAGGGGAATGGTGTCATCCGCCCTCGCCCGCAGCCGAATAAGCCTAAGCGCAATCCGGGATGGGTTTTCGCCCCCGGCAACCGCTCCCCGGATTGCATCCGGGCTACAAGAGCGACCTTTGACTAGCGTTGCGCCGGGCCGCTCTCGCCCAGGGGCACTATGGCCATGGTCAAACGCGAAATGCAGCTGGCCTTGCCATCCTCCCCGCTCAGGCGGATATCCCAGACATGGGTGGTGCGCCCCAGGTGCACGGCACGGGCCACAGCGGTGACGCGGCCGCTGCGCAAACCGCGAAGGTGATTGGCGTTCACCTCCAGCCCCACGCAGTAGAAGCGGCTGCTGTCGATGCACAGGTAGCTGGCGGTGGAACCCAGGGTTTCCGCCAACACCACAGACGCGCCGCCATGCAGCAGACCGTAGGGCTGATGGGTACGCGGATCGACCACCATGCTCGCGGTCAGGGACTCGTCGTCATAGGACTCGAAACGGATATCGAGAACCTCACCGATGGTATTTTTCAACGACTCGTTGAGTTTCGCCGGGTCGGGTGTTTGCTGCCAGATCTGCATAACCGCTCCTTGATCGAAAAACCGGCCGCTATCGACCGGTTCGCTGCGCGAATTTCACTCGTGCCAAAGCACGCTGTCGCTGTGTTCGCTCCACTCGCCGAAGCGCTCGCTGTAAGCCCCTTCGACCACCGCGCGCTTGATCTTCAGGGTCGGCGTAAGAAAGCCGTTGTCCACCGCCCAGACATCCTTGACCAGCACCAGGCGTTGCACCCGTTCGTGCTTGTCGAGATCCTGATTGACCTCCTCCAGCAGCTTTTCCAAGCTATTTTTCAGCTCCTGCCGCGCACCGTTCAGGGTTTCGCTACGGCCCACCTCGGAAAGCACGCAAAGGGCCATGGGTTGCGCCATACCATCGCCGACCACGCAGACCTGCTCGATCCGCGTATGCTCGGCCAGGCGATTTTCGATTGGCGCCGGGGCCACGTACTTGCCCTTGCTGGTTTTGAAAATTTCCTTGATCCGCCCGGTCAGGCGCAAATTGCCCTCGGCGTCCTGCTCGCCCTTGTCGCCCGTGCGTAAAAAGCCATCGGCGGTGATGGTTTCCGCGGTTTTTTCCGGGTCAAGGTAATAGCCCTGCATGGTCGCGCCGCTGCGTACCTGCACCTCGCCATCCTCGGCGATACGCACCTCGACGCCCGGGTTGTTCTGGCCGATCCAGCCCTGCTTGAATTTACCCGGCCGGCAAACATGGGAATAACCGCAGTTTTCGGTCATGCCGTAGACCTCGAGCACATCCAGGCCCAGGCGTTTGTACCAGTTGAGCAAGGCCTCGGGCACCGGCGCCGCGCCGGACAGCGCATAGCGCACCGCATCCAGCCCCAGACCCACCAGCACCCGCTTACCGACGATGCGGCCGATAAGCGGCAACTTCAGCAGAAAGTCGAGACGCGCCGCTGGCATCTTGCTGTAGACGCCCATCTGGAACTTGGTCCAGATCCGCGGCACACCGAAGATCACCGTCGGCCGCGCGCGTTTGAGGTCGACGAGGAAGGTGTCGAGGCTCTCGGCGAAATAGATCGTCTGCCCGGAGTAAAGCGAAGCCATCTCGACGAACATGCGCTCGGCGACGTGACACAGTGGCAAATAGGACAGCACCCGGTCCTGCTCGCCGACGCCGAACAGCTCGGTGGCATGGCTGGCGGCGAAACCGAAAGTGCCGAAGCTGTGCATCACGCCCTTGGGCATGCCGGTGGTGCCGGAGGTGTAGATGATGGTGGCGAGTTGGTCGGCGGGATAGGTAGGGTTGTCGCGGATCGGCGAACGACTCTGCAGCTCGTCCCAACCATGACTGAAGGTACCTGCCGGATGCAGCGGCAGGCTTATGGTCGGTAGTTCCGCCGGCACCCCGGGCGCCATGCTGGCCCAGTCGTCCAGTTTGCCGACGAACAATAGTGCCGCGCCGGAATGCAGCAACACTTGTCGGACCGATTCGGCGGTCAGGTTCGGGTACAGCGGCACCGAAACATGCCCGGCCATCCAGATCGCCAAGTCGGCGACTATCCAATGCGCGCAGTTCTTCGACAACATCGCCACCCGGCTGCCCGGCGGCAACTCCTGGCTGCGCAACCAACTGGCGGCGCGCCGCGCCTGCTCGCCGACCTCGGCCCAACTCAGCTCCTGAAGCTGGCCGCCCGGCAGCGGCTGAACCATGAAGATCTTATGCGGGTGCCGAGCCTCGCGTTGATAAAACACCTCGAGCGGCAAACTGATTGCATCAGCCACAGGGCTTCCTCCTTGTTGTTATTGTGGGAACTACGGAGCCAACCAAGCAATTGCTTGGTCAGCCTATTCCACGTACAAGGAGCGCCGCAAGTAGAGATATGTTTCGCGCAGTAGCGTTTTGTTAAATGCGTTGCGGATGCGTCAGTGCCAGCAGGTCCATCGCGCCGGCGACCGGCATCTCGCCTTCCAGCGCGGCCAGACTGGCGGTAGCCATGGCCAGGGGTTGCTGGCGATGACCGTGCACCAGCCAACCGCCCAGGCTGCCCACCAGGGGTTGGTGGGTAACCAGGAGCAACTCTGCCGCAGCGTAGCGTTCGAGCTTGGCCAGCACCTCGCGGGGATCGCTATCGGGGGTCAACCAGGCCACGCTGCGTAGCTCGCCGTCGTAAGCCAAAGCCTGTTTGACCAGGGCGGCGGTCTGCTGGGCGCGCACATAAGGGCTGACCAGAATGAGGTCCAAGGAACGCCCCTGCAACTGCTGCGCAGCCTGCAGAACCTCTTGCCGGCCATGGTTCGTCAAGGCGCGTTCGGCATCGCTGCGCGCATGGGCTTCGGCTTCGCCATGGCGGAGCAGCCACAGCCTCATCGGACACTACTCACAGGCGCGGCTCCTCGTCGTGCACCGAATGCGCCGCCGGCGGGATGCTGTGCGGCGCTTCGCCTTGCGGGGCCTGCGGGGTCGGCCAATCGGTGAACGGCCAGGGTTTCTCGTCGCTATTGAAGGTGCCGAAGCGGCCGATCTGCGCCAGGTACTGACACAGGCTGTCGCCGAAACCGAGCAAGCTCCCGCTCGGCGCCCCGTAGAACAGCCGATAACCGAGTTGCAGCAACACCACGGCGCCCAACAGCAGCTCAGCCAACTGCCAAATGACCACGAACAGCAGCATCCACAGAATCCGCAGAGCGATGGATTCGCGCTCCAGTGTTTTACCTTCTTCGCTCATCTTCGCTTCACTCATGTTCATCTCCTTATAAAAACCCCACGATCGGGCAGTTGCCGAACCCGGCGCCAAGCCCGGTAAATACGGGGTTCGAACTAAAAGCCCGTGATGGGAATGAAATCGACGTCGGTTTTCGGTTCGGCGCGCATCAGCCCTTCGACCACCTGATCCAAGGTACGCCCTTCGAACAGAATGGCATGCAAACCGGCAACCAGCGGCATGTACACCTGTAACTCCTCGGCCTTGGACTTCAACACCTTGATCGTGTTCACCCCCTCCGCCACTTCGCCAAGGCGTGCGACTGCGTCCTCCAGGCTCAGGCCTTCGCCCAGGGCGAAACCGACCTGGTAGTTGCGGCTTTTCGACGACGAGCAAGTGACGATCAGGTCACCGACGCCGGCCAGGCCGAGGAAGGTCATGGGGTTGGCGCCCAATTGCACGGCAAAACGGGTCATTTCCGCCAGGGCGCGGGTGATCAGCATGCCCCGGGTGTTCTCGCCCATCCCCAGGGCGGCGGCCATCCCGGCGATGATCGCATAGACGTTCTTCAGCGCCCCGCCCAGCTCGACGCCGAAGCGATCGGTGCTGGCATAGACGCGAAAAGTACGGCCATGCAGCGCGTCCTGCACGCGCTGGCAGAGTTCCTCGTCTTCGCTGGCGATGACACTGGCGGTCAGTGCATGCTCGGCGACCTCCCTGGCCAGATTCGGCCCGGAGAGCACACCGATGCGCGCCTGCGGGGCGATGTCTTCGAGAATCTGGCTCATCAGCTTGAAGCTCTGCGCTTCGATGCCTTTGGTGGTGCTGATCAACATTTTGCCTTGGAGTTTTTCCGCCATCGGCTGCAAAGCCTGGCGCAGGGCGCTGGATGGCAGGGCGACGAACACCAGCTCGCAGGCATCGAGGGTCGCGGCCAGATCGCTGATCGGTTCGACACCGGCATGGATTTTCACGCCTTTCAGATAACGCGGATTCTCGCCGGTCAGACGAATCGCCTCGGCTTGCTCCGGGTCACGCATCCACAACAGGACGTGTTGGCCGTTTTCCGCCAACAGATTGGCAATCGCCGTACCGAAGCTACCGCCGCCTAGCACGGCTATGGGTTGCTGCTCAGTCATAAGGATTCCGTAGTGAGCCATGCGGTATGGCAGTCGGTGGTCATTATACGGAGCAAGGCTTCAGCGGCCAGCTTTTCGCTGGTTCGACACACAGAGCGCGAGACTTCGCTGGAAGCCCTGCGTCACTGCGCGACTTTCCGTTAATATGCAGCACCTTTAACGCTGACAAGGCTGTTGCGTGGCTACCAACACCCGAATTTCTCTCGCGCTGAGCGCCTTGGCCCTGGCGGTCGGCCCCCAGGCGCTCGCCGACGATTTATTCGGCGTCGAACAACCGCTGCCGCAGGTGCTGACCGCAACGCGGCTCAAACAAGCACCGGCGGCCGTTCCGGGCAGCATGACGGTACTCGACAGCGCGCTGATCAGGGCCAGCGGCGCGCGCGACATCGTCGAGTTGCTGCGCCTGGTACCGGGCATGATGATCGGCTACCGCAACGGCAACCAACCGACGGCCAATTACCACGGCAGCAATGTCACCGAAGCCCGGCGCCTGCAAGTGCTGGTCGATGGACGCTCGGTGTATCACCCGGGCCTGGCGACCGTGGATTGGACCGACATCCCCGTCGCTATAGAAGACATCGAACGCATCGAAGTGTTTCGCGGGCCGAATACCGTGAGCTATGGCGCCAATGCCCTGATGGGGGTGATCAGCATCACCACCCGCGCACCGCTCAATAGCCAGGGCACCCGTCTGAAGACCACGCAAGGCCATAACGGCATCCAGGATTGGTATGCCAGCCATGGCGTGGCTTGGGACCATGGCGCGTTGCGCCTGTCACTCTCCGGCCAGCAGGACGACGGCTTCGATCACGACGAGTTTGATCGCGACTACCGCGACAGCCGTCGGCTCAACCGCCTCAATCTCTCCGCCACTCAGCAACTCGATAGCCGGCATAGCCTGGATTGGCAGTTGGCACTCAAGGAAGGCAGCAACCAGAGTCGTTACAGCTACCAACCGGTATTCGGCGACTACGCGCCCGGCGATGACAACAGCGACAGCAAAGCCCGTGATTACGCCGCGGGCCTGCGCTGGAATATCGACTTCAGCAATCTGCACAGCCTGCAAGTATCGACCTCGCTGCAACACTGGGAGCGCCTGAGCAATTGGCGCGCCTGCGATGCGGCCATTGTCGTCAGCCCGCAGTTGAGCGCGCTATGGCGCCTGAACGCTGCGTTCGCCGAGCGTTTTGCCCGCTCGCCCACTCCGTTGGTGATAGCCAGCGGTACGCCGCAGGAACAGGCGCTGGCCAACCAGGTGGCGGCCCAACTGGCCAGCGGCGGGTTGGACAGGGTCTGCGGCAGCGTCAATCAGGACCTGCGCGAGAGCCGCTACGAGCTCGAACTGCAGGACACCCTGAGCCTGGGCGATGGCCTGCGTCTGCTCAGCGGCGCCAGCTATCGGCATGACATCGCCGAGTCCGAAACCTTTTTCTCGGGGCAACTGCGCAACGACACCTGGCGCCTGTTCGGCCACCTGGAATGGCAAGCCAGCAGTCATTGGTTGCTGCAGACCGGGGCGATGTACGAGCGTGACCAACGCAGCGGCGACTCGCTGACCCCGCGCCTCGCCGTCAACTACCTGATCAACCCGCGTCATGGCCTGCGCGCGGTGTATTCGCAGGCGGTACGCTCGCCGGACATGCTGGAAAACGACGCCAATTGGAATTACCGGGTACGCGATATTGAGCCGCAACCCTTCGGCCAGCGCGATGCCGACTATTTCGTCACCACCCCAGGGCCCGGCAATCTGCAACAGGAACGCATGCGTTCCTGGGAGCTGGGCTATAACGGCCAGTCCGACAGCGGTGACCTGCACCTGGATATCAAGCTGTTCGACGAGCGCATCGACGACATGATCAGCGAGCCGCTGAGCAACGGCGCGGCACTGCCCAGCAACGACAACTGGATAGAGTTCCGCGGGGCGGAGGGCCAACTCGACTGGCAACTCAGCCAAGCCGACCGCTTGCGCCTGAGCTACGCCTATGTCGATTTCGTCGCCAGCAGCGAACTCGACCAACGCCTGACCGCACGCCACAGCGGCTCCGTCGGCTGGCTGCGCGATTGGGGCCAGGGCTGGTCGAGCGGGTTGTTCTACTACGGCGCCGACCAACTCAACCGCTATCGCTTCGAACGCATGGATCTGCGCATCGCCAAGCGCATCGCCATGGGCGGCGCGGCCTTGGAACTGGCGGCGGTCATGCAGCAATGCCTGGACGATGAACCGCTGACCTGGCGGGAAAACAATCAGGACGAGCGCCACCTGCTGTATTTCAGTGCCGAGTTAGAGTTCTAGCCATGCAGCGCCAGCTAACCCGGACGAGAAACCCATGGCGCACGACAATCGGCCATTGGCTGCTGCTTTGCTGCCTATTGGCGTTGCAGCCCGCCCTGGCCGCCGAGATTATTCTCAGCAGCGCCGAGGACAACCCGGCGATCCGCACATTCACCGCCGATCTGGCGGCGCGCAGACCACACGACCAGGTGAGTTTCCGTCCCCTCGCCGAACTCGCCGCCGCCAACGCCCTCCCCGCCAGCAGCCGTTTGATCATATTCGGCGACGAGGCGCTCGAATGGCGCCTGAGCAGCGACAAGGGACCGCCGACGCTGGTCCTGCGTATCGCCAAGGTGCAGGCGCAGAAGCGTCTCGGCAATGCCCGCCCGCCATATCTGACGCTGCTCTGGAGCGACCCCTCGCCCCGTCGCCAGCTGCGCCTGGTGCGCACCCTTATGCCGCAGGTAAAACATATCGGCGTGCTCTACGATGCGCACAGCGCCTTCCTGCTCGATGAACTGCAACGCGCCGCCAACTCGCAGGGTTTGCGAATTGTCAGCCGGGAATGGCCGGACAGGCGCGACAATCGCCCCTTGTTGGATGTGTTGCAGCGCAGCGATCTATTGTTCGGACTGAACGACGACGATCTGTTCAATCCGCAAACCGCGAAGAATCTTTTGTTGACCAGCTATAGCCAACAACGCGCAATCATCGGCCCCAACGCCAGCTTCGTGCGCGCGGGTAGCCTGGCCAGCGTCTACAGCGATCAGGTCGATTGGTTGGCCAGCCTCGAACAATGGCTTGATCGTCCGCCCGCCGACTGGCCGCGCAGCGCTTACCCGACCCATTTCAAAGTACTCGGCAATCGCCAAGTGGCGCGCGCACTGGCTATCGAGTTGGCCGACGACGTCACCCTGACGCAACAAGTCGTCGAAGGAGATATCCCATGAAACTGCGGCATGGCTGGGATATCCATACCCGCACGCAACTGATCAGCGTCGGCCCGGCATTACTGATGACCCTGCTACTGACCGGCTATTTCACCTTCGCCCGGCTCCAGGATCTTCGCCAGGAGCTCGATCACACCGGCCAACTGATCGCCAGCCAATTGGCGCCCGCGACCGAATACGGAGTCATTTCCGGCAACCTGGAAGTGCTCGAAACGCTCTTGAGCGCCACCTTGAAAACCCCCCATGTGCGCTTTATCGAGGTTCGCGACCGCGAAGAAAACATCCTGGTGTACGTCGAACAACCCGCCCATCAGGGGCAAAACAGCCCCCAGGTCGAGGTGTTCCACTCCGCCATTCGCCTGCAACAAATCGCCTTGAACCAGGATTTCCTGCAGAACAGCAGCGTACGCCCGGATGCCGGGCAATCGGGCAACGACTACCTCGGGCGCGTGGTCGTGGGGATGTCGAACGACGCCTTCAACACCCGACAGCAGGAAATTCTCCTCAAGGCCGCCGTCTTGGCGCTGCTCGCCCTCTTCCTCACTTTTATCCTCGCGCGGCGGCTGGCCCGGCGCTTATCCCAACCGCTCAGCGCCATGGGCGAAGCGGTCGCCGCGATCCAGGCCGGCAATTACCGCACCGCCCTGCCCGAGCTCGGCGACAGCGAACTGGGCGCGCTGGCCCGGCACATCAACAACCTGGCCAACGGCCTGGACCGCGCCAGCAGCGAGCAACAGCAAGCGATGGCGCTGCTGATCAAGGCCCGCGAAGAGTCGGAGCAAGCCAACCGCGCCAAATCCGACTTTCTCGCCATGATGAGCCATGAGCTGCGCACGCCCATGAACGGCGTACTGGGCATGCTGCAATTGCTGGAAACCACCGAAATGACCCGGGAGCAGGACGAATATGCCGCCCTGGCCACCGAGTCCACCGAGCATTTGTTGAAAGTCATCAACGATATCCTCGACTTCTCCCGGATCGAACGCGGCGCCTTGGAACTCGAATGCCTCACCTTCAACCTATTGGAATTGCTGCAAAGCTCGATTCAGGTATTCCAATACAGCGCCCAGCAACGTGGCCTGGAATTGAACCTGCTGGTCCCGGATGGACTCGAACAGCTGGAAGTTCAGGGCGACCCGACGCGTATTCGACAAATCCTGGTCAACCTGATCGGTAATGCATTGAAATTCACCGAAGCAGGCAGTATCCGCGTGGAAACCCATTGGCAACTCCTGGATAAGCAAGTGCTGTGGTTCAGTTGCGCGGTGCACGACAGCGGCATCGGCATCTCACCCGAGCGCCTGGAGCATATGTTCGATGCGTTCCAGCAGGCCGACACCTCGATTTCCCGCCGCTACGGCGGAACCGGGCTCGGCTTGCCGATCGCGCGCACTCTGGCCGAACGCATGGGCGGCACCTTGACGGCGCAAAGCCAGGAAGGCCGGGGCTCGACCTTCATCCTGGAAATCCCCCTGCCGTTCTCCCGGGAGACCAAGCACTTGGTCCACAGCGGCCTGCTCGAAGAGTCTCAAGGCCAGGGCCAGGCGGTCCTGCTGGTCGAGGACAATCCAGTCAATCAAACGGTCATCGAAGCCATGCTGCGCAGCCTCGGCTATGAAGTCAGTCATGTCGGCGACGGCGCGCAAGCGGTTTATTGCATCGAACGCCAAGCCTTTGCCGCGGTCCTGATGGATTGCCGCCTGCCGATCATGGACGGCTATGAAGCGACCCGTCAGATTCGTCGCTTTAAATCCGCGGCCGATCTACCGATCATCGCCCTCACCGCCAACGCCTTGCAGGGCGACCGCGAAGCCTGTTTGAGCGCCGGAATGAACGATTATCTGGCCAAGCCCTTCAAACGGGTGGATTTACAACGGGTACTGCAGCGCTGGCTACCCTCCCGACCTTCGGCGAGTAGCGAGAGTGCGTGATCTGCTTCAAGCTGGCGAACGCGATAAGCATCGTCCGCGCAACAGCAGTCGAACAGCCCGCGCATGCCAACATGGCGAGGCTGATTTACAGCCCGAGCAGCGTAGCTGCACGGGCTTACCAACGGTTGGTCGATGTAGCAGCAGGCGGCGCCCCGGTGTACAACTGTGCCCCGTGCTGTGACTTTCATTACAACGCAACAGTCTATGACTAGGCTGCTGGCAGGCGCACCGATGCGCCGCCAGCCAGGACGATTCACCCAGCCTCGGCGGGTGGGACTATTGAGGAGCTCGCATGACCAAACAAAACGCCTTCACCCAGGAAGACCTGTTGCGCTGCAGCCGCGGCGAACTGTTCGGCCCAGGTAATGCGCAACTGCCCGCCCCGAACATGCTGATGATCGATCGCATTACCCATATCAGCGACACCGGCGGCAAATACGGCAAAGGCGAGATCGTCGCCGAGCTCGATATCAATCCGGACCTGTGGTTCTTCGCATGCCACTTCGAAGGCGACCCGGTAATGCCCGGCTGCCTCGGCCTCGACGCCATGTGGCAATTGGTCGGCTTCTTCCTCGGCTGGCAGGGCAACCCTGGCCGTGGCCGCGCACTCGGCTCGGGCGAAGTGAAGTTTTTCGGCCAGGTACTGCCGACCGCCAAGAAGGTCACCTACAACATTCAGATCAAACGCACCATCACCCGCTCGCTGATCCTGGCCATCGCCGATGGCACCGTGAGCGTCGATGGTCGCGAGATTTATAGCGCCGAAGGCTTGCGCGTCGGCCTGTTCACTTCCACCGATAGCTTCTAAAGGATTCTTCGCATGCGCCGCGTCGTGATTACCGGCTTGGGTATTGTTTCCTGCCTGGGCACTGACAAAGAAACCGTTTCCGCCAACCTTCGCGCTGGCCGTCCCGGTATCCGCTTCAATCCGGAATACGCCGAGATGGGCCTGCGTAGCCAAGTGTCCGGCTCCGTCGACCTCAACCTCGAAGAGCTGATCGACCGCAAGGTCTATCGCTTTATGGGCGATGCCGCCGCGTTCGCCTACCTGTCCATGGAGCAGGCAATCAAGGATGCCGGCCTCAGCGCCGAGGAAGTCTCCAACCCGCGGGTCGGTCTGATCGCCGGCTCCGGCGGCGCTTCCACCTTCAACCAGATGGAAGCCATGGACATCCTGCGCGAGAAAGGCGTCAAGCGCGTCGGCCCCTATCGCGTACCCCGCACCATGGGCAGCACCGTATCGGCCTGCCTGGCCACGCCGTTCAAGATCAAGGGGATCAACTATTCGATCTCCTCGGCTTGCGCCACTAGCGCCCATTGCATCGGCAGCGCCATGGAACAGATCCAGATGGGCAAGCAGGACATCGTCTTCGCCGGCGGTGGCGAAGAAGAACATTGGAGCCAGAGCTTCCTGTTCGATGCCATGGGCGCCCTCTCCACCCAGTACAACGAAACCCCGGAAAAAGCCTCGCGCGCCTACGACGCCAAGCGTGACGGTTTCGTCATTGCCGGCGGCGGTGGCATGGTGGTGGTCGAAGAGCTGGAACACGCCCTCAAGCGTGGCGCCAAGATCTACGCCGAAGTGGTTGGCTACGGTGCGACTTCCGACGGTTACGACATGGTCGCGCCGAGCGGCGAAGGCGCAGTACGCTGCATGCAGCAAGCCTTGGCTACCGTCGATACGCCGATCGACTACCTCAACACCCATGGCACCTCGACCCCGGTCGGCGACGTGGCGGAAGGTCGCGCGGTACGTGAAGTGTTCGGCGACAAGGCCCCGGCCATCAGTTCGACCAAGAGCCTCTCGGGCCACTCCCTGGGCGCCGCCGGCGTGCAGGAAGCGATCTACTGCATGCTGATGATGGAAGGCAATTTCATTGCCGGCTCGGTCAATATCGATGAAGTCGACCCGGAAATGGCCGACCTGCCGATTCAGCTCAGCACCGTCGAAAACGCCAAGATCGATACCGTGATGAGCAACAGCTTCGGTTTCGGCGGCACCAACGCCACCCTGGTGTTGAAACGCTTCAAGGGCTAGTAAACAGCTCGCAGAACGAAAACGGCGCTCTTCAGCGCCGTTTTTTATGCTCTCGATTGCCTGATCACGTTGCGCTATCAGCGTACGGTAAAGCGCTGCTCGAGCAGCTTGCGATCATTCTGAAAGACCATGAAGTGCCACTCGCCCGGCACAATTTCATGGGGCTCGGTGAACTCGAACGCCATCACATCCTCGGGCGCATCGGGCACCAGCTCCTGTACGACAACGAACTTGTCGTGACGCGTGCCTTGCGGCGTCACCACACCGGGTGTCAGGTACAGCAGGGTTAGCGGCGCATCATTCGCGGTCTTGCCGAGCAGGCGGTAACGCATGCCGAACTTGCTCCCGAGCTTGGCCGGAATCACCTCGCGGCGCTCGATCGGCTGATCGCTTCTGGTCAGCACGCGCTCGCCGGCCTGGAAGTCCTGGTAATCGCTGGCGAAGAGACCGTATTCGACGGCCCCCTCGACGCGGACCTCGGCCTGCGCCATACCGGTTATCGAGATAAATGCGGCCAGGACACTGGATCGGATGTATTGCATGTCGTGCTCCTCAGATTAGGTCGCGCGAGCCTATGACATCCGCGTGACAAGGCGATGACAGCTCTACTCCGGCAGCTTGCTGCGTACCTTGCGCGGCAGAATCGCCAGGAAATTATCCCGCGCCACCTGGTGGGCGACCGCTTCGGGCAATGCATCGAGAAACGGCACGAACCCCTCGATGTATTCGCCCAGGCTGTCGAAACGACCGACCACATCGGAGCCGAGCATGAACCGGGTCGGATGCTTGCTGACCAGCTTCACCCAGTCGGGATCGGGGTTGTTCTGCCGATCCAGCAGGTAGGGCCTGAGCATGGTCCAGGACAGATCGATATACAGATTGGGGTATTGCTCGAGCATGCGTTCAAGGGTCGGCAGCAGGAAATCCAATTTCTTCTGGTGCCGATGGATTTCCATGCTGGTGCCCGCATGCGCCCAGATGAAACGCACATGCGGATGGTTGCGTAACGGCTCCTCGATCTCGGCCAGGTACAACGGGTTACGTTCGCGCTTGGAGGTGATATTGGCATGCAGCATAACCGGTAGATCGTATTCGGCCGCCAGGTGGTAAACCCGCGCCAAGGCCTCGTTGTTCGCCCGCGGCACATCACCGTGAATCAGCGCGGTGAGGTCGTCATGACGGGTGAATACCTCGCCGATGCCCTGCCATAACCCGGGGTCGAGTTCGAGCATGCGGCGGATATGCGCATCGGCGTTCTTATCGTTGGGGTTGAAACCGGACAGGAACGGATGAAAGCGCCGACGCTGCGCGGCCGGCAGTTGCTTGTAGGCGTGGGCGATCAACACATCGGTGGCGCTGTACCAGTAGGCGCTGGCATCGTCGCCAGCGTAGTAGCGCGGACGCTTGGGCTCGCTTTCGTCCCACTTCTTCGCCACGGGAATGCCGGACAGCATCACATGATCGATATTCGCCGCTGCCATACGTTCGAGCAGTTCCTGCATGCCGGCGCTTTCCTGAAAAAAGTCGACGTAATGCAGATGCGCATCGCTGAAGCGGTACTCGCGCGCCGCAAGCGGGTTGCCGACCAGTACGGCGAATACGGCAAGAGCCGAAGCAAAACCTTTCAACCCGACAACCTCCCGACTACATTGGCCCCAATAGACTCACTACACTTGTGCCTAGTTCAGCCGGCGCCGTTGCTTATCGAAAGCCCGCCCATGCGTAGCGCGCCGCAACCCCTGCTACCGCACCTCTCCCCCTCGCAGCCAGCGACCGAGTCGCCCAGGAGCTCAGATGATCAGTATTCATAACGAAAAAGGGCTGCTTCAACGCATCACCATCGGCCCGCATACCCTGCACAGCGACGTTTCCGTCGAACTTGGCGGCGAAGGCGCCGCGCCGCAGCCGCATGACCTGTTCGACGCCGCATTGGGCGCCTGTAAAGCCCTGACCCTGGCGCTTTACGCCAAACAGAAAGGTCTGCCGCTCGAGGGCCTCGAAGTGCACCTGAACCGCGACGACAGCGAAGAACGCCAAGGCCGCTATCGCCTGGCGGTGGAATTGACCCTGCATGGCCAGTTGGATGCGGGGCAGCGCCAACAGCTGCTACGCATCGCCGACAAGTGCCCGATCCATAAATTGATGACCAGCAGCGAAATTCAGATCAGCACCCAACTGCGTGATGCCCAGCAATGAGCGACTTCCCAGTGATTCAGCCGCGCCTGGAAGACATCGCCGGCCAGCCCATTCTGCGTCCGTTGCCCTCGGCGCAATGCCGCAGCATCGGCCCTTTCGTGTTCTTCGACCATATGCTGGAAAAACCTTACCCGGCCGCTAGCGGCATGAATATCGACCAGCACCCGCATATCGGCCTGTCCACCCTCACCTACCTGTTCGAAGGACAGCTGCAGCACAAGGACAGCCTGGGTTCCGATCAGTTGGTCGGGGCGGGAGACGTCAGCTGGATGACCGCCGGCAAAGGCGTCGCGCATGTCGAGCGCACGCCGCAAGCATTGTTTGACAGCGGTTCGACGCTACATGGTCTGCAGGTCTGGCTGGCGTTGCCGACGACAGACGAGCAGATCGAACCGAGCTACGCGCATTATCCCGCCAGCAGCCTGCCGCGCAGCTCCAGCATGGGCGTGGATATCTGCCTGATCGCCGGCAGCGGCTTTTGTCTGCAATCGCCGGTAGCGGTTCGCTCGCCAACGCTGTACGCCGAATTGCAGCTGGCCGCGGGCGCGACCTTGCAGATACCGGTGGAGTACCGCGAGCGGGCGCTGTACCTGATCGAAGGCGAGGCTTCGCTGGACGAACAAGGGTTGCCGCTACGGGGTTTGCTGCTCATCCCGGAAGGCCAGACGCCGACGCTGAGCGCCTGCACGCAAAGCCATCTGGTCATGCTTGCTGGTGAGCCCATCGGGCCACGGCGGATCAATTGGAACTTCGTCGCCAGCGATCAGGCGCTGATCGATCAGGCCCGCCAGCGCTGGGCCGCGGGCGACTGGCCGAGCGTGCCGGGCGAGAGCACGCGTATCGAGCTGCCCGCGTTGCGACGCAGCGGAAAGGCCTGAACACCTTCCCGCACGCGCCCCTGCCGCTATGGGCTGGCGAATACCTCGGCAAACAAGTCATCCATAGCCTTGAAAGCCCGTGCCGCCGCCAGCGGATGGTATTCGTTGCGCCCTGGCACATTGGCCGTCGGGTTGGTGAATGAATGCACGGCACCACCGTAGCTGACCAATTGCCAGTCGGTTTTCGCGGCTTTCATTTCGGCGACGAAGCCTTGCAGTTGCTCGTCCGAGACCGTTGGATCGTCCGCACCGTGCAGCACCAGAAGCGGGGCTTTGATATTTTTCGCGTCCGCCGGATTCGGCGTATCCAGGTTGCCATGGAAGGACACGAAGCCTTTCAAATCGGCGCCCGAGCGCGCCAGCTCCAATACCGTACCGCCGCCGAAACAAAAACCGATGGCGCCGAGCTTGCTAGTGTCCAGGGCTACTTCGGCGGTTTGCGCCTTGAGCACCGCCACCGCCGCCTGCGCGCGTTTGCGCATCAGCGCGCGGTCGCCGCGAACCTTGCCCGCGGCGGCTTTGGCCTCGTCAGGGTTCTTAGGGCGCACGGCCTTGCCATACATATCGGCCATAAACACCACGTACTTGTCGCCGGCCGCACGCGCGGCCTTCTTCGCCGAATCCTCGGTAACGCCAAGCCAGTTGGGCACCATCAGTAAGCCCGGACGCGGGGTTTTCACCGCATCGTCATAGATCAACATGCCCTCGAAGGCTTCGCCGTCGATCTCGTAGGGCACGGGTTTGACCACGACTGCGGCTTCGGCGACGCCGACCAGGCCGGCTAGCGCCAGGGGAAAGAGGGATTTTTTCATCGCACTGTCCTGTTGAATGGATCGCCCTGCAACAGTAGCCGCTGCTATCGCTACGCGAAGAAAAAAGCCCGCTTTCGCGGGCTTAGTTTTTTACTGCAAATGTCAGGCGGAAAGCTCGACCAGCAGTTTATTGAGGCGCTGCACATAGGCCGCCGGATCTTTCAGATTGTCGCCGGCTGCCAGAGCCGCCTGATCGAAGAGGATGTGGCTGAGGTCGACGAAACGGTCTTCGTCGGCTTCGGCGTCGAGCTTCTCGATCAGCGGATGGCCTGGATTGAATTCGAAGATCGGCTTGGATTCCGGCACCTTCTGCCCGCTGGCCTCGAGGATCTGCCGCATTTGCATGCCCAGGTCCTGTTCGCCGATCGCCAGAATCGCCGGCGAGTCGGTCAGACGATGGGAAACCCGCACTTCCGCGACCTGCTCGCCCAATGCCCCCTTGAGGCGCTCGACCAGACCTTCTTTGGCCTTGGCCACTTCTTCCTGGGCCTTCTTGTCCTCTTCCGAGTCCAGTTTGCCGAGGTCGAGATCGCCGCGGGCGACGTCAACGAAGTGCTTGCCGTCGAACTCGGTGAGGTAGCTCATCAGCCACTCGTCGATACGGTCGGTGAGCAGCAGCACTTCGATGCCTTTCTTACGGAAGACCTCCAGGTGCGGGCTGTTCTTCACCTGGGCATAGGATTCGCCGGTCAGGTAGTAAACCTTGTCCTGACCTTCCTTCATGCGCCCGATGTAATCGGCCAGGCCAACGCTTTGCTCGTCCCCATCGCCATTGGTCGAGGCGAAACGCAGCAGGCCGGCGATCTTCTCCTTGTTGGCGAAGTCTTCCGCCGGACCTTCCTTGAGCACCTGGCCGAAGTTCTTCCAGAACGCCTTGTATTGTTCCGGATCGTTCTTCGCCAGTTTTTCCAGCATGTCCAGTACGCGCTTGGTCAGCGCCGACTTCATCGAGTCGATTACCGGGTCTTTTTGCAGGATTTCGCGGGAGACGTTCAGCGACAGGTCGTTGGAGTCGACCACACCTTTGATGAAGCGCAGGTACAACGGCAGGAACTCGTCGGCCTGGTCCATGATGAACACGCGCTGCACATAGAGCTTCAGGCCCTTCGGCGCTTCGCGCTGATACAGATCGAAGGGTGCGCGGCCGGGCACGTACAACAGCGAGGTGTATTCCAGCTTGCCTTCGACCTTGTTGTGGCTCCAGCTCAGCGGGTTCTCGAAGTCGTGGCCGACGTGCTTGTAGAACTCCTGGTATTCCTCGTCCTTGATCTCGGTGCGCGGACGGGTCCACAGTGCGCTGGCGCGGTTGACGGTTTCCCACTCCAGCTCGGCCGGCTTGTCCTTCTCTTCGCCATGGAATTCTTTCGGCAACTCGATCGGCAAGGCGATGTGGTCGGAATACTTCTTGATGATGTTGCGCAGGCGCCAGCCGTCGGCGAACTCTTCTTCACCGCTCTTGAGGTGCAGAACGATACGGGTGCCGCGCTCGGGCTTGTCGATGGTGGCGATTTCGAAGTCGCCCTCGCCTTTCGACGACCAATGCACGCCCTCGCTGGCCGGGCTGCCGGCGCGACGACTGAAGACGTCGACCTTGTCGGCGACGATGAACGCCGAGTAGAAACCCACACCGAACTGACCGATCAGGTGCGAGTCCTTCTTCTGATCGCCGGTCAGGTGCTGCATGAAATCAGCGGTGCCGGACTTGGCGATGGTGCCCAGGTGGGTGATCGCTTCCTCACGGCTCATACCGATGCCGTTGTCGTCGAGGGTCACGGTCTTGGCGTCTTTGTCGAAGCTGACGCGAATTCTCAGATCGGTGCCGCCTTCCAACAATTCGGGCTTGGCCAGCGCCTCGAAACGCAGCTTGTCGCTGGCATCGGAGGCGTTGGAAATCAGCTCGCGCAGGAAGATTTCCTTGTTGGAATACAGCGAATGGATCATCAGGTGCAGCAGTTGCTTCACCTCGGTCTGGAAGCCCAGGGTTTCTTTTTGAGTTTCCACACTCATGTCATCTAACTCCACATTCACATTGTTGACTAAGCCGGAACACGGCGGACGTCATCCTAGATGAGGGCAAGTATTGGGATTTCAAGTAGATGGGGACACGCGCGGCGATCAAGGCTCCAGCAGCTCGATCCGTTCGAGCTCTTCGGGCGACAGGGTGTAACTCACCTCGCCCGTGCCGCTCATGCGTTGGCGCAGAACGATGCGCCCTTCCTGGTCTATCCCTTGGAAGCGCCCTTCGGCCGTGCTGCCGCGCACGGTAAAGGCACGCATGGCGAGGTTCTGATAGCGGCTGGGGCTACGCAGCAATCCTTCCATGCTGAAACGCACCCGGCGATCCACTGGCCGGCTGATGCGCTCGGCAACCGCGGTATTGGGCTGCGCGGCGACAGCCTCCACAGGCGCTGGGCTGTCACTTACGGTGGGTAACGGCGCAAAGCGATCGGCCTCTACCGCCCAGCCGCGGCTCTCGCTCTTCTTCAACAGAATCGGCAATTGCTCGAGTTTCCCGGCTATGTGCGCCTCGACGGCCAGTTCCAGGCTGTTGGCTGGAAATGTCACCGGCGGTAAAGGATTCAAGCGTACCGCCGGGGTGGCGAAGCGCCGCTGCAAATAATCCTTGATCACATAAGCGAGGGTATCCAGGGAGTCGACGCGACGGTCGACCTTGCCCTCGCGATAGCGCAATCCATCGGTGAACAATTCGACCTTGCCGCTCAGCGTGGTCTTGAAGCGAGGCGGCAGTACCAAGTGGAAATCGCCCGCCAACTTGTTCGGCGGCAGTGGCTGCAGATCGAGGTGCAGCGTGTAACCCTGGCTCAAACGCCGCGCTTCCGGCAGGTCCTGGTCGGGCAACAACCAACTGACCTCGACTTCCGGCAAGGTACCGGTATCGCTGGGTAATACATCAAGGCGTATCGCTCCCTCGGTCGGATTGGGGAGCAGGATGCTCACCTCGCGGCGGGCAAAGAAATCCTGGCCTTCGCGCAGGCTGAGCAAGCCACCGATCAACTCGCCCTGCTGCGGCGAGAACGCCTGACCATTGAGCTCGCCGCGCAGTTCTATGGCCAGTTCAGCAGGCGCCTGCGCTTCAGGCTCGAGCCATTTCAGGCTGAAAATCGCCTCGAGCCGCTTTGCGTCCTGATTGGCCAAGAGGGTCAAACCGACGATCAGGGGAACGAAACCGAGCCCGATGAGGACAACCGCCTGACGTGCGCGCCGCCAATGGACGACGGTATAGAGCAAGGTCAATGGCGGCAGCAAACTGCCGCAGCCCCACAACAGACTGGTGTCGAAAGCTCGCATCACCAGCCAGACCAGGCCGACCAAGATCAAGAGCAAACCGCCGAGAATCAGCAGCGCATCCATTCAATAATCCTTGTGCATTAGCGTGAAAATCAATTGCTGCGTCGCCTCAGGGGCGGTTACCGAAAAACCCCGCCACCGTATTGCGGCAACGGCGCGCGCGGATTCGCTCGCACGGCCGCTCATCGACCAAATAGTGGGCATATAAAGCCCGAAACAGACCGCTGCCACCATAATCGTCGGCGCGCCGGGAATCTATCGAGAAGTCGATGATTTTCGACAATTCGCGCTACCGCTCCCAGCAAGGCGACCGGCCACTAACAGATGCGGGCAGCGTTCATCGTCCAGGCGCGATATGGTCGCCATCATCGTCGAACCGCCCGCTGGTAGCGGCGGATCAGGCACGAGAACAGGCGCGGTAGCCGAGGTGTCGTTCGCCAGGCGCGGCAAAACACTGTGAACTTCTGGTGCTGTCGCCGCCTCGAATTAGCTGTGCCCTTAACCAGGAGAAGGTTCCATGTCGAACAAACTCATCTACACCCTTATGCTAGCCGCCGCCGTCGGACTCTCTGCCTGTGACGACAGCGCCGATAACACCGCAGAAGATGCCCGCGACCTGGACCCTGCGAATCAAAACATGATGAATGACGATGCTGCCGAGCAGCAAAGACGGGAAGAGGCCGAAGCCGCACAACGGCGTGCAGATGAGAACCCTGAGGAAATGTCTCCTCCAACCACCCCGACCACCCCGGCACCGCCTCCGGCAACCACCCCTCAGCAGTAATCGCACCAATGCCTGCGGCCCTCCGCAGGCACTTCGCCAGCCTCCCCCCGGTGGAACTTCGCCGCTGTCGCATACTCCAACTCGCGAACCATGAGCCCCTCGCTCATATCTGTTCACCATGGAGATTCAATCGTGCAAAAAACACTGACTTATGCCTTGCTGATCGCCTTGACCCTGGGTCTTGCCGCTTGCGAAAAAAACCCGGAAGACAAAATGGAATCCGCCAAGGAGTCTGCTTCCGAAGCCATGGAGTCGCTGGGCGAGGCAGCCGAAGAAACTGGCGAGGCAATAGGTGACAAAGCCAATCAACTGACCGGGCAGGAGCCCACGACCGGTGAACGCATTCAAGGGGCGGCAGACGACGCCGCCGACACCATCGAAGAAGCCGGCGACGAGGCCAAGGATACGATCGAAGGACAGTAAGCCTTCTCTCGGGACAGGCACAATAAATAAGGCCCGCAATCGCGGGCCTTATTTATTCAAACGCCGCTGACCAGCAGCCAGCGCAACGCCGGGCTGAGCATCAACAACAGGCAGCAAACCAGACCGACCACCCAGACCAGCGAGCGCTGCCAGTGCAGGTCTTTCCAATAGCACAGCAGATACAGCACCCGCGACACCACGAACAGAATCGCCAGCACATCGACCCACCAGCCGAACATTTCGGTGGTATGCGCCATCAATACGCCAGCCGCGAACAGCGGAAATATCTCGATGCTGTTGAGGTGCGCCGCGTGAGCCCGTGCGCCGAGCCCGGTCAACCTGGCCTGCTGAGCACGCGGATGATGGTTATCGTAACCACCGGCCTCGGCATTCATCGCCTTGGCCAGCGGGATTTTCGCCACATAGATCAACAAGGCCGCGATAAACACGGACCAGAATGGAATGCTCACTCGCTTCTCTCCTTGGGCGGCTCGAGCGCCTGGGTTTGGGTATAGACCATCACTTCCAACACATCTGAATGGAACTCACGGCGGTACAACACCAGCACCACACCGGCGCTGACCAGCATGAAGAACCAAGGGTTGATGAACCAGGCCAAGGTCGCCATGCCGAAGTAATACGCGCGCAATCCCTGGTTGAACTGGTTAGCGGCCATCGAGATGACCCGGGCTGCACGTTCGGCGAACGCCTTGCGCTCCTGCTCGGTCACGTTGCGCTCGCCGAGCGTTGGCGCCGAACCGATCAGAACGGCGGCGAAGTTGTATTGACGCATGCACCAACTGAAGGTGAAGAAGGCATAGACGAACACCACGCCCAGGCACAGCAGCTTCACCTCGGACATTTCCCGGCTGGCCATCTGTACGAACGGCAGATCGGCAAGCAGGGAAACGGCTCGATCGGACGCACCGAGCACGGTGAGAATACCGGCCAGAATAATCAGGGTGCTGGAGGCGAAGAACGAGGCATTGCGCTCCAGGCTGCTGATTACGTTGGCATCGGCGATGCGGTTGTCGCGCAGCAGCATGCGGCGCATCCAATCTTCGCGGTAGAGATGCAGCACACTGGCCAAGCAAGGCGTCGCGCGCCCCTTAACGCTCGCATAACGGGTATACCCGGCCCAGCAGATCACGAACCAAACGACAGCCAACAGATGAGGCAGATAGTAGTTACCAATCAGCATAGGGGCTCCTTGTCGGTCAACCGCGAGTATAGCCGGCCCTAGCTTTCAGTTGGCGTACAAAAGTGCTGTGCTCCAATTGTCTGCCACATGCGTACTTCAGTGCGGGGGCCGACTTCGTGGGGGGCGCCATGTGCACCAGGAATCTATGCCAGCGCCAGTCCACACATTGCGGCCTCAGCAAGCAGAGTCATGCCCATGCAACACGCAATGGGTACACGGCGAAAAGAAAACCCGAAAAAGCAAAAGGCCACCCGAGGGTGGCCTTTCGACAGTCAGAAACGCTTAGGCGTTCTTGACTTCCCAACCGGTCAGCTCGGCCAGGGCCTTGCCGATATCAGCCAGGGAACGCACGGTTTTCACACCGGCGTCCTGCAGGGCGGCGAACTTCTCGTCCGCAGTACCCTTGCCGCCGGAGATGATGGCGCCGGCATGGCCCATACGCTTGCCCGCCGGAGCGGTCACACCAGCGATGTAGGACACCACCGGCTTGGTCACGTTGGCCTTGATGAACGCAGCCGCTTCTTCTTCAGCCGAACCGCCGATCTCGCCGATCATCACGATCGCCTCGGTCTTCGGGTCTTCCTGGAACAGCTTCAGGATGTCGATGAAGTTGGAGCCTGGGATCGGGTCGCCGCCGATGCCCACGCAAGTGGACTGGCCGAAGCCGGCGTCGGTGGTCTGCTTAACGGCTTCGTAAGTCAGGGTGCCGGAACGCGACACGATGCCCACTTTGCCCGGCAGGTGGATGTGACCCGGCATGATGCCGATCTTGCACTCGCCCGGAGTAATAACACCTGGGCAGTTCGGGCCGATCAGGGTCACGCCCAACTCGTCGCACTTGACCTTGGCATCGAGCATGTCGAGGGTCGGGATGCCTTCGGTGATGCAGACGATCAGCTTGATGCCGCCGAACGCCGCTTCGAGGATGGAATCCTTGCAGAACGGAGCCGGTACGTAGATCACGCTGGCGGTGGCGCCAGTTGCGGCTACAGCGTCTTTCACGGTGTTGAACACCGGCAGGTCGAGGTGGGTGGTGCCGCCTTTACCCGGGGTCACGCCGCCGACCATCTGAGTGCCGTATTCGATCGCTTGCTGGGTGTGGAAGCTACCCTGCGAACCGGTAATACCCTGGCAGATAACCTTGGTGTCTTTGTTGATCAGGACGCTCATTATTTGCCCTCCGCAGCTTTGACGACTTGCTGAGCAGCGTCGGTCAGGCTGGTAGCCGCGATGATGTTCAAGCCGCTGTCAGCCAGTACTTTGGCGCCCAGTTCGGCGTTGTTGCCTTCCAGACGTACGACCACCGGGATCTTCACGCCGACTTCTTTAACTGCGCCGATGATGCCTTCGGCAATCATGTCGCAACGTACGATACCGCCGAAGATGTTCACCAGAACGGCTTTGACGTTGTCGTCGGATAGGATGATCTTGAACGCTTCGGTTACGCGCTCTTTGGTCGCGCCACCGCCCACGTCGAGGAAGTTGGCCGGCTGACCGCCGTGCAGGTTGACGATGTCCATGGTGCCCATGGCCAGACCAGCGCCGTTGACCATGCAACCGATGTTGCCTTCCAGGGCTACGTAGTTCAGTTCGAACTTGGCAGCGTGCGCTTCGCGCGGATCGTCCTGGGACGGATCGTGGAAGGTCTTCAGCTTGGGCTGACGGTACATGGCGTTGGCGTCGATGTTGATCTTGGCATCCAGGCAATGCAGATCGCCGTCGGCCTTGATCACCAGCGGGTTCACTTCCAGCAGGGCCAGGTCATGGTCCTGGAACAGCTTGGCAAGACCGACGAAGATCTTGGCGAACTGAGCGACTTGCTTGCCTTCCAGACCCAGCTGGAACGCCAGCTCGCGACCCTGGAACGGCTGTGCGCCGACCAGCGGATCGATGGTGGCCTTGAGGATTTTCTCAGGGGTGTCGTGCGCCACTTTCTCGATGTCCACGCCGCCTTCGGTGGAGGCCATGAACACGATGCGACGGCTGGAACGGTCGACTACCGCGCCCAGGTACAGCTCTTTGGCGATGTCGGTGCAGGATTCAACCAGGATCTTGGTGACCGGCTGACCGTTGGCATCAGTCTGGTAAGTCACCAGACGCTTGCCCAGCCAGTTGGCGGCGAAGGCTTTGGCGTCTTCTTTGTTCTTGACCAGCTTCACGCCACCGGCTTTACCGCGGCCACCGGCGTGGACCTGAGCCTTGACGACCCATTCGGTGCCACCGATTTTTTCGCAAGCTGCTGCGGCTTCTTCCGGGCTGTCTACGGCAAAACCCTTGGATACGGGCAGGCCGTATTCAGCGAACAGCTGCTTACCCTGATACTCGTGGAGATTCATGCTTATCTACCGTCTTCGTTTAGGTATTGCGCATACGGTGCTGCACTTATGATGCCGCACCACCTGTGACTGCTTCTCGAGCAGTCCGGCTGACTTTCCGCGCGCAACCGGAGTTGTGCGCGGGCAATCGGCCTTGGTTCTTCTTCGTGCCTAACCCTAGCAGCCAGTCGGACCTGACAGCGTCCCAAGACGGTCAATTCCGACGGGCGACTAGGCCGTCGTTGGACGACGGCCACTGAACGCTTGTCGCGCTTCTTGTTAATTAACGCTTCTTGCGGTTGGCGATGTGAATGGCATGGCCGTTCACTGCCAAAGCGGCTTCGTGCAGAGCTTCGGACAGGGTCGGATGGGAGAACACCATCATCCCCAGGTCTTCTGCGCTGGTACCGAATTCCATACCGATTGCGCCCTGCTGTACCAGCTCGGCGGCGCTTGGGCCAATCACGTGAACGCCCAGGACGCGGTCGCTATTGGCGTCGGCGATGACCTTGACCAGACCGCCAGTGTCGTTGGCGGCCATGGCGCGGCCGCTGGCGGCGAACGGGAAGGTGCCGACGTTGATCGCCACGCCTTCTGCCTTGAGCTGCTGCTCGGTCTTACCGACCCATGCGATTTCCGGGTGGGTATAGATGACCGAAGGGATCAGGTCGTAGTTCATCTGGGCTTTGTGGCCGGCGATGCGCTCGGCGACCATGACGCCCTCTTCCGAGGCCTTGTGTGCCAGCATCGCGCCGCGAACCACGTCGCCGATTGCATAGACGCCCGGCACGCTGGTGGCGCACTGGTCATCGACGAAGATGAAACCGCGCTCATCCAGGTCCACACCGCTGTCGGCAGCCAACAGGTCGGTGGTCACCGGACGACGGCCCACGGCCACGATCAGTTTGTCGAAAGTCAGTTGCTGCTCGCCATCGGCATCGGTGAAGTTGACGGTGACCTGCTTCTTCTTCACTTCGGAACCGGTTACCCGGGCGCCCAGGCGAATCTTCAAGCCTTGCTTGGTCAGGGTCTTCAGGGCTTCCTTGGCGATCTGCTCGTCGGCGGCCGGAAGGAACTTGTCCAGCGCTTCGATCACGGTGACTTCAGCACCCAGACGCGACCATACCGAACCCAGCTCCAGGCCGATGACGCCGGCGCCGATCACGCCGAGTTTCTTCGGCACGCTTTGGAATTCCAGGGCGCCGGTGGAGTCGACGATCACGTCCTGATCGACCGGGGCCGGAGGAATGTCAACCGGCTTGGAGCCGGAAGCGAGAATCACGTGCTCGGCATCGACCACCTGGGTGGTGCCGTCCAGTGCGGTGACTTCCACCTGCTTGCCCGCCAGCAGCTTGCCGTGGCCTTCCAGCAGGGTCACACCGTTGGCTTTGAACAGGGTGCTGACGCCACCGGTGAGGTTCTTCACGATGTTGCTCTTACGAGCCACCATGGCCGGCACGTCAATGCTCACGCCTTTGGCTTCGATGCCGTGAACGGCGAAACCTTCTTTGGCTTCATGGTATTTCCAGGAGCTGTCCAGCAGCGCCTTGGAAGGAATGCAACCGACGTTCAGGCAGGTGCCGCCGAGGGCGATCTTGCCGTCCTTGTCCTGGTACCGTTCGATGCAGGCGGTCTTCAGACCGAGCTGCGCCGCTTTGATGGCCGCTACATAGCCGCCAGGGCCGGCACCGATGACTACCACGTCGAATTTCTGGGTCATAAACTTCTCCTAAAAGCCGTAAGCGTCAAGCGACAAGCCGCAAGTCGAAGCTGAGTAACTTGCAGCTTGGAACTTGCAACTTGCCGCTGATTTTTAAATATCCAGCAGCAGACGAGCCGGGTCTTCAAGCAAGTTTTTGATGGTCACCAGGAAGGTCACGGCTTCCTTACCATCGATCAAGCGGTGATCGTAGGACAGCGCCAGGTACATCATCGGGCGAATCACCACCTGGCCGTTGATGGCCATCGGGCGTTGCAGGATGTTGTGCATACCCAGGATAGCGGCCTGAGGCGGGTTGACGATCGGCGTCGACATCATCGAACCGAAAGTACCACCGTTGGTGATGGTGAAGGTGCCGCCGGTCATGTCTTCGATCGCCAGCTTGCCGTCTCGGGCCTTCTTGCCGAAGGTGGCGATGCCGTTTTCGATCTCAGCGAGGCTCATCAGCTCGGCATTGCGCAGTACCGGCACCACCAGGCCACGGTCGCTGGACACAGCCACGCCGATGTCCTGGTAGCCGTGGTAGACGATGTCATTGCCATCGATGGAGGCATTGACTGCCGGCAGGCGCTTCAGCGCCTCGACAGCGGCCTTGACGAAGAACGACATGAAGCCCAGGCGTACGCCATTGTGGGTCTTCTCGAACAGGTCCTTGTATTTCGAACGCAGCGCCATGACTTCGGTCATGTCGACTTCGTTGAAGGTGGTCAGCATCGCCATGTTCGACTGAGCTTCGACCAGGCGTTCTGCCACTTTGGCACGCAGGCGGGTCATAGGCACGCGCTTCTCGACGCGATCGCCGGCAGCGAACACTGGAGCCGCGGCAGCAGGCGCAGCCGGCTTGGCGGCAGGTGCCGCAGGGGCTGGAGCGTTCTTCTTCGCTTCGACGGCGGCGACCACGTCTTCCTTGGTCACCCGACCGCCTTTACCGGTACCGGCAATACTATTGGCGTCGATGCCGTTTTCTTCAGCGATCTTGCGCGCAGCCGGCGAAAGGATCTGATCGTCCCCGGCAGCAGCCGGAGCAGCAGCGGCCGGCGCAGCGGCTTGAGCAGCAGCGGCTGGAGCAGGCGCGGCAGCACCGCCTTCATTCAGGGTACCGAGCAGTTCGTTGCTGAGTACGGTGTCGCCTTCGTTCTTGATGATTTGCGCCAGGACGCCGTCGGCCTCGGCCAGAACTTCGATCACTACTTTGTCGGTTTCGATGTCGACGATCAGTTCGTCGCGCTTGACCGCATCGCCCGGCTTCTTGTGCCAAGTGGCCACGGTGCCGTCGGCAACCGATTCCGGGAAAGTAGGGGCTTTGATCTCGATAGCCATTATCAGTGGTTCCTTAAAATTCGGTTTCTTCTACAAGGCGGCCCCTGTGGGCCGCCTATTACGTGAAGGCGTTAAACAGTAAAGGCGTCCTGCAGCAGTTTTTCCTGCTGCTCGGCGTGCATCGAGGCGTAACCGCAAGCTGGCGCGGCAGACGCTTCGCGACCGGCGTACTCGAGGAACAACGCCTTCTTGTGTGCTGTTGCCACACGACGCATGTGATGCTGGCTGCAATACCAAGCCCCCTGGTTCATCGGCTCTTCCTGACACCAGACGATGTGCTTGAGGTTCTTGTACGGCGCCAGGGCTTCGGCCAGATCGTCTTCCGGGAATGGATAGAGCTGCTCGATACGCACGATGGCGATATCGTCGCGACCTTCGCTGCGGCGCTTTTCCAGCAAGTCGTAATAGACCTTGCCGCTGCACAGAATCATCCGCGTCACCTTTTTCGGGTCGATCGCATCGATTTCCGGGATCACCGTCTGGAACGAACCTTCGGCCAGATCTTCCAGGGTCGAGATCGCCAATTTGTGGCGCAGCAGCGACTTCGGCGTCAATACGACCAATGGCTTGCGCAGCGGGCGGATCACCTGCCGACGCAGCAAATGGTAGATCTGCGCCGGGGTGGTCGGTACGCAGACCTGCATATTGTGCTCGGCGCACAGTTGCAGGTAACGCTCCAGACGCGCCGAGCTGTGCTCAGGCCCCTGCCCTTCGTAGCCATGGGGCAGCAGCATGGTCAGACCGCAGAGACGGCCCCACTTGTGCTCGCCGCTGGAAATGAACTGGTCGAACACCACCTGGGCGCCGTTGGCGAAGTCGCCGAACTGCGCTTCCCAGATCACCAGCGCATTCGGCTGGGTGGTGGCGTAGCCGTATTCGAAGGCCAGCACCGCTTCTTCCGAGAGGAAGGAGTCGTAAAGGTCGAAACGCGGCTGTCCCTGGTAGAGGTTCTTCAGCGGCAGGTAAGTCCCGGCGTCCTTCTGGTTGTGCAACACCGCGTGGCGGTGCGAGAAGGTGCCGCGGCCGATGTCCTGGCCGGTCATGCGGATCGGGTGGCCTTCGAACAACAGCGTGGCGTAGGCCATGGTTTCGGCGTAGCCCCAGTTGATCGGCAGCGCGCCGGCGCTCATCTTCTGGCGATCTTCGAGAATCTTCGCGACCTGACGCTGAACCACGAAGCCTTCCGGGATTTCCAGCAGTTTGTTCGACAGTTCCTGCAGAGTCTTGAGCTCGAAACGGGTATCGTGACGCGCGGTCCAGGCATGGCCCAGATAAGGGCGCCAGTCGACGAACAGCTCCTTGTTCGGCTCCTTGACCAGGCTCTTGACCACGTGCTGACCGTTATCCAACGCCGTGCGGTAGTCGTCGATCTTGGCCTGCACGTCGTCCACCGAATGGCTGACGGCATTGGTCAGCGCCTCGGCATATAGCTCGCGGGTCGTGCGCTGCTTGCTGATCTGCTGGTACATGATCGGCTGGGTGCCGCTCGGCTCGTCGGCCTCGTTGTGGCCACGACGGCGGTAGCAGACCAGATCGATCACCACGTCGCGCTTGTACTGCATGCGGTAATCGACGGCCAGCTGGGTGACGAACAGCACCGCTTCCGGATCGTCGCCGTTGACGTGCAGGATAGGCGCCTGAATCATCTTCGCCACATCGGTGCAGTACTCGGTGGAGCGCGAGTCCAGCGGGTTGCTGATGGTGAAGCCAACCTGGTTGTTGATCACGATGTGGATGGTGCCACCCGTCTTGAAACCACGGGTCTGCGACATCTGGAAGGTTTCCATGACCACGCCCTGACCGGCAAAAGCCGCGTCACCGTGCAGGGATACCGGCAGAACCTTCTCGCCGGTGGCGTCGCTGCGACGATCCTGACGCGCGCGCACGGAACCCTCGACCACCGGGGAGACGATTTCCAGGTGCGACGGGTTGAACGCCATGGCCAGGTGCACTTCGCCGCCTGCGGTCATCACGTTGGAGGAGAAACCCTGGTGATATTTGACGTCGCCGGAGGACAGGCCGTCGGCCTTCTTGCCTTCGAACTCGTCGAATAGATCGCGCGGATTCTTACCGAAAGTGTTGACCAGCACGTTTAGGCGGCCGCGGTGGGCCATGCCGATGACGATTTCCTTGGTGCCGTAGGAACCGGAACGCTGGATCACTTCATCGAGCAACGGAATCAGGCTTTCGCCGCCTTCCAGACCGAAGCGCTTGGTGCCCGGGTATTTGGTACCCAGGTACTTTTCCAGCCCCTCGGCCGCAGTCAGACGTTCGAGCAGGTGGCTTTGCGCTTCGGCGGAGAATTGTGGACGCCCACGAACGCTTTCCAGACGCTGCTGGAACCAGCTGCGCTGCTCGGAATCGACGATATGGGTGAACTCGGCGCCGATGGTGCGACAATATGTCTGCTGCAACGCATCGTGGATTTCGCGCAAAGTGGCCTCTTCCTTACCGATGAACAGACCACCGGTACGGAAAGTGGTGTCCAGATCGGCATCGGTCAGACCATAGTGGTTGATCGAGAGATCGGCCGGTGCAGGACGCTGCCAGAGACCAAGCGGATCGAGCTGAGCGGCCTGATGGCCACGCATGCGATAGGCCTGAATCAGGCGCAGTACTTCGACTTGTTTCTTTTCGTGCTCACTGCTCACGCTACCGGCGGACACCGGTTGAGCGCGTCGCTGATTTTTAGCGAGCAGAACGAAATGGTCGCGAATCGTCGAATGCGATACGTCTGTAGTGGCGCTGCCGTCTGCCGGTAACTTCTGGAAGTAAGTGCGCCACTCTTCTGGCACAGCGTTGGGATCGTGCAGGTAAAGCTCATAGAGCTCTTCCACATAGGCAGCGTTACCACCGGATAGGTGGGCACTGTCCCACATGCGCTGCATCACGCTTTCTTGCATGCTTGGTCACCCTCGGTAAGGGGACACCACCGGCGAAGAAACCGCATGGTCGACAGAGTCATGGAGCAGCGACTCGGCCAAGCCACTTTGGCTCCCGCAGATAGTCCGGGCACCAGCCCGAATGCCCCTGCTGGTCGTCAAATTTTTTTCGAATTAAAAACCGCGGCTTTGTGAGCTGCGGTCCTTGCTAAAACAACGGCGCCGGGAGTTGAAGCCAGCGCCGCAGCTGTTGGTGCTACAGGTCAAACCGATGGATCAGGTACCGCTCTGCAACAGCATGTTACGTACGTGGCCGATCGCCTTGGTCGGGTTCAAACCTTTCGGGCAAACGTTCACGCAATTCATGATGCCGCGGCAACGGAACACGCTGAACGGATCGTCCAACGAGGCCAGACGCTCGGCAGTCTTGGTGTCGCGGCTGTCAGCCAGAAAACGGTAGGCTTGCAACAACGCAGCAGGACCGAGGAACTTATCCGGGTTCCACCAGAAGGACGGGCAACTGGTCGAGCAGCAAGCGCACAGAATGCACTCGTAAAGACCGTCCAGTTTCTCGCGCTCTTCCGGGGTCTGCAGACGCTCGATGGCCGGAGCCGGCGTGTCGTTCTGCAAGAACGGCTGCACCTTTTCGTATTGCTTGTAGAAGATGCTCATATCGACTACCAAGTCACGAATAACCGGCAATCCTGGCAACGGGCGAATCACCAGCTTGCCGCCCTTCAGGCCGGCAGCCGAAATCGGCGTGATGCAGGCCAGACCGTTCTTGCCATTGATGTTCATGCCGTCGGAACCGCATACGCCTTCGCGGCAGGAGCGACGGTAGGAGAAGCCTTCGTCCTGTTCCTTGATCAGCGCCAGCACGTCGAGGACCATGATGTCCTTGCCGCCGGTGTCGACCTGGAAATCCTGCATAAACGGCGCAGCATCCTGCTCCGGGTTGTAACGATAAACGCTGACATGCAAAAGATTGGCTTGCGACATATCAATCACCCCTTAATAAGTCCGAACCTTCGGTTCGAACGCAGGAACTGTCTTCGGCGAGAAATTGACGGCTCGCTTGGCTACACGCTTCTCACCCGGGAAGTACAGGGAGTGGCACAACCAGTTCTCGTCATCGCGATCTTCGTAGTCTTCGCGGGCATGGGCGCCACGGGACTCTTTACGCGTCTCGGCAGCCACCGCGGTCGCTTCGGCCACTTCAAGCAGGTTTTGCAGTTCCAACGCTTCGATACGTGCGGTGTTGAACGCCTGGCTCTTATCCGCGATCTTGACGTTGGCGATACGCTCACGCAGGCCGGCCAGCTGCTCGATCCCCTTCTGCATGTACTCGCCGGTACGGAATACACCGAAGTAGTTCTGCATGCAGGTTTGCAGCTCTTTGCGCAACGGCGCGACATCTTCACCAGCGGTGCGCCCGTTGACCCCGGCCAGACGCGCGAGCGACTGATCCAGATCGGTTGCGGACGCATTGCGGTATTCGACGCCGTCCTTCAGCGCCTTCTCCAGATGCAGACCGGCAGCGCGACCGAACACCACCAGATCGAGCAGCGAGTTGCCGCCCAGGCGGTTAGCGCCGTGGACCGACACGCAAGCCACTTCGCCCACGGCGAACAGACCTTCGATGATCTTGTCGTTGCCGTTGGCATCCTGGGTGATTGCCTGGCCATGAATATTGGTGGCCACGCCGCCCATCATGTAGTGGCAAGTCGGCACGACCGGGACCGGCGCGACAACCGGATCGACATGGGCGAAGGTTTTCGACAGTTCACAGATGCCCGGCAGGCGGCTGTGCAGCACTTCTTCGCCGAGGTGATCGAGCTTGAGCATCACGTGATCGCCATCCGGACCACAACCGTTACCGGCGATGATTTCCTTGACCATGGAGCGCGCAACTACATCGCGGCCAGCCAGGTCTTTGGCATTCGGCGCGTAGCGTTCCATGAAACGCTCGCCGTGCTTGTTGATCAAGTAGCCACCTTCGCCGCGGCAGCCTTCGGTCACCAAGACGCCGGCGCCAGCGATACCGGTCGGGTGGAACTGCCACATTTCGATGTCCTGCACCGGCACACCGGCACGCAGGGCCATGCCCACACCGTCACCGGTGTTGATCAGGGCGTTGGTGGTGGAGGCATAGATACGGCCCGCACCGCCAGTGGCCAGCACGGTGGCCTTGGAGCGGATGTAGACGGTTTCGCCGGTTTCGATGCAGATTGCAATTACGCCGACGATAGCGCCGTCCTGGTTCTTCACCAGATCGACCGCGTACCACTCGTTGAGGAACGAAGTACCGCTCTTCAGGTTGGCTTGGTACAGGGTGTGCAACAGCGCATGACCGGTACGGTCGGCTGCGGCGCAAGTACGGGCTGCCTGAGTCGGGTTATCCGGACCCTTGGACTGGCCGCCGAACGGGCGCTGATAAATGCGGCCCTGCTCGGTACGGGAGAACGGCAGGCCCATGTGCTCGAGTTCGAATACGGCTTCCGGACCAACGGAGCACATATATTCGATAGCGTCCTGGTCGCCGATATAGTCGGAGCCCTTGACCGTGTCGTACATGTGCCAGCGCCAATCGTCGTTCGGGTCGGCCGATGCGATGGCGCAGGTGATGCCGCCCTGGGCGGACACGGTGTGCGAACGAGTCGGGAAAACTTTGGTGACTACAGCGGTCTTGTGGCCGCCCTGAGCCAGTTGCAGCGCGGCACGCATGCCCGCACCGCCGCCACCGATGATGATGGCGTCATAAGAAAGCGTACGAATAGTCATGGATCAGATACCCCAAAGAATCTGCACGCCCCAGGCGAAGAACGTGAACATGGCGACGCCACACGCGGCCTGGAACAGAAAACGCACTACGGTTGCGTACTTACCCAGCGCCATCGGCGTCAAGTAGTCGGTGGAAATCGTCCACATACCGACCCAGGCATGGGCGCTGAGCGCGACCAGGGTCAGCAAACTGAAAATGCGCATCGCATTATTGGAGAACAGACCATGCCACTCGGCGTAACCCATACCTGGGTTAAGCACTACATAGCCAAGCAGAAACACCACATAAGCCGCGAGAATGACAGCAGATACACGCTGCGCCATCCAGTCGTACAGACCGGAACGCGAGAAGTTCGTAACGTTGGTTACCATATCCACACCCCCACCAATACGATCAGGATCACCGAAACCACGATGACGATTTTCGAGCCCAGCTTGCCGCCTTCCAGCGTTTCGCCGATGCCCATATCCATGATCAAGTGGCGCACGCCGGCCACCAGGTGGTAAAGCAGAGCGGACAGCAATCCCCAAATCACGAACTTGGCCAGCGGACTGGTCAGGCATTCTTTCACCTGGACGAAGCCTTCCTCGGAAGCCAGCGACTTGTCGAGCCCGAACAGCAGCACGGCAATACCGACGAAAAGGATGACACCGGATATACGGTGAAGAATGGACGTGTAAGCGGTGACTGGGAGTTTGATAGTCCTAAGGTCTAGGTTTACAGGTCGTTGGCTATTCACGGCTTTTTATCACACTGAGAGCCCCTAACTATCAGGGCAAAGTTGTCGGGAAGTGCACTGGTCAGGTACCCATCACCCAAGAAGTGACGACCCCCAGAATATCAGGCGGAAACCCCTGGCGGTCGGGCGCAGAGTATAAACAGTTAGGTTACTAATGACAATGCAAAGGCCTTTACCTAAAAGCGGATTGCGCCCCCTATATAAATGACGTAAAGGGCCCTATTTTTATACAAAGAACCACCCGCAAACCCTTCTACCGCCTGGGTTTTCGCAAATTGACTTTAGAATTTATCCCACTATAGTGGTGCGGGCCCTGCGTGGGGGGCTGTCAGATGAGTCCAAGCATAATTAGGAGGCCACACATGGCTGACAAAAAAGCGCAGTTGATCATCGAGGGCAATGCCCCCGTCGAGCTGCCCGTTTTATCCGGCACCGTTGGTCCCGATGTAATTGACGTGCGGGGCTTAACCGCCACGGGCCGTTTCACATTTGATCCTGGCTTTATGTCCACCGCCTCGTGCGAGTCGAAGATCACCTACATCGACGGCGATCAGGGCATTCTGCTACACCGCGGCTACCCCATCGAGCAGTTGGCCGATCAGTCCGACTACCTGGAGACCTGCTACCTGCTGCTCAACGGCGAACTGCCGAACGCAGAGGACAAGGCCAAATTCGTCAGCACCATCAAGAACCACACCATGGTTCACGAACAGTTGAAGACCTTCTTCAACGGTTTCCGTCGCGATGCCCATCCAATGGCCATCATGTGCGGCGTGGTTGGCGCCCTCTCCGCCTTCTACCACGACTCGCTGGACATCAATAACCCGCATCATCGCGAAGTATCGGCTATGCGCCTGATCGCCAAGATGCCGACCATCGCCGCCATGACCTACAAGTACTCCATGGGTCAGCCGATGATGTATCCGCGTAACGATCTGAACTACGCAGAAAACTTCCTGCACATGATGTTCAACACTCCGTGCGAGATCAAACCGATCAGCCCGGTGCTGGCCAAGGCCATGGATAAGATCTTTATCCTGCACGCCGACCACGAGCAGAACGCTTCCACCTCGACCGTGCGTCTGGCCGGCTCCTCGGGCGCCAACCCGTTCGCCTGTATCGCCGCCGGTATCGCCGCACTCTGGGGCCCAGCCCACGGCGGTGCCAACGAAGCGGTGCTGAGCATGCTCGACGAAATCGGCGATGTCTCCAACATCGACACCTTCATCGCCAAGGCCAAGGACAAGAACGATCCGTTCAAGCTGATGGGCTTCGGTCACCGGGTTTACAAGAACCGCGACCCGCGCGCCACCGTGATGAAACAGACCTGCGACGAAGTGTTGGCAGAGCTGGGCATCACCAACGACCCGCAGCTGGAACTGGCCATGCGCCTGGAAGAGATCGCCCTGACCGACCCGTACTTCATCGAGCGTTCGCTGTACCCGAACGTCGACTTCTACTCGGGCATCATCCTCAAGGCCATCGGTATTCCGACCAGTATGTTCACCGTGATCTTCGCTCTGGCGCGTACCGTCGGCTGGATCTCGCACTGGAAGGAAATGCTCTCCAGCCCGTACAAGATTGGCCGCCCGCGCCAGCTCTATACCGGCTATACGCAGCGCGACATCAAGAAGTAAGCTGTAAATCGCGCCGTACAAAAAAGGCTGCCCTCGGGCAGCCTTTTTTGCATCCACATAGCCACAGACCGCTAGGGCTTTTCCGCGCGCTCACGCAGCGCACTCAAGGTCTCGTAGGGCGCATCCACCACGAAGCTATTGGCCAGCCAAGATGGCACGCTGCCGCCCGGCTCGGTATGCACCTGATAGACCACCTCGACCTGCCCCGCCCCTTTCGGGGTAAAGCGCCAGAAACCCTCGAGCTTGCTCACCCGGATAAAGCCCTTCTGCTCGGGCAGATGATCGGCAGCCCCATGCAACAGACGGGTGACACTACCATCGGCGCCGCGCTCGGTCGCTACGCGCACCACCGAATCGCGCGGGGCTACCGGCCAAGGCGCGTTGAAACGACTATAAACCCAGCTGTATTCATGGTCGCTGCTCACCAGCCTCTGCTGACGGCAGCTATGAATCCAGGCACAGGAAGCGTCGACATCATCCTGCAGTTTCAGCAGGGTCTGCACGTCGGTATTCAGGGTCGCCACGCCGCGGTAGGCCTGATAGCCGGAACCGGCCACCTTATGCAAATACACCTGGATACCGTCCTCATCCTTGACCAGACGCCAAGCCTCGGCCTGAGCCGGGCTAACAGCGAACGACAGCAACACTGCAAACAAAAGGTGACGCGGGTATAGATCCATTATTCCCTCTCCAGGCTGCAAACATGCCTAGCCAGCCAACGAAGTGCTCCGTTCTAGCCACTCGAGCAGGCGAATCGCTTCTTCCCGGCTGCTGCCGCAGACCTCGGGGTCGGCGCGAAACGCCGAACAGACCGCTGGTCGCTCGGGCTTACCGAACAGGCCGCAGTAATTGTCCGCGGAAAGTTGCACACAGCGCTCGCCCGCGGCCTTGCCCAGAGGCATGCCAGGAATCGGGGAGCTGATCGAAGGCGCAATGCAGCAAGCGCCACAGCCGGCACGGCAATCCATAAAACGAAATGACCTCGACAGTAATCGACAAACCGGCGGATAGCCGTGCGGGCCCCGTCGGCGCTGGCGATTTTACCCGGCCCGACGACGGATTGGCAGCGTGCTCGCGCCCAGCGGCGTAGCGCGCGACGAGCCGTTGCCGGCTCAGCGCTTTCCGGCAGGCAGCAGGCGCGAGATCAGGCTCGAAGTGTCCCAACGCCCGCCGCCTTGAGCCTGCACTTCGGCATAGAACTGATCGACCAGCGCGGTGACCGGCAATTGCGCGCCGTTGCGCCGTGCCTCATCGAGCAGGATGGACAGGTCCTTGCGCATCCAATCGACGGCAAAGCCGAAATCGAACTCGCCGGCCAACATACTTTTATGGCGATTGTCCAACTGCCAGGATTGCGCCGCGCCCTTGCCGATCACTTCCATCGCGGCCAGGCCATCGAGGCCGGCGCACTGGGCGAAATGCAAGGCTTCGGATAAACCCTGGAGCAACCCGCCGATGCAGATCTGATTGACCATTTTGGTCAACTGGCCGCTGCCGACAGGCCCCATCAAGCGGGTCATGCGTGCATAGGCTTGGAGGATCGGCTCGGCCCCGGCATACAGTTCGGGCTCGCCGCCGAGCATGATCGTCAGCGCGGCGTTCTGCGCACCGGCCTGACCGCCGGAAACGGGCGCGTCGAGAAAGCCCAAGCCGAGCCCCGCAGCTTGCGCCGCCAACTCGCGGGCGACATCGGCAGACGCGGTGGTGTGATCCATCAGCGTAGCGCCGGGCTGCATACCGGCCAGCGCCCCATCGGTGCCCAGCACCACGCTGCGCAGATCGTCGTCGTTACCCACGCAGACCATCACCCATTGGGCGCCTTGAGCCGCGGCGCGCGGGGTCGACGCATGGCTTCCAGCGAACTCGCTGGCCCAACGCTCGGCTTTGGCTGCCGTGCGGTTATAGACGCAGACTTGATGGCCAGCGCGCGCCAAATGCCCCGCCATCGGATACCCCATTACGCCCAACCCGATAAAAGCTACTTTCGCCATACCCACCCCCGATATTCGTAGGCAACCAATCTAACATGGGGGTTTACCTCGCCCGAATGGGGCTTGCATACTGCGGCACGCGCAACGGAGGGCCTATGGGACATTGGTTAGTCATCGATTTGGAAGCCACCACGGACGAAGGCGGCTGGCCTTTGCAGGACATGGAAATCATCGAGATTGGTGCCAGCCTGGTGGGTGCCGACGGTCATGAAGTGGATCATTTCCAGCGTTTCGTAAAACCGCTACGCCGGCCGCTGCTGACCAACTTCTGCCGTGAGCTCACGCATATCGGCCAGGCCAATGTCGATAGCGCCGCGCCCTTGGTCCAGGTCTGGGGGCAATTCGAACGCTGGCTGCAGACCCACCAGCCGCGTCTGGTCGGCTGGGCCAGTTGGGGGGAATACGACCGCCGGCAGTTGGAGCAGGATTGGCAGCAGCATCAACTGAGCAGTTGCCTGAGCCAGATCCCCCACCTCAACCTCAAACGACGCTTTGCCGAAGCCCGCCAACTGCCGCGCTCGGTCGGACTCAATAGCGCCCTGCAACTGGCCGGCCTGCACTTCAGCGGCCAGCAGCACCGCGCCCTCAACGATGCGCGCAACACCGCCCGCCTGCTGCCCCTGGTGCTGCCGGTGTAAAGCGGATGACGCCTCGAAAAGCCTTCGGCATACTGGCGCCCCCTTTTCTTCAGCCTTGCAAGGAATTACAGATGTTCAAGGTCAATGAATACTTCGACGGCACCGTCACTTCCATCGCCTTCGCCATGGCTGAAGGCCCTGCCACCGTTGGTGTGATGGCACCCGGCGAATACGAATTCGGCACCAGCCAATTGGAGGTGATGCACGTGGTTGCAGGCGCCCTGACCGTCAAGTTGCCGGGCAGCGACAGCTGGGAAACCTTTGCCAGCGGCAGCCAGTTCACCGTGCCGGCCAATAGCAAATTCCAACTCAAGGTCGCCGTGGATACCGCCTATCTCTGCGAATACCGCTAACAGGCCGTTGAAAAACTACCTGCGTTGGCAATACGGCGTTAAAAACAGGCTCGGAATGCTCATTTACAGCAGTAAACTCCGCTTCCTCGCCTGTTTTTGCCTTGTCTTGCCTGCCTCGCCTACGTTTTTCAACAGCCTGCTAAGCTGTCGTGACAATGAAACCGGCCAGCTCATGCCGAGCTGGCCGGTTTTTTATTTAGCAGGCTGTTGAAACCACCTGCACCCGTGTTCCCGACCGCCGAAGAAGGGCTGGCGGTAAACCACACGCTTTGTGCTCACTGCACGATCAACTGCCCGGACCAAGCCAATGCCACGCTCATCGCATTTTTCTTTGGTGATTCTGCCGATCATGCTGTTGCTGGTCGCGATGACCTCGATCCAGAGCGGCGCCTCGCTCGCCAAAGGCTTGTTCCCGGTAATAGGTGCGACCGGCACCACCGCCCTGCGCCTCGGCCTGGCAGCGCTGATCCTGTGCATCCTGATGCGTCCTTGGCAGGCACGTTTGAGCCTGAGTTCGTGCCGCTCGCTGCTCGCTTACGGCATCGCCCTGGGCAGCATGAACCTGCTGTTCTATCTATCGCTGCAGACCATCCCCCTGGGGATCGCTGTCGCGCTCGAATTCACCGGCCCGCTCGGGCTCGCCTTGCTGTCCTCGCGACGCTTGCTGGATTTCGTCTGGATAGCCATGGCGGTTTTCGGCCTTTGGCTGCTGCTACCCAGCGCGCAAGCCGATGTTCAGCTCGACCCCATGGGCATGGCCCTGGCATTGGGCGCCGGCCTGTGCTGGGCGCTGTATATCGTCTTCGGCCAGAAAGCCGGTGCCGAACACGGCCGGCAGACCGTGGCCCTGGGCACCATAGTCGCGGCCTTATGGGTATTCCCGATTGGCCTGTGGCACGTCGGCGGCAGCCTGTTTTCGCTCGACCTGCTGCCAATCGCCCTCGGCGTCGCGGTGCTCTCCTCGGCCCTGCCCTACAGCCTGGAAATGGTCGCACTGACCCGTTTGCCCGCGCGCACGTTCAGCATTCTGATGAGCATGGAGCCGGCCATCGCCGCCCTCTCTGGCCTGTTGTTCCTGAACGAACGCCTGACCTTGAGCCAGTGGCTGGCGATCAGCGCGATAATCCTGGCTTCGGCCGGTGCGGCGGCGACCATCAAGCCCAAGGGCAAAGCGAGCGGAGTTGACGTTCCCTCGGCACCGGCTTAGCTGTAGGGGTAAGCCTCGAGCATTTGGAGAACGGCATGTGGCGAATCCTAGTAGTCGAAGACTCCCCCACCAATATGCTGCTGGCGGTCGAAATCCTGAAATTCGCCGGCCATACGGCCCTCGAGGCACCCACCGCGACTGAAGGCATTGCGCTCGCGCGCAGCGAGCACCCGGACGTGATCCTGATGGACATTCACTTACCGGACATGGATGGCGACGCGGCGATGCAAATCATCAAGGCCGACCCGACAACCTGCGATATACCGATCATTGCCCTGACCGCTTCGATTCGCAGCGGTGACGACAAAGCCATGCGCGAAGCGGGTTTCGATGGATGCCTGAGCAAGCCGATCAGCTACAAGGCGTTTCTTGCCGAGATCGAGACAGTGGCGAGCCGCCATAACGGCTGATAGTCGCTCGGCCGAACATCGATGACGCTCAACGGGCTACGGTTTTGCAAGTTGCGCTTCGACCAGTTGCAACAGTGCCTTGTAGCTGAACGGCTTGGTGATGAAGTCGTCGAAGTCGGCGGTTTCGATCTGCGAGATCTCATTGATCAAGGCATGCGCCGACATCCCGATCAGTTTGATCGAGCGCGTTTGCGGCGCGCTTTTCAGCTGCCGCGCCGCGGTCACTCCATCCATGCCGGGCAGGTTGATGTCCAACAGGATAAGTGCCGGCTGGAAGGCTTCGAGCAGGCGCATCCCCTCTTCTGCGGAGCCCACGGTGGTGCAGGCATAGCCGCTGCACTCCAGTACATCGCGAACAAGTATCTGGGTCGCGATGTCGTCTTCGATCAGCAGAACAGCGCCCTTGTGCTCAGTCATCGGCTAAGCCTCGGTATGCCCATTGCCGTGGCTGCGAGGCAGGAACAGGGTAAAACAGCTGCCGACAGCGACTTCGCTCTCCACCGTCACCCGCCCACCGTGCAGAGCGGCCAAGCGGCTCACCAGGGCCAACCCCAGGCCGGTGCCTTCGACGTGGGTCTTGCGCATGGGAGATGAGGCCTGCTCGAACGGCTGGAATATTCGCGCCAGATCCTCGGATGAGATGCCACACCCCTCGTCCGCCACGGCCAGCATGATTTCGTCAGCGCCAGCCAAATAGGCGCTGAGGGTCACGCGCTTGCCGGCCTCGGTGAACTTGAGGGCGTTGCCGAGCAGGTTGATCAGCATCTGCTTGACCCGCAACGGGTCCCATTCAACCTCCCCCAACCGCTCGTCGATATGGCAAACCAGGGTTACGCCGCGACGCTGCGCCTTCTCCTTCATCAACCCCAGAACCGCCTCGATCAGCGGCCGCACCTCGCTGCGCTGCAGTTCCAACTCCAGCTTGCCGGCTTCGATTTTGGAAAGGTCGAGCAGGTCGTTGATGATCAGCAGCAGATAGGAGCCGCTGTTGTAGATTTCGCGGCAGTACTGTTTCTGCTTGTCGTTCAGCGGGCCGAGCATTTCGTCCAACAGCACTTCGGAAAAACCGAGCACGGCATTCAGCGGCGTACGCAGCTCATGGGACATGGCGGAAAGAAAATTGTCCTTGTACTGGTTACCGACCTCCAGTTTGCGATTTTGCTCTTCCAGACGCGCCCGGCTGGTTTTCACTTCATCGTCCAGGTATTTGTGCGCCAGATGATGCTGCAAACGCGCGACCAGCACCGGGAAATCGACGGGCTTCTCGATGTAATCGTTCGCCCCGGCGGCAAAGGCGGACACCACGTCCTCGCCCTCGTTTCTCGCTGTCACCATTAATACCGGCAGGCTGATGGAATCATGGCTCCGGCGCAGCACAGCGAGCACTTCGAGACCGTCCATCTCCGGCATCATCATGTCGAGCAGCATGATATCGGGCGCCTGTTCGGCGACCATCTGCAGCGCCTGCTTACCGCTTGTCGCCTGGCTGCATCGATAACCCTGTCGGCTCAGGCGCTTGGCCAATAGCTGGCAGTTGGTCGGGTTGTCGTCGACGATCAGAATCGCCGCCTCCTTACTCCGGGTCGTCATAGGCTTCACCCAGATGGTTGCGAATCTTGCTCAGCAACTGCGGAAAATTGATCGGCTTGGTTTCGTAATCGTCGCAACCGGCTGCCAGGGCCTTTTGCTGATCTTCGAGCAAGGCGTGGGCGGTCAAGGCAATGATCGGGACATGCCGCAGAGGGCCGCCCTTGATGATTCGCGTGGCCTGGTAACCGTCCATTTCCGGCAGGCTCAAATCCATCAGAATCAGGTTCGGCCGCAGGTTTTGCAGCAAATCCAGCGCGTGTACGCCATTGACCGCCCAGGCGGTTTTGAAGCCCTGACGCTTGAGCCGGCGCAACAGCATGTCGGCGTTCATTTCGTTGTCTTCGACCACCAGTAGCAGTGCCACGGCTCAACCCCCCGAGCGTTTGCGGGCATCCCGCTGGTTATCCAGAATGGTTTCGATGTTGTCGACCAGCTCCTGGCGGCTGTAATCGCCTTTTTTGATGATCAAGCGAGTGTGCTGCAACAGCAGGCTGCGTTCTTTATGCGAGAGGTCATGGGCCGAGATGACGATGATCGGAATCTTGGCGAACTCCGGATGTTTGCGCACCTCATCGATGAACTCGAAGCCGTTCATCACCGGCATGATCAGGTCGAGCAGGATGATCATGGTGCCCTGTTCGCGCTGCAACGCATCGAGGCCTTCGCGGCCGTTCTCGGCCTTGATCAGGCGATAGTCCATATCGGCCAAGTAGGCATCCAACAGATTGCGCGTATGCAGATCGTCGTCGATCAACAGGACCTTGTTACTGGAGGACCTGCGGTAGTTCTTCAGCGTATCCAGCAGCTTGCTCTTGCTGATCGGTTTGACCAGATAGTCGTCGGCGCCCAAGGCATAACCCTTTTCCTTGTCGGCGACTATCGTATAGAGCACGACGGGAATGGACATGGTCCTGGTTTCGGACTTCAGCTTCTGCAGCACCTGCCAACCGTCCATTTCCGGCATCAGAATATCCAGCACCACTACATCGAAGCGCTCCTCCATGGCCCGTTTCAACCCCTCCTCGCCGGACATCGCCGAATGGATCCGGTAACCGTGGCGGGACAATTGATGGCGCAGGATGTTGTGCACCGCCTCGTCGTCGTCGATCAGCAACAGCTCCGTTTGCTCTCCGGGATCGCCGAGTTCTATCGAGCCAGTATGTTTGAAACCCGGCGTTTCGCTCTCGATCAACAGCTCCCCAATATTTTCCAGTTGCGCGGGAAACTTCACGGTAAAGGTCGAGCCTTTGCCCACCTCGCTGTGCACCGCTATGTCGCCACCCAACATCTTCGCGTATGAGCGGCTGATCGCCAGGCCCAGCCCGGTTCCGCCATATTTGCGGGTGGTCGAGGCATCCGCCTGACTGAAGGGTTTGAACAGCCCTTCCAGACTCTCCTGGCTGATACCGATGCCGCTATCGTGCACGCTGAACTCCACCTGCTCTCCCGCCGCCTCGTGCAGGCGCGTACAGGTAAGATCCACCTGGCCCTGATAGGTGAACTTCACCGCGTTGCTGAGCAGATTGAACAGGATCTGGCGGATCTTGGTCACATCGCCATGGATGATGCCGATCTCGCCCTCGACATTGATGCGCAGCTGATTACCCCGCGACTCGGCCAACGGCATGATGGTGCCGACCACATCCTGGATCAGGTCGTCTACATTGAAGGCCTCGATGTTCAGGTCCATCTTGCCGGCTTCGATCTTCGACAGGTCGAGGATGTCGTTGATCAGGCTCAGCAGGTGTTTGCCCGCCGAGCGGATCTTGTCGACATCGCCCGCTACTTCTACCCGGTCCAGCTCCACATCGTTCATTTCGTCCTGGAGCATTTCGCTGTAACCGATGATGGCGTTCAACGGCGTGCGCAGCTCATGGCTCATATTGGCGAGGAACTGGCTCTTGGCCTTATTCGCGGCTTCGGCGCGGTTGCGCATGGCGATCAGATCCCGCTCGACCTCCTTGCGCTCGCGGATCTCGGTTTCCAGTATCTCGTTCCAGGAGCGAATCGACTCCTGCTTGGATAATTCCGCCAACATGGTATTGAGGCTGTCGACCAGGGTGCCGACTTCGTCGTCGTTGTGCTTGACCGCCCGGGCATTGAAATCCTTGGCCCTGGATACCTGGGTCGCCCAGCTCGACAAGGCGCTGAGCGGACGGGTGATATGGATGTTGAGCCAGTAGGAGACCAACACCGTCAGCAGCAGCAAGCCGCCGAGCAAACCCAAGAACACCCGGTAGAGGTTGCTTTTGACCTCCGTCCACTCCTCCAGGTCGATCTGCAGGAACAAACGCCCCTTGACCTCGTTGGCGACGACGATGGGTACCGAGGTGTAGTAGTGATCGTCCTCCAGCCATACCCGTTCGCTTTCCCGCAGTTCGGCCAGGGCGCCGGCACCGACACCATCGGGGTAGGCGGCAAAGAGTTCTCCATCCTTTTGGATCAGCGCCATTTTGATATGACTGTTGCCTTTCGCCGCGGCGAGGACGTTCTTCGCCGCCTCGGCATCGTCGAAGGTCACGGCGGCGCGGCTGTTATCGGCCAATACGGTGGCCAGTACTTCCAGGTCTCGTTGGGTTTTCTGATGGAAATAGCTGTTGGCGAACCAGGTCAGGGACACCGCGCAAATCAGCAAAACCAACAGCGCATAGCCAACGATGGTGAACTGCAATTTCTGTCGCAGCGAGGTTCTGCGCCACCAGGGCCGCCGCTCATGGACAGGCTCGGACATTTACTTGACCCCCAACTGGATGAGTTGCGCATCTATCTTGAAGTCGGTCTTGCTCAGCAACTTTTCGTTGATGCGGAAGCGGATGGTGTCGTTCTGCTCGAACAACTCGATCAGCCCGCCGTGACGGATAAAGGGCGAGAACTCTCCGATGGTCAGCACCTGGGCCTCGTCGACTTTCGCCAGAATCGCATCCGTGCCCTGGCGCTCCGAGTCGATCAGATAAAGCACATTGCAGCGTCCGAGGTCGGAAGCGTCGGTGTAGTGACCAAGGCGCAGGACCTTGACCCGACCTTGCGGTGTCGTGGAGCCGTCGATGGCATCCAGCGCCGAACCGAAGCGATCCTCGCCGAGCACGCAGACATTCAATTGGCCTTCACCGCGCAAGGCCGTTTCAGGGAAGCGCACGAACTGCAGGAAGTTATAGATGTAGGAGGCTTTGATCTGGTACGCGATGTCCGCCGCCTGGGCCAGCAACGACGGCGCGCAGCTCAAGCCGACGCCTAACAGCAGGCAACGCAAGCCGCTCGAACAACACCCTAACCATAAGCCCATGAGCTAGAACTCCTGGGTCAGGTAAAGGGCCAGATCCGGCTCCACCGCATTGGCCGCGTTGACGCCCCACTCGAAATGCTCGGAATGCCCGAGATGGCGCGCGACCAGTTGCAACTGGGTTTTCTGCGCGGGGCGCCAAGCCAGGCTGAGGTCGCCCGCCCAGTAACTGGAAATCCGCTGTCCGGGCAGGGCATCGACATAACGCAGGTAGGCGTTCAACTGCCAGCGCGGGTTGATATCCCAGAGCGAGATCAACTGCAGCATATCCCTCGGCATGTTGCCCTCGACCACCCTGGGGTCGCTCACGCCAGCACTGCCACGCGACAGCGACATATCCATCTCGGCATGGCTGTAGTTCAGGCGTAGCAGCCAATTGCTCCGCGCCTGGTAGCTCAGGGAGGTCTCGATGCCCTTGACCGTACCGCCCATTTCGTTGCCCAGGGTGGGCGGTTCGAGCGTCAGCAGATCACGGTATTCGGACCAGTAGGCGGCGATATCCAGCTGCCAGCGCTCCTGCCACTGCTGACGCCAACCCAACTCGTAAACGCTGGCGTATTCCGGCTTGAGGTTTTGTCCAGCCACCAGGCTCGGCGGCGAGAAAATATCGTGTTCCAGACGAGTCGGGGTGCGCACCGCCTTCGACCAGGCGGCCCAGATCAACGCATCGTCGAAGGCATAGGACGCGCGCACGCTGGGTTGCCACTCCTCGTTGGAATAGTCGTTGCGCTCGTATTTGGTGCCCAGGATGAGGTGCAGACGATCGTCGAGAAACGCCATGTCGTCCTGGATAAAGGCGCTCATCAGCTCATCGCTACGGCGCACTGGAAGCAGCAAGCCAGCCGGCCGGGTTTCGACCTCATCGTCGATCTGTCGATAGCCGACGCCGGCGACCAGCTCATGGTTGCGCCAGCGCTGCAGCACTTGATAGTCGAAACTCCAGACCTGGCGTTTGTCGATCAGGCTGCGGGTTTCCAGAGTGGTGTCGTCGTAATAGAGCTGCAGTTCATGGGTACGCTCGGTGCTCGGCGAGTAAGCCCAGTCCAGTTTGAGGTTGCCGCCATCCTGCGCCTGGCCAGGGGCCCCAAGGCCGTGATCCTTGGGCCCGAGATCGCCCTGGTAGAGATCCCCTTGCAGCGTCAGGTGGCCCTGCTCCGGCGAGTCGCGGTCGAGGCGAAAACCCGATTGGCGCATACGCGCGCCGTCGTCGCGGAAGGCGCTGGAAGTCGGCCCGCTGCCGCTGTCGTCACGCTCGGTGAATTTGCCGTAGACCCTCGCGGTGGTCTGTTCGTCGATCCGCCAGCCATAGCGCGCCTGGGCCAGACCGCGTTCCTCCAGGCCCGCGCCCAGCTTGATCTGGCCGCCCAGGGTGTCGCGGCTGTCCTTGGTGATGATATTGATCACCCCGTTCACCGCGTTGGCGCCCCAGGTAGTGCCGCCGGGGCCACGAATCACCTCGATGCGCTCGACGTCCTCCAGCACCACATCCTTCTCTTCCCAGAGCACCCCGGAAAACAGCGGACTGTAGATGCTGCGCCCGTCGATCATGACCAGCAGCTTGTTGGCCGTGCGCGAATTGAAGCCGCGGATGCTGATCGCCCACTTGTTGGCCTCCATGCGCGCCACCTCAACCCCCGGCACATAACGCAGCGCCTCGGCGATATGGGTCACGCCCATGCGCCTGATTTCGTCCTGGGTAATCACATAAACCGCGGCGGGCGCGCGATTCAGCGACTCCGACTTGCGCGACAAGGAGGTGATTTTCAGGGTCATCAGCTCGGCCAGGCTGGTGCCCTTGATATCGAGCGCCAACTGCAGCGGCTCAGCGGCGACCGCGCAGCTCAAACTGGTGCAGAACATCCCTATCAGCAACGGTTTCATGATTAGTTTCCCTAAGCGTCAGGCCCTCATTGCAAGAGCCAACGATCACCTGAGCGTCTGCCGAAATCAGCGCTGACCTGCCGATTCGAGGCCACGCGGTGCGCGAGGCAGAGGACCATGCCGGACGAGCAACGCCGAGTTGCCGAGGCAAGCGCAATGCGCCGCTATCGCTTGAAGAAAAGACCATGGGGGACGATTTGCCAAGACCGATTGGGGTCGGGCGACGGATGAATCGATTTATTCCAGGGCTCCTGAGCGGCGCTGAGGCTTACATCGGCTTGAACACCATCAAGGCATAGATCGCCAACATGGCGGCGAACGCTGGAATCCCGAGCCAGAACCAGGTGCGCGTGTATCGCCAGTAACGTGCCGGCAACGCCTGCTCGGTCGCCAGCGCAGCCAATGCCAAGACGCGCATGCGGTACTGCAGCCAGACCACCGGTAACCAGCAAACCCCGGCCAAGGCATACAGCAGCAGGGTCCAGGCGATCCATGGGCTGCTTAGCGAATAGCCGGCGAGATGCAGCATCCACAAACCGGTCAGCGGCTGCAGGATGATCGCCGGGGTGGTGAACAGCCAATCGGCCAACACCACCAGGCGACTCGTGTAGGCAATAACCCGTACATCGCCACTGCGATCGATCATCCATTTGTAGAAGGCGGTACCGAAACCCACGCCGACCAAAATGGTGGCGCTGAGGATATGCAGCCACTTGAGGCTCAGATAGAGCATGGGCGTAGGCCAACTTCGATCTGCAGGCCCTCGAGTTCGGCCAGGTATTCGTCGACGCTGAGCAGCCCCATGCAGGGCATGGCGCCGCGCTGCTCGAGGTTGCCTGCAGCCAATTTGCGCGCCAGCGCCACCGCCGCCATACAAGGGATATTCGGCCCATGGTTATCGTGAGCGATCAGTTCCCAGCACAGGCTCAAGGGCTGGCCATCCGCGCCCCGCCCTTGCAGCTTGACGAACATACCACTCAAGCGATCACCGAACGGCTCCACCAGTACCGCGCCGCGATGCAGCAAAGCGGCCAGGGGCACGCCGCTGCGCAACAAGCCGCCGCGCACCAACCAGGACAACAACCAGGTACCGAACTGGGTCACGCGCAAGCCCACGCCCGCCGAGAAGCGCACGTTGCGCACGCCCGGATAACGCACGGGAAACAGCTCAAGATCGGGAATATCGCAGTTGCCCAGCCATCGCCGGCCCAGCGGCGCGGGGAAGTCGTGGGCCGCCAGATCCTGCCAGCCGTAGACCTCACGCCACTGGCCATCGCGCCACTGGCGAAACGGCTTGCCGCAATAGTTGAGCACTGCCGCCAGGGTCGACACGCCTGGGATTTTCTCCGAGGAGCTGATGCCGTGCCAGATGCTGTCCACACGGCTGAAACGCGGCAATAACTCGTCGATCACCGCGGCGCTCAAGGCCGGCACCGAGCTGACGCCGCTGCTGACCAGTACATCGGCTTGGCGCGCCGCCTGATCGAGTACGCCGATGCCGCAGGCGAATTCGCGGGCATCGGCCAGGTCGAGGTAATGCGCGCCGGCTGCGATGGCCGCCTGCGCCAAGCGGTAATCCTGCCCCTGAAAGGGACCGGCGGTGGAGATCAGCAGGTCGGTGCCCAGTTCGCTCAGCCGCTCGGCCAGATCCGCCTGGTTGCCATCCAGACGCACCGCCCGGCAACCGACCCGGGCCGCCAGGCACTCGGCCTTGGCCAGATCGCGCCCAGCGACCCACACCTGCATGCCGGCGATAGTGCATAGGCGGTTGACGATGATAGTGCCGAAATTACCGTAGCCGCCCAGCACCACGACCTTGAAATCCTTATCAGCCACTTCGCCAGGTCCTTTTCCGCTATGCCTTATTCAGGCGGTTTGCACGCTATCGGTATTGAACTGCAGCTCGGCCAGTCGCGCATATAGGGGGCTGCTGACAACCAACTCGGCGTGTTTACCGATCGCCACCAGCTTGCCCTGCTCGATCACCGCGATGCGATCGGCACTTTTCACCGTGGCCAGGCGGTGGGCGATGACCAGGGTGGTGCGCCCCGCCATCAAGCGCGGCAACGCCTGCTGGATCAGGTGCTCGCTCTCGGCATCGAGGGCGCTGGTCGCTTCATCGAGCAGCAGAATGGGCGCATCCACCAGTAGCGCGCGGGCGATGGCCAAGCGTTGACGCTGACCGCCGGACAACCCCAGGCCGGCATCGCCCAGGTGAGTTTGGTAGCCCTCGGGCAGTTTCATGATGAACTCGTGGGCATGGGCGGCCTTGGCGGCGGCCTCGACCTCGGCATGGCCGGCGTCGGTGCGGCCGTAGCGGATATTGTCCTCCACCGTACCGAAGAACAGCGCCGGGTTCTGCGACACCAGGGCGAAACAACTGCGCAGCGCGAGCGGGTCGAGGCGTTCGATCGCCTGGCCATCAATCAGGATATTGCCGGCCTGCGGGTCGAAAAAGCGCAGCAACAGATCGAACAGCGTCGACTTGCCCGCCCCGGACGGTCCGACCAAAGCCAGGGTTTCGCCGGGCGCGACCTGTAGATCGATGCCATCCACGGCAAAACTGCCGGGCCGCGACGGGTAGGCGAAACGCAGCCCCTGCAACTCGATACGGCCTTGCACCGGCTGCGCCAGTTGCAGGCCATCGTTTGCCGGCGGGGTGATTTCATTGCGCGCCTGCAACAGCTCGGCAATCCGCTCGGCGGCGCCGGCGGCGCGTTGCAATTCGCCGATCACCTCGCTCAGGGTGCCGAACGAGCCGCCGACGATCAGGCTGTAGAACACGAAGGCCGCCAGCTCGCCGCCGGAAATCCGCCCGGCGATCACGTCCATGCCGCCGACCCAGAGCATCACCCCCACCGCGCCGAGCACCAGCACTATGACCACGGTGATCAGCCAGGCGCGCTGGGCGATGCGTTTGCGCGCGGTGTCGAAAGCCGCCTCGGCGGACAGGCCGAAACGGCGTTTATCCTCGTTCTGGTGGTTGTAGGCCTGCACCGTCTTGATCTGCCCCAGCACCTCGCCGACGTAGCTGCCGACATCGGCGACCCGGTCCTGGCTCTGCCGCGACAGCGCGCGCACCCGCCGGCCGAAAATAAGGATAGGCGCGACCACCAACGGCAGCGCCAGCAGCACGATGCCGCTGAGTTTAGGGTTGGTGACCACCAGCAGCACGCTGCCGCCGATCAGCATGATCACGTTGCGCAGCGCCATCGACAGCGAGGAGCCGATCACCGACTGCAACAGCGTGGTGTCGGCGGTCAGCCGCGACTGGATTTCCGAGCTGCGGTTGCTTTCATAAAAGCCCGGGTGCAGATCGATCAAATGATTGAACACGCGCTTGCGGATATCCGCGACCACCCGCTCGCCGAGCCAGGACACCAGATAAAAGCGGCTGAAGGTGCCGATGGCCAACGCCAGCACCAGGACGAAGAACAACCCGATCGACTGTTGCAGCGCCTGCGCCGACTGCGTCGCCAGGCCCTGGTCGACCAGCAGCTTGATGCCCTGGCCCATGGATAGGGTGATGGCCGCGGTGAACATCAGCGCCACCAGAGCGCCGATCACGTGCCAGCGGTACGGCGCGACAAAACGCCAGGCCATACGTAGGGCGGTGCGCTGGCGGGAAGACAGGATCGAAAGCATGGTAATTCGCCTAGGTTCTGGAAGGGAAAACCGGCACGCCCATGCTAAATGGGGGCACTTCAATGGAGATCAAGCCAAACTGCCAGCAGATGCCATAAAGATTGCCAGGCGTTAGCTGTCGGGTATTGCCCCGTAAGTGGATTGGCCATGTATAGCCCGAGGCGGCTTACTGACCCCGCCTGAATACGCTGAAGCGATTGCGACCCGCGCTCTTCGCTTCGTACATGGCGGCATCGGCGTTCCTGATCAACTCGTCGAGGCTGGCGGCATCGCCTGGATAGCCGGTAACGCCGATGCTGGCGGAAATCCCGGCTTGCCCCGCCTTGAGCGTGAACGGCTGACTCAGTGTCGTGAGAATTTTCTGGCACAGCGTCTCGACATGCAGCGGTTGGGTGATATCGGTGAGAATCACGGTGAACTCGTCGCCGCCCAGGCGCGCCACCATGTCGGTATCGCGCACGCAGCCCCGGATGCGTTTCCCGACCTGTTGCAGCAACTCGTCGCCAGCCCCGTGGCCAAGGCGGTCGTTGACTTCTTTGAAGCCGTCCAGATCGACGAACAGCAATGCCAGCGGCAGCCCGGTGCGCGCCGAATGGCGCAACTCGAGTTCCAGACGCTCGCGGAACAGGCCGCGGTTGGGCAAGTCGGTCAAGTGATCGTAATTGGCGCTGTGCCGTATGCGCTCCTCGGACACCTTGCGTTCGCTGATATCGCGCGCGGTGCCGGCCACCGCTTCGCACTGGCCGAGCGGATCGAACACGGGCACCAGCAGGCACTCGTAGATGCGCGCCTCACCGCCTCCGCCCTCGAACGACAGCTCACTGCGATCAGTGGCGCGGGCGCCGACGACATGCCGTGCATGCCGCTCCATTTCCGGCGCGAAGGGCGCGCACAACTGGTAGAAGTTGGCGTCCCTCATCTCCGCCGAACTCTTGCCGAAGCGCATGGCGGTAGCCTGATTGGCATAGAGGATGGCGCCCTCCGCGTCGATGATGAAGTTCAGGTCGGGCGAGGTCGACAGCAAGGCGTCGAACAAGCGGGTCTGGGGGTCGCGTAGCGCCGAATAGCGGCTCAGCGACTCGGCCAGGGCCTGGTCGATCGCTTCGTTGAAGCGCGTCATGTCATCGAGCGCGTCGGCGCCGAGATCCTTGCGCTCGCTCCATAGGCGCAGCACAGTGGCGCGCAGCGCGCGAAATTCGGCCATCGCATCGTTGATGCTGAAGCCCTCGGCGAGACGCACCGAGCCATGCTGCTCGGCCTCGGTGTCGTCGACCAGGCGCGGCCCCCTGCCCCAGGATTTTTCCTGCTGCTGGGCGGCGCTCTGCTCCTTATCGATATCGTCGGCGATCACTTCGAGAATGCCGCGTGCATGGTCGCGCAGCTGCACCACTTCGAAATCCCGCGCCTGCGGGACCTGACGGGCAAAATCGGCCCACTCATCGAGAATCGGTTCCATGCTCGAACGTATGAAGTCGCTGAGTTTCATCGCGGGTGCCTCGCCGGCCGGCCGCCTTGGATTCCTGGAAAATCGGTAGACTCGGGCGACCGCGAGACGTTCTGCTCGGCGTCGCGCGCGTTTCGCCTCAGCCGACGATATGCCGATGCGGGCTCAAGGTGCGCGACAAGCGGTCAGTCTCAGGATTCGGGAAACCGGTAATGGCCGGTGATGCTGAAGCCGAAGAGGATGTCCTCTTCCCGGGTGCCGCGGCCGATATTGTGCAGCACCAACGGCACGCCATTGTCCGCGCGCCTGTCGCTGACGATGCCGATATGGGTCAGGCCGCGCCCCAGATCCCAGGTGACGATATCGCCGGGGCGATAGGTGCCGGCGTCCTGGCTGAGCGGCAAGGCCCAGCCCTGGCGCTTGAACCAGGTCATCAGATTGGGCACACGGCGGTGGTCGATATTGCTGTCGGGGCGGCTCAGGCCCCAGTGCTTCGGGTACAGATTGAAATGCGCACGCATATCGCGGTGCACCGCTTCCTGCAGGTCCAGGCCCTGCTGGCGTAGCGCACGGATCAACACATCGGTGCAGACCCCGGTGCTCAGCGGCACGTCGCCGCCCGGATAACTCAAACGGCGGTAAGCCGGATCGTAGGACAGCGTCACCCCAACCTGCTCGCGGGCAGCCGTCACCAGCGCCTCGGGTTGCAACGCACTGGCTTCGAAGGCCAGTAGCCAAGCCAAGATCACACTAAGCCATACACGCATGGAGCCGCTCCTTTGGCACGGTTGTAAGGTGTACATGGCGAAGCCTTGTACACCGCTGCGATTCATTTGGCGGACAAGCCTTCGACATGTCCGCCCTACAGTTCATCCGGGGCGCCGCTCGCCTGCCGCAAAACCGGCAGGGACAGCTAGCAGGCTGTTGAAAAACTACCTGCGTTGCCGATCCTGCGTTAAAAATGGCGATGTCCCAAGACTCTGTTGCAGGCTGCTTTTGTAGGGTGGGTTAGCGGCGC
>CBIHLQ010000021.1:0-88960 GCA_966210885.1 uncultured Pseudomonas sp.
CTCAACGTTTGGTTAAGGGGCGGGCTTTAGCCCGTCCCAGTGAGCGAAGCGAACGGTTTGAACCAATTGTTATGCATTTACACACGGTTTATGCCTTTGTTTTTGGTGATGTAAATGATTGTGCAAATGGCAGCTGCTAGGAATAAATAAGGCTCTATTAGTAACGAGAAATCTAGAATTTGCTGGTTGAATTCTGTTGGATTGCACTGGCCATTAGGGCATTGCATTGGAATGAACGCCATTATTGAGAATTTTGTGAGCTTTATAATGGCGCAGAGCATGAATAGCGCGAATGATAAAAAGGCAATAGCTGAGCGTTGTCTTATTGAAAATATCAACGATGCAATGCCAAGCAAAGAAAATCCTGCTGCAAGGATTAACAGCTCAGGTGCAAGCATTGTCATTGTGGTGGTGTATTCATTCATATGCATAACGTATGGTTAAGGGGCGGGCTTTAGCCCGTCCCAGTGAGCGCAGCGAACGGTTTGAACCACTTGTTAGGCTGCAACTAGCTAGTTCTGGAAAACTGTTGATTGGTGATGAGCCATTGGATTGGAGAAGTAGGTGAACTCAAAATTAAAGTTTCGTTCTCTGAAATATATGACACCTGAAACCTCCGGCACAGTTTTGAACCACCCATCATGCTGAACGTACAGTACGTGATGAATATCTTCAGGGGATAGCGACGCTACAAATTCGCCGAACACGCCCAGCACATATGGCACTTTGGCTCTACGAACAAGCTTCGCGTACTGCCCTGCTTTGTCACTTAGTTTTCTGTAAATATGATCCGGCGGTACGCCGATCCATCCGGTCCAACTGTTGCTATAGTTAATTGAAGCTAATACCTCTTGCTCTTTGATATTGCGCTGATGAAGCGTCAGAATATCAACTACCTCTAGTAACTGCGATTCAAAACCACGAAGTGACCAGTCAGGAGTTTTGCCATCAATAACTTGTTCGTATCTGAAATTAGTGCCACCTTGACGCAGATGCACGCCGAGCAATAACTCTCTGTATGTATGAAATCGATCGCGTAGAGGTTGTGTCGTCAGCTTTTCCACGAACGGAGCAACATCGTCTGGATGTAGCTGGCTGACAAGTTTCTGTAAATGAACATTGCCCTGTTCATCTGGATCTAGAGGAGGAATGTTTTTCACTCTTGTAGCCTAACGTTTGGTTAAGGGGCGGGCTTTAGCCCGTCCCAGTGAGCGAAGCGAACGATTTGAACCACTAGTTAGGCTTCACGACCTCGGTTTGTTCTTTAGGATGCGCAGAATATTTTGCGGCGCATCAGTAGCTGCAATTGCCTCGTATATCGCTTCGTAAACGTTGCCCTGAGCTAAGAACACTGCCGCGCTATAGCCGCGAGCCTTAGAGAAACAGGTTAGGTGCTCTGGATCGCCTAGCTCTTGAAGCTCGAAATACCGTTCATCGAACTCTTGAGAGATTTCTTGTAAGCGTTCTGGATGCATATCTTTGATCGCTTTTTTATAACTGGGCCATCAAGATCAACCTCATTCGCCACCCACATGACAGCCCTAGTAGCTAAATCCATGCGCTCTGGGTCGGACATAGCATTCAGTATTTCTTCAATATCTGGGTCGATTGTGGATAGCCGAGAATTCATCTGTGAGGCCTAACGTATGGTTAAGGGGCGGGCTTTAGCCCGTCCCAGTGAGCGAAGCGAACGGTTTGAACCATTTGTTAGGCTTATGCCACACACTCTCGCGACCAGTCAAAAACATCAGTTTTTAGCGCAACCCAACGATCTTCCAGCGCTTGCGATCCGCTCTTTGCCACTAGTTGCAACTCTTTTTCAGAGATTGGAACAGCAAGAAGAGGATAAATGGTTTTAGCCCCCGCAAAGACTCTGCTCATATCATCCCATTGAAAAATTGGCACGAACATTATGTGGGGCAGTGATGTTTGTGGGTCATATATTTCAAGCATGCGCTCAAAGATAACTCCAGGAGCTATTTTCCAGCCATCTTTTAAGGCGTAGAAAGCAATCGTTGACGCTAAATTTCCGAGCCATTGCTCTGTTCCTCTACGCTCAATTAGTATCTCCGTACATATTGTGTCGCCTTGATAACTCCTTTGTTCTATATCCATTAATCCCACAGTTGAGGCAAAGTATTCATCGTCGTTGTGCCCTGAAAATACCGCGATGCTGTGGGTCTCATTTTCGTCCCAATAGTTGTGGACACGAAATCCATCTGGAATTTTCTTGCGAAGCACCGTGACCCAAGCCTTATGTTCAGGTGATGGCGACATAACTCTCCTAGAGCCTAACGTTTGGTTAAGGGGCGGGCTTTAGCCCGTCCCAGTGAGCGCAGCGAACGATTTGAACCAATTGTTATGCGAATTACGGGTGCAACGGAAAGTGAGTGCAGCACCTGACCGCTATACAAGACTAGAATCTTTTGGTCGTAAGTTTGGATATTTTTTATAGAAGCCTTGCTCTAAAACATCCCAGCTCAAGTCCGCCATGATATGTGCGATATGTTTTTTAAACGGCAGCACTACATCTTCAGGGCAATTTTTCTGAGCATAACCTACGGATTGATCTAGCAATCTTATACATTGATCTAATAGCTTGGTTATTTCCCTTGCGTCATGTTCTTCAAATGCGAATCCTGGGGCTTCACGCATACTTTCATCCATTTGCATAACGTTTGGTTAAGGGGCGGGCTTTAGCCCGTCCCAGCGAGCGAAGCGAGTGATTTGAACCATTTGTTAGAGGCGTGTACACCATTAAGTTGACCGCTTCGCTGGCCGTATACTTTTTTGAAACGTGTCGTTAGCTAGTAGAAGCAGGCTGAGCGAGATAAGTATAAAGCCGAGCGGGTCAGCCCATAGTGAAGCACTCTGCCAGGATGTCATTTCGATGTTAAAGACGATTACTTGGCCGTTTTCATCTTTGATCTGCGAAACCATATCTTGGCTAAATGATATTTCGTGCATTACCCTTAGAGTGAGCATTGTTAATGAACTTAAGAAGACTATGGCTCCTGGAATAATATGCCTAACCACCAGTAATGATATACCTGCGATGGCAAAAATAAATAATGCCGCATAGTGCCCGTAATCTGTGAGGTAGTGTGTTATCAATGAAAGCCTCTAACGTTTGGTTAAGGGGCCGGCTTTAGCCGGTCCCGAGTGAGCGAAGCGAACGGTTTGAACCAGTTGTTATGCGTGCTCGAAATCACGGCATGACTCAAGCTTAAATTCTTTTACAATACTCTCTTTCAGTTCACGTGCTTCGGGGGTTATTTTTTCTGTCATGAGTTCAACTCGAATTGGCAGAAATACGCCATTTCTACCAATCAGCTCGGTTTGGCAATGTTTGTAGTGCCCCCAGTGAACTCTATTTCTTACGCCGTAAAAATTAGACATTGGGAAGACTTTTTTGGTTATTTGGAAGCGGCCAATTAAGTTGGAGATGATGATTTGTGTTTCTGGTATTTTTACAACCTTGCTACTAATTTTCTTAAGTAGCAGGAAAGACCAATAGACCCCTATAACAAAAGAAAGTATAGGAGAGAACTTGGTAGCCCACACTGTCGTCATAATTCCGACAAGTAATATCATAGCTGCGTACTGAAGCTTTTTACGGCTCGGATGAAATTTAAGGTCAATATTCATATGCATAACGTTTGGTTAAGGGGCCGGCTTTAGCCGGTCCCAGTGAGCGAAGCGAACGGTTTGAACCAGTTGTTAGGCGAATTCTGACAGTACGCATAAGGCAGCAAAGCCTAACAATGTGATTATGAGAATTTTATTTATTAAGCTCTCGGTGCGTCGACTGTTAATTTTGTGTTCTGGATAAGAAATTGGCCATGTTTTCGTTTTGGCAGCAAGTAATAATACTTCTGGAGTTATTGGTATGCGCTCTACTTGCTGATACGGCGCTGGTGAAAATAGAGCGCCGATATTGAAACCTTCTTCTTTGTGATGGAAATACCAACAATAGGTGTTCATGGAAACATTGTATTTTGACGCAAAGTCTTCCACCAGCTCAAAGAAATCATCTCCATCTATGCATAAGTCGCTGCATAGATCGGCTTTAGGAGAAAGTTTGCTCTTGCTCACTCCCTGGCTTTTTTCAAGGAAATTGTAGATTTCTTCGATATCCATATTTGCCTAACGTTTGGTTAAGGGGCCGGCTTTAGCCGGTCCCGAGTGAGCGGAGCGAACGACTTGAACCATTTGTTAGAGGTCTTCGAATTTCGTGACCGTTAGTATGCCCTTAACGCGGCTGATCTTAACTACACCATGTACTGCACTTTGGGTCCGATCCCAGTCAGCGCCCATGCCAGCGGCTGCGATCAGGTCTAACCAACCATCATTGTCAAAGTCACCCTGAACTAGATATGTGATGTGTGCAGAACCATTGGATAGGTCACCCCCAAGTTCGCTTTCTGGCTCAATTACTCGGTCATAGCTAACGCTCGCTTCAGCCCAACGATTTGAACAATGCTGTTCTTTTATAAACAGTAAACCATCAGAACCCCAAGGTGACTTAAGTGCCTTCACCAGTTCTAGGTACAGGGGCTTCTCAAGGCACAGCGGAAATACAAATTCGTTATGCCGTGCGGGTTTCGCAAGTATGAGTCTTCGGATATTTTGGCAGTACTCCATCTGTTGATGTTCGCGCCCCATTCCGGCTGTATCAGGGGCGTACTCGCCATTCTGGTGGGCTTTGTCTAGTTCAACGCAAGATTTTACATACCTAGTTGCACCTTGCCATTCTTTAACAACGGCAACCCATTCGCGCTGGTCCCACTCTTTTTCTAGGAGCGCGGGTAAAGGAGTATTTTTAATATGAATTTCCGATGCGCCAGGCAGCAGGCTGGGTAAAATTAATTCTGAAGAAAATGCATTGCCAGTCAGAATTAAAGTAGTTAAAAGCAATAGGGTTGTGCGCAAGTGTGATTGCCTCTAACGTTTGGTTAAGGGGCGGGCTTTAGCCCGTCCAAGTGAGCGCAGCGAACGATTTGAACCATTTGTTAGGCCGCGCCGCGGATTTGTGCCGACAGCATAACGTAAGTGCTCCGCGATGGTTGAGCGTGGGAAGGCGCGTGCGGGTTCACGGTTGAAACCTGTGATGAGCGAGCATGCGCGCACCGGACGTTCCTTTGCGCATGTGAATATTCTGGTTATTTGGTGCAAATGGTTCGGACCGGATTCGTACTGCCGCCGCGAACGTTCAGGTTGAATGCGCCAATTGTTATTTGATTGCATAACTTCCATGTTCCTCGATCTTTGCTTTGCCGCCTAACGATTAAGCTAAGGGGCCGGCTTTAGCCGGTCCCAGTGAGCGAAGCGAACGATTTGAGCGCATAGTTGGGAGCTTTATTCTTCGCACGGAAATTCGCTTCTTATTGAGTCAATTACTAAAATAGATGCTGGTTCATTCCACTGCTCTGGATTATTTTTTAAGAATTTTGCAACAATAGCATTAAGCTGCTCTCTCTTGACGTCAGATGTAGTGCAGAAAATAAGATTATTACCTACATCTACTACACCTGCTACATAACCTTCGAATAAGCCCGATTCGAAACCGGCTTGATCTTGATTGTTATTCCACTCACTTAGTTTGTTGCCATCTACAAGGGCCGCAAATAAATTCCCGGAATTTGATATTAAAAATAAGGCAAGAATGGCTTGCTTCATGCGGACTTTCATAAAGCTCCTAACAGTGATTAGATGGAATTCTTCGATAATCCGATGGTAGTGGATTCTGCATAAGCACGCTCCAATGTGGAAGCTGGAAAATAAAAATTCCAATAAATCAATTCGTTACGCCAGTTTGGCAAACGCTCACCTGTATTCGCTTGACTTCCGCATTTTGCTCTACCATTACTACTGTATATAAAAACAGTAACGAGGGTCGAAATGGACAGTTCAACCTCCAAGCCCCGGCTGCGCGAGCAGGTTCGGGCGGTGATGCGGGTGCATCATTACAGTATTCGTACTGAGAAGTCTTACTGGTACTGGATTCGCTATTTCATCCGTTTTCACCAGTTGCGCCATCCGCTGGAGATGGGGGCGGCGGAGGTGAATGCTTTTCTCAGTTGGCTGGCGGTTGAGCGCAAGGTGGCAGCGGCTACGCAGAATCTGGCACTCAATGCGCTGGTGTTTCTCTATACCAAGGTATTGCAGCAGCCATTGGGGGAGGTCGGTGAGGTTGTGCGGGCCAAGCGTTCAGCGCGCATACCTTCGGTGCTGACCCATGCCGAGGCGACGCAGATCATTGACCTTTTAGGGCAGCCTTATCAGCTGCTGGCATCGCTGATGTATGGCGCGGGCCTGCGGGTGGTGGAGGCAGCTCGTTTGCGTATCAAGGACGTGGATTTCGACCGGCAGGTGATTGTGGTTCACGATGGTAAGGGTGCGAAGGATCGCACCACCTTGCTCCCGACATCGCTGATCACGCCATTGCTGGAACGCCGGCAGCGTATGTACGAGGCCTGGAAGCAGAAAGACACCTTCTATCAGGCGCCGGTCAGCCTGCCTTTTGCATTGCGGCGCAAGTATCCCGCTGCACCCAGTTCCTTCGAATGGCAATGGCTGTTTCCTTCAAGTGCGCTCTGTAGTGACGAGGACGGCACGGCCGTGCGCCATCATGTGCATGTCAGCTCCATACAGAAGGCGGTCAAGCAGGCGGTGCGGCGCTCCAGCATCCATAAGCCAGCCGGTTGCCATACCTTTCGCCATAGCTTTGCCACCGAACTGTTGCGTCGCGGCAGCGATATTCGCACGGTGCAAACGCTACTTGGCCATGCCGATGTGCGGACGACCCAGATATATACCCATGTGCTGGGTCAGGCATTTGCCGGGGTGGTGAGTCCTCTGGGTTAGCAGGCCGTTGAAAACGAAGGCGAGGCAGGCGAGACCATACCGATGGCGGCCCCACAAAAACAGACGAGAAACATAGCGCAGCGAAGTAACAGCCAACGGCTGGCCCGAAGGGGGAGCGTAGCGAATCAAGCGGACTGGGCTCGCACGGGAGTTCACGGGTTGTAAATGAGCATTTTGACGGGGGCGCCTAACCTGGACTCGCCCCGAGCCTGTTCTTAAAGCCGTATTGGCAACGCAGGTAGTTTTTCAACGGCCTGTTGCCGGACTCAGTGACTCACCCAGCGCTGACGCACCCAGCCGCTGAGCGCATCGACGCCCACCACCAATAGCAGCATCGCCAGAATCACCGTGGCCGCTTGGGCTTGCTGGAACAGACTGAGGCTGACGTAGAGCATCTGCCCCAGGCCGCCGGCGCCGACGAAGCCGAGCACGCTGGCCATGCGGATGTTGTTCTCCCAGCGGTACAGCGAGTAAGCGATCAGTTGCGGCCAAACGCAGGGCAGGGTGCCGTAGCAGAAGGCGACGACAGGCCCGCCGCCGCTCAGACGAATGGCTTCGGCGGGTTCTCTCGGGGTGTTTTCCAAGGCTTCGGCGAATAACCGGCCGAGTACCCCGCTGGTGTGCAGGGCCAGCGCCAGGGTGCCGGCATTCGGGCCGAGGCCGGCGGCCAGTACCACCAGCGCCGCCCAGACCAATTCGGGGATCGCGCGCAAGGCATTCAATAGCAGGCGTGCGCCGCTCGTGGCCAACCAACCGAAACGCCCGGCCGCCGGTAGTGCCAGGAGCAAGCCGAGCAGGGCCGCGAGCAGGGTGCCGATGGCCGACATGGCCAGGGTCTCCAGGGCGCCTCGATAGATCGCGCCGAGGTGCGCCGTGGAGAAGTCCGGATGGAAAAAGCCACTGGCATAGCGCCCCATCTGGCTCAAACTGTCGCCACCGAACAAGGCGCCGAAATCGATGCCCAGATAAACGAAGGAAGCGATCGCCGCCGCGAGCAGGCCCAATAGCAAGCCGATATTCAGTAAGCGCGCGTTGCGCAGGCGTGCGGGGGTGTTCATAGCAGCCTCGTGCGCAGCAGGCGGCTGATCTGGTCGGCGAGCAGCACCAGGGCGAGGAAGGTCAGCAGCATGCTCGCCACTTCGCCGCCGGCGAACATGCGCATCGACAGGTCGATCTGCTGGCCCAGGCCGCCGGCGCCGACGAAGCCCATGATCACCGAGGCGCGGATCGCGCATTCCCAGCGGTACACGCTGTAGGAGAGCATTTCCGCCGCGGCGTTGGGCAGGATGCCGTAGGCGAACGCCGTCAGGCGCGGGCTGCCGGCCAGCAGCAGGGCGCGGCTGGGGCGCGGGTCGACCGATTCGAAAATCTCCGCGTAGACCTTGCCGAGCATGCCGCTGTAGGTGATCGCGATGGCCAGTACCCCGGCGGTGGGACCGAGGCCGACGGCGCGTACGAATAGCAGCGCCCAGACGATTTCCGGCACGCTGCGCAGGACGATCAACAGACCGCGCACCGGCCAGCGTAGCGCCTGCGCCCACCAGGCCGGGCGGCCGTCGCGGTGCAGTGCCGACAGCGACAAGGCGCGGCTGGCGAGCAGGGCGCCGGGAATCGCGATCAGCAGCGCCAGGGTCATGCCGGCGGTGGCGATGGCCAGGGTTTCCAGGGTCGCGCGGCCGAGCAGCTGCAGAAATTCCGCGTCATGGGCAGGCGGCCAGAAGTCGGCGAGAAAACGCCCCATATTGGCGGCGTTATCGCGCTCGGCGAGCACTGCCAGGTTCAGCTCGCTGAGTTGCAAACCCGGCCATAACAGCAACAGCGCCAGCAGCGTCAGCGCCAGGCGCGGCAGTGCGGCGGGGTCGCGTAGCGCTGGCTTCAGGGGCGCGGGTTTCAGCATCGGGGGATCTGTAGGCAGACCGGCGCCGTGGCCGGCGAGGCGGGCAGCGTCTGCAATTGTTCGTTGGCATAGAGCGCGTCGAGCTGCGCCGGGGTGATCTCGGCTGGCGGCAGGTCGAAGAGAATGCGTCCTTCGCGCACGCCGATAATCCGCGGGAAATGCGCCAGTGCCAGGTCGGTGGCGTGCAGGCTGGCGAGCAGGGTGCTGCCGCGTCGGCTGGCTTCGTCGTTGAGCACGCTCAGGGTATGTCCGGCGAGTATCGGGTCCATGGCCGACACCGGCTCGTCGGCGAGTATCAGCTCGGGCGCCTGGTATAGCACCCGGGCAATGCCCACGCGCTGCAACTGGCCGCCGGAGAGCTGATCGCAGCGCTCGAACAATTTGTCCGCCAGGTCCAGCCGGGCGAGCGCCGCTTGTGCGCCGGCGAGGTCCAGCGGGTGCAGCAGGTTGAGCAGGCTTTTGCCCAACGACCATTGTCCCAGCTTGCCGGCGAGCACCGCGGTGACCACCCGCTGGCGTGGCGGCAACGGTGGGCTTTGATGGATCAGGCCGATGCGTGCGCGCAGCTTCTGCCGTTGACCGGCGGGCAGCCGCCAGGGCTGCTGTTCGAGCAGTTCGATTTCGCCTGAGCTCGGTTGCAGGTTGCTCGCGAGCACGCGCAACAGGCTGGTTTTGCCGGCGCCCGAAGGACCGATGATCGCCAGCCGTTCGCCGCTGGTTACCCGCAGATCAATAGTGCTGAGCGCAACCTGCCCATTGGCGTGGGTCAGACCCACGCCGCGGAGGCTGAGGCTCACTTCAACAGGCCGGCCGCATAAGCTGCTTTTTCGATGCCCTGGTAGTTCTCGGCTTTGGTTTCGATAAAGCGGCTGGCGGCTTGCAGGTCGAGAATCGCCTTGTGCTCAGGGTTGGTCGGGTCGAGGGCGAGGAAGGCCGCTTTAATCTTGTCGCGCAGACCGGCGTCGAGGGTGCCGCGTACCGTCCAGTTGTAATCGAAGTAGGTCGGGGTGGTGGCGATGACTTTGACCTTGTCGGTATCGACCTTGCCGGCCGCGACCAGCTTGTCCCATACCGAGGCGTTGAGCACGCCGCCGTCGGCCTTGCCGGCCTGGACCCAGGCGGCGGTGGCGTCGTGGGCGCCGGAGTAGGCGATGCGGCTGAAGAACTGTTCCGGCTCGATGCCGTCCTGCACCATGAAAAAGCGCGGCATCAGGCTGCCGGAAGTCGAGGAGACCGAGCCGAAGGCGAAGGTCTTGCCTTTCAGGTCCTGCAGCGAGTTCACCGCCGGGTCGGCGCTGATGATCTTGCTGGTGAATTTTTCGTCTTCGGCGCGCTGCACCAGTGGGATCGCCGGGTGCTGGCTGTCGGCGGTTTTCAGGCGGGTCTGGACGAAGGTGAAACCGCCGAGCCAGGCCAGATCGATGCGGTCGGCGGCGATGGCTTCGACCACGGCGGCGTAGTCGGACACCGGCACGAACTCGACCTTCATGCCCAGTTGTTGTTCGAGGTAGGCGCCCAGCGGTTTGAATTTGCGCAGCAATTCGGTCGGGGCTTCATCGGGAATGGCAGAGACGCGCAGGACCTCGGCGGCTTGGGAAAATGCAGCGGTAAAGCACAGGGCTACGCCTGCGGCGAGTGCCAGGGTACGTTTCAACATGGGGTTCTCCGGTTCAATAGCGGGGAAAGCCGGCGGAGTATAAAGGGATTGCGGCACTTATGGTTGGCCGCGGCGCATCGGCTTTGTCGGCTACGTTAAGATAGCCGCCCCCTTCGAACCGGAGTCCGACCATGTCCGCATCGTCCACATCGCTTCCCGCCCTGGCGTTCGCCGGTATCGGCCTGATGGGCTTGCCCATGAGCCGGCGCCTGCTGGCGGCCGGCTATCCGCTGAAGGTCTGGAACCGCTCGCTGGATAAATGCCTGCCGCTGCTGGAGCAGGGTGCCGAGCGTACGCTGACGCCTTCCGAGCTCTGCGAGGATGCCGCCGTGGTGATGCTCTGTCTGGCCAATACCGAGGTGGTGCGCGAAGTGGTCTTAGGCCCCGGCGGCATCGTCGAGACGGCCCGCTCGGGGCAATTGCTGGTGGATTTTTCCAGCCTGGAACCCGCCGCGACCCGGGAAATGGCCGCCGAGTTGGAAGCGCGTACCGGCATGCGCTGGGTGGATGCACCGGTTTCCGGTGGCACCCCGGGGGCGGCGAGCGGCACGCTGACCATCATGGCCGGCGGCCGCGAGGAGGATATCGAGCGGGTGCGGCCGGTTCTCGCCCATCTGGGCTCGCAGTTGACCCGCATGGGCGAGGTCGGTGCCGGCCAGGTGACCAAGCTGTGCAACCAGATGATCGTCGCCTGCAACGCCCTGGTGATCGCCGAAGTGGTGGCCTTGGCGGAAAAGTCCGGGGTCGATGCCAACCTGCTCGCGCCGGCCTTGAGTGGCGGCTTCGCCGACTCCAAACCCTTGCAGATACTCGCGCCGCAAATGGCCGCCAGCCAGTTCGAGCCGGTCAAATGGCATGTGCGCACCTTGCTCAAGGATCTGGATAGCGCGGTCAAGCTGTCCCGCGAGATCGGTTCGGCGGTGCCGCTCAGCGGTTTGGCCGCGCAGTTGATGCGTCTACACGGCCGTCAGGGCTATCTGGAGCATGATCCGGCGACCCTGGTGCAGTTGTATCGGGAGTCCGAGGCGTAGATATCGCTAGCCCGCTCAGCGGATTGCGCCGCTCTCGGGAGAGGGCATGATGGGCGCAGCCTTGTAGCCCGGATGCAATCCGGGACGCGTTGGCAGCCGCACTGGCGCTCCCCGGATTGCATCCGGGCTACGAAGTGGCACTCACTGCGGATAAAACCTGTGGCTCTATCCAACACATAACTGGGACATCGTTATGAAAATCTCCGCCAATCTTTCCATGCTGTTCACCGAGCTGCCGCTGATCGAGCGGGTAGTCGCCGCCGCAGCGGCCGGTTTCGATGGCGTGGAAATCCAGTTTCCCTACGAGCTGCCGGCTATTCGCCTGAAGGGCGCGTTGGCCGCGGCCGGTATGCCGCTGGTGTTGATCAATCTGCCGGCCGGCGATCTGATGAGCGGCGGTGCGGGGCTGGCGGCGGTGCCCGCGCGCCAGGGCGAGTTCGATGCCGCGCTGGATGAGGCGCTGACCTATGCCGCCATGGTCCGCCCGGCTTGCGTCAATGTATTGCCAGGGCGTCTGGCTGATGGGCTGGATCGCGAGCAGGCGCTGGCGACCTTGGCCGCCAATCTGCACAAGGCGGCCAGTGCTTTCGCCGTGCTCGGCATCCGCGTGCTGGTCGAGGCGATCAATCCCCTGGATATGCCGGGCTTTCTGATCAACACCCCCGAGCATCTTAGTGAGCTGCTCGAACGGGTCGGTCATCCGAATCTGTTCGCCCAGTACGACCTTTACCATATGGCCCGCCAAGGCCTCGACATCGCAGCGGGTGTGGCCTTGCTGGCAGGGCGTATCGGTCATGTGCAGTTCGCCGATTGCCCGGGACGGGGTGCGCCGGGTAGCGGCCGGCTGGACTTCGCCACGGTTCTCCAGGCGTTGCGTGCAAGCGGTTATAACGCCTGGCTGGGCGCCGAATACAAACCCGGCGAGCAGGGCACGCATGCAACCCTGGCCTGGTTGAAGGCCTGGCGCAGTGTCGGCTTAGGTGCGTAACGCTCAATCTGCCGGATAGCATTCCACCCGGTTACGGCCGAGTTGTTTGGCGCGGTAGAGCATCTTGTCGGCGCGTTGCAGCAGGGTGCCCAGGTCCTGCCCCGGTTGCCATTGCGCTACGCCGAAACTGGCGGTGATGTGGATGTTCTCGACCACCGGGGTGGCGGCCAGCATCGCACGCAGTTTTTCCGCCAACGCGCACACCTGATCCAGGTCGATATGCGGCATCAGCACGATGAACTCTTCGCCGCCCCAGCGGCACAGGCTGTCGGACTCCCGCAGGTGGGTCTTGACCCGTGAGGCCACGGCGCTGAGTACCCGATCGCCGATTTCGTGGCCATGTTCGTCGTTGACCCGTTTGAAGTGGTCGATGTCCATAAACACCAGCGACAGCGGGAAACCGTAGCGTTCGGCGCGTTTGATCTCCTTGTCGACCACTTCCTCGAATTTGCGCCGGGTCAGCTGACCGGTCAGCGGGTCGGTGTTGGCCATGATTTCCAACTGTTGATTGCTGTTCAGCAAGTCGCTTTCGGCGGATCTACGCAGACTGATTTCCTGGCGCAGCCGCCGCGTCAAATGGGCGAAGCGCAAGGCCACGCTCCCCAGTACCAGCAGCGACAGCAATGAGCCCGCCAGCACTTTGTAAAGCAGGCTGTGGTCGGGAGCGGGTGGCTGGCTGTAGATAAAACCATCGAGTTCGGCCGGCCCTTCGGCCATGCCCAGTTCGACGTAGTTGCGGGCAATGGTTTCCCAGCGACCGGGATTCATGTGCCCGAGTTGCACCAGTTCCGGCAGTATCAGTTTCTTCAGCTCTTCGGCTTCGAAGCGCAGGTGCTCCAGACTCTTATTGGGCGCATAGCGCCGGTGGATCAGTTGTACGCTTTCTTCGATATTGTCCAGGGCATATTGCCAGCCGGCGAGGCTGGCCTGGACGAAGGCTTCGACATCCTTGGGGCGTTTATCCAGCAGTGCCTGGCGGGTGGCCAGAACGTCGTTGTAGTAATTGACGCCATATTCGCGCGGGTTGATCAGGCGGTAGTCGACACCCTGTTGTTTCAGCCAGAAGGGCTCGTTGGTGCTGTAACCGTCGTAGGCATCGGTGTGGCGATCAACCAGGTCCTGGGGGTTGAAGCTGGTCTGCTGCACCTCCAGGCGATTGAGGTCGATGCCCTCGCGGGCCAAGGTGATCAGCAGCTCGGTGCTTTCCGGCGGCGGCATCAGCATCACCCGCTTGCCCGCCAGGTCGTGGGGCGAGTAGATGCCCGAATCGGCCCGCACTATCCAGACGATCGGCGAAGTCTGCATGATCGCCGCCAGCGCCACCACCGGCTTGCCCTGCATGCGCGCGATCACCAGGCCGCTGTTGGCGATCGCGAAATCCGCCTGGCCGGCCAGCAATATATCGATGGGTTTGGCGGCGTGCGGCCCGCCCTGCAGAATTTCGACATCCAGCCCGGCTTGCCGGTAGTAGCCTTTTTCCAGCGCCATGTAATAGCCGGCGAACTGGAATTGATGCAGCCAACGTAATTGCAGTCGCAGTGGCTCGGCGGCGGCGAGCAGGCCCGGCAGCAATAGCTGGGCTGCGATAAAAATCGCGATCAGCGCGCCCCGCGTTGCTGAGAATCGGCGACTAATGGGTATTGGCATCACGGCTACCTGAAGCGCATGCACAGCCTTTCGATACGTCGCTGTGCATCCTTATACCCGCAGCTTAGTTCAATAGTGGCCAATGGATGTTACCGGCCCGGCTATTTGCTGTGGTAGTCGTTGAGCGAAATGACCCGTGTTTTGCCGATGCGATGACGGTAAATCTCGCGCAGGTATTTGATCGCCTTCTTGACGCTGTCGCGGCTCAGGCGGATGTCGTTGATCGAGACGAACTTGTCCGGCTCGTGGATCAACTCGCGGTACTTTTTCTCGTACATCGGTTTGATCGCATACCAATTGGTGTCGAGGATCTTCGCCGGGTTCTCGTACTCGTTGAGCATGGCATCGACCCGTGGCTCGTCGAACCTGTCGGCGACGATGAAGTCGAGGATCGCGCTATCCAGGCTGTCGTCGAAGCGATGCTGGTCGCGGGCGAAGCAGCGCTTGATAAAGGCCACGATCAGGGTCAGGAAATCGTCCGACAAGCACGGGCTTTTGACGATCAGGGTGGTCAGCGACAGGTTGGCCGAGGCGCCGATGACCAGGGCGTAACGCTTCAGCGTGGTATTGGGGAACAGGCTGTTGAGGTGGCTCTTGAGCCGGTTCAGGTCCATGTAGGACAGTTTGTAGTCCTTCGGCAACGAGACGATCGACACCACCGAGGAGCAATTCTTGAAGAAGTGCAAATCGCTGAGTTCGTCGGCGTTGTAGTCGGCGCGTTTGTATTGCTCCAGCGCTTTGCGGTAGCGCTTGGCCTCGATCGGCAGCAGGCTGATGCCTTCGATGGCCTGGGTCACCTTGTTGAAATGCGGCAGGTCGATGGAGCGGTAGAACAGGTCGTCGATATTCAGGCGTGGCTGTTCCTTGTCCAGCACGCGGAATTTCTCCGTGCTGGCCGGCGTGTATTCCGGCACCACGGATTCGGCATAGGCCACCGCCACCGGGCCGGCCAGGCTCATGAACAGGTCGTTGGCATCCAGGCGGATGGTTTCGCCGATATCGATGCCGGCGCGGCGGAAGTAGTTCTGGTCGTAATCGGTGGTCACCGCCTGGGCGGTGAGGATGTTGAAAATCTGCTGGGAGATGTACTGGTTGGCGTAGCGCTCCATGGCGTTGACGTCGATGTTGTGGATATTGCCGTCGTCGCTCTCCTCGGCATAACGCATGATGTCGTTGGAGATCAGCATCATCGCGTTCCACGGACGGATACGCTTCATCACGCTTTCTTCGCTGTTTTCCTCGTTATCGAAGTTGTAGGAGAAGTCCCATTCCTCGGCGAGGTACTTGCACAACAGGCGCCCGGCATTGATGTGCAGCGCTTCGGACATCTCGCTGCGCTGGTCGGAAATGTTCGGCAGGATGCAGATGCCGCTGGTGAAGATCGGCTCGAAAACGAAGCTGTGGTCGCGATTCTCCGGGCTTTCGTCGTCGTTCTTGGAATCGAAGGTTTTGCTCATATAGGCGAATTGCTGGGCCAGGCCGAACTCCGATGCCATGCCCGAGCCGGTGCCGCCACCGGCGCTGAAGATATAGAAGTACAGCCGCGACTGGTTGGCCTTGATCCCGCAGGAGTCGATCAGGTAGCTGTGGATGAACTTCCAGTCGGCATTGGTGAAGCGCTGGGTGTCCTTGTTGAGGATGATCTTCGCCAGGTACTGACCGAGAATCGGCGCGTTACCAGCGCCGCCGGCATGCACCTCGGACAGGTCCATGATCTTCATCTTGCTGTAGTCGCTGAGAAAGCCGCTGCTTTCGCCCTTGCGCGAAAAGCGGATGCGCCCCTCGATGTCCTTGTCCAGGTCGCCGAGCATGACCAGCGGCTCGATCAGGAATACCGGTTTGGCGTCCCGGCTCGGTGCGCGCAGCAGGTTGTTGCGAATCCAGCGGGTCGGGCGGAAATCCTGCTCGGCGACCGCCTTTTCTTCGCTGTTGAATTCGCTGAGATAAAACTGCCGCGCGTTATAGACCAGCGAGGCGACGTCCAGGGCGATATTCGAGCCGCAACGACCCAGGCCGATCAGGCAGACCGAGGGGAAGTGCTGGATGCGCTTATCGCTGTCGTCGTCCTGGATGACCGGCGGAAACACCAAGTTACGCAGGCCATCGAGGTTATCGAGGATGCGTTCGATATCGCTTTCGGTGAAGTACATGTATTGCTCGCCGCTGTCGTCCAGCGGACGTAGCGCCGGCACGGCAACTGTTGCCTCCGGCGCGGTAATGGCCGGCTCCGCCGCCCTATTGGGGCGGGGGGCTGGCGGCTCTGGCAAAGCCTCTGGCGGGGTGAGAAAGTTATCGGCTAAATCCGCAAGCGTGGCTTCCTGCGAAACGTTCGAGGCTGCTTTCTTTCTCGTTTTCATCCGCGACAATCCAGTTGGTGATGAAGAGGGTGAACGGTATCCGGCAATAACAACTCACCTTTGGTTGTAGCAGGGAATCATGAAATTGGCGCCATTTGCTTGAACATTGCGCAGTTCTTGTTGTTGCGTTCGTTAAAGTCCATTCGCTCGTATAAATCTGGTGAATGTTCGCAGACTGAAAAAGCCGAACCTTTTAGATTGCACCCGCAGTAAACTCTGTCACGTACCGCCAGGGCCGGTGGTGCCGCTCTTCATACGAGCGTGAACAACAAAAAGAGATGGATTAGATGCAGCAAACCCCGCAAGTCGCCAACGCCTGGCGCATCCTGTTCCTGCTTTTCCTCGCCAATCTGTTTAATTTTTTCGACCGCACCATTCCCGCCATCATCATCGAGCCGATCCGCCTGGAGTGGAGCCTCAGCGATTTTCAGTTGGGCATGATCGGCACGGCGTTCACCATCGTCTATGCGATTGCCGGGGTGCCGTTGGGGCGCATGGCCGATACCGGCGCGCGGCGCAAGATCATGGGCTGGGGCCTGACCGTCTGGAGCGGTCTGACCGCGCTCAACGGCATGGCCTGGAATTTCTGGAGCTTCATGCTGATCCGCATGGGCGTCGGCATCGGCGAGGCGAGTTATGCGCCCGCCGCCAATTCGCTGATCGGCGATCTGTTCCCGCCGCACAAGCGGGCACGGGCCATGGGTATTTTCATGCTCGGCCTGCCGCTGGGATTGCTGCTGGCGTTTTTTACCATCGGCGCCATGGTCAAGGCGTTCGACAGCTGGCGCGCGCCCTTCTTTCTCGCCGCGATCCCGGGGCTGATCCTGGCCGTGTTCATGTTCTTGATCAAAGAGCCGCAGCGTGGCGGGGTCGAGACCGTTCAGGTTGCCTCCACTCCAGTGGCCAATCCCCTGCGTAAGGTGTTGGCGATTCGCACGTTCTGGTGGCTGGTGGTCGCAGGCCTGGCGTTCAACTTCGCCAGTTACGCCTGCAACTCGTTCATGGTGCCGATGTTGCAGCGCTATTTTCTGCTGCCGCTGCAACAGGCGGCGGTGGCTACCGGGGTGATCGTCGGCTTGACCGGTTTAATTGGTCTGACCCTGGGCGGTTGGCTGGCCGATCGCATCCATCAACGTTCGGAAACCGGTCGCCTGCTGTTCGCCGCCCTGAGCATGCTGATCGCCGCCGTGGCGACCGGCTATGCGTTGATGGCCGGGCGGGTCGAGGTCGCGGTGTTCGTCAGCCTGTTCAGCATCGGTTGGCTGTTCGCGTACAACTTCTATACCTGCGTTTACACGGCGATTCAGGACGTGGTCGAGCCGCGCTTGCGGGCCACCGCGATGGCGCTGTTCTTCGCCGGGCTCTACTTGCTCGGCGGTGGCCTGGGGCCATTGGCGGTGGGACTGCTGTCCGATCATTTCGCCGAAGCGGCGATGCTCGCCGCCGGTGCCAGCGAGATGAGCGAAGCCTTCAAGGCGGTCGGGCTGCACGATGCGATGTTGCTGATTCCCGGCGCTTTGTTCGTCACCATGTTGGCTCTGGTGCAGGCCTCGCGCTGCTTCGTCGCGGATGCGAGCAGCATGCAGCGCAGCATGCGTTTGCAGTCGGCGAGCTGAGGCGCGTCAAGGGCTATCATATGGCCAGGTAAGCTGGGGATCTTGTGCAATACTCAGTGACATTCCTGCAACTGGTTTGCGTGGGGTCTTGTCATGGCGGCGATCTCCAGTCTTCTCCTCGGTCATAGCGCGGGTCTCGACCGACATCCGTTGCACACCTACCTGCAGCGCTGCCCGCTGGGTTTGCGCCTGCTCGAAGACCCGCGCCACCTGCCGGCGGACCTGGCGCTGGTGCTGTTGGACGATACCCTGCTGGCGATGCGCCCCCTGGATGACTGGCAGGGGTGCGGGGCGTTGCTGGTCGGTTGCATGGATCTGCCCGGGGTCCTGCCATTGCCGGCGACGGCGAGCGCCGAAGAGCTGAACGCGTTGCTGCGCTTTGCCCTCGAACAACATGCCCTCACGCAGCAAACCGAGCAATTGGCCGCCGCCCTGGCCGGCAAGCGCGACGACCTGAGCAAGTTGGTCGACGTGGGCCTGGCGCTGTCGGCCGAGCGTGATCTGGACCGTTTGCTGGAGAAAATCCTGGTCGAGGGCCGGCGCCTGTCCAACAGCGATGCGGCCTCGTTGTTTTTGGTCGACCGGCGCGCCAATGGGCCCTCGCAGTTGATCTTCAAGCTGACCCAGAACGGCACCCTGAGCCAGAACAGTTTTCAGGATCAGCGCATCCCTTTGAGCAAGGCTTCGATTGCCGGTTATGTGGCGCTGACCAGCACCGAGCTGAATATCGCCGATACCTACGCCATCGCCGAGGACGCGCCTTATCGTTTCAATCGTTCCTTCGATTTGCAGATGGGTTATCGGACCATGTCGCTGCTGGCGATTCCCATGCTCAATCACCGGCATGAGGTGGTCGGCGTGTTGGAGTTCATCAACCGCCAGCGCAAGGGCTGCGATGAGTTCGACCCCGAGCTGATCGACTTCGACGAGGAAACCGCGGTATCGCTGCGCGCCCTGGCCAGCCAAGCGGCGGTAGCGATCGAGAACCGTCAGTTGCTCGACGATATCAGCCGCCTGTTCGACGGTTTCGTGCAGGCCTCGGTGTTCGCCATCGAACAACGCGACCCGACCACCAGCGGACACTCCTTCCGTGTCGCCGAACTGTGCCTGACCCTGGCCGGCCAACTGCCCCATGCGCCGGACGCCCGCTTGCGCGAGCAGGCGCTGAGCGACGATGGTTTGCGCGAGCTGCGTTACGCCGCCTTGCTGCATGATTTCGGCAAGGTCGGGGTACGCGAGCACGTGCTGGTCAAGGCCAAGAAACTCGCCGAGCCGGTCTTGGAGAACCTGCGCTATCGGGTCGCTCTGGCCAAGGAGAACCTGCATAACCAGACCCTGCGCAAGATGCTGCATGCCTACCGGCACCAGGGTGGCCTCAGCGACGAGCGCCGCGTGCAACTGGAGGCGGAATTGGCCAAGGAGTGCGAGCGTCTGGACCGTTACCTGAACAACATCCTCCAGGCCAACGAGCCGACCATGCTCAGCGAGGGCGATTTCCAGCACTTGCAGGAGATTCAGGGCGAGTTGGTCAAGGCTCCGGGCAACTGCCTGATCAGCTTGCTCAGCGAAGGCGAGTTCGGCGCCCTGGCGGTACGCAAGGGCAGCCTGACCGCCGAAGAGCGGGCCGAGATCGAGCGCCATGTGGTGCACACCCAGGAGTTCCTCAGCCTGATTCCCTGGACCCCGGACCTGCAGGGCGTGCCGCATATCGCCGGCGCCCACCACGAAAAACTCGACGGCAGCGGTTACCCCAAAGGCCTGGTCGGCGATGCGATTCCCTGCGCATCGCGGATCATGACCATCTGCGATATCTACGACGCCCTGACCGCCGCCGACCGCCCCTACAAGCCGGCGATGCCGCTGGAGCGTGCGCTGGATATCCTCAAGAGCGAAGCCGCCAGTGGCCTGCTCGACGGTGAGTTGGTGCAGTTGTTCATCGCCAGCCGTTGCTACCAGGTAAGCGGCCCGCCCGGGGTGCATACCCATTCGCCGTTCAACCACCACGTCTGCGACTACGAACCGAGCTGCGCCGCGGCCGGGCATCCGCGCGGCGTTTGAGGGCTCGCTGGGCATCCCGTAGATCCCGGATGCAATCCGGGGAGCGGTATCCGCCACGCAGGCGCTCCCGGATTTCATCCGGGCTACAAGGGCGGATTAACCTAGCTGAGCAGCGTAGGGCGAATATCCCGGAGGCTTGTCCGTCATCTCTGCGCCCGTGGTGGACAAGGCTTCGCCATGTCCACCCTACAAAAGCGCACCCCGTAGCCCGGACGCAATCCGGGGAGCGGTATCCGCCACACAGGCGTTCCCGGATTTCATCCGGGCTACAACGGCGGATTCGCCGCTCAGGGGTTCATTCCCAAGGCCTGGCGATAGCGCGTATCCAGGCTTTGCGATGGGCCGCTGGCATGGGCGTCGATGTGTTGGTAGACGGGTTCCAGGCGTTGCAGGCGGTCGCCGATATTGGGGTGTACCTTGAGAAAGCCGGTCAGCGCCGAGTCGTCCTGGCGCATGGTGCCCAGGGTTTGCAGCACCCCGGCGAGACCATAGGGGTCGTAGCCGGCGCGGGTGGCGATTACCGCGCCCATGGCGTCGGCTTCGTATTCGTCGCCGCGATCCAGGCCGCGGGCATACAGATCGCCGACGCTGCGGGTGAATTTGTCGGTCAGGGCGGTGTTATCGCTGCCGCCTTCCTTGGCGGCACCGGCCTGCACGGCCAGGGTCGCGAGGTCGGTGAGGAGGCCGGTTTGCGCTTGCTGCTGGATCGCCTTGAGGTGGTGCTGCTGAACCACGTGCGCGACTTCGTGGGCCAAGACGCCCGCCAGTTCGGCTTCGCTTTGCATGCGCCCGAGCATGCCGCTGGTGATGAAGATATAACCCGCTGGCGCCGCATAAGCGGCGACCTGGGGGCTGTCGAGCACCGCAAAGCGCCAATCCAGGTCCGGTCGTTCGCTGTGCTGGGCGACCCACAGGCCGACCCGGTTGACGTAGGCCTGCAGCGCCGGGTTGTTCAATAGCGAGGCTTTCTGCAAGAGGATGGACGCGGTGTTGCGGCCGATCACCAATTCTTCGTCGGCGCTTTTCTGGCCCATATTGGTCAGATGCTGGCCGGCGCTGGCCAGCTTGCCGAGGTCGACGCCCTGGACCTGGATGCCTTCCAAACCCTGACAGGCGCTTAGGGTGGTCAATGCAGCTAATAGCAGGGAGTGGCGCAACAGCTTGGTTCGTTTGAACATGGCGGTTACCTCAAACTTCAACCACGGAATCGGGGAATGCGTTAACGGGCTGCATAGGGCAGGGCTTTGCTGCGTAAACCGCCTTGCTCGGCGAAAGCGCGCGCCTGGCCGGGGCTGGCGGCGAATCCTTCGAGGCTTTGCACGTTGTCCGGCAGGTTGCCCTTGGCGCTGCGTAACTCTTCGTCGCTGATACCGCGTACGCCGGTGGCCACGCCGCTGGCCGGGGTGGTCTGGCCCAGGTTGAGCAGGTTGCCGAGGTTGCTGCTGCGGGCTTGGGCGCTCTTGTCGAAACGCAGGCTGAGCAGCGGCAGCCAGCCGCGTTGGCCGCTGGCGGTCTGTACCTCGTACCAGCCGCCCTGGCGTTGCAGCACCAATACGGGTGCCTGTTTGTCCAGCCGCGCTAGGGCATTTGCGCCATTCGTCGGTTCTGCGCGCAGTTCGGTCGCCTGCACGGTTTGCGCGGCGCGCTGCTCGGCCATGCCGATGGCGCTGTAACAGACCGCCAGCAGTAGGCCGAGAGCGGTAAAGAGAACTCTGTTCATCACGTCTCCTTTGGGGTTCTGGCTTTGGGTTCGAAGAGGCTGACCGCTTCCGCCCGGCCTTTGACCTGGTGTTCGCCTTGCGCGATGAAGTCCAGGGGAAGGCTACAGGCCTGCCGCGTTGCATCGGAAATCAGTAGGTGAGCGCGGCCCTTGGTCAGCCCTTCGATGCGGCTGGCCAGATTTACCGTGTCGCCAATTGCAGTGTAGTCGTAACGCTGGCGGGCGCCGACCAGGCCCACTACCGCCGGCCCGGTGTGCAGACCGATGCCGATGTCGAAATCCGGGCAGTCGTAATCGCGGCGGAACGTATCTAGGTTCTCGAGCATTTCCATGGCCGCGAGAATGGCCTGGTCGGCCTGGTTCGGGTTGTCCAGCGGCGCGCCCCAGAAGGCCATGATGGCGTCGCCGATAAACTTGTCGAGCGTCGCCTGGTGCTTGAACAGCACCTCCACCTGGCTGCTGAAATAGCCTTCGAGCAGGCGCACGATTTCCGCGGGGGTGTGTTTTTCCGAGAGGGTGGTGAAGTTGCGGATATCGGAGAACAGCACCGTGAGTTGGCATTCCTTGCTGGCCAACAAGGCTTCTGGATCGTCGCGCGCGACCAGCTGGGTGACCACCACCGGGTCCATAAAGCGGCTGAACAGGCGGATGGTGTCCTGCAACTGCTGGCGCCGGCGCAGGTAGAACAGGGTCAGGGCTGCGGCGAGCAGCAACCATAAGCTGATCAGCCCTGCGACTACCCCGATCAGCAGCCCCTGCAGGGCCAGAGCATAACTGCCGGCCAGCAGGCTGAGGCTGCCGAGCAGGCAGAGGGCGAAGGCGGCGGGCAACCGTTCGCGTAGCAATAGCGCACTCAAGCCCAGCAGCAGGAGGAAGGGCGCGAGCAGTTCGGCCCATGCGCTGGCTTGGCGCAACTGGCTGCCGTTGAGCAGGTTGTCGATCGCGGTCATCAGAATGAAGGGCGCCGGGTAAAGCGTATCCAAAGGCGTGGGCCGCAAGTCGTGCAGACCCGAGGCGGTGGTGCCGATGACGATGATCTTGTCCTTGAACAGCTCCGCCGGCAGCGCCTCGCCTTGTCCGCGTGCGGCGCCCAGCACCGCGGCGTAGGGTAGGCGCGGGTAGGGCAGGCGGCTGGTGCTGGGCCAGTCGAGCAATTGCCGGTTCTGCTCGGGTAAGGTCGCGCCCAGGTCGTGGGCGAGGCGCGCCGGCAGGCTGGGTAGGCGCCAGTCGCCGAACCAGCGGTACAGCTCGTAATGGCGGCCGATACCATCGGCGTCGGCGCGGAAGTTGATGTTGCCCAGGCGCCAGAGGGCGCTGGGCACGGCGTTGGGTAATAGCAATATCCCGCGCTCGTTGTCCGCGCCTCTGCGCGCGGGCGGCTGCCAGGTTTCGCTGGGGTAGCTTTGCAGCAGCGGTGGTTGGCTACCCGGCGCCGCCTGTTGTACCAGGGCGGCGAGGTAAACGTTGTCGGCGTTGTGCAGTACTTCGGCGAAGTAGCTGTCGGCGTCCGGGTTGAATTGGTCCGGCTCGCTGAACATCACATCGAAGGCCACCGCCCGCGGTTGTTGGGCCAGCAGGTATTCCAGCAGCTCACCGTGTAACGAGCGTGGCCAGGGCCACTTGCCGGCTTCGCCCGCCATGGCCTGCAAGCTCAGGTCGTCGATATCGATCAGCAGCAGGCGCGGGTCCGGGGTTCGCTCGGCGGCGCGTTGACGGATCAGCCAGTCCAAGTGGGCATTGTTCAACCCGTCGAGGGCCGGCCACAGGTGTAACAGCGGCAGCAGCAACAGGGCCGCCAGGCAAAGCGCGCCAAGAGCCCGGCGAAATAGACGGGAAGTGGGACGTGCAGGCACCGAATACTCCTCCCTGCGGCATGGGCGGCGATGGCGATGCAATTGACTCTAGCAGTTTGCCAGCATGTCGAGTCTTGGATGCAAGCAGGGATACCCCGCAGCGCAAGTAGCCCGCAGAGTTGAGTTAGCCGTCAGGTGGTCATTGATTGCCTGGAAGATTGTTCCCGGATTGCATCCGGGCTACGGGAGCAGCTGATCGTTCCCACGTGGACGGTTCGACGCCTCGATGTGGGAACGATCAAAGTCACCCAATGGTAGCCCGGGTTGAGCGAAGCGATACCCGGGTATCGGCGCCCTGGGTATCGCAGCGCTCAACCCAGGCTACGTGCTTTGTAGGGTGGACATGGCGAAGCCTTGTCCACCGCCGATTGCCCAATGGCGGACAAGCCTCCGGCATGTCCGCCCTACGAGGGCTGGGTTTAACCCGCCACCAGCACCCGTATCGCTTCCAGGCGCAGCGCCGCTTTGTCGAGCATCGCCAGGCCTTGCTCGCGCTGTTGGCGCAGGGCGTCTAGTTCGCTGTCGCGTACGCTCGGGTTGACCGCTTGCAGGGCGGTCAGGCGTGCCAGCTCTTCATCGGTTTCGGCGGCCAGGCGACGCTTGGCTTCCGCGACTCGGGCCAGGTGGCGCGGGGCGGTTTTTTCTTCGCCGGCGTTGATCAGCGGGTTGAGGCTGTCGCGCTGGGCCTGGACGAATTTGTTGGCGCTGGCGCGCGGCACGCTTTCCAACTGGTCGTTGAGGGTTTCGAAGGCCACCTTGTGCGCCAGGTCGTTGCCGTTGGCATCGAGCAGGCAGCGCAGGGCGAGCGGCGGCAGGTAACGGCCCAGTTGCAGGGCGCGCGGTGCCACCACCTCGCTGACGTAGAGCAGTTCGAGCAATACGGTGCCGGGTTTCAGCGCCTTGTTCTTGATCAGCGCCACGCCGGTATTGCCCATCGAGCCGGAGCGCACCAGGTCCATGCCGCCTTGCACCATGGGGTGTTCCCAGGTGAGGAACTGCATGTCCTCGCGGGCCAGGGCCAGCTCGCGGTCGTAGGTGATGGTCACGCCTTCGTCGTCGCCGAGGGGGAAGCTGGCATCCAGCATTTTCTCGCTGGGGCGCAGGATCAGGGCGTTATCGGAATGGTCTTCGCTGTCGATGCCGAAGGCGTCGAACAATTGCTCCATATAGATCGGCAGGGCGAATTGATCGTCCTGTTCGAGAATCGCGGAGACCAAAGCTTCGCCTTCGCCGGCACCGCCCGAGTTGAGTTCCAGCAGGCGGTCGCGGCCGGCATGCAGCTCACCCTCGAGACGTTCGCGTTCGCCGCGGGCTTCGTCGACCAGGCTCTGCCACTCGCCGTCGTCGCCGCTTTCCAGCAACGGCAGCAGGCGCGCGCCGAACTGGTGTTGCAGGGCGTTGCCGGTCGGGCAGGTATTGAGGAAAGCGTTGAGCGCCTGGTGATACCACTGGTACAGGCGTTCTTGCGGGCTGTTTTCCAGGTAGGGCACATGCAACTGGATGCGGTGCTTCTGACCGATACGGTCGAGGCGGCCGATGCGCTGCTCGAGCAGGTCCGGGTGGGCCGGCAGGTCGAACAGCACCAGGTGGTGGGCGAACTGGAAGTTACGCCCCTCGCTGCCGATTTCCGAGCAGATCAGCACCTGGGCGCCGAACTCTTCGTCGGCGAAGTAGGCGGCGGCGCGGTCGCGTTCGAGGATGTTCATGCCTTCGTGGAACACCGTGGCGGCGATGCCTTTGCGCACGCGCAGGGCGTCTTCCAGGTCCAGGGCGGTTTCGGCATGGGCGCAGATCACCAGCACCTTGACCCGCTTGAGCATCTTCAGGGTATCGATCAGCCATTCCACGCGCGGGTCGAAGCGCCACCAGCGCTGGTCTTCGTCGAGATCGGATTGCGCCTGGTAGCTGACCTCCGGGTACAGGTCCGGGTGTTCGCCGACCGGCAGCTCCATATACAGATCCGGGCTCGGCAGCGGGTAGGCGTGCAGCTCGCGCTCGGGGAAACCCTGCACCGCGGCGCGGGTGTTGCGGAACAGCAAGCGGCCAGTGCCGTGGCGGTCGAGCAGCTCGCGCACCAGGCGCGCCGCGGCTTGCGTATCGCCATCGTTGACGGCGCCGAGCAGGGCTTCGCCTTCATCACCGAGGAAGTCATGGATGGTTTTATGCGCGGCGGGCGACAGGCGGCCCTGGTCGAGCAATTCCTGCACCGCTTCGGCGACCGGCTTGTAATTGGCGCTCTCGGCGCGGAACGCCTCCAGGTCATGGAAACGATGCGGATCGAGCAGACGCAGGCGGGCGAAGTGGCTGTCCTGGCCGAGCTGTTCCGGGGTGGCGGTTAGCAGCAACACGCCGGGAATGACCTCGGCGAGCTGCTCGACCAGGGCGTATTCGCGGCTGACGCTCTCGGGGTGCCAGACCAGATGGTGGGCTTCGTCGACCACCAGCAGGTCCCAACCGGCGGCGAACAGCGCGTCCTGGGCCTTCTCGTCCTCGCACAGCCATTCCAGGGCGACCAGGGCAAGCTGGCAGTCTTCGAAGGGGTTGCTGGCGTCGCTTTCGATAAAGCGCTCGGCATCGAACAGCGCGACATCCAGGTTGAAGCGCCGGCGCATTTCCACCAGCCATTGGTGTTGGAGGTTTTCCGGCACCAGGATCAACACCCGGTTGGCGCGCCCGGAGAGCAACTGGCGGTGCACCACCAGGCCGGCTTCGATGGTCTTGCCCAGGCCCACTTCGTCGGCCAGTAGCACGCGCGGAGCGATGCGGTCGGCGACTTCGCGGGCGATGTGCAACTGGTGGGCGATCGGTTGCGCGCGCACGCCGCCCAGGCCCCAGAGCGGGGATTGCAGCTGCTTGCTGGTGAATTCCAGGGTGCGATAGCGCAGAGCGAACCAGGGCAGCGGGTCGATCTGCCCGGCGAACAGGCGGTCGCTGGCCAGGCGGAACTGAATGAAGTTGGACAGCTGGGTTTCCGGCAGGCTGACGCTCTGGTGCTGCGCATCGAGGCCGTGATAAATCAGCAGGCCATCGACATCGTCGACTTCCTGGACGGTCAGCTTCCAGCCTTCGAAGTGGGTGATTTCGTCACCGGGGGAGAAGCGCACGCGGGTCAGCGGCGCATTGCGAATGGCATATTGACGGGTTTCGCCGGTGGCCGGGTAGAGCATGGTAAGCATGCGTCCGTCCTGCATTAGAACGGTGCCCAGGCCAAGTTCCGCTTCGCTGTCGCTGATCCAGCGTTGCCCCGGTTCGAATTGCGCCATGCCTGTCTGTCTCCCGCCTGAAAAAGCCGGCTATGGTAACGGAAGCCGGCTCCGAGGTTGAGAATAATTGATCGTTCTGTCGAGATTCCCTTCACGTATCCGCGACCCGGCGGGGCGCAGAAATACGCCGCGTTCGTCCGTTTGGGTGGCGGTTTTGCCCCTGGCTCGCTGCCATGGTGTCTACCCTGGGCATTCTAGGCGTCGTTCCCCCCAGGGCCTATCGGTAGGCAGTTTGCGCTTTGTGTGGTTAGCTAAGGCGAAAGTGTAGCGATGCGTTGCTAAAGTCGCCGATTGACTGGCCGACAGCCTGACCAAAGGAGGGTTTAAAAGTGCTACCGCCGATCCCCCATAGTCTGGTGCCGGTCACCGTGCAGCAGGACGTGATCAAGCCCAAACCGGAGATTCCGCCGGTGACGCCGGCTGCCGAGAGCAGCAAGGAAAGTGGCGTAAGCCTGGATAAACGCCATCCCCAGGAAGCCGAAGCCTTGCTGCGCGAAGAGCAACGTCGTCGCCAGCGCCGCCGCGGCTACACCGCGGAGGAGTTGGCCGAAGGCGAAGTGGCCGAAGCCGATGAGGCGCTGATCGACGAACTGCCTCGCCAGGGGCTGTGGGTCGATGTCGAAGTTTGAGTCGCCGCCTATGGACTGTCCCCGCCCCACCCACAAATAGCCTGACCCCGCACCTTGAGCCTATTCGACGACTGTCCATTGAGCTTGCCCGATGCCGAACTGCGTTTCGATGCCGATTGGCTGGAGCCGGCGACGGCCGATCGTTGGCTTGCGCAATTGCTGAGCGAAACGCCTTGGACGCAACCCCGGGTGCGCCTGTATGGGCGCGAGTATCCGGTGCCGCGTCTGGTGGCCTGGTACGGCGATGTCGACGCGGCGTACCGTTACTCCGGATTGAGCCATCGGCCCTTGCCCTGGACGCCTTTGCTCGCACAGATTCGCGCGCGGCTGGTGGAGGCTCTGGGGCTGCCGCTCAACGGCGTGTTGCTCAACTATTACCGCGACGGTCAGGACTCCATGGGCTGGCACAGCGACGATGAGGTCGAATTGGGCCGCAACCCTTACATCGTTTCGCTGAATCTGGGCGGCAGCCGGCGTTTCGACCTGCGGCGCAAGGGACAGAACCGCATCGAACACTCACTGCTGCTCAATCACGGCTCGCTACTGGTCATGGGCGGGCCGACCCAGCATTATTGGCAGCACCAGATCGCGAAAACGCGCATGCCCTGCGCACCGCGTCTGAACTTGACCTTTCGACTTGTCCGGTCGTCTTATGAGCAACCTGAGCCATGAGCAGATAAGCAGATGAATGACGACGGTAAATTGATCGATTTCGCGGCCGAGCGCGGCAAGCGAATCCACGACCTGCGCGACAAAAAGCTCAACGACCTGCGCGAGGCGTTCGAGCTGGCCATGCCGATCCCCAAGGGTAAGAAAAAGCCCAAAGGCAAGCCGAAGAAGAACTAGCAGGTCGTTGAAAAACGTAGGCGAGGCAGCCAACGCAAGGCAGGTGGTTTTTCAACAGACTGTCAGGGGCAGTTGCGTCAAGTCGCGGCCGCAGCGGTCCGATCCTGCGAGTTGCGCGGCACGCGGCTCGCTATGCAACAACTTCCCCTGACCCTTCCATGCCCGATTAATTGATCTGGATCAGTGTCCGGCGCCTTTGCCCCGGGCTGCTTCGGCGCCCTTGATCCAGATCAATAGCGGTCTTTTCGCTCCTGATACTTTGAAGCCACGCAGCAGGTTTCACTCAGGAGGCAACCATGTTTATCGATGTCGTAGTTCTCGCCGGTATCGGCACCGTCGGACTGATGGTCGCCTTCATCGCAGGGGTGGGTTATTTCATCTGGAAGGATTCGCACAAGCGTAAGCAAGGCTGATCTTTCCGGAAAACGGGCACGCAAGGCAATTTGGGCGACTTCGGTCGCCTTTTTTTATTTCTGGCGTCGTTCGCCGTTAGCGGGTGGTGAGGGGCGCTTCAGCCGGGGCGGTCTTCACCGCCTTTGCGACTGTAAACCGGCGAGCCGCATTGCTGGCAGAACAGTCACTGGCGACGAGGCAAAGGCGCGAGCAGCTCGGCACCGCTGAACAGATGGAAGTGGCGAGGTTTACCGGGATATTGCTGGCGAAGGGGCCGTCCTGGGCTTGCGGCACTGGGGTCGTTGTCGGGTCCGCCGGGCTCGCCCGGCGGCTCTGGCCTGTTAGCCGATGCTGATCGGCGGCAGGGTGGCCAACTCGACGGTTTGCTGTTTGCGCGGGGCGAGGATTTCCGCTTCGCCGTCGACCACCAGTTCGTCCCTCTGGTTAAACACGCGGGTAGCGACGCGCACGCGGAATTTCGGCAGTTTTTCGAGAATTTCCAGGCGCACGGTCAGGGTGTCGCCGAGCTTGACCGGCAAGGTGAAGCGCATGGTCTGGCCCAGGTAGATGGTGCCGGGGCCGGGCAACTCGCAGGCCACCGCCGCGCTGATCAGTGCACCGCTGAACATGCCGTGGGCGATACGCTCCTTGAACATGGTTGTGGCGGCGTACTCGGCATCCAGGTGCACGGGGTTGCGGTCACCGGAGACGGCGGCGAACAGCTGGATATCGCGTTCGTCGACGGTTTTGCTGTAGCTGGCGGTTTGACCGACTTCAAGCGCCTCGTAAGGCGTGTTGCTGCTTTGCGTCATGCGGGAATCTCCTGGGGTTGGATAAGGCGCTGGCGTGGATGGCTCATGGCCTGTTCCAGCCAGTCGATCAGGTAGGCGGTCACTTCGTCGCGGTTGCTTTCGTTGAGCAGCTCATGACGAGCGCCTGGGTAAAGCTTCTGTTGCACATGAGTATTGCCGGCTTGGCGCAAGGCATTGGCCAGGTCGGTTTGGCGTTTGCCATTGCTGACCGGGTCGCATTCGCCACCGATCACCAGCAGCGGCAGGTCTCTGTCGATCTGCGCGAGGTTGTTCACCGGGGTGACCTGCAGCAGGCCTCCGAACAGGTCGCACCAATATTGGTTGGTGCAGCGGAAGCCGCAGAGCGGGTCGTCGATGTACTTGTCGACTTCGGCCGGATCGCGGCTCAGCCAATCGCAAGCCGTGCGGTTGGGTTTGAAAGCATTGTTGAACGAGCCGAAAGACAGGAAGTCGATCAGCGGGCTGCGGCCGGTCTTGCCCTGGCGCCAGCGTTCGAAGCGGGCGATCAGCCTGGCCAGGCGGTAGAGCACAGTCGATTGGTAGTTCGATCCGGAGAGGATCGCCCCTTGCAAACTGCTGCTGTGACGCATCAGGTAAGCCTGGGCGATATAGCTGCCCATGCTGTGGCCGAGCAGGAAGATCGGCGCCTGCGGATGCTGCTGGCGAATATGATGGTTGAGGCATGCAAGGTCGCTGACCACCAGTTCCCAGCCGTTTTCATCGGCATAGTGGCCGAGGGTGCCGTGCTCGGCGGTTTTGCCGTGGCCGCGCTGATCATGGATGTACAGTTCAACGCCGGCGGCGACCAGGGCGGCGCCCAGGCGCTCGTAGCGTGCGCTGTGTTCGGCCATGCCGTGGGCCACCATCACCACTGCTTTGGGCGGCTGGTCGGCATACCAGCGGTTCACAAATAAGGGGACGGCGTCGCTGCTGTTCAACCAAAAGGTGTCGTGGTGCATGGCGAATCCTTAAGCCTGCAAGGGTGGGGCATTGTAGGGCCAGCGCCCGGGCTTTTCACAGCGCCACCGCGTAATGCGAGATTCACGTGGTCAATGACACCTGTCGAGTATTTGCGACCCGTCACAGAGCTGCTAAGTTCGCTTCAGCCCAAAATCAATATCGCGCGCCGGTTGGCAGGCCCTGGATGCTCGCTGACCGTGCAGCGCAGTCCGACGGGGTCATCACTTTCAGGGCAAGAGGATAATAAGAATGCAACTGGATTTCTGGAACGATAAACGCCCGGCTGGCGTACCCAATAGCATCGATTTGGACGCTTATAAATCGGTGATCGAAGTCTTCGAAAGGTCGTGCAAAAAGTTCGCCGACCGTCCGGCATTCAGCAATCTGGGAGTGACCCTGACCTACGCCGAGCTGGACCGCCTGTCGGCGGCCTTCGCTGGTTACCTACAGAAGAACACAGATCTGCAGCCCGGCGACCGCATCGCCGTGCAGATGCCGAATATCCTGCAATACCCGATCGCCGTGTTCGGCGCCATGCGCGCCGGGCTGATCGTGGTCAATACCAACCCGTTGTATACCGCTCGCGAAATGCGCCATCAGTTCAAGGACGCCGGCGTGCGCGCGCTGGTCTACCTGAACATGTTCGGCAAGCTGGTGCAGGATGTGCTGGGCGACACCCAGATCGACTACCTGATCGAAGCGCGCATGGGCGACCTGCTGCCCGCGCCCAAGGGCTGGCTGGTAAACACCCTGGTCAAACACGTGAAGAAGATGGTGCCCGATTACCGCTTGCCGCAAGCCGTGCCATTCAAGCAGGCGCTCAAGCAGGGCCATGGCCATGCGCTCAAGCCGGTCAAGGTGGGTCACGACGACGTCGCGGTGCTGCAGTACACCGGCGGTACCACAGGGGTGGCCAAAGGCGCGATGCTGACCCACGGCAATTTGGTGGCCAATATGCTGCAGGTCGATGCCTGCCTGTCGCAGCACGGGCCGGATGGCTCGCCGCTGATGAAGCAGGGGCAGGAAATCATGATCGCGCCGCTGCCGCTCTATCACATCTATGCCTTCACCGCGAACTGCATGTGCATGATGGTCAACGGCAACCACAACGTGCTGATCACCAATCCGCGCGATATTCCCGGGTTCGTCAAGGAACTCGGCAAGTGGCAGTTTTCCGCGCTGCTCGGCCTCAACACCTTGTTCGTCGCGCTGATGGACCACCCCGAATTCAAGAACCTGGATTTCTCCAAGCTCAAGGTCACCAATTCCGGCGGCACCGCACTGGTCAAGGCCACCGCCGAGCGTTGGCAGGCCATGACCGGTTGCACGGTCGTGGAAGGCTATGGCCTGACCGAAACGTCGCCAGTGGCCAGCACCAACCCCTATGGCGATAAAGCCCGTCTGGGCACGGTCGGCGTTCCGGTGCCGGGCACCGTATTCAAGGTCATCGACGACGACGGCAACGAGCAGCCCCAGGGCGAACGCGGCGAGCTGTGCATCAAAGGTCCGCAGGTGATGAAGGGTTACTGGCAGCGCGAGGAGGCCACCGCCGAGGTGCTCGATGCCGAGGGATGGTTCAAGACCGGCGATATCGCGGTGATCGACCCCGATGGCTTCGTGCGTATCGTCGATCGCAAGAAAGATATGATCATCGTCTCGGGTTTCAACGTGTACCCCAACGAGATCGAAGACGTGGTCATGGCCCACCCGAAAGTCGCCAGTTGCGCGGCCATCGGGGTGCCGGACGAGAAGTCGGGGGAGGCCGTCAAATTGTTCGTGGTCGCCCGTGACGGCGGGCTCTCGGCCGAAGAGCTGAAAGCCTTCTGCAAGGAAAACTTTACCGGTTACAAGGTGCCTAAGCACATCGTCTTCCGCGATGCGTTGCCCATGACCCCGGTCGGCAAGATTCTCCGTCGCGAATTGCGCGACATCGCCTGAACACGGCTTTTTTCGGCGGTTTGAGGCGTTTTTTCATGCAAGTTTCAATGTGACCGGGCGCTGTGTTTTTGGTCATATTGGGACTTGCGTGCCCTCCTTTGATGCTAGGCGGTCCTTGGTAAAGGTGCTACGCTCGGCGCGCTTTTTTGCCGCATGGTTGGCAAAACCTGCGTAGTAAAACAAAAATATCCGCCCTCCAAGCGGCGGAGTATCAGCTGTCGTTTAGGAGTGGACTCCCATGATCGAAAACTTCTGGAAGGATAAATATCCTGCTGGGATTCCTGCCGAAATCAATCCCGATCAGTACCCGAATATTCAGACGGTGCTGCGTGAGTCCTGCCAACGCTTCGCTGATAAGCCGGCGTTCAGTAACCTCGGCAAGACGCTCACCTACGGCGAGTTGTATGAACTGTCGGGGGCCTTTACCGCCTACCTGCAACAACACACCGATTTGCAGCCGGGCGACCGCATCGCCGTGCAATTGCCCAACGTACTGCAGTACCCGGTCATCGTTTTCGGCGCCATCCGTGCCGGGCTGATCGTGGTCAACACCAACCCGCTGTACACCGCGCGGGAACTGGAACACCAGTTCAACGACTCCGGCGCCAAGGCGTTGGTTTGCCTGGCCAATATGGCGCACCTGGCGGAACAGGTGCTGCCCAAGACCGGGGTGAAGACGGTAATCGTCACCGAAGTGGGCGATATGCTCTCGCCGCTCAAGCGCCTGCTGGTCAACGGCATGGTCAAGCATGTGAAGAAGATGGTGCCGGCCTATAACCTGCCGCAGGCCGTCAAACTCACCGCGGCGCTGGCCAAGGGCCGCGGTAAGACCAGCGTCGACGCCAGCCCGAACAGCGGCGACGTCGCCGTGCTGCAGTACACCGGCGGCACCACCGGGGTGGCCAAGGGTGCGATGCTGACGCACCGCAATCTGATCGCCAATATGCTGCAGGTCAAAGCGCTGATGGGCTCGGAAATGAGCGAAGGCCACGAAGTGATAATCGCGCCGCTGCCGCTGTATCACATCTATGCCTTCACCTTTCATTGCATGTCGATGATGCTGATCGGCAGCCACAACGTGCTGATCACCAACCCGCGCGACCTGCCGGGGATGATCAACGACCTTGCGCGCTACAAGTTCACCGGCTTCGTCGGCCTCAATACGCTGTTCGTGGCGCTGTGCAACAGTGCGGACTTCCAGAAGCTGGACTTCTCTTCGCTGAAAGCTACCTTCTCCGGCGGCATGGCCCTGCAATTGGCGACCGCCGAACGCTGGAAGCAAGTCACCGGCTGCTCGATCTGCGAAGGTTACGGCATGACCGAAACCAGCCCGGTGGCCTCGGTCAACCCATTCGGCAACATCCAGGTCGGCACCATCGGTATTCCCGTGCCGTCGACCCTGTGCAAGGTGGTGGACGACGAGGGCGTCGAGCAGCCCATCGGCTCCATCGGCGAACTGTGCATCAAAGGTCCGCAGGTGATGAAGGGCTACTGGCAGCGCCAGGACGCCACCGACGAGATGCTCGATGCCGACGGCTGGCTGAAAACCGGCGATATCGCGGTGATCCAGGACGACGGCTTCATGCGTATCGTCGACCGCAAAAAGGACATGATTCTGGTCTCCGGCTTCAACGTCTACCCGAACGAGCTGGAGGATGTGCTGGCGAACTTGCCGGGCGTGCTGCAGTGCGCGGCCATCGGCGTCCCGGACGAGAAGTCCGGCGAAGCGATCAAGGTCTTCGTCGTGGTCAAGCCCGGCGAAAGCCTGAGCAAAGAGCAGGTCATGGACTTTATGCGCGCCAACCTCACGGGCTACAAAGTACCGAAATCCGTGGAGTTCCGCGACGCGCTGCCGACCACCAACGTCGGCAAGATCCTGCGTCGCGAACTACGCGATGAAGAGCTGAAGAAAATGGGTAAGAAATAACGCCTGTTTCCCACAGCGTCCCGCCTCGGCGGCAATGCCGTTCACCTCGCCGGTGAACGGCATTTTTTTGTGCGTATTGAGCATGCCATCTCGGGCGGCCGTTCCTGGTAGGAGCGACTTGGCCGCGTTCGCGTTGATGCGCTTGCATCCGACTACCGGATTGGTTCGGGCGGATGACGTCCCCATCATCGCTATTGGTGGATGGATAAAGCGCCATCCACCCTACAAAAGCGTGCGCTTGGCTGCCGAGCGGTTCGATACGCGATCACCAGTGATACCGCATATAGGTCTTGTTGGGTTACGCGGCGGCCGATGGCGATGTCGTTGCTTAAACCGCGCTAGTCGCCGCTAACCCAACCTACGGGGCCAGCTGACCTGGCGCTGTCGGCGGAGTGTCGTGCAAATTGCATGATGGTTTTTCGTTGGACAATGCAGAATGCCGGTATGGGCTTAAGGGTTTACTGGCTAAGTCTTTGATTTGTAATGGTTCTATGGTTGGCATCGGTTATGCAATCCGGCATAGGCGGAAATGCATAATTCAGGAGGCCACCATGCAACTCAGAACGGATCTAGTTATTCAGGCATTCCCCGACTACGCGGTAGATGCGTCTCTGCGACCGGACGGGCTGATCCTGCTAACTCTGAGCAAAGACAATAAGCCGTTGCATGCACGGGCGGTCAGCGTGCAGTCGATGCTTTCCCCGGAAAACGTGACTGAGCTGGTCGGGCAGCTGCGTTGGGGCATCAAGGCAGCAGAAGAAAATGCCGACTGGCGGGACGAATATGCAAGCATCGGACGCTCTACTTTGCCGACCTACACGGGGACTCCCGTGTACTTCAGGGCTCTGCAGACGCTGGTTAGCCGTCGGGTGCTCAAGCAAGCCAGCTGACCGCATCTGACGGGCGCGCCCACCACGATTGCGGTGACGAGTCAGGGTGTCGCCGCTTTCGTTTCATCGGTGCTATTTCCAACGCCATGCCGGGTAAATCCTGGCATATGACAACGGTCGTTCCGCGTCGACGGACCGCCGCGCGCGACCCTGTGTCCGTCGTTGTGCGCGCTGCGTGGGGAAATCTGCGACAATCGCCAGCTGAAAATTTCGTGGGCGTACCCGACCGCGAACGAGCGAGCCGGTGCCCCCGGTTTGCCGCGCCCATCCCACCGATTGCTCGCCACGGCCCCGATGACCGACCAGACTCCCGCCATAGACCAACTGCTGAAGAACCTCGAACAAACGCTGCTGGCCGACCGCCACCGCTTACGTCGCCAGTTGCACGAGCTGCGCAAGCAAACGCCGGTGGACGAGGCCAAGCTGGCGCAATGGGTCGAGCGTTTCCAGGCCTCGGTGGCCAAGGTCGAGGCGCGCAAACTCAGCGTGCCGCTCATGCGCTACGACGATGCCTTGCCGATCGCCGCCAAGCGCGACGAAATCAAGGCCGCCATCGCCAAGCATCAAGTGGTGGTGATCGCCGGCGAAACCGGCTCGGGTAAGACCACCCAGCTACCGAAGATCTGCCTGGAGTTGGGCCGTGGCGTGCACGGTTTGATCGGCCACACCCAGCCGCGGCGGCTGGCGGCGCGCAGCGTGGCAACGCGGGTGGCGGAGGAAATCGGTACGCCGCTGGGCGAGCTGGTCGGTTATCAGGTGCGTTTCGAGGACCAGAGCAACGAGCGCAGCCTGATCAAGCTGATGACCGACGGCATCCTGCTCGCCGAAACCCAGCACGACCGCTATCTGGAAAAGTACGACACGCTGATCGTCGATGAAGCCCACGAACGCAGCCTGAATATCGACTTCCTCCTGGGGTTTCTGAAGACCCTGCTGGTGCGCCGCCCCGACCTCAAGCTGATCATCACCTCGGCGACCATCGACCTCGAACGCTTTTCCAAGCATTTCGATGGGGCGCCCATCGTCGAAGTCTCGGGGCGCACTTACCCGGTCGACACCTGGTACCGGCCGCTGACCGCCGAGCAGGATGAAGACGGCAACCGCGTCGAGGACGACCTCTCGGTCGATCAGGCGATTCTCGCCAGCCTGGATGAAATCGCCGCCTTCGAGAAGAGCGAAGGCAAGCGCCCCGGCGACGTGCTGGTATTCCTCCCCGGCGAGCGCGAAATCCGCGACTGCGCCGAGGTGCTGCGCAAGGCCAACCTCAGGTTCACCGAAGTGCTGCCGCTGTATGCGCGGCTGACCCCGGCCGAGCAGCAGAAAATCTTCCAGCCGATGGCCGGGCGCAAGATCGTCCTGGCGACCAACGTTGCGGAAACCTCGCTGACGGTGCCGGGCATTCGCTACGTGATCGACAGCGGCACGGCGCGGATCAGCCGCTACAGCTACCGTGCCAAGGTCCAGCGCCTGCCCATCGAAGCGATTTCCCAGGCCAGCGCCAACCAGCGCAAGGGCCGCTGCGGGCGCGTCGAGCCGGGTATCTGCGTGCGCTTGTACAGCGAGGAGGATTTCAACGCTCGCCCGGCTTTTACCGATCCGGAGATCCTGCGTACCAACCTGGCGGCGGTGATCCTGCAGATGCTGCATTTGCGCCTCGGCGCGATCGAGGCGTTCCCCTTTATCGAACCGCCGGACGGCAAGGCGATCAGCGACGGCTTCAACCTGTTGCAGGAGCTGTCGGCGGTCAATCGCGAGAGCCAGCTGACGCCGCTGGGTCGCCAGCTCGCGCGCCTGCCGGTCGACCCGCGCCTCGGTCGCATGGTTCTGGAAGGCGCCAAACAGGGCAGCCTCGATGAAGTCCTGATCGTCGCCAGCGCCCTCTCGGTGCAGGACGTGCGCGAGCGCCCATCGGACCGCCAGCAGGCCGCCGACCAGGCCCATGCGCAGTGGAAGGACGTGGATTCCGACTTCGCTGCGCTGATCAATCTTTGGCGCGGCTTCGAGGAGAAGCGTCAGGAGTTGGGCAGCAGCGCCTTGCGCAGCTGGTGCCGGAAGAACTTCCTCAACTATTTACGCCTGCGCGAATGGCGCGATGCCCATCGCCAGTTGGTGCTGATCGCCCGTGATTTGCAACTGTCGCCAGGTAACAGCGGACAGGGTAGGAGCGAGCTTGCTCGCGATCAGCGATCTGCAGGTCAAACCGCGACATCCAAGGATCGTCGGGATGCCGCACCACAGCAAGCTGGCTCCCACAAAGCGCAAGAACTGGCCGACAAGGACGAAGCCGCCCAGCGCGCCAAAGGCTACGCCAGCGTGCACAAGGCGATTCTCTCCGGCCTGCTCAGCCAGATCGGCCAGAAGACCGAGGAGGGCGACTACCTGGGCGCGCGGCAGCGGCGCTTCTGGGTGCATCCGTCCAGTGTGATCGGCCGTAAGAAACCCAACTGGATCATGGCCGCCGAACTGGTGGAAACCACCAAGCTGTTCGCCCGTATGGTGGCGAAGATCGAGCCGGACTGGATCGAACCGCTGGCGCCGCACCTGATCAAGAAAAACCACCTGGAACCGCACTGGGAGAAGAAGCGTGGCCAGGTCGTGGCCTATGAGCAGATCAGCCTTTACGGCCTGATCGTGGTCGGTCGCCGCCCGGTGCATTACGGCCCCATCGACCCCGAGGTGTCGCGCGAGCTGTTTATCCGCGAAGGCCTGGTCGGCGGAGAAATCCACTCCCGGGCCAAATGCCTGACCGCCAACCGGCAGTTACTGGAACAGCTCGACGAGCTGGAAGCCAAGGCCCGCCGTCGCGACATCCTCGCCGACGAGGAAACCCTGTTCGCCTATTACCAGGCGCGCCTGCCGGCGGAGATTTACCAGAGCGCGACCTTCGACAGCTGGTACAAAAGCGAAAGCGCGAAGAACCCGCAACTGCTGATCATGCGCGAGGAAGACGTGCTCGCGCGCGAGGCCAGCGAAGTCACCGCCGCGCAATACCCGGACACCCTGCGCCTGGGCGAACTGACCTTGCCGCTGACCTACCACTTCGAACCCAATCACCCGCGTGACGGCGTGACCCTGCGCGTACCGGCGCCGTTGCTGCCTCAACTGCCGGCCGAGCGCCTGCAATGGCTGGTGCCCGGTCTGCTGGACGCCAAATGCATGGCACTGGTGCGCGGGTTGCCCAAGGCGCTGCGCAAGAATTTCGTGCCGGTACCGGATTTCGTCGGCGCCGCCCTGAGCAAAATCGCCTTCGCCGACGGCAACCTGCCGCAGGCGCTCGGCCGCGAACTGCAACGCATGACCGGCACCCGCGTACCGGACGAAGCCTGGGCGGAAGCCGATGCCGCGCTCGACAGCCATCTGCGGATGAATATCGAGGTGGTCGACACTCACGGCAAATTCCTCGGCGAAGGTCGCGACCTGGCCGTGTTGACCGCGCGTTTCAGCGAGGCCAGCCAGGCCGCCCTGGCCATTCCCAAAGCCGAGCACGCGCCACGCACGGTCGAGGCCAAGGCCTTCGCCGAAGTCGCGGAGAAAACTCAGCAGAGGATCGCCGGGCTCTCCATGACCGTCTACCCGGCGCTGGTGGAGGAGGCGGGCAGCGTGCAGGAAGGCCGCTTCCCGACCCAGGCCGAAGCCAGCTACCAGCACCGCCGCGCCTTGCAGCGTTTGCTCCTGCAGCAGTTGGCCGAGCCCGCCAAGTACCTGCGCGGCAAGCTGCCGGGGCTGACCGAGTTGGGCCTGTTACACCGCGAACTCGGCCGCGTCGAAGCCCTGGTCGAAGACATCCTCCTGGCCAGCCTCGACAGCTGCGTGCTCGACGGCGAAGCCACGCTGCCGCGCGATGGCGCCGCCCTGGCCAAACTGGCGGAAAGCAAACGCGGCGACTGGACCGCTCACGCCGAGCGCCTGGCCAAACTGACGCTGGAAATCCTCAAGCTCTGGCACGGCCTGCAAAAGCGCTTCAAGGGCAAGATCGACCTGGCTCAGGCCATGGCGCTGAACGATATCAAGTTGCAACTGAGCAACCTGGTCTACCCCGGTTTCGTCCGCGAAACCCCGGCCGAATGGCTCAAGGAACTGCCGCGCTACCTCAAGGCCATCGAGCAGCGCCTGGACAAGATAGGCGCGCAAGTGCAGCGCGACCGGGTCTGGAGCGGCGAGCTGGCCGGCTACTGGGAGCAATACCGGACGCGCCTGGACAAACATGGCCGCGAAGGCAAACGCGATGCGCAATTGCAGCTCTATCGCTGGATGCTCGAGGAATACCGCGTTTCGTTATTCGCCCAGCAGCTCGGCACCAAGATGGCGGTATCGGACAAACGCCTGAGCAAGCAGTGGAGTCAGGTCGAAGGTTGAGCACTTCGACGCCCTATCCCTCCGGGAAAGGGCTAGCAGGCCGTTGAAAAACTACCTGCGTTGCCGATACGGCGTTAAAAACAGGCTCGGAATGCTCATTTACAGCACGTAAACTCGCGTGCGAGCCCAGTCCGCTTCCTCGCCTGTTTTTGCCTTGTCTCGGCTGCTTCGCCTACGTTTTTCAACGGTCTGCTAGGGGTGAGGGGCTGTCGATTCTCGAATCCGTAGGGCGGGCGCAACCCGCCAGCTTCACCGATGTAGCGGGTTGCGCCCGCTCTACGAACTGAACGCCGCCACGGCGAGAGTTCGCGCGAAGCGATACCCGTGCCGTTGCGGCTTATTTACGTGTCGCTGGAGCAGCCTTGCCGGGGGCGCGACCGATGCCCGGCGGGCGCCGTTTGATCGGCTGCGATTTGACGATGGCCGTGCTGGTTTGCGCCTTGTCGGCGATGCGGTCGAGGATATGGTCGAGCTGGTCGATCGAGCGCACGTGCAGACGCACGATATAGCAGTCGTCGCCGGTGACCTTGTCGCACTCGCAAAACTCCGGGGTGTCCTCGATCAGCTTCTGCACCACGTGCAGCATGCCGGGCAGCGGCTTGATGCGCACGATGGCCTGTAGCTGGTAGCCGAGCGCCTTGGGGTCGATCTCGATGGTGAAGCCGCGAATCACCCCGCGCTCTTCCAGACGCCGCAGCCGTTCCGAGGCGCCGGGGGAGGACAGGCCGACCCGGCTCGCCAGCGCCTTAAGGGAAATACGCGAATCTTCCAGCAGCACTTCGAGGATACGTTGGTCGAGTTCGTCGATCATTTTTTGCGTATCTCCATAAAAATCGAAAAATTACTTACAAAATTAGTTTTATTAAGCATTAAGCCTTTTTTAGGCCATGTAACTGCCGGCTGCAACGTCATATTTTAAACCTCTGACGAATTCGCAGAGGTGCTCCATGAATAACCAGGTGCGTGGCACGGTCGAAATGACCGCAGCGATGATGATTTCCGGAACCATCGGCTGGTTCGTGGTGGTGTCCGGCCAGCCGGTAATCGATGTGGTGTTCTGGCGTTGCGCCATAGGCGCGCCGGTGCTGCTCGCCGTCTGCGCCGCACTGAGCCTGTTGCGCGGCACGCTGACGCCGCGCTTGCTGATCTTCGCCGCGCTCGGCGGGGTGGCGATAGTGCTCAACTGGTTGCTGCTGTTCGCCGCCTATTCGCGGGCGTCGATCGCCATCGCCACCGCGGTCTACAACACCCAGCCGTTTATCCTGGTCGGGTTGGGCGCGCTGTTCTTCGCCGAACGCCTGACCCTGAACAAGCTGCTCTGGCTCGGCCTGGCCTTCGTCGGCATGCTGCTGATCGTGCAGGCCAAGCCCAGCGCCGGCTACCTCGGTAGCGAGCATCTGGTCGGCATTCTGTTGGCGTTGGGCGCGGCGTTCTTCTATGCGCTGGCGGCGATCGTCGCCAAGTATCTCAAGGGCACGCCGCCGCACCTGATCGCGCTGATCCAGGTCTGTGTCGGCACGCTGATGCTCGCGCCCTTCGCCAACTTCGAGGCATTGCCCGCGGATGCCGGCACCTGGAGCGCACTGCTCGCCCTTGGCGTGCTGCACACCGGGTTGATGTACATCCTGCTCTACGGTGCGATCCAGAAACTGCCGACGCACCTGGTCGGGGCCTTGTCGTTCATCTACCCGGTGGTGGCGATCCTGGTCGACTACCTGGCCTTCGACCACCACCTGCAAGCGATCCAACTGGCCGGCATCGCCGCCATCCTGATCGCCGCAGCGGGCATGACGCTTGGTTGGTCTCTATACAAGCGCACCGAAGTAGCGGCGCAGGTCGGCGAGTAAGGTACTTGGCGGCGGGCGGGTGCACCCCGCCAGGCCCAACGAATTGGCCCGCGCGCTCCGCTAGTTTCACCGCTTCAGCGTGGGAATCGTCTGATGCCGCCCTCATAGGCTTTCTGTTTACTGAAGGGGCAAGATCCATATTAAGAAAGTTGGTTCTTTTAACGGCAATTGGAGAGGGCAGATGGATCTATTTCCGTTGCCCTACTTTTTATTTGCCCCAGCACTCGACAACAAAATCTATAAAGCTGCGTAGTTTCAAAGACATATGCTGATTGCGCAAAAAAACTATTTGCATTGGGCGGCTTGGTAACTCGTACTCCGGCAATAGTTGCACCAGGCGTCCCTCGGCGACGTCCTGAGCCAGCAGTGCCGCGGGCTGCATAATGATCCCGAGCCCTCTCAGGGCGGCCACTCTCAAAGCTTGACCGTTGTTGACCTGTATCCGTCCCTGAACGGCAATTCGCACCGTACCCGCCGCGTTGGTCAAACTCCAAGCCTGACCGGACGATGTGCTGAAAGCGATGCATTGGTGCTGAGAAAGCTCATCCGGTTTACTCGGCACGCCATGCACCTTCAAATACTCCGGCGACGCGCAAATCATCATGCTGTAGGGCTGCAGGTTACGGAAAAGCAGACCGGAATCCGGCAGCTTGCCAATGCGTATGGCAGCTTCAAAGCCTTCCTCAATTAGATCGACCGTTCGATCGCACAACGTGATGTCCAGATCAACGTCGGGATAGCGCGCGCAGTAATCGCCGATTGCTGGCATCAGCACTTCGGCCCCGAAAGATGTAGGGGCCGTGACTCTCAGGCGTCCGCGCGGCACTGAATGGTTAGCCAGGGCGTCTGCATCCGCCTCTGCAACCAGCCTCAGTACTTCGCGGCATTGCTCCAAGTAAGCCTGGCCAAAATCCGTAAGGCTTTGGCGGCGCGTAGTCCTGTTGATCAGCCGCATTCCTAAACGCTCTTCCAGCGCTTGCAGATGATTTCCAACCATGGTCGCGGACATATGAACGGCAGAAGCGGCAGCGGTGAAGCTTCCCAGATCGGCGACCTTCACGAAGATCGACATGCTCTTGAATAGGTCCATTATCAAAAAATACTTTGTAGTTATAAAAGTTAATCGATGATTATCGCGAAAATGTTTGCAATGTACAGTCGCCTAAATACACCCAACGAGTTGTTTAGACGGAGATATGGCAATGAACAAAGCAATGACTGATCAGGCTCACAATGGGATGAAACGTTTTGCCGGTCGCACCGCCCTTGTTACCGGGGGCGGTACAGGCATGGGGCGCGCCGCGGCATTGCGCTTGGCTCGGGAAGGCGCAAAAGTCGTTGTGGCCGGGCGTCGAGCGGACGTGCTCGAAGCCGTGGTCGCCGAGATCAGCCAGCTGGGCGGTACGGCATTGGCGATTCCTACAAATGTTACCGACCATTCAGAGGTAAAGGCATTGATCGAGCAGACGCTTAAGGCGTTCGGCACTTTGGATGTGGTGTGGAACAACGCCGGCGTCCTCGGCACCTTCGGCCCCATGCAGAATCAACCGTTCGAGGAGTTCGACGAAATCGTCTCAGTGAACCTGCGAGGCGTATTTGCCTGCATGAAGTATGAAATCGCGGCAATGCTTGAACTCGGCGTGCAGGGCTCGATAGTCAATACCTCCTCCTGGACCGCGCACGGTGCGATGCCGGGCCTTGCCGGATACGCGGCGACCAAAGGCGCCCTGGACGCAATGATGCGCACGGTTGCGGTCGAAGTCGGTGGGCACAACATCCGCGTCAACAACGTCAGCCCCGGCATCATCGCCACCCCAATGGCGGCGGGCGTCCTCGCCAGTGAGGCAGCGGCGCGGCCATTTATCAGGCATACCCCGCTGCAACGTATCGGCACCTCAGAGGACGTTGCGGATACGGTTCTTTGGCTGCTTTCTGACGATGCCCGTTTCGTTACCGGCCAAAGCATTCTTGTCGATGGTGGATACACCCTCGGCGGGCTGCGGCCATGGTTGAACGAGGTCATTTCCGAGCACGGTTGAAGCGACCACTTCTACTGATTCTGTCTGAGCGGAGAAATAGCGCGCCTGCCTGATGGACATATCTGCCGAGCCATTAGCAGGCCGTTGAAAAACGTAGGCGAGGCAGGCAAGACAAGGCAAAAGCGGCCGAAAAAGCGGAGTTTACGTACTGTAAATGAGCATTTTGACTGGGCTCGCACCCGAGGCCGTTTTTAACGCAGTATTGCCAACGCAGGTAGTTTTTCAATGGCCTGCTAGCCCTGCGGTGGGTTTCACCCGCCTACAAGGCTATGCCAGCTTTTTCGCCACGATAAACAGCGTCACCTCACTCGGCTGCCATTGGTAGTCGATGCTAAAGCCGTTATCGCTCAACATGGACACGAGTTCTGCCTTGTTGAAGCAGCTCAGGTGCGGGGCGACGCCGAAGAACTGCGCAAGCGGAAGCAGCAACCGCCAATAAAACTTCGCCTCGGCGACCAGTACGGTGCTGGAGATGAATATTCCGCCCGGCTTCAGCAGCTCCTGCACGCGGGCGATTGCCGATTCCACGTCTTCGAGCAGGTGCAAGATATTCAGCCCCAGCACGGCATCGAAGCTTGCCGCCTGCAACTCCAGGCTATCCAGGGTGCCCTGCTCGAAGCGGATGTTGTCGACGCCGGCATCCCGCGCCCTGTCTTTGGCGATTGCCAGCATCTCGCCCGAAATATCGGTGGCGAGGATATGTTTGACGTGGGGCGCGTGGGCAATAGCCGTGCTGCCGGTACCGCAGCCGAACTCGAATACCGCCCAGTCGGGGCGGAAATGCTGCTGGGTAATGGCAAGTTTCTTGCGATAGCTGATTTCGTCCCGGATCGGGCTTTTGGCGTACTTGGGCGCGCTCTTGTCCCAGAATTTTTGCGGGTTTATCACCTGGTTTCCTCCTTGAATACTCACAAAAGCTTCGTGATGGAACAGGGCAGACCGCGGTTCGGCGAAGGTGTTCAGTAGCGGTCGTGGTCTGGCAACGATAGGGGATTATCGCCGTACCGCACTATTAGGCCGACAGACGCGGCATAGGTATCTGCCTGCTGATCGATCGCTTGATGGGTATCGCTGCGCTCAACCCATCCTACCAACGCGTAGGAGCGGCCATGGACGCGATGCTTCCCGCAAGCAAGACCCTACGCAATCACAGCAGCCCGTAACCCTTCAACTCCTTCTCGGTCAGCACGCGCATCCTGTGCGGTTCGATGCGCTGCATGTCCTGCGCCAGGCGTGGCGGGATCTTCATCTCGCGGAAGTAGGCGGCCGGGTCGTAGCGTTGGGTTTTGTGCAGGCGCTGGGCCTGGGCGGATTCGCCGCTGGGGAAGTGCGGGCGGTGCAGGCCGACATGGCCTTTTACGGTCTTTTTCAGGCCGGCGGCCAGCAGGTAGATGCAGCTGCCCTGACAGACGCCGTTGGACGGCACCAGGGTGTCGAAACCGGTTTCGCGCAGCAGGCGGCCGATACGGATGGCCTCGGGGGCGCTGCCGCCGATGCTGTCGAGCAGGGCGATCTTGCGGGCGAAGGTACCGGGGTTGGCCTTGATCCCACGCAACAGCGCTTCGTAGTCGCCGGGGGCGATTTCCTCGGAGATTTTCACTGCCAGTAGCGAGCCGAGATTGCTGTGTGGGGCGGCTTTGACCTCTACCTGGGCAAGCGTGGCTGGCGCGTGCAGCGTCGAGGCGCAAAGCAGGAGGGCGGTAACGAATAGTGTGCGCATGGGAAACTGCAAAGGTTGATGGGAAGGACACCGGCGGGAATCTACTCGTATCGCGCGCTTCGATGCAAAACACTTGTGCGGGTTCTGCCCGGTTCCTCACTGTCGACCTTGTGCCATGCATTGGCTGCCTCCGGGCGTTGGCGGCGCTGCTAAACTGGATCGGTTCGCCGTCCTTTGCCTCGCAGATTTCCTTCGCCACCAGCCGTTCGGGCCTGTGGCGGATGATCGACAAGGGGCGTATCGACGGGATCATCGCCGACGAGCACAGCGGGATTTATGAGCTGCGCGCGCTGGGCCTGAGCGATCGGATCAAACCGACTTCGGTGGTGGTCTCGACGGAAGCGGCGGAGACCGCGTTCAGTAAAAAATCGGTCGATCCGCGCTTCGTCGCGTCTTATGCCGAGGCGCTGCGGGCGCTGGTCAAGGACGGTAGCTACCAGCAGATCGTGCAGCGCTATCTGGCCCGGTAGGCGCCAGCTCGGCCGGGGCGGCCGAGCTGGGTGTCCGCTCAAGGGCGCTGTGGGATGTTCAGCCCGCGGATCACCGCCGGACGTGAAACGAACGCCTTGAGTGCGCGGGTGACCTGGGGGAAGTTCTCGATCTGCACCAGTTCGCCGGCCTGATAGAACTCGATCAGCGTGCGTACCCAGGGGAACACGGCGATGTCCGCGATGGTATAGGTGTCGCCCATCAGCCATTGGCGGCCGTTGAGGCGCTGGTCGAGCACGCCGAGCAGGCGTTTGGCTTCGGCGACGTAGCGGTCGCGCGGGCGTTTGTCCTCGTAATCCTTGCCGGCGAACTTATGGAAGAAGCCGAGCTGGCCGAACATCGGCCCGACGCCGCCCATCTGCCACATCAGCCACTGGATGGTTTCGTAGCGCGCGGCCGCGTCCTTGGGTAGCAACTGACCGGTCTTTTCCGCGAGATAGATCAGGATCGCGCCGGATTCGAACAGCGCCAGCGGCTTGCCGTCCGGGCCGTCGGGGTCGAGGATCGCGGGGATCTTGTTGTTCGGGTTGAGCGAGAGGAACGCCGGCGTGAATTGGTCGTCGTGCTGGAAGTCGACCAGGTGCGGCTCGTAGGGCAGGCCGATCTCTTCCAGCATGATCGAGACCTTGACCCCGTTCGGCGTGGGCAGCGAATAAAGCTGCAGGCGCTCGGGCTGGGTGGCGGGCCATTTTTCGGTGATGGGGTGGTCTGACATGGCGCTTCCAATCGTCGTTTTGTGGAACCAGGCCGCTCGGCGCCGGGGCACCGAGCGGGCGTTATGGGGGCCGTGGACGCCGGCAGCCAATGTGCCGCTCGGGGTGGTGAGGGCGGGTCGCTGCGGCGGACGTTCGCACGGGTGTTGCCGGGGACAATAAAACCACCGACGCGCGTATCGAGGAAATCGAAAGTCATAGTAGTTGGCATCGACCTGAGTGATGGCCGCCGTGCCGCGGTTTCCCGCATTGATGCGAATCGGTATGGTGCGGGCTTGTCTTTTCTCGGCGATGGAGCCTTTTATGAGCCTGCATGGCGACTACGATGCACAGAATATCTTTGCCCAGATCATCCGCGGCGAGGCCCCTTGCTACAAGCTCTACGAGGACGAGGAGGTGCTGGCGTTTCTCGATGTGTTTCCGCAGTCCTACGGTCACACCCTGGTGATCCCCAAGCGGGTGGCGGCGCGCAATATTCTCGAGATCGATACCGACAGCCTGGCCAAGGTCATGGCGGTGGTGCAGCAGTTGACCCGGGTGTTGATCGACGAGCTGGCGCCGGACGGCGTGCAGGTCGCACAGTTCAACGGCGCGCCGGCCGGGCAGACGGTGTTTCACCTGCATATGCACATAGTGCCGCGCTTCGCCGGGGAAAAACTCAGCGTACATGCCGGAGGCAAGGCCGAGCCCGCCGAGCTGGAGCAATTGCAGGCGCGGCTGTTGCGCCGCTTGGCCGGCTAGCGGCGCCGGGGCAGACGTCGCTGCGTTTCAGGGGGAACGTGTCGGCCGTCTGTCCGTCTCAACTCTATCGACGTTGTACTCGCCGGGAGGGGATCCATGAGACGGAACAATCGGCTGATACGGAGCCCAGGTCGAGCGCGGGGCGCTTGCCGGGCGCGCGGGCAATGAGCCGCAACGGGCAGGCCGATCCATTCGGCAGTGCGCTGGAACGGGTCGGTGCCGCGGATACGCTGTCGCCCGCCGACCGCTACCAGGAATTATTCGTCGCGGTACAGAGCAGCCACATCTTTGCCGACAGCAAGACCTTCGTCGACTGCGCGCCGCACGGTTACCCGGAGCGCATTCTGGATGCCTACCGGGCCCAGCGTGACGATCCGAATTTCGACCTCTGCAGCTTCGTCTACGAGCATTTCAGCCTGTTCCAATATCAGCCTGAAGAGTTCGTCGCCAACCCGAACAATACCCTGGCCGAGCACATCGACCGGCTTTGGCCGGTGTTGACCCGTCACCCGCAAAGCCATCCGCAGCGCTCCTCGCTATTGCCGCTGCCGCGCGATTACGTGGTGCCCGGCGGTCGCTTCACCGAGCTGTATTACTGGGATTCGCATTTCATCATGCTAGGCCTGGACGAGAGCGGCCAATGCGAGCTGTTGCGCGCCATGGCGGACAATTTCGCCTACCTGATCGACACCTACGGCCATGTGCCCAACGGCAATCGCTCCTATTACCTGAGCCGCTCGCAGCCGCCGGTGTTCGCCTTGATGACCGATCTGTTCGAGGAGCGCGGGATTCGCCGCGCCAGCGATTACCTGCCGCAACTGCGCAAGGAGTACGCCTATTGGATGGACGGCGCCGAATTGCTCGGGCCCGGCGAATGCCATCGCCGCTGCGTATGTCTGGAGCGAGGCGTGCTGCTCAACCGTTACTGGGACGACCGCGATACGCCGCGCGAGGAGGCCTATCGCGAAGATGTGGCGACGGCCAAGCAAAGCACTCGACCGGCGCCTGAGGTGTACCGGGATCTGCGCGCCGCGGCCGAATCCGGTTGGGATTTCAGCTCGCGTTGGCTGGACGACCCGCAGCATCTGTCGAGCATCCGCACCACGGCCATAGTGCCGGTGGACCTCAACAGCTTCCTCTACAAACTTGAGACGCAGATCGCCCGCCTGAGCCGGATCAAGGACGATGCTCAGGCGGCCGACGAGTTTGATCGGCGTGCCGAGGCGCGCAAGGCCGCGGTCGACCAGTACCTGTGGAACGCCGACGCCGGGGCGTATCTGGATTACGACTGGAAAAAGGCCAGCCCGCGGCCCAACCTCACGGCCGCCATGCTGACGCCGCTGTTCGTGGGGATGGCCAGCGACGCGCAGGCCGGCTGCGTCGCCGCGACCGTCGAGCGCGAGTTGCTGGCGCCCGGCGGCCTGGCCACCACCCAGGTGCACAGCAACGAGCAGTGGGACCGCCCCAATGGCTGGGCGCCGCTGCAATGGATCGGCATTCGCGGCTTGCAGCGCTACGGCCTGAACGAGCTGGCCGAGCAGATCGAGCAGCGCTGGTTGGCGATCGTCGCCGACCTGTTCGAGCGCGAAAGCAAACTGGTGGAAAAGTATGTGCTGCGTCCCTCGGCGGAATACGCCAAGGGCGGCGAATACCCGCTGCAGGACGGCTTCGGCTGGACCAACGGGGTGACCCGCGGCCTGATGCGCGAGGTGCCGGACCACCAGGCCAATAGTTGCCGGGCCGGGGTTTGCCGTACGCGCAGCACGGCCGGCGATAGCCGCGATTCGTCCTGAACCGACGCGGGCGTCCGTTGTTCGAAGCTCTATGGCGCTACGTTGCGCATTAACCAGGTATTCGCTTTCGGTTATGAGCTTCCTCCAATGGATGGCCGTACTCGGCACCTTGCTGCTGCTGATGGCGCTGGCCTCGACTTACGTGCGCTGGCTGCCGGTCACCACCTCGGTGCTCTACCTGGGTTTCGGCCTGCTGATCGGCAAACTCGGCATCGGCCTGTGGCAGATCGAGTTTCAGGATATCGCCAGTTGGATGGAGCACCTGACCGAGGTCGGGGTACTGGTCTCGCTGTTCGTCAGCGGACTGAAACTGCGTTTGCACTTTCGTCATCCGGCCTGGATCGGCGCCTACCTGCTCGCCGGGCCGGTGATGCTCCTGACGATCGGCGGAGTGACGCTGGTCTGCCATTACCTGTTGGGTCTACCGCTGGGGCTGGCATTGCTGATCGGCGCGGTATTGGCGCCCACCGACCCGGTGTTGGCGAGCCTGGTGCAGGTGAACAGCTCCATGGACTGCGACCGGGTACGGTTCGGCCTGACCGGCGAAGCGGGGTTCAACGATGGTGTGGCCTTTCCCTTCGTGGTTTTCGCCCTGTTATTCATCGGCTACGACGGCCTGACTTTCGTCTGGCTGGATAACTGGCTTATCGAGCGTCTGCTCTGGGCCGTGCCGGCCGGGTTACTGGTCGGCTTCGGGCTTGGCCGGCTGGTCGGGCGCCTGGCGATTTTCCTGCGGGCGCGGCATGGCGACACCTCGATGTCGCCCAACGACTTTCTGGCCCTGGCGCTGATCGCGCTGTCCTACGTATTCGCCGAATTGATCGGCGCCTGGGGCTTTCTCGCCACCTTCGCCGCGGGCGTCGGCCTGCGCCATGCGGAAATAGCCACCGGCGGCTCACCGACGCCGGCCGAGCTCATGGTCGCTCACGAGGTGCCGCGTTCGCCCGTCGATGGCGACCGCTGTGACTCCAGCAGCGTGAAAATCGCCGATCCGACGGCGGCGGCCGGGGTATTGGTCGGCGATATCCTGTCGTTCGGCAATGTGCTCGAACGCGCCCTGGAGGTGCTGCTGGTGACCATTCTCGGGGTGGTGGTGGCGGCGCACTGGGACTGGCGCGCTCTGCTGCTCGGCGCATTGTTGTTCGGCGCGATCCGTCCGCTGGCGGTGTGGCTGCTGCTACGCGGCGGGCTGGTCAGTCCTGGGCAACGCTGGCTGCTCGGTTGGTTCGGCATTCGCGGGATCGGCAGCCTGTATTACCTGAGCTACGCGCTCAGCCACGGTTTACCGGACGCGCTGGCGGCCGATGCCATCGGCCTGGTGCTCTCAGTAGTGGCGCTGAGCATCCTGGTGCATGGCATCAGCACCCAGCCGTTGCTGGCGCGTTACGAGCGGCGCCAGCGGCGTAACGGCTAGGCGGGCGCTAGCCAACTCACGCCATCTGTCGCTGGACCACGGTCAGGGCGCGATATCCTCGCCGTCGACTTCGGCGGCGTTCAGGTTGCCGTTGCTGCGCCAGGCGCTGGAGCGGTGTTGCGCGCCGAACAGCACGAAGTCCTCGCCGGCGCCGCTGAACTTGATCTCGTCGACCGCCAGGTCGACGCTGGCGTTGGGCCCGAAGAACAGGCGCAGCGAGAGGAAATGCTGCAAATCCACGCCGCGGTTGGCGAATTCGCCGAGGGGGATTTCCACTCGGGTCCAGTCGTTTCCGAGAGTGGCGAAATCCGCGAACGCGACCCCGTAATCCTTGTTGTTAACGCTGTCGTTAAGCTGGATATGCAGCTTGTCGAGCGGTGACTGGCCGAGATTTTTCAGATGCAACACCAGGCGTTGCTGGCCCATGGCCAAGAGGTCGAAGTCGCCGCTCCAGAGGTTGTCCTTGAACAGGCGGAACTGGTTCCAACTGATGTTTTCGCCGGACAGGCGCAGGTACTTGCCATCGCCAGCGCCGGCGTTCTGCTCGACCTGCAGCGAAACCACGAGATCGTCCGACTCGCCGCCCGGATCGGTGGCGCGCAGGCGTAGCGCATGGCTGCCCTGACTGCCGGCACCGGGGCTCAAGGTCAGGCTGCCGCTGCTGTTGCCGTTATCGACGAAGCTGGCGAAGCCAGTGGCGTCCTCGATTAATTCCAGGGTCAGCGCCTCGCCTTCGGGATCGACGGCTGACACGTCGAGCGCGAGGGTTTCGCCTTCTTGCAGGGCGACCGGACCGAGTTCGTTGAACAGCGGCGGCTGGTTCGGGCCGTCGAGTGTCGGCTTGGTGAAGCTGAGCAGCCAGCGATACAGCAGATGCCGGCCGAATTCGTTGTAGTGGTAATAGTACCCGTCGCCGCCGAAGTTGCCGGCGGCATCGATATTCGGGTCGTTATGGTCGTAGGCCAGTTCGAGGTAATAGTGGCGTTTGCTGCCGTCGGCGAAGCTGTGCATCGGCTTCACGCCATAGGCGCCATCCCAGGAATCATGGGCCACGCCGGCAAAGCTGGTGAGCTTGGCCGGGTGGTTTAGCGGGGTGCCCGCGGCGGCGCAGCCGTTGAGTTTGACGTCGACCACGTGCTGCCCGGATTTGTAGCCGACCTTCTTGTCCTGGTCGCCATGAAAGGCCCACACGCCGATATCTTTGATCGCTTCGCAATTGAACGTATGGGGGAACCAGGCGGCGATGGGTACTGCGGCGGCGATGGTGTCCGGCCGATCCTTGATTATGTTGTAGGTGCCGTTGCCGCCCTGGCTGAGGCCGGTGATATAGACCTTATTGAGGTTGACGTTGAAGTTCTCGGTAGCGTGCTTGTAGATCATCTCGTAGCGATCTTTATGCATGCCGCACTCGTTCTTGGCATTAGGTGGCAACTGCGGTGCCAGCACGATAAAGGGCAGGGTGTTATCCCACAGGCCGTCGCGGATCATCTTCGGCGCGCCTTCGGAGATCGCCTTGTTGAGGATGTTCATATCCAGCGAATAGCTGCCGTCGCCGTTGGCGACGCTGGCATCGCCGCACTTGCCATTGCCGTGCAGGGCGATCAGCAGCGGGTAGCCCTGGCTGTCGCCGGGGTCATAGCCTTCCGGCAGATGGACCATGGCGTTGAGGGTTTTCGGGCTGGCCATCTTGCCGGTGATGGGCGTGAAAGCGGCAGTGGCGACAGGTGAAAAAACTAGGGCGGCAGCCAAAAAGGCAGGGAGGCTGAAGGAGGTCATGGGGCAATCCTTGGCGGTTGAGGCCGCACCATAACAACTGAATGGCGGGGGATTTGTCAGTTGGGTCACGAAAAGCGCGCAGCCATAGACTCGATTCGCATCACCGGTCGGCTGGCGAAAACCTCCGGCGATAATCGACAGATGTGGCGACCGGCTACAGTTGGTTATGCAAGCCAATGGCCAGCTTATGGCTGGCAATTGCGACACCGTTGATACTTGTGGGCCGCCGCCGGCGTTAGAATCGCCGCGCCTGCATAACGGAGAGAAACAGTGACCGGATTGTCGATTGCGGTAGTGGGGGCCGGTACCGCCGGCCTGGCCAGTGCGATTCTGCTGGCGCGTCTGGGTTTTCGCGTACGCGTGCTCGAGCGGGTCGCCAACTTGCAGCCGGTGGGGGCGGGGGTTCTGTTGCAGCCCTCCGGTTTGGCGGCATTGCGCGAGCTGGGGTTGCTGGCCGAGTGCACGGGGCTAGGGGCTCCGGTCGGGCGTTTATACGGCACCACGGCGTGCGATGGCCGGGTGATTCTCGACACCCGTTACGACGATTGGCAAGTCGGCACTTTCGGCCTGGGCATTCACCGCGCGGTGCTGATGACCAGCCTGCTGGATGCCGCCAAGCAAGCCGGCGTGCAGATCGAAACGGGTGTCGCCATCAGCCGCTTCAGCCAATCGGCGCATAGCGTCGAATTATTCGTCAGCGATGACCGCGGCGGCGAGCAGCCGTATGGCGAATGCTGTGCGTTGATTCTCGCCGATGGCGTACGTTCGACCCTGCGTGGGCAAATGCGGGTCAAGCAGCGTGTGCAGCCTTATCCCTGGGGCGCGCTGTGGAATATCCAGCCGACCCCCGCGGGCATGCAGACCACGGACCTGCGCCAGTGGTATCGCGGTTGCCGGGAAATGTTCGGGGTGATGCCCACCGGCAGTACTCATCTGCAACGCGATCAGCGGCTCAGCAGCCTGTTCTGGAGCTTGCCGACCGCGCAGTTCGCGGCCTGGCGCGAAGCCGGGCTGGATGCCTGGAAAAACCGGGTGATGCAGTTGACCGGTGGCGTCGCCGAGCCTTTTCTGCAAGCGATCGAAAGCCCCGCGCAATTGAGCTTCGCCGCCTATGCCGATGTGCGCATGCAGCGCTGGCACGATGGCCGGGTACTGGCCATCGGCGATTGCGCCCATGCCATGAGCCCGCAACTGGGCCAGGGCGCGAATATGGCGCTGATCGACGCCGCGGCGTTGGCCCGGGCGTTGCGGCCGCAGCGGGCTGCCGAAGTCATCGACTGGGAGCGGGTATTCGGCGGCTATACGGCTATGCGCCGCCAGCACCTGGGCTATTACCGCCAGGCCAGCCGCTTGCTGACGCCGTTGTTCCAGTCCAATAGCCGCGTGCTGGCGGTGCTGCGCGATAGCGCGCTGTACCTGGCCCGGCACAATCGACTGGGGCGTTACCACGCGGCGACCACCCTGGTGGGGGCGCGCACCGGCTGGCTGTTCGGTGCCTATGACGAGGCGGCGCTATGCGCCTGGCGCGGCACCCGCGAAGTCCGCGAAGCGCTGCCGGAATAGGCAGTGCACAGGCCAGGCGGGAGGGCTTTTGTAGCCCGGACAAGCCTTGGCGCAATCCGGGCTACGAGAGGCGCTGCAATAAAAATCGGCTTGAGGGTTCAACTCCACGCGCAATCTGTGCCAGGCTGCGATAGCCGTGCGTGCTCTCAGGATAGGCCGCGCGCCAGGACCTCCCGCCAGGCCTTGCAGGCCCGCGAAACTTACCAAGGATTTGTCATGCGCTTGATTTACGCCGTTCTGCCTTTGCTGCTGTTAGCCGGTTGTTCCTCGTTCCGGGCCGAGCCGGAAAATATCAAAGCGGTGCCCGAAGATCGTTTGCTGGCTTATCAGGAGTCGCAGCCGGGTACCGGTGAGATCGTGGTCAACCGCGACCTGGGCTTGATGGGCGGCGGCTGCTATGTCGCCGTGCTGGTCGACCGCAAAGTGGCGGCGCGCATCGGCATGGGCGAGGTGGCCAGCTTCCAGGTGCCGACCGGCACCCGCGTGCTGGGTATCGGTATCGACAAGATGGACGACACCTTGTGCAGCTACGGCCGCCTGCGCCGCGAATTGGCGGTGCGGGTCGTCGCCGGCGAAAGTCAGCAGTTCCGGATTATCAGCCAATCCCAGGGCGGTTTCGACATCCTGCCCGATAGCAAGTGACATCCACATTCCGGCTCCCCCGCACGAGGCGGCGCTTGCGCCTGCCTTGGCATTCTCGTTTTCAAGGACCTGTGCATGCCGCCCATGCTGGAAATCCTCGCTAACTGCTTCTACCTGGTCGCCGTGCTGCTGGCGGCGCGTAACTCGGTGCACACCTGGTCGGTCGGGTTGATCGGCTGTGGGCTTTTCGGTTGGCTGTTCTTCGAAGTGCAGCTGTATGCCGACCTCACCCTGCAAGTCTTCTATATCGTCACCAGCCTGATCGGTTGGTGGGGCTGGCTGTACGGTAAAAGCGGGGCGGCGCTGCCGATCGCTCGCACGTCCTGGCCGGGCTTGCTCGGTGCGCTGCTGCTCGCGGTGCTGGTGGCGCTGGGTTATGGCGCTTTGCTGCACCGTTTCACCGATGCCTATGCGCCTTTTCTCGATTCGCTGGTGTTGACCTTCAGTGTGTTGGCGCAACTGTTGCTGATGCGCCGCAAGCTGGAAAACTGGTACTGCTGGCTGTTGGTCAATAGCCTGGCGGTGCCGTTGTTCGTTTCACGCGAGCTGTACCTGACGGGTTTTGTCTACGCGTTGTTCTGGTGCAATGCCTGGTACGGCTTGTATCGCTGGCGGCGCGAGTGGAGCGGGCAATCGAGCCCGATCGCGGTCGACGGGCAGCGAGCCTGAAACATGGCGCGGCGTTTTCGCAGCGGCCTGGTGGTGGGTAAGTTCGCGCCGCTGCACTTGGGCCATGAATGGCTGATCGAAGAAGCGCACCAGCAATGCGAGCGCCTGTACGTGCTCAGTTGGTCGCGGCCGGAATTGCCCGGTTGCGAGGCCGAACGCCGCGAGCGCTGGCTCGCCGCGCGCTTGCCGCACATCCAGTGTTGGGTGCTGACGCCGCAGCGCGTGGCGCAATGGCGGCGCGAGGGCCTGGCGCTGCCCGAACTGCCGGATAACCAGGATGCGCCTGAGCTGCAGCGTCAATTCGTCGCTGATTTCTGCTTGCAGGTGCTCGGCGAGAAGGTCGAGGCGGTGTTCACCAGCGAAGCCTATGGCGATGGCTTTGCCGCGTACCTGGGGCGTTGTTTCGATCAACCGGTGCAGCACGTCGAGCTGGACCGCGCGCGCCAGCGGGTGCCGATTTCCGGTTCGCGCTTGCGCGCCGATGTGCATGGCCTGCGCGAGTACCTGGGGGCCGAGGTGTATGGCGACTTCGTCGAACGAATCGCGCTGCTCGGCGGCGAATCCACCGGCAAGAGCAGTCTGAGCCTGGCCTTGGCGGAAGCCCTGGGCACCCTGCATGCCGCCGAGTTCGGTCGCGAGCACTGGCTGGCCCGTGGCGGCCAACTGACCTATGGCGACCTGCTGCATATCGGCCGCACCCAGGTGGCCCGCGAACAATCGCTGGCGGGACGGGCACGGCGCTATCTGGTGTGCGACACCACACCCCTGACCACGCTGTTTTATTGTCGGGAGCAATTCGGTCGCGCCGAGGCGGAGTTGGAGCAACTGGCCGAGCGCCCTTACCGGCACCTGTTCCTGTGTGCGGACGACTTCCCGTTCGTGCAGGACGGCACCCGGCAAGACGCCGCGTTCCGTCATCGGCAGAACGTCTGGTATGCGCAGCAGTTACAGCGTCGCGGCTTGCCATACCGCATATTGACCGGTTCGCTGAGTGCGCGCGTGGCGCAGGTGCTGGCGTATTTGCAGATAACCAGCGCTTGAGTTCGAGCCGCCCGTGTATGGGCGCTAGTATCTGGCGGGCGTGCGTTCGCCCTGTTCCAGTGCGCGTAACTCCTGCTGGCTGAGCGTCAGCCACTCCTGATGCAGGTTGCGGTAGTGCTTGGGCGAGCGGCGGGCGTGGCTGTGGATCTGTTGTAACTGGGCCAGGGCTTCCTGCTGTCGGCCTTGGCGGCGCAACATCAACGCATAGCGGTATTGGGCTTCGGGGCCCGGGTAGTAGGCAACCAGGGCGCGGTATTCCTCCTCGGCCTTGGCGTTCTCTTCCAGGGCTTCGAGGGCGCGGGCGAACAGCAGGTGGCCGTCGGTCGAACGGTAGCCGGGGTTGCTGGCGATCAATTGGTCCAGCGCCTGCTTGCAGCCACCTGCATTGCCCTGGGCGAAGCGCGCCTTGGCCAGGCCCAGAAGGATGTCAGGCGCATCGGCATCGGTGCCGCGCAGTGCCGCCTGGTAATGCTTTTCGGCTTCCTCGGCCTGGTTCAGGCGCAACAGTTCTTCGGCCAGGTTCATGCGGGTGATGCGGCTGTCGCAGACTTCCAGTTCATCGCGCAGGGCGCGCAGATGGCGCTCGGGGTCAAGGCGGTCATGCACGCGTTTGATGGTGCGCCGGCCGCGATGGCTGCCGAGCAGCTCCGGCAGCATGATGCCGAGGAAATAGATCAGGCAGCCGAGGCCGGGCAGGGCGATGATCAGGTAGATCCAATAGCGTTCCTGACCGCTGCGTACCACATGCAGACCACAGGTGACTTGGCAGGCCAGAACGAGCAGGGCGAGTAGGGGCATGGCGGTGATCCATTCCTTTGGATAAGGGGCTTGTGCGGTGCAGCGAGAAGGCACCTATCAAAGCATGGATGCTGGCTTCTCGCCAGGTAGGCATTGGCCCACTGTGGTTTGCATCACAGGGTTTAGCGGAAGGCTGGCGTCATTGCCCAGCACCATAACGAAAGCCGAGCGAACCTGGCGCTCGGCTTTTTTTAGTCGGCCGGTTAACGCTTACAGGCCGCCGGCGGGGTGCCATTCACCACGGTGCTGTAGTGCAGCGCATAGTCGCCGCTGAGGGCCTGGGTGCCTTCCTTGCCGGCGTGTTCGCCGATGATCCAGGTGTCGGCCTTGGGCATGCCGCCCGCGGCGTACGCCTCGATATCGGTGGTCGCATTGCCGTAGGCGCGGATGATGTTCAGGCCCACGGTGTCGCGCAGGTAGCGCACGTAATTGGCCTTGTGTTCCACGGTGTTCGGCGGGATCGGACCGTTGCCGTAGGGGTTGCTGCGATAGTGCCAGGCCGGCAGGTTCTGCTTGCCGAACCATTCGCGGCCGTCGCGGGTTACCCAGTAGGGGCGGGCGGTCAGGTAGAGGATCTGATAGCCCTTGTCCTGGTAGGCGCGCACGGTTTGCGGGGCGTAGTAATAAGGCGTTGCGGTCTTCACCCCGACATAGTCGGCATAGGCTTCGAAGTCGTTGATCGTCAGGGTACCGTCGACATCGAAGAGCACCGCATCGCGACCGCGCTCGACCACGGTAAGCCAGCCGTCGACGCTGGAGCGGTCGCCTTCGACCACCATGCGCACGCGGTAATCGCCGGCGGGGCGCGGCTGCAGAGTCATGGCGATTTTGCCGTCGCTGTCGGTAACGCGGCTGCCGAGGTATTCCCAGTTCTGCATGCCGGTACCGAACAGGTAGACGTGTACGCGTTCGTCTTCCAGATCTTTGTGCAGTAAGGCGTCGTAATCGAACTTGCCGACCAGATAGGGGTACTGACCCTCCGCGACCAGGCTGTCATGCACCATGTGCCAGGGGCTGTAGATGCCGGCCAGTATGGTGTTGCCGAAGTGCTTGAAGGATTTCTTCGCCGGCAGCGGCGCGGTCGGTGCCTGCTGTGGGGTCTGGTAGTCGGGACAGATGGCTGCTTGGGCGGTGCAGCTGAGGCTCAGGCTCAAGGCGAGCAAAATATTGCGGTAGGACATGCATCTGGCTCCTTGCTTTTATGGTTGTTGTCAGCGCGACGGCTTCTGACGGAAGCCGCTGAGTATCCTAGGCACTAATGAACAAACCGTGACCAACCAAAGGTTGGGTGGTCAGCAAGAGTTCGATTGCATCGCATTGGTCCTGTGACGCTTTGCACATGGCCCAGCAATTACGGATGTTCTGCACCGCCCTGGGCGAGTTCACCCAGGCGCTCAGCGAGTCATCGGCAATGCCGCACCCATCAAGGCGAATAAACCGCCGCAGCAGCGGTTGAAGCCCTTGCCGCTGCGCTGCAGCCACGGGCGCACGCGTTGGGCCATGCGCGCGAGCAGGTATTCGACCAGGCCTTCGACCAGGGCGAAGGTCAGCGCCATGATCGCGAACTGCAGCCAGAGATTGCGCTGCGGTTCGAGAAACTGCGGGAGGAAGGCGCCGAAGAACAGAATCACCTTGGGGTTGGAAATCGCCGAGAAAAAGCCTTGGCGCAGCAATGCCGTGCCGGGCTTGGCGGCGCTTGGCGCAAGCGCGTCGAGTTGTACGGGCGGGGCGCGCCAGAGCTGCACGCCGAGCCAGATCAGGTAGGCGCCGCCAAGCCACTTGAGCACGATCAGGGCGTCGGCCGAGGCTTTCAGCAGCGCGCCGATGCCGAACATCGACAGTGCCATCAGCACGACGAAGCCGAGCATGCCGCCGACCACCGTCCAGCAGGCTTTGCGGTGGCCATAGAGCGCGCCGTGGCTCAGCGCCAACAGGCCGTTGGGGCCGGGCGTCAACGACAGGCCGATCACGGCGGTGAGAAACAGCAACCAGGTGGCGAGGGCCATGTGTGGGTATCCATTGGCGTAAGTGAGAGAAATGGCCGGTCTATTTGCGCCGCCATTGCCCTTGGTACTGGATGTATTGCCCCGGCGGGGTTTTATCGAGGGCCTTCTGCCCGGCGATGGCTTCCACGTCGGTCAGTTTGATGCCGTTCTGTTCGGCCAGGCGCTGGTATTCGGCGCGCCGCGCCTGGTTGATCAAACGGGCGATTTCAGCGGCTTGGCCGTTGTCTTCGACGACGCCAAGATAGCCGTTGGGCATCTCGCCGAGTTGGCCGCTGGCCTTGGCGTCGCCGAGGGCAGACATGGCTTGGTTGAGCGTCAATGCCGCGGCCGGCAGGCTCAGGCTGAGCAGCAGCAACAGGCTGGCGATACGTTTGAACAGGGTCATGGTCATGCTCCTCAAAACAGGCCGCTGGACTCGCTGAACACATTGTCCAGCGCCTTATCCACCTTGATATAGATTTCGTGCTCGATCTTCACGTTGAGGTTGATATGGATCGGCTCGTTGGGCATCGCCAGTTGCACCGTGGGGGTACAGGCCGTGCCGAACAGGCCGAGCAGCAGGATGGCGAAACAACTACGCAAACGCATGGCGCGTCTCCTCGACTAAGGCTCTTTTGGGGTTGCCGCGTTGCGTTCCAGCATACGCTGCTGCACCCGTCGGGTGATGATCTCGTTCACCTTATCGGTCAGTTGCAGGCTGGCCAGCAGGGTCGGGATGTCTTCTTCGAGTTGGATCGTGAAGTGAATCGGGCGGCCTTGTTCGATGGCTGGGTTGCGGCCTTGCAGGCGCAGAGCGAGATTCAATTTACCGCTGGGATCATAGTCGACGCGGCTGCTCAGGGTATCGTACTGAAAGTTCTCCAAGGATTGCGTGACCAGTTGCATGGCCGGGTTGCTGCGGCCCAGGGCGCGAATGCGTTCGGATTGAAAGCGCAAATGACCGCCGGGCGCCCGCGCGGCCAATTGCCCGTTGTCGATCTGCAGCCCCTCGGCGCCGAGTTGCAGCGGCAGCTCGCCGTCGAGGACACCGCTGCCGGCCAGGCCTTCGGTCGGGTAGGCGATGAACAGTTGTTCGAGTTGCAAGCCATGTACGCGCAGGGGAAACGACAGCGGCCGCCGGCCCAGATCCCACTGCCCGGCCGCAAGCCTGACGTCGCCGCCGAGCAGCGCCGTTTGCGCCTGATCGATATGCAGTTGGCCCTTGTCCGGCTGGTCGAGGCTGGCGCTGTAGTATCCGTTCAGGCGCAGTGGGCCAAGCGGAATGCCGGAGTTGGCCTCGGCCAAGCGCAGTTCGTCGAGGTCGAGCTGCAAGCGGTTGCGTTTGACGCTCATGCGCACACGGGCGTCCAGGCCATTGAGCAGGGTGCGGTCGTAGATTCCCGCCAGGCCTTTGCCCGTAACCTCGAGGTCGACCCGCGGGGCGCTGTCGCCGGCATTCTGGCTGAGCCTGGCAGTGGCGTTCAGGCGGCCGCTATTGAGATCGAGCAGGGCGGGCCAGGCGGCCAGGGTTTTGCTCAGGGGGTTGCCGGCGCGCAGAAACACTTCGGGCAGTTGTGCCTGCAATTTGAGATCGCCGCTCGAGTTGCGCTGCACCTGCAGATTCAGCAGCAGATCGGCGTCCGAGCGTAGCTGGCCGTCGAGTTTCAGCTGTTGCAGGTCGCCGGCGACTTTCCCTTGCCAGCGCCAGCCCAGGGGCTTGAGCTGCGGTTGCTCGATACGCTGCACGCTCAGCTCGTGGGGGCCGGAAAGCGACAGGCGTTGCAGCGCACCGGCCGGGTAATCGGCGACGAGTTGCAGACCTGGAGCGCTGGCCTGCAAGCGTTGCAGGCGCAGCTCGGGGCCCTTCAGCTGACCCAGCTGCAGACTGGCGCCTTTGCCGAACTCGAGGCTTAACCGCGTGCTATCCAGATAACCGTCGAGGCGCAGGTCGAGCTTCAGCTCACGGGCGCTCCAATCGTCGAGGGCGAGCGCAGCGCTGCTCGCTTGCAGGCGTGCTTGCGCCAGTTGCGCCGCCCAGGGCGGCGCGTTTGCCAGGGCCACGGTGCTTTGGAACTCGAAGTCGGTGGCGCCCTTGCCGTGCAGTTGTATGGCCAGCGGTAGCGAGCGTTCGGCCAGGGATGGCGGCAACTCGGGCAGCGGTTCGCTCGGTTGGATGCGCAGTTGCAGCGAGTCGGTTTGCAAGGCCTCGGGCAGTTGCTGCAGCCAGGCGGCCGCTAGCGCTTGAAGCTGCATATCGGCTTGCAGGCGTTCGGCGAACCATTGCCCGTTCAGGGCCCGCGCGGCGACGCCGAGGCTGCCTTGGGCCTGGCCGATGCCGGGAATCGGCCAGGGTTCTGGCAAGTCGAGGTCGAGGCTGAATTGGCCGCTGGCGTTGCGCAGCTGTTCCAGGCTCAGTGCCGGATTCTGGGCAGCGGGTAGCTGTAATTGCCAATGCGCCGACAATTGCGCCGCGCCGGGAGCGCCGGGCAATTGCAGATCGGCGGGGAGCGCCCACTGGCGCAGCCAGTCTTGTAGCACGGCGGCTTGGCTCAGCGGCTGGGTGATCAATTCGCCGCGCCAAAGTGGACCATTGGGGCTGTCCTGCAATTGGCTGCGCAGGTTCAGCTGCGGCTGTTGGTCGATGCTTAGTTGCAGGTTCAGGTCGAGCGTCTGGGGCTCGCCGCGCAGCGCCGCCTGCCAGCGCAGTCGCTGGCTTCGATGGTCGAGGTCGAGCACGGCATCGAGCTGTAGCGCGGTTTGTCGGTCGCTGTGCAGACGTAGATCGCCGCGCAACTCACAGCGCCCACTGGCGCAGGGCAATTCGGCCCGTAGCTCGGCGATGTGCAGGCTACGCGGCAGCCAGGCGAGCTTCTGCGCCATTTGTCGTAAATCCGCAGGCGCGCTTGCCGTGGCCGGTGCATCCCGGGGCTGCCAATCCAGCGCCAGGCGCTGCAGTTCGACATGTTGCCAAAAGGGCGGGGTGAGTTCGAATTGCCGCCAGCTCAGCTGCAGCCCTTGCAGCTCAAACTGGGCGATAGCGGCGGCGCCATGCTGCTGCAGATTAAGCCGGGCCAGCCCGATGCCGTCACCCGACAAGCTGAGGCCTTGCCAGCTCAACTGGCGGATATCATGGCGCTCCAACAGGCGGACCCAACTGCCGTAGCCGTACAGGCCGAGCAGCGCAAGCAGCGTCAGTACAGCGATAAGCCGCAGCCCGGTACGCCGGCTGATCATGGCTGGAGGTCCCCGATAGTGATGTGGTGATCGCCTCGGACGGTAACCCATGGGGCGAATGGCTGCCAATCGTCGCTATTTATACCCCGGTTGCATGCCAGATTCGGGTTGCTGCACCGGCATGGCGCAAAAGCGCCGGTGCGGAAAACGGCCAATGGAGCGGGGCACAAGGCCACTACGGCTTACGGGCGCGCCATCTCGGTGCTGTATTTTGACCGGAAAATGCCCCTAAACAGGGCGATCCAGACAACCTGCCGGAAAACTTGTGCACAATTCGCGGGGCCGTTGTCAAGGATCAATTCGCCATTAAGGTAAATCCTTGATTCTTCTTGCTGATTTTATAAGTCAATGAAAAATATAGTTTTTTTGAGCTGGTGAAAAAATCGTCAGTTTAACCTCAGGCCCCATGATATCGGCGATGAGGCCGCTTGCTCCCATGTTATCCACCTAGTTATCCACAGCTTCTGTGGATTGTCTTGGCGGTCGGCTCTAGCTCGCGGGTGAGGGCATTTTGCAAGGCTTTACCTCGGCGAAAAAAGGAGTAGAGTGGCGCGCTTTTCCGGCTACCGCTGTTGCCCATGCCCCGCTCACCCGCTCGTTTATCCGTGCAACATTCTTCCGCCCCTGCGCATTTGCCGCTGCGTGTCGCGCTGTGGCTGTTGGACAGCCCGCGCCTGGGGCATGCAACCAGCGTCAAACGTTTCGCCGGGCGCTTGCTCAAGCAGCCGGCACTCAACGGCGTGGTGTCGGCGCAGAGCCGTCTGGGCCGTTTGCTCTGTTGCGATTGTGGCAACAACCCCCGCGATCGGCGTATCGGCTTGGAAATGCTGCGTCAGGCCGCCCGTGCCGGCGACAATAACGCGCAACTGGAGCTGGACCGGCTCCAACAGTCGCGCTAACCAGCAGCAACAGACGCGCATCGGTTGGCTCTGGCCGCCGCGCAAGGCTCGCCAGAGGCCAGGCGCCTGCTGAAAGGCCGCTGATCCCTTCCTGACCGCTCCGCACGGGCCTGGGTATACTGCCGGGCAACCTGCGCGGAGCCGTTTATGCCTATCGATTTATCTAATCAACTGCCTGCCCTGTTGCTCGGCCTGATCGCTGCGGCCGTGCCCCTGGCGCTCTTGGCCTGGTCGCTGCAGCGCCGCGCCGCCAGCCTGCAACTCGAATGCAGCTTGCTGCAGGAGCGTCTGGGCAGCGCGCAGCTGGCCCAGGCCGGCCTGAGCGCGCAGCTCGACGGCTGCCGTCAGGAAGTCGCCGATATCCTCGAAATCAAAGCCGATCAGCAAGCCGAGCTGGCCGCCTTGCGCCGCGAAACCGAGTTGTTGCAGCACGAGCGGCTGGTAGCGCGGGAAAGCGCCCAGGCCTGGCATAGCGAGCGCGAGCAGCAGGAAGCCGAGTTACGCCGCCTGGGCGCCGAGCGCGCGGCCTTGAGCGCCGAGTTGCGCGAGCAGCAGGACAGCCATCAGCAGCGTCTGAACGACTTGCAAGGCTCGCGCGACGAATTGCGCGCGCAGTTCGCCGAGCTGGCGGGAAAAATCTTCGACGAGCGCGAGCAGCGTTTCGCCGAAACCAGCCAGCAGCGCCTGGGCCAGTTGCTCGACCCGCTCAAGGAACGCATCCAGTCGTTCGAAAAGCGTGTTGAGGAAAGTTACCAACAAGAGGCTCGCGAGCGCTTTTCCCTGGGCAAGGAGCTGGAGCGCTTGCAGCAGCTCAATCAACGCCTGGGCGACGAGGCGACCAACTTGACCCGTGCGCTGCAAGGGCAGAAAACCCAGGGCAACTGGGGCGAGCTGGTGCTCGAACGGGTGCTGGAGCACGCCGGGCTGCAGAACGGCCGCGAGTACCAGACCCAGGTCAGCCTGAAAAGCGCCGACGGCGAGCGCTTCCAGCCGGACGTGGTGATCCGGCTTCCCGGCGACAAGCAGGTGGTGGTCGATGCCAAGGTCAGCCTCACCGCCTATCAGCAATATGTAGTGGCCGAAACCGATGGCGAACGTCAAGTGGCGCTCAAGCAGCATGTATTGTCGCTGCGCAGCCATTTGAAAGGCTTGTCGCTGAAGGATTACCAACGCCTGGAGGGCTTGCACAGCCTGGATTTCGTGCTGTTGTTCGTGCCCATCGAGGCCGCGTTCGCCGCCGCCTTGCAGGTCGATGCCGGTTTGTTCCAGGAAGCCTTCGAGCAGAATATCGTGATCGTCAGCCCGACCACCTTGCTCGCCACCTTGCGGGTGATCGACAGCCTGTGGCGGCAGGAGCGGCAGAGCCAGAATGCCCGCGAGATCGCCGAGCGGGCCGGGGCGCTGTACGACAAGTTCGTCGCCTTCATCCAGGATCTCGACGAAATCGGCGCGCGCTTGCAGCAACTCGACAAGGCCTACGCCGCGGCGCGTAACAAGCTCAGCGACGGTCGCGGCAATATCGTCAGCCGCGTCGAGAACCTCAAGCTGCTCGGCGCCCGCGCCAGCAAAAGCCTGCCCACCGAGGCGCTGGAGCGCGCCGCCGGCATGCCACATTTCGAGGAAAGTGCCAGCGAGGATTGAGGCGCACACGGGCCGCCTACGACAACAGCAGCACGGCCAAACCCGCCAGCAAGCCCGCGGCCATGATCGGCAGCGTGCGCAGGGCCAATTGGCGACCGCCGATCAGGGCGATCAGCAGGCCCTTCATCAGGCTGTTGCTCAGCACCGCGAGGAAGATTCCCTGCACCGCCACCTGGGCGTTCAAGTCGGCGTCGGCGCTGCGCGCCAGGGACAGCGTGATGGCATCCACATCGGTCAGGCCCGAGAGCAGCGCCACCAGGTACACGCCGGCATCGCCGAGCCAATTCCGTGCCGCTTCCAGCACTAATACGATCAGCAGCAAGAGTGCGCCGAAGCGCAGCGCCGGGACCACTTCGAACGGGTTCTTCAGCGGCGGCTCGGCGTTTTCGTCGAGCTGGCTGCTGGCGCTGCGGTAGTAGAAGAACGCACCGGCGGCATACAGCGCGGCCGTCGTCGCCAGGGGCCAGATCAACTGCGGCAGCAGTTTTGCGTTGATCAACCCGACCTCCAGCAGCACCCGCGGGAACATCAGCGTCGAGGTGGCCAGCAGGCCGCAGGCGAGCAGGGCGTGCAGATGCCGGTCGCGGTTGAGCCGGGCCAGACTGATGGTCATCGCGGTGGACGAGACGATGCCGCCTAGCAGCGCGGTGAGCAGCAGGCCATAACGGGTGCCGACCAGGCGGATCGCCACATAGCCGGCAAAGCCGATACTGGCGATCAGCACCACCATCCACCAGATGACGAAGGGGTTGAACGCCTGCCAGGGGCCGTAACCCTGGTTGGGCAGGGCCGGCAGCAGTACCAGGGAGATGAACAGCAGTTTCAGCGCGCCCGACAGTTCCGCTTCGCTGAGGCGTTTCAGGATCGCATGCAGCGACTGTTTCAAACTCAGCAGCAACGCCACCGCGACGGCGCCCGCCGCAGCCAAGGGCGGGTGGCCGGCGACCGCCAGGCTGCCGAGAATAAAGGTGATCAGCATGGCCACTTCGCTGGTCAGCCCCTTGTCGCCGCTTTGCAGCAGGTCGCCGAAATAGGAGGCCAACACCAGGGCGGCGAATCCGCCGAACGCCACCGCCCAGGCGGCCACGCCGAAATGTTCGCCGAGCAGCATGGCGAACCCGCCGAGCAGCGCGCTCAAACCAAAGGTGCGAATGCCCGCGGCGAACTGGCCGTCTTCGCTATTGCGTTCCTGCCAGCCGCGCTCGGCGCCGATCAGTAAACCAGCGGCCAGGGCGCTGGCGAAGTTCAGCAGGGTATCGAGGGCGTCGGGCATGGGCATCCTTGGCGGGGTGTGATAGCGGCAGTTTAGTCAGCGGGCGCCCCCGGCGCATTGCGGCAGATCAGTGGACGAGTGTCGCGCTCGCTGGCAATCGCGGCTAAAGCGGAGTACCGCCCAGCCGCTTCCACAATCAGCGACGCGACAAGCGTGGGAGGGGCTTTAGCCGCGAGCGGTTCCTAACGCCGCTTCAAATGTCGGCTGACCAGTTCCGTAGCCCGGATGCAATCCGGGACATGGGTGGCGGCCGTCCAATCGCTTCCCCGGATTGCATCCGGGCTACGGGAGCGCGCGCCTTTACTTGGAGCTGCGGGCAGCCTGAATTTTTTAGCCGCGAGCGGTTCCTAGCGCAGCTTCAGATGCCGGCTGACCAGCGCGCGCAAGGCCGCCGGCTTGACCGGCTTGGCCAGATAGTCGAGACCGGCGGCATGCACTTCGTCGATCAGCTCGGCGCGACCATCGGCGCTGATCACCACGCCGGGCACCGGCTCGCCCAGGCGGGTGCGCAGCCAGGCCATCAGTTCGGTGCCGGTGTCGCCTTCGTCGAGGTGATAGTCGACCAGCGTCAGGTGCGGGTGCACGTCCTCGCCGAGCAGGTGTTCGCATTCCAGGCGATTGCGCGCCGTCCAGACCTGGCAGCCCCAGCGCGAGAGCAGGCTGTGCATGCCGGTGAGGATGCTGTCCTCGTTGTCGATGCACAGCACCTGGCAGCCGGTCAGCGGCGTCCCCTGCTGCTCGACGGGGTTGCGTTGCGCCTGCTGCGCCGGCTTGCGCGCCAGGGGCACGCAGACGCTGAACACGCTGCCTTTGCCCGGCCAGGAGCGCACCTGCAACGGATGATCGAGCACCCGGCACAGGCCGTCGGCGATCGCCAGGCCCAGGCCCAGGCCCTTTTCGGCGCGGGTCTGGTGACTGTCGAGGCGTTTGAACTCCTCGAAAATCACCTCGAGCTTGTCCGCCGGGATACCGGGGCCGCGGTCCCAGACTTCCAGGCACAGCTGCCCGCCGCGACGGCGTACGCCGAGCAGCACCCGGCCCTTGGCGTAGCGGAAGGCGTTGGTCAGGAAGTTCTGCAGCACGCGGCGCAACAGCTTGATATCGCTGTCGATCCATTGGCGGCTGCCGCGTACGTGCAGGTCGACGCCTTGTTCGGCGGCCAGCACCTTGAATTCGGTGGCCAGGGTGTCGAACAGCGAGGTCAGCGGGAAAGGATTGCGGTCCGGGGTGATGCGGTCGTTTTCCAGGCGTGAGATATCCAGCAGGTCGCTGATCAGGTCTTCGGCCGAGCGCAGCGAGCTGTCGAGGTGGCGTACCAGCTCCTTGGCTTCGCGCGGCAGGGCATTCTCCTGATGGGAGAGGGCGGCGGAAAACAGCCGGGCAGCGTTCAGCGGTTGCATCAGGTCGTGGCTGACGGCGGCGAGGAAGCGGGTTTTCGACTGGTTGGCCGCTTCCGCCACGCCCTTGGCTTCGCTCAGCGCCTGGTTGAGCTGGGACAGTTCGCGGGTGCGCTCGGCGACCCGTTGTTCGAGGCCTTCGTTAGCGCCTTTGAGCGCGCGCTCGGCTTCGCGGAATTCGGTGATGTCGGTGAAACTCATGACGAAACCGCCACCGGGCATGGGGTTGCCGATCAATTCGATGACCCGGCCGTTGGGGAACAGTCGTTCCGAGGTGTGCGCGGTGCCCTGGCGCATCCAATACAGGCGCTTGTTCACATGCTCTTCGATATCGCCGGGGCCGAGCAGGCCGCGTTCGGCATTGAAGCGGATCAGTTCCGCCACCGGCCGGCCGACATACACCTGGCCTTCCGGGTAGTCGAACAGCTCGATGTAGCGATGGTTCCAGGCCACCAGGCGTAGCGCCTGGTCGACCACGCTGATGCCCTGGGTGATGTTTTCGATCGCGCCCTGCAACAGCGCGCGGTTAAACTGCAGCACCTCGCTGGCTTCGTCGACGATGCGCACCACGTCTTCGACCTGCATTTCCCGGCCTTCGATCGCCGCCTTGACCACCGCGCGGGTCGAGGAGGCGCCCAGCACACCGGCCAGCAGACGTTCGGTGTGGGCGATCCAGTCGCTGTTGGCGGTCTGGTTGGGATCGAAGCTCTTGCCCTGGCGAAAGGCGAAGCGCTTGAAGCTCTGTTGCGCGCGGTCTTCACCGACGAAGCGGTTGGCCAGGGTCAGCAGGTCGCCGACTTGCACCGCGAGCATGCTGCGGTTGCTCGGTTTGGCGCCGAAGTCCTGGCCGATAAAACGTTCCGCCTGCCAATGCTCGGCGACCCGGGTGCGGGCGAAATAGGACACCCAGGCGAACAGCAGGAAATTGCCGGCCAGCGACAACACCACGCCACGGGTCAGCGGGTCGACCTGAAAGCCGATCGGGCCGTAGAGCAGCATCTGCAAACCGGGGAAATTCTCCAGCGGCCAGCCCAGGCCGCGTGCGCCCAGCGGCAACACCAGGGTGTAGAACCAGATCAGCGCGCCGAAGATCAGCCCGGCGAACACGCCCTGGCGATTGGCTTGTTTCCACAGTAGTGCGCCGAACATCGCCGGCGCCAACTGGCCGATGGCGGCGAACGAGACCTGACCGATGGTCGCCAGGCTGGCATTGGAACCGAGCAGGCGATAGCAGACATAGGCCAGCAGCAGAATCGCCACAATGCTGATGCGCCGGGCGCTGAGCATCCAATGACGAAAGGCCTCGTACGGCCGTTCGGTGTTTTTCCGGCGCAGCAGCCAGGGCAGCAGCATGTCGTTGGAAATCATCGTCGACAGCGCCACCGCGGCGACGATGACCATACCGGTGGCCGCGGAGGCGCCGCCGATAAATGCCAGCAAGGCCAACGCCGGGTGCGCTTCGGCCAGCGGCAGGCTGATCACGAAGGAGTCGGGCGAAATTCCGGCGGGAAGATGCATCTGCCCGGCCAAGGCGATGGGCACCACGAAGAGCGCGGCCAGCACCAGGTAGGCGGGGAACACCCAGCGCGCCAAACGCAGGTCCTTGGGCTCGATGTTCTCCACGACCATGACGTGGAACTGCCGCGGCAGACAGATGATGGCGATCATCGAGAGGCCGGTCAGGGTGATCATCGCCGGCCAGTTCACCGCCTCGGCCCAGAACGCCTCGAGTTCGGCGGTGTCGCGCGCCTGCTCGAAGAGGTCGTCGAAGCCGTCGTACAGCCCATAGGTGACGAACGCACCGACCGCGAGGAAGGCCAGCAGCTTGACCAACGATTCGAAGGCGATGGCCAGCACCATACCGCGGTGGTGCTCGGTGACATCCAGGTTGCGCGTGCCGAACAGGATGGTGAACAGCGCCAACACCAGCGTGACGATCAACGCCGTGTCCTGGGCGCTGGTGCCGCTGGCGCCGGCCCCCGCGCCGATCAGCAGGTTGACGCCGAGGACGATGCCCTTGAGCTGCAAGGCGATATAAGGCAGCACGCCGACCAGGCAGATCAGCGCCACCACCACCGCCAGCGCTTGCGATTTGCCGTAGCGCGCGGCGATGAAGTCAGCGATCGAGGTGATGTTTTCCTGTTTGCTAATCATCACCATCTTGCGCATCACCCAGGGGGCGAACAGCAACACGATGATCGGCCCCAGGTAGATCGGCAGGAACGACCAGAGCTGCTCGGCGGCCTGGCCGACGGCACCGAAGAAGGTCCAGCTGGTGCAGTAAACCGCCAGCGACAGGCTGTAGACCCAGGCGCGCATGCGCGGCGGCAGCGGCGTGGGGCGGCGGTCGCCATAGAAGGCGATGGCGAATAGAACCGCCATATAAATCATCGCAACCGCGGCGATCAGCCCGATGGATAACGACATACAGACTCCCACCGCAATCGGAAACCGGCGACGGCAAACTAAATTGAATGACTCTCAGCTTCTGGCGGCCACAATCGCAGAGGCCAGCTCTTGGCAGTGTCGCAGCAAAGCGGCGCGCCGTCAGGCTCGACCAAGGTCGCAAATATAATCGAACGGTCCGGCGCAAAATACTCGCTGCCAATTGTGGTCGGGCATGCGCCCTGATAGCGTTGTTGGCGTGCTAGTCGGAGGAGGGATCCCATGTTCAAGCCGCAATTGATTACCTTGCAACGCGGAGCGCTGCGTATCGAGCCGATGCTGGATGCCGATATTCCCGCGTTGGTGACCCTGGCCGAGGCCAATCGCCAGGAATTGATCCACATGAACGGTGCCCAGCGTCTGGATTGGTACCGCGGTGGCCTGAACGAGCAGCGCGAGGGCAAGACGTTGCCCTTCGTCATCCGCCTCGGCGAGCAGCTGGTGGGTACCACGCGCTTCGGCGATTTCATCGCCAATCTGCCCGCCGCCGAAATCGGCTGGACCTGGCTGGACCGGGCCCAGCATGGCAGCGGCTTGAACGGCATGGTCAAGTACTTGATGTTGCGGCACGCCTTCGAAAATTGGCGACTGGTGCGCGTGCAGCTGAAAACCGCCGCGAGCAACCTGCGCTCCCAGCGCGCCATCGAAAAGCTCGGTGCGGTGCGCGAAGGCTTGCTGCGCAATCATCGGCGTTTGGCCGATGGGCGTCTGGACGATAGTGTGCTGTACAGCATCACCGACGAAGACTGGCCGGCGATCAAACAGGAACTGGAGGCGCGTTTCAGCGGTTGAACGATGGAGCAAGAAGGTGTCGAGCGGACCCGTTTCTGGCAGTCCCAAGGATTGGGCGGAGTCGAGCTGCTGCATGCGCACTTTATCGAGCAGCGCTTTTCGCCTCATGTGCACGAGGGTTTCGTGCTCGCCGTGATCGAGCAGGGCTCCCACCGTTTCCAGCATCGCGGCAGCGATCACGTGGCGTCGACCGGCAGCATGATTCTGATCAACCCGGACGAAGTGCACTCTTGCTCCAAATCCCATGAGCAGGGCTGGCGTTATCGCGCGTTTTATCCCGAGATGACGCAGATATCCGGGGTGCTGGACGAGTTGCAATTGGGCCAGGGCGGCATGCCCAGTTTTGCCGACAGCGTGCTGCACGACCCCACGGTGGGGCAGGTGTTCAGCAACCTGCACCGCTTGATGGAGAGCCCGGCGAGCGCCCTGCAGCAGCAAACCGCCTGGCGCGAAGCCATCTTGCTGTTATTCCGGCGGCATGCCCGTATTCCCGCCGTTGGCATCCCGGGGCGCGAGCCTCAGGCCGTGGCGCGGGCCAAGGAGTTGCTAAACGCGCACCTGGCCGATCCGCCTTCACTGGAGGCGTTGGCCGCGGCGGTGGGGTTGTCGCCGTTCCATTTCGCCCGGGTGTTTCGCCGCGCCACCGGCTTGCCGCCGCACAGCTGGCTGATGCAACGCCGCGTGGAGCAGGCCCGCGCATTGTTGAAAGTCGGCTGCACGCCGCTGACGGTCGCCATGCAATTGGGCTTCGCCGACCAGAGCCATTTGACCCGGCAGTTCAAGCAGACCTACGGCATCGGTCCCGGTGCTTACCGCAAGGCCTGTCACACATCGAGTAAGAAGATGAGCCCGGCGGCCGAGTCCGAACCAATTTCGTAGGGCGTACATGCCGAAGGCTTGTCCGCCATCTCGGCGCCCGCGGTGGACAAGGCTTCGCCATGTCCACCCTACAACAGCGCGTCTTCCAACCCGGTGAGTGCAACCCTCCAAGCCGTTGTGGCGCGGATCCATTCCGGGGATAACCAGCGCCTACCATCCGGTTCAGCAACGAGGGGTCTATCACGGCCACCCTCAACACCATTCTGCGCAAGATTGTTCAAGACGACATCCAGCGGCCACGTTAGCCTTGCGGGTCTGGAGGATTGTTCATGACCCGCTCGCAAGAATTCACCCAAGGCGCCCGCGACATGCTGCCGATGCTGCTTGGCGCCATTCCGTTCGGCATCATTTTCGGCAGCCTGGCTGGGGCTGCGGGACTGTCCGTCTGGCAAACCCTTGGCATGTCGCTGCTGGTGTTCGCCGGCTCCGCGCAATTCATCGCGCTCAGCTTGCTCGGTGCCGGGGTGGGGCTGGCGGTGCTGCTATTGACCACCGCGGTGGTCAACCTGCGCCACGCGCTCTACAGCGCCAGCTTGCAACCTTTCGTGCGCCACCTGCCCGCGCGCTGGCGGGTGCCCTTGGCGTTCTGGCTGACCGACGAGGCCTACGCCGTGGTGCAGCACCGCTATGCCGAACTGGACGCCTCGCCGAACAAGCACTGGTACTTTCTCGGCGCCGCCCTGGCGATGTACGTGAACTGGCAGCTGTGCACCCTGGTCGGGGTGATATTCGGGCAGAACGTGCCGAACCTCGGGGCCTGGGGGCTGGACTTCGCCATGCTGGCGACCTTTATCGGCATAGTCGTGCCGATGCTGCGCAATCGCCCCCAGGTAGCCGCCGCGCTCTCTGCTGCCGCGGTGGCGCTGGTGTGTCACGAGTTGCCTTACAAACTCGGTCTGCTCGCTGCGGCGTTCAGCGGGATCGTCGTCGGCGTGGCGCTGGAGCGACGCGCCATGGCGCCTGTTGATGAGGAGGTGGTCTGATGGAAAACTGGATCCTGATTCTCGGCATGCTGGCGATCACCTTCGGCACGCGTTACAGCCTGTTCGCCTTTCCCGATCTGCGCTTTCCGCCGCTGGTGCGCCAGGGTTTGCACTATGTGCCGACCGCCGTGCTCACTGCGATAGTGGTGCCGGGCATGCTGATCCCCGATGGGCAGCACTGGGCTTTCAGCCTGGATAACGCCTACCTGCTCGCGGGGTTGGCGGCCATCGCCATAGCCGCGCTGAGCCGCAATCTGCTGGCGACCATTGGCGGTGGGTTTCTAGTGTTTTTCGTGTTGCGCTGGGCTTTGGGGCAATTGCCGGTCTGATTCGCCGGCGCACTCTGTAGCTCGGACGAAATGTAGCCCGGATGAAATCCGGGGAGCGGCATTGGCCGCGGCGCCTTTTCCCCGGATTGCATCCGGGCTACCAAAGCATCCGTTTGGCTTGCCCTGGTAGGTTGGCGCTGAGGCACGAAGCCCAACAAACAGCACGCTCCGGAAAATAGCGGCAAAAATCGTCGATACCTGTGGCTTTGCCACTGCATCTTGCAGTCCAATGCTCAACGCCCCCAGTCAGCCTTATGGACAGGTACACGGACGATGACCGAACAATCCCAATTCGCCCTGCTCGGCAAAAAGCGTTTCTTGCCGTTCTTCATCACCCAATTGCTCGGCGCCTTCAACGACAATATTTTCAAGCAGTCGCTGATTCTGGCGATTCTGTTCAAGCTGGCGGTGAGTGCCGACCGCGATTTGCTGGTCAATCTCTGTGCGCTGCTGTTTATCCTGCCGTTCTTCCTGTTCTCGGCCCTCGGAGGGCAGTTCGGCGAGAAGTTCGCCAAGGACGGTCTGATCCGCAAGATCAAATTCGCCGAAATCCTGATCATGCTCACCGGCGCCGCCGGGGTGTTGCTGGACAACTTGCCGCTGATGCTGCTGGTGCTGTTCGCCATGGGTACCCAGTCGGCACTGTTCGGTCCGGTCAAATATTCGATTCTGCCGCAGCACCTGCACGAAGAAGAGCTGGTCGGTGGCAACGCCCTGGTGGAGATGGGCACTTTCCTGGCGATTCTCGCCGGCACCATAGGCGCGGGCATCATGATGGCCAGCAGCGCCTATGCCGGTATCGTCGCCAGTTCCATCGTGCTGGTGGCGGTGCTCGGCTACCTGGCCAGTCGCGCGATTCCCGCAGCGGCGGCGGGGCTGCCGGAGTTGAAGCTGGACTGGAACATCTTCCGTCAGTCCTGGCTGACCATGAAGCTCGGCCTGGGCCAACGCCCCGCGGTATCGCGCTCGCTGGTCGGCAATTCCTGGTTCTGGTTTCTCGGCGCCATCTACCTGACGCAGATTCCCGCCTATGCCAAAGAATGGCTGCATGGCGACGAAAGCGTGGTGACCCTGATCCTCACCGTGTTTTCCGTGGGCATCGCCCTGGGCTCGATGCTTTGTGAGCGGATGAGTGGGCATAAAGTGGAAATCGGTCTGGTACCGTTCGGCTCCGCCGGTCTGTCGCTGTTCGGCATCATGCTCTGGTGGCATTCGGGCGGCTTCGTGCAAGCCGAGCTGGCGCATGATTGGTTGGCGGTGTTGAGCCAGCCGCAGGCCTGGTGGATTCTCGGTTCGATCCTCGGTATCGGCGTATTCGGCGGCTTCTACATAGTGCCGCTGTACGCCCTGATCCAGTCGCGTACCGCCGAGCACGAGCGGGCGCGGGTGATCGCCGCGAACAATATCCTCAATGCGCTGTTCATGGTGGTGTCGGCGATCGTCTCCATCTTGTTCCTGAGCCTGGCCGAGCTGTCGATCCCGCAGCTGTTCCTTGCCGCATCGCTGATGAACATCGCGGTCAATACCTACATCTTCAAGATCGTCCCCGAGTTCAGCATGCGTTTCATGATCTGGCTGCTCGGCCACTCGATGTACCGGGTCGAACATAAAGGCCTGGACGCCATTCCCGACGACGGCGCGGCGGTGCTGGTATGCAATCACGTGTCTTTCGTCGATGCGTTGTTGATCGGCGGGGCGGTGCGTCGGCCGATACGCTTCGTCATGTACTACAAGATCTACAACCTGCCGGTGCTCAATTTCATCTTCCGCACCGCCGGTACCGTGCCGATTGCCGGGCGCAACGAGGACCCGCTGATCTACGAGGCGGCGTTCAAGAAAATTGCCGAGTACCTGCGTAACGGCGAGCTGGTGTGTATTTTCCCGGAAGGTAAGTTGACCGCCGATGGCGAGATCAACGAGTTCAAGAGCGGGGTGGAGCGCATCCTCGAGGAGAACCCGGTGCCGGTAATTCCTCTTGCGCTACAGGGGCTGTGGGGCAGTTTCTTCAGTCGCGACCCGCATAAGGGCTTCTTCAAACGGCTGTGGTCGCGCATCGTGCTGGTGGCCGGCGCGCCTATCGCCGCCGAGGCGGCCAAGCGCCAGGTGTTGCAGGCGCAGGTGGCCGAGTTGCGTGGTGAGGTGCGTTAGTGCGGATTTACCTCGGAGGGCGCTTTGGTAGCCCGGATGCAATCCGGGGCAGCGGTGGCGGCTTTAACATCGCTCCCCGGATTGCATCCGGGCTACGAGGCTGTTTCAACGCACAAAAAAAAACCGCTCATTGAGCGGTTTTTTGTGCCTGGCAGGGCTTAGATCCCCTGAGGAATCTCTTCGCCGCCCAGGGCTTCGAACAGCGCCGGGAGGAAGTCGACCAGGGTCAGCATCATCAGGGTGAAGCTGGCGTCCTGCTGGCCGAGGGCATCGTCGCCGCCGTCCTGTTCGGCTTGATCCTGCAGCAGGTCTTCGAAGCGCAGGCGCTTGATCACCAATTTGTCGTCGAGCATGAACGACAGCTTGTCCTGCCAGGCCAGCGACAGCAGGGTGACCTGCTTGCCCGAGGTCATGTGCAGCTGGATTTCGTCGCTGGTCAGGTCCTGGCGCTTGCAGCGCACCACGCCGCCGTCCTCGTGAGTGTCGCGCAGTTCGCATTCGTCCAGCACGTGGAAGTCGGCGGCGGCTTGCTGGGTCTTGACCCAGTCGGTCAGGGTCGCGCTCGGGGCGATCTTCACGGTCAGCGGGCGTATCGGCAGCGAGCCGATGGCTTCGCGCAGGGTGGAAAGCAGGTCTTCGGCGCGTTTCGGGCTGGAAGCATCGACCAGGATCAGGCCCTGTTTCGGTGCGATGGCGGCGAAGGTGGCGGATTTGCGGATAAACGCGCGCGGCAGGAAGGTCTGCACGATCTCGTCTTTGAGCTGGTCGCGTTCCTTCTTGTAGACCTTGCGCATTTGCTCGGCTTCGATCTCGTCGACCTTCTCCTTCAGCGCATCGCGCACGACGCTGCCCGGCAGGATGCGTTCTTCTTTACGTGCGGCGATCAGCAGAAAGTCGCCGCTGGCATGCACCAGCGGCGCGTCGCCGCCCTTGCCGAACGGGGCGATAAACCCATAGGTGGTCAGTTCCTGGCTGGCGCATGGGCGCGCCGGTTTTGCCGCCAATGCCGCTTCGAGAGCCTCGGCATCGAAAGGGATGTTCTGGGTAAGGCGGTAGACCAGCAGATTTCGAAACCACATGAGGGGGTGATACTCCAGGTGAAAGTCGCCAGGCAGCGCGTCCTTAAGGCCTTCTCCTTCTAAGGGGGAAGGGGCGCGCAGCGACGGATAAAGAATGCGGCCATACCGCGAGAAGCGTTTACGGCGTGCCGCTCGCGGTAGGGCCGTTAACGCAAAGCGCGCATTATTGCCCCCTTGGCGGCTCAGGCCAAGCCTGCGCTAAGCCTTTGGCGCGCCGATAGAAATTTTTTAAAACAGTGCTTGCCAAGGTGGGATTGGCTCTCTAGAATGCGCCCCACTTCGAGAGTGAAGGGTGATTAGCTCAGCCGGGAGAGCATCTGCCTTACAAGCAGAGGGTCGGCGGTTCGATCCCGTCATCACCCACCAAACTCGCTTTTGAGGTTACGCGCAGCGGTAGTTCAGTCGGTTAGAATACCGGCCTGTCACGCCGGGGGTCGCGGGTTCGAGTCCCGTCCGCTGCGCCATTTTTCTCCTCGCTTCATCTCCTCTAGCAGTTCCTCGCAATACCCATCCGATTCTCCTCATTTAACTTCTAAACACCTGAACTTATACGCATTTCCTTGTTCGTATGGCGGTAGCCATTGGTCGCGACAGCCTGCTAAGCTCGCGTCTTCACTCGTTGCCCTAGGGCGTACCGGACAAGGAATAAGCATGAAACAGCATCGTTTAGCGGCGGCGGTCGCCCTGGTTGGCTTGGTTCTCGCGGGTTGTGATCCGCAGCCCAAGGAAGTAAGCCTGGAGACCCCGGCGCAGAAGGCCTCCTACGGCATCGGCCTGAATATGGGCAAGAGCCTGGCTCAGGAAGGCATGGATGATCTGGACTCGAAAGCCGTGGCCCAGGGCATCGAAGATGCAATCGGCAAGAAAGAACAACGTCTGAAGGACGAAGAGCTGATGGAAGCCTTCGCCTTCCTGCAGAAGCGCGCCGAAGAACGCATGACTGCAATGAACGAGGAGTCGGCCAAGGCCGGTAAAAAATTCCTCGAAGAAAACGCCAAGCGTGAAGGGGTGGTTACCACCGAATCCGGTTTGCAGTATGAAATCGTCAAGAAAGCCGATGGCGCTCAGCCCAAGGCCACCGACGTGGTGACCGTTCACTACGAAGGCAAGCTGACCGACGGCAGCGTCTTCGACAGCTCCATCGAGCGTGGTAGCCCGATCGAACTGCCGGTTGGCGGCGTGATTCCGGGTTGGGTCGAAGGTCTGCAGCTGATGCATGTCGGCGAGAAGTACAAGCTCTATATTCCGAGCGAACTGGCCTATGGCGAGCAAAGCCCGACCCCGGCCATCCCATCCAACTCGGTGCTGGTATTCGATCTCGAATTGCTGGGCATCAAGGGTGCTGAAGAAGCACCTGCCGCCGGTGCGGAAGCTGGCGAGGCCGCTGCCACCGAGCAGTAAGACCGAGCCGTTCGCACAGCGCCCCGTTTCGACGGGGCGTTGTCGTTTCAGGGGGAATAAAATGTCGATTCGGGGTTGACTTGGTGGTCTGAAAGTACTGCGGAGGCGGGTTCGATGTTACGGTTATGCACATTTGCCGCAGTCTGCACGCTGTCTTGACACGGCACCGCATATAAATCTTTTGCAATTATTAACTTATTGATTTATATGGATTTTGTTGGCTGAGTAAAAAATGCCCGATCTGTGCAGAAGCCGCATGGGCTGGGCGTTTGCTAGGCTAATGAAGAATCTGTTCACAAGGTTATCCACAGATTCGGTGGATAACCTGAAGCAGCCCAGTCGGCATGCGGGCTGAGGAGGATGAACCATGAAATCACCTTGGAATTTCCCCCGTTACCTGCCCCTGGCGCAGAATTTTTTGAGCCGCGGCCGGTTACCTTTTTTGCTTCAGGCAGTGGTACGCAAAAGCGATAAGCAGGGGAATCGCTTTGCCACCATCAAGGACGATTTGCGCCTTTTGCAGAGCTTGTGCGTGGCTTGGTGGCGCGGCGAGTACCGGGCTATCAGCCGTCAGGCGCTATTGGCGGTGGTTGCTGGGCTGATTTACCTGGTAACGCCCTTGGACGGCGTGCCGGACTGGTTGTTGGCGGTGGGCTTTATCGACGACCTGGCGGTGTTGGCCTGGGTGTTACGCACCTGGAGCGATGAGTTGCAGGCGTTTCGTGTCTGGCGCGATGCGCAGACGCCCGAGCATGTCGCGCTGTTGGAACACCTGCCGGAGCTGGATCGGGCCGAGGGTTGATCGACAGGGAATCTCGTTTCCGCCGGCGCGCGCTATCGTAGCGCTCCGGATAGTGCCCTGCGCGGAAGGCATCGGCCCGGTCCAGCCCCTGCAAATTCGCGTGTGGCAGTAAGACACGCCCTTTATGGCACATGGCTGTTAATATTGCCGCCTGCAAGGACGGGGAGGTAACGATGAATGTGCAAGTGATCGAACGCGACGGCGAGCCGGAGTACGCGGTGCTGTCCTGGGCGGATTACCAGGGCTTGCTGCAGGCCGCTGGTCGTGATGCGGGCAAGGCGGAGGTCATTTCCGCCAGCGGTTGCCCGGCGTTGAGCGAACTCAAGCGTTTACGCGAAGAAAAGGGGCTGGCTGCCGAGCAACTGGCACGCTTGGTGGGGATCAGCCCGCACTACCTGGCGATGATCGAAAGCGGCGAGCGCGAGCCCGATGCGGCCATTCGCCGTTCGTTGGCCTGGCACCTCGGTATCGCGGGCTGGGAGGCGAATTCTTGAGCGTGCGTATCAGCCGACAACATTGGCAAGCCCTGCTCGACGAATTGGAGACCGCCCGCCGCCAGCGCCATTTGCTGACGTATCGCGCATTGATCGAGCGTTTGGCGCTGCCCAGCCCGGCAATGCAAACCTTGGCGGCGGCTCTGGAGTATCTGGCCACCCTGGACGCGCGAGCGGAGCGCCCGCTGCGTAGCGCCCTGGTGATCAGTCAGGGCGCCAGTCGTCTGCCGCGCACCGGGTTCTTCGACTGTGTGACCCGTTTGGGACGCTTCAGCGGCGCATCCGATGGGGTTGCGGCGGCGTCCTGGCATGCCGCCGAGGTGGTCCGGGTGTTCGAATTCAGCTATCCCGATGACATTTAATCGGTGGCGGCAACCCTCACTTATGACTGGAGCCTCGATGCTGCTCCATCTGCGGGCCCGTTTGAGCTATGCCGTGGCCCGACGGCTGTTCCATTGGCCCTGGTTGGTCAAGCAGCCGCGGGCGTGGCGCTGGATGGAAGGGCAGTTCGCGCGCATGGCCAACCTGGGCAATGTCGCGGCGCAGAGTTTCTATGGGCATATTCTGCTGTTTCGCGGTCAAGGTTTCGGGTCGCGGGATGAGGGCATGCGTTTGCTGCGTCTGGCCGCCGGTGCCGGCGATGCTAAATCCGCTTATCAATTGGGTGTGTTGAGCCTGGCCGGTGATAGCCGCCAAGCGCCGGATGCTAACGAAGCGGCGCGTTGCTGGAAGATCGCCGCAGATGCCTGCCACCCCTTGGCCGCGCGCCGTCTCGCCGAACTCTATCGCCAGGGTGCGCCGGGCCTGCCGGCCGATGCCGAGCAGGCTGCGCATTACGGCGTCAAGGCACGCGAGCTGGGGCTTTAGCCCTCTATTCCACCCCGACAAAACCGCCGGTCTGGTGCTGCCACAGGCGCGCGTAAAGACCGCCCTTGGCGATCAACTCGCTGTGGCTGCCGGTTTCGACGATCTGCCCCTTGTCGATGACCACCAAACGGTCCATGCGCGCAATGGTCGAAAGACGGTGGGCGATGGCGATGACCGTTTTGCCCTGCATCAGGGTATCGAGGCTTTCCTGAATCGCCGCTTCGACTTCCGAGTCGAGCGCCGAGGTGGCTTCGTCGAGCAGCAGAATGGGCGCGTTCTTCAGCAGCACGCGGGCGATGGCGATGCGTTGGCGCTGCCCGCCGGACAGCTTGACCCCGCGTTCGCCGACCTGGGCATCGAGGCCCAGGCCGCCCTGGCCGTCGTCGAGCAAGGGGATGAAACTGTCGGCGCGGGCCTTGCGCGCCGCTTCCAGTAGCTCCGCATCGCTGGCGTCGGGTTTGCCGTAGCGCAGGTTGTCGCGGATCGAACGGTGCAACAGTGAAGTGTCCTGGGTGACCACGCCGATTTGCGCACGCAGGCTTTCTTGGGTGACCTCGGCGATGTTCTGTCCATCGATCAGGATGCGTCCATCCTGCACGTCGTAGAGGCGTAGCAGCAGGTTGACCAGGGTCGACTTGCCCGCGCCCGAGGGGCCGACCAGGCCAATTTTCTCGCCGGCGTGCACCTTGAAATCCAGGCCGCCGATCACCCCCTCGGCCTTGCCGTAATGGAAATGCACGTCATTGAAATGCACGGCGCCCTGACTGACCACCAAGGGTTTCGCCTCCGCGCGGTCAAGCACATGACGGGGCCGGGCGATGGTCTGCATACCGTCGTGCACGGTGCCGACGTTCTCGAAGATGCCATTGACCACCCACATGATCCATTCGGCCATGTTGTTGATCCGGATCACCAGGCCGACGGCCAATGCGATGGCGCCGGTGCTGATGCTGCCTTGGCTCCATAGCCATAATGCCAGTGCCCCGGTGGTGACGATCAGTAAGCCGTTGAGGGCGGTCACGGAAAAATCCAGGGCGGTAACGGTGCGGGTTTGGATGCGCACCTTGCCGAGCACTTCCTCGATGCCTTCGCGGGCGTAGTTTTCCTCCTCCTGGGTATGGGCGAACAGCTTCAGGGTGGTGACGTTGCTGTAGCCGTCGACGATCCGCCCCATCAGCTTGGCGCGCGCCGCCGAGGCGATGCTCGAGCGCTGTTTGATGCGCGGCACGAAGTACCAGAGCGTCAGGCAGTAACCGCCGACCCACAGCAGCAGCGGCACGATCAGCCGCAGGTCGGCTTCGGCGAACAGGTAGAGGGCGCTGCCGGCATACACCAGCACATGCCAAAGCGCGTCGACCACCTGCATCGCCGAATCGCGCAACGAGGGGCCGGTTTGCATGATGCGCTGGGCGATGCGCCCGGCGAAATCGTTCTGGAAGAAACCCAGACTTTGCTTGAGCACATAACGATGATTTTGCCAGCGGATCAGGTTGGTCAGGCTCGGCGAGATCGCCTGGTTGACCAACAGATCGTGCAGGCCGAACACCAATGGCCGGACGATCAGTGCGACCAGCAACATCCACAGCAGCTCGTTGCGGTAGCGTGCGAAGAACTCGCCGCTCGGCGTCGCCTGGGTCATATCGATCAATTGACCGAGAAAGCTGAACAGCGCGACTTCGATCAGCGCGGCGAAGAAGCCGACCGCCATCACCGCAAGCATCAGCGGCCAGACCTGGCGCAGGTAGTGGGCGTAGAACGGCAGTAGGGCCTGGGGCGGTTCGACGTCGGGGGTGGCTTTGAATACGTCGATCAGCGCTTCGAAGCGTTGGAACAGCATAAGGTCGGGCGTCCTGCCGAATGGTGAGTGGCGATTCTATCGCTTAATCACCGCGGCCAAGCGCGCATTGCCCATTTCTCGGGATAGGGACTGGGGGCCGGCAAAGTGAGTAGGTGGGGCGGGCCGCATGGCCTTCGTCACGATGCTAGGCAAGCTGCCGCGTAACCCAACAACGGTATCCACTACCACGATGGGTTACGCCGCACTTAAATGGATGGCTCGCCTGAGTGCTCGGTTGGCGGCTAACCCATCCTACAGGTGGACTACAAACGCTTGGCCTCGACGACCAGCACGGGTTCGCGCGGTACGTTCTGGTGGCCGCCGCGGTTGCCGGTCGGGACCTGGGCGATCTTGTCGACCACATCCATGCCGCGGACCACTTTGCCGAATACCGCGTAGCCGAAGTCGCGCGAGCCGTGGTCGAGGAAGGCGTTGTCCTTGTGGTTGATAAAGAACTGGCTGGTTGCCGAGTCGCGGATCTGGGTACGGGCCATGGCCAGGGTGCCGCGTACGTTGTGCAAGCCGTTGTCGGCCTCGTTCTTGATCGGCGCCAGGGTCTGCTTTTGTTCCATCTGGGCGTCGAAACCGCCGCCTTGCACCATAAAGCCGGGGATTACCCGGTGAAATTGGGTGCCGGCGTAATAGCCGCTGTCGACGTAGGCGAGGAAGTTGGCCACGCTGATCGGGGCTTTTTCGGCTTCCAGTTCGATTTCGATTTCGCCGAGGCTGGTGCTCAGCAGCACTTTCGGATTGTCCGCAGCCATTACGCTGGCGGTCAGCAGCAGGGAGCAGGCGGCGAGGGCGAGTTTTTTCAGCATTCTCGTGGGTCCTTTCAGTGTTGGGGGGAATGAGGGGAGGTCGCTTGCTGTTCGGCGAGGAACGCCAGCAGGCTGCTATTGAAGCGTTCGGGTTGATCCAGCGGTGTGCCGTGGCGCGAATCTTCGATCACCAGCAGGCGGGCATTGGGCAATTCTTTGACGTACGCCTCTTTTCGCGCGACCGGGGTGTAGTCGTGGTCGCCGGTAATCACCAGGGTCGGGCAGGTGATGCGCGCCAGGCGTTCGCGCACGCCCCAGCCGATGATCGCATCGAGGCTCGCCAGGTAGGCGCGCTTGTCGTTCTGTGGCCAGCGTTCCTCGATCTTGCGCCGCAGTTCCGCTTGCTCCGGTTTGGGAAACAGCAGTTTACCCAGCGCCTTGGCGATGCTGTCCAGGCTGAACAGGCGTGACAGCGTCCAGCGCTTGGCGACTTCCAGGTAGTCGTGCGGGCTTTTGGCCTTCACTTCCGGGCCGCTGTTGACGATGCACAGGCTTTTCAGCAATTCAGGACGGTCGACGCCCAGTTGGAAACCGATCATGCCGCCCATGGATATGCCGACCAGGTGCACGGGCCCCAATTGCAGGTGTTCGATCAGGGCGAGTACGTCCGCCGCGAAACCGGCAATGCTGTAGCGCTCGCGAGGTTTGTCGGAACGGCCATGGCCGCGGACATCGAGTGCGATCACCCGGTAGTGCGCGGCCAGTTCGGGTATCTGGTACTCCCAGTCGCGGGTGCTCGAGCCCAGGCCGTGGAGCAGCAGCACGGGAGTGCCCTGGCCGTATTCGTCCTGGCCATAGTCTTCGTAGTGCAACTGGCAACCGTCGTTATCGAAATAGGGCATGTGCAACGTCCTGTCAGGCTGAGGGCTGGGAGGCGGCGATGGCTGCGTTCAAGGGCACTGCATCGAAGCGCTTGATCAGCTCCACGAGTATCTGGGTGGCGGGGCCGAGGGGTTTGTCCTTGCTCGAATAAAGATGGAACAGCGGGTTGCGGCAGCCGCCCTGATCGAGCGGCAGCGGTTTCAGCAAGGCTTCCCTGAGTTCGCGTTCGATCATATGCCGTGGCAGCCAGGCGAAGCCCAGGCCATTGCTGACGAAGGACACGGCGGTGGCCAAGCTGCCCACCGTCCAGCGGTGCTCGGCGCCGAGCCAGCCGACGTCGCGAGGCTGCAACCGGCCCGAGTCGCGAATCACCACCTGCATCTGGGTTTCCAGGTCCTGGAAAGTCAGCTCGCGCTGTAAACGGTGCAGCGGGTGATCGGGGTGGGCGACCGCGATGAATTCCACCGCACTCATCTCCGCGCCGAGAAAACCCTGGATATTCAGGCTGCTGATCGCCAGGTCGGCGATGCCTTCCTTGAGCACTTCTTCGACGCCGGACAGCACTTCTTCGCGCAGGCGCACCCGGCAACCGCGGCTTTGCGGGATAAATGCGGTCAACGCTTGCACCAAGCGCGCGTTGGGGTAGGCGGCGTCCACCACCAGGCGAACTTCGGCTTCCCAGCCTTGCTCCATGTGATGCGCGAGGTCTTCCAGTTGGCTGGCTTGCTTGACCAGTTGCCGCGAGCGGCGCAACAGCACATCGCCCGCGTCGGTGAGCACCGCTTTGCGTCCGTCGATACGCAACAACGGCACGCCCAGTTGTTCCTGCATGCGTGCGACCGTATAGCTGACCGACGATTGCGAACGGTGCAGAACCTCGGCCGCCTGGGCAAAACCGCCCTGATCGACCACCGCTTGCAGGGTACGCCACTGGTCCAGCGTGACGCGTGGGGCTTTCATAGTGTTTCCTTTATGACCGTCTGGCGCGGCAGCCGGGATGCAATCCCTGGCGCACTCGCTCTACACTGACATCCCCTATTTGGAGACCGCCGGATGAAAAATTACTGCTGTGCTGTGCTCGCCTGCTTGCCACTGACTGCTTTCGCCTATCCCATCGAAGTGGAAAAACAGCTCAACGGCGCGGAAGTTTCTGCGACTACCGTGGAGATCGATCACAACATGGGCGCGGTGCGTCTTTACAACTATGGTCAGGCCGCGGCCGAGTGTTCGGCGATTTTCCGCAATGGTCCGGAAACGCCGCGTACGCGCAAAGCCTCGCTAGCAGCCGGGCAGAGCCATAATCTGACCTACAAATCCAACCGTAGCATCATCCGCCTGCGCGTCGAGTTGACCTGCGAGCCGCAATGAACGCGCCACGAGACTAATGTGCGGATTTGCATAAATCAACGTAGTCGATATGTTCCGGCTTTTTAGTGCATCTTCGTATCGATTCGGGTGCGGCTATACTGCACCGCGCAATATCCCCGTCATAGGGCACGCCGTTGGTCGGCTGCCAGGCCGATTCGCGGGCGCTCCTGTAAGCGCTTGGCGGCGTTTTCCTCATTATTGCTGCGCATAACCCTGCGCATTCGCTCAAGGTGCCGCAATGCAGTTGTCCGGACGTGGTGTGTCGCTATCGGTCTTCGCATCGATTCTATTCGCCCTGATTCCCGGCTACGTGCGGCAACTGGCGCCGCTCGATGGCGTGCAGATTTTCGCCCAGCGCGTGCTCTGGTCGATCCCCGCCGTGTTGTTGCTCGTCACGCTCTCCAGACAATGGGCGGTGTTGCGCGCGGCCACTGCGCGTTTGCGACGTGAACCCGGGTTGTTGGCCGCCTTGCCGCTGGCCGCCGTGCTGATGGGCGTGCAATGGGCACTGTTCGTCTGGGCACCTTTGGCGGGGCGCATGCTCGAGGTTTCCCTCGGCTATTTTCTGCTGCCGCTGGCGATGGTACTGGTGGGGCGGGTGTTTTATGGCGAGCGCTTGCGCCCGCTGCAACGGCTGGCCGTGGCTTGCGCGTTCGCCGGGGTGGCCCATGAGTTATGGCGCACCCAGGCGTTCTCCTGGGTGGTGCTGGTGACGGTGCTGGGCTATCCGCCGTACTTCATGTTGCGACGATGGATGCGCTTGGACGCCCTGTCCGGTTTCGTCCTGGAAATGCTCATGCTGGCGCCGCTGGCGGTGTGGTTGATCATTGTCTGGGGGCCGCGGGCGGTATTCGAGGCGGCGCCGCAACTCTGGTGGTTGCTGCCCGGCCTGGGCTTGCTCAGCGCTTTGGCGTTCGCCGCGATGATGGCCTCCAGCCGGCTGTTGCCCCTGGGGTTATTCGGCATTCTCAGCTATGTCGAACCGGTGCTGCTGTTTCTCACGGCCTTGTTGTTTCTGGGCGAAACCTTCGACCCTGGCCAGTGGTTGACCTACCTGCCGATCTGGCTGGCGGTGGTGCTGGTCGGTTGGGACAGCGGGCGCTTGCTGCTCAAGCAGCAGCGCCGCTAACCCGCCGGCGTCAATCCAGTACGTTTCTCAGCACTTCATAGACGATGCCCGTGGCGATCGCCACCAGCACCACGTCCGTGCCGATCTGCTTCCATTCGTAGCCTTCGTAATTCGGCAGCTGGCTGCTCACCCGGCTATCGAAATTCTTCGCGATGCCCGGCGGCAGCGGCTTGCCGCGCGCCAGGTTGTTGGCGATGCCCGGTGGTAACGCGGAGGCCGGGGCGATCAGGTCGCGGTTCTGCCCCAGCACGATGCGTACCCGGCCTATATCGATCGACGGGCCGCTGAGGCTGACACTGACGTCGCCGTGTTTGGCGTCGGCTTGCTTGCCGGGATTATCGTGCTTGGGGGCGGCGGATACGCCTTGCGTTGCCAGGGCGGTCATCAGGGTAAAAGCCAGGGTGGAGCGGGTCAGCATGATACGAAATGGCCTGTTCATCGTGATCTCCATGCCAATCGTGGCGATTGGCTCGGCTGATTTAAACCCTTGGGCTGGGCACCGTTCAAGTATGGCCGAGCAGACGAATGCAAAGAAATTCGGCCATAGCGCCGGAACGGGTTACGCTATGCGGCTGATTTTATGCTTTTCGTCGAGGTCGCCCCCGTGTTTTCCCAATTCGCCCTGCATGAACGCCTGCTCAAAGCCGTGGCTGCGCTGAACTTTACCGTGCCTACGCCTGTGCAGGTGGCGGCCATTCCGCCGGCGCTGCAAGGGCATGATCTGCGGGTAACCGCGCAGACCGGCAGCGGCAAGACCGCGGCTTTCGTGCTGCCGATGCTCAACCGCTTGCTCGGCACGGGCGCTTCCACGCAGCGGGTCAGTGTGCGTGCGGTGATTTTGCTGCCCACCCGCGAGCTGGCTCAGCAGACGCTCAAGGAAGTCGAGCGTTTCGCTCAGTTCACCTTCCTCAAGGCCGGCTTGATCACCGGTGGCGAAGATTTCAAGGTGCAGGCCGCCATGCTGCGCCGGGTCGATGTGCTGATCGGCACGCCTGGGCGTCTGATCGAACACGCCAATGCCGGCAATCTGCTGCTCGACGAAGTCGAAGTGCTGGTGCTCGATGAAGCCGACCGCATGCTCGACATGGGCTTTGCCGAAGATGTGCAGCGTCTGGCCGGCCTGTGCAACGCCGCGCGTCAGACCCTGCTGTTTTCCGCCACCAGCGGCGGCGCCGCCCTGCGCGAGGTGGTCGACAAGGTGTTGAAGGAGCCGCAGTACTTGCAGCTCAACCGCGTCAGCCAGCTCAGCGAAGGCACCCGTCAGCAGATCATCACCGCCGACCACAATCACCACAAAGAGCGTCTGGTCGAGTGGCTGTTGGCCAACGAGACCTACGAGAAGGCGATCATCTTCACCAACACCCGGGTGCAGGCCGACCGCCTCTACGGCAAGTTGGTGGCCAAGGATGTCAAGGTGTTCGTGCTGCACGGCGAGAAGGATCAGAAGGACCGTAAGCTGGCCATCGACCGCCTCAAACAGGGCGCGGTGAAGGTTCTGGTGGCCACCGACGTGGCCGCCCGCGGTCTGGATGTCGAGGGACTGGACCTGGTGATCAACTTCGATATGCCGCGTTCCGGCGACGAATACGTGCACCGCATCGGCCGCACCGGGCGTGCCGGTGCCGAAGGCCTGGCGATCTCCTTGATCTGTCATAACGACTGGGCGCTGATGTCGAGCATCGAGCGCTACCTCAAGCAACGCTTCGAGCGCCGCAATATCAAGGATCTGAAAGGCATTTACCAGGGCCCGAAAAACCTCAAGGCGTCCGGTAAAGCGGTCGGGCCGAAGAAGAAAAAAGTCGATCCCAAGACCGGCAAGAAAATCGCCAAGAAGCCGGCCGCCAAGGCGCCGAGCAAACGCAACACGATCAACAAACCGAAAGCCGAGGCGCCGGTGTTGGTCAGCCAGGATGGGTTGGCGCCGCTGAAGCGCCGCAAGCCGGCAGCGGAATAACCCGTAGCTCCCATGTTCTTGGGCAAGGCCCACAACGTATCGCCTAGGGTAGGTCGGGTTAGCGGCGACTATCGCATTTTGAGTAGCGACATCGCCGTCGGCCGCCGCGTAACCCGACAAGATGCTATGCGGTGTTGTTGGTAGCGGCGGTGCACGCACCGCTTTCCCCTGGATTGCATCCGGGAGTTCTGTAGGGTGGATCGGGGCGCGTAGCTGATGCCTTTTTCATCCGCCATCGCAGTTGGTGGATGGGTGAAGCGTCATCCACCCTACGAGGCTGAATAGCCTCGGCGCAATCCGGGAGCTGTAGTGGATATATCGCCTTTCCCCGGATTACATCCGGGCTACAAAAGCGCCCGGCAGGCCGCCGCGTCCCGTTACTTCGGCACGATCAGAATCTTGCCGTCGCGCTCGCCGCTGGCGGCCGCGGCTACGGCTTCCTTGATCTGGCTGACGTCGTAGGTCGCCGCCACGCGGGTGTGCAGCTTGCCGCTGGCGATCAGTTGGGTCAGCTCGCCGAATACCTTCATCTGCTCGGCCTGGCTGGCGTTCTGGAACCACTTTGCCAGCCAGAAACCGCGCAGGCTGACATCGCGGAACACGAAGGACGCCGGTGATACCTGGCACGGTTGGCGGCTCATCATGCCGTAGTTGACCAAGACGCCGCCTTCGCTGAGGCACGCCGCGAGATGGTCGGTGGACTCGCCGCCCACCGCGTCGATGCCCAGGCGTATGCTCGCGCCGTCGGTCGCCGCGCGCACGCGTTTAGCCAGGTCGGCACCGTCGACCAGTACCAGATCGCCGCCTTCGGCTTCGACGCCGGCAACCGCCGACTCGCGGCGCACCACGTTGATCGTCTTGAAACCGCGCAGCTTGGCCAGCTGAATCAGATAGCTGCCCACGCCCGAGTTGGCGGCATTCTGGATCACCCAGTCGCCGGGCTTGAGCTCGACGAATTCGCTGAGCATCAAGGACGCGGTAGGCGGGTTGACGGTCATCATCGCCAATTGCTGCGGGTCGGCTTCGGGCAACGGAATCAGTTTGTTGGCCGCGGCGTTGAGGTGGCTAACCCAGGTGCCGCAACCGACCGGCAGCAGGACCATCTGGCCGACTTTCAACTGGCCGACGCCTGGTCCCACTTCCTCCACACGGCCAACGCCTTCGTTGCCGCCAACCGCGGGCAATGGCGGCAGCATGCCGTATTCGCCGGTCAGGGTAAGGACGTCGGACGGGTTGATCGGCGCCGCCAGTACCTTGACCCGCACTTGACCTTCGGCGAGCTCGGGTAGCTGCAACTCGACGGCGGCAATGGACTCGTAGGGCACCGGGCCGCGTGTTTGGTATTCGGCTTTGAGCATGAAGATTCTCCAGGAGGGTGATTAGGGTCTGTTGCCGTTTCAGCGCAAGCCGCGTTGCCGCGAAAAATCTCGCCAT
>CBIHLQ010000022.1:0-87843 GCA_966210885.1 uncultured Pseudomonas sp.
GCCTGCGCTTCGCGATTCGCGAAGGTGGTCGTACCGTTGGTGCTGGCGTGGTTGCAAAGATCATCGAGTAATCGGTTGATCTGTCTCCGTCAGGCCGGCATAATGGTCGGCCTGATTTTTGTTCTAGGTCAGTAGCTCAATTGGCAGAGCGGCGGTCTCCAAAACCGCAGGTTGGGGGTTCGATTCCCTCCTGACCTGCCATTTTCTAACGAATTTGGCGTGTCTTCTCACAGGATCCTCGTATAAATGAATGCTAAGGCTGAAGCCACAGGCTCTCGCTTCGATCTGCTCAAGTGGTTGGTTGTAGCTGCCCTTGTGATTGTGGGCGTGGTGGGTAATCAGTACTTCTCTGCCGAGCCGATCCTGTATCGCGTACTGGCGTTGCTGGCGATTGCTATCGTTGCTGGCTTCGTCGCGCTGCAAACAACGAAGGGGCAATCCTTCTTCGTGTTGGCTAAAGAAGCGCGCGTCGAAATTCGTAAAGTCGTTTGGCCGACCCGCCAGGAAACCACGCAGACCACAATGATTGTCGTGGCTGTTGTTTTGGTGATGGCGTTGTTGTTGTGGGGGCTCGACTCCCTGCTGGGTTGGTTGGTTTCGTTGATTGTCGGTTAAAGGTGTCCCGTGGCTAAGCGTTGGTACGTTGTGCATGCTTACTCGGGTTACGAGAAGCATGTGATGCGCTCGTTGATCGAGCGTGTGAAGCTCGCTGGAATGGAAGACGGTTTTGGTGAAATTCTCGTCCCTACCGAAGAAGTGGTAGAGATGCGCAATGGCCAGAAGCGCAAGAGCGAACGCAAGTTCTTCCCCGGCTACGTTTTGGTGCAAATGGATATGAACGAAGGGACTTGGCACTTGGTCAAGGACACTCCCCGCGTCATGGGTTTTATCGGCGGTACTGCCGATAAGCCAGCGCCGATCACTGATAAAGAGGCTGATGCGATTTTACGTCGCGTTGCGGATAGCGGCGATAAGCCGAAGCCGAAGACGCTGTTCGAGCCGGGCGAGATGGTTCGCGTGATCGATGGTCCGTTCGCAGACTTCAGTGGTGTGGTCGAAGAAGTAAATTACGAGAAGAGCCGAATTCAGGTGGCGGTGACCATTTTCGGTCGTTCGACGCCGGTCGAGCTGGAGTTCAGTCAGGTCGAGAAGGCATAACTGACATAAGCATCCCTAACCCCGCAGCCAAAGGCTGTGGGGTTTTGTCGTCACTGGGATAAACAGGTAATAACCGGGGAGCCGCAAGGCGCTAGTACCCGTAATTGGAGTAGCTAATGGCTAAGAAAATAACGGCTTATATCAAGCTGCAAGTAAAGGCTGCACAGGCCAACCCGAGCCCGCCCGTCGGTCCCGCTCTGGGTCAGCACGGCGTGAACATCATGGAATTCTGCAAGGCGTTCAACGCCAAGACTCAGGGTATGGAACCTGGTCTGCCGACTCCCGTGATCATCACCGTATATAGCGACCGTAGCTTTACCTTCGAAACCAAAAGCACCCCTGCTTCGGTTCTGCTGAAGAAGGCTGCTGGCTTGACTAGCGGTTCGGCGCGTCCGAACACCGTCAAGGTCGGCACTGTGACCCGTGCTCAGCTGGAAGAGATCGCCAAGACCAAGCAGGCCGATCTGACCGCTGCTGATATGGATGCCGCCGTGCGCACTATCGCCGGCTCGGCTCGTAGCATGGGCCTCAACGTGGAGGGTGTGTAATGGCTAAGTTGACTAAGCGCCAGAAGGCTATCGCTGAGAAAGTCGAAGCAGGCAAGGCCTATAGCTTCGTCGAAGCTGCTGCCCTGCTGACCGAGTTGTCGGCAGTTAAGTTCTCCGAGTCCGTTGATGTCGCCGTAAACCTGGGCGTCGATCCGCGTAAATCCGATCAGGTGGTTCGCGGTGCAACCGTTCTGCCGAACGGTTCCGGCAAGAGTGTTCGCGTTGCCGTATTCACCCAGGGCCCAGCTGCCGAGGCTGCTCTGGCTGCCGGCGCGGACCGCGTGGGTATGGACGAGCTGGCTGCCGAAATGAAGGGCGGCGACTTGAACTATGACGTGGTCATCGCTTCGCCGGACGCCATGCGCGTTGTCGGCCAGCTGGGTCAGGTTCTCGGTCCGCGCGGTTTGATGCCTAACCCGAAGGTCGGCACCGTTACTCCGGACGTCGCTACTGCCGTCAAAAATGCCAAAGCCGGTCAGGTACGTTTCCGTACCGACAAAAACGGCATTATCCACGGTTCCGTGGGTAAGGTCGGTTTCGATGCCGAGAAGCTGAAGCAGAACGTTGAAGCCCTGATCTCCGATCTGAAGCGCTTGAAGCCGTCGACCTCCAAGGGTGTCTACGTCAAGCGTGTGACTCTGAGCACCACCATGGGGCCTGGTCTGATCATCGACCAATCTTCGCTCGACGCGTAATTAGGTGTCGGCGCGTTGATCGCGCCGGCTTGAAAAATTGGGGTCCCTGCCTGGCGGGGGCTATCCAAGACCGTAGGTGGCGAACGCCTTAAATCGGAGAGCGATCTCCAACGGCCTACGCAGATGGTGCTCCCGATTCTTACCGAATCAGACACCAAGACGCCGTCCAGCTTCGGTTGGACGAAACGGTAACATCCAGGAGTGAACCCGTGGCAATTAAACTCGAAGACAAGAAGGCCATCGTCGCTGAAGTCAACGAGGCTGCCAAAGCTGCCCTGTCCGCTGTCGTGGCTGATGCCCGCGGCGTGACCGTATCTGCTATGACCGGACTCCGTAAAGAGGCCCGCGCTTCAGGTGTGTACGTGAAAGTCGTACGTAACACCCTGCTGCGTCGCGCCGTTGAAGGCACTCAGTATGATGTGCTCAACGACGTGTTCAGTGGCCCGACCCTGATCGCTTTCTCCAATGAACATCCGGGCGCTGCTGCCCGTATTTTCAAAGAGTTCGCGAAGGGGCAGGACAAGTTCGAGATCAAAGCAGCTGCGTTTGAAGGTCAGTTCATTGCAGCCAACCAGATCGACGTACTGGCAACTTTGCCGACCTACGACGAAGCGATTTCTCAGCTGATGAGCGTGATTCAAGGCGCCACCAGCAAGTTCGTTCGTACTTTGGCAGCTGTTCGCGACCAGAAAGAAGCCTCCGCCGCTTAAGGCAACGCTTCTCTCTCGCTTATTCAATTAATTTGATGGCCGCGAAGGCTGTCCACTAAATACAGGAATTAGAGTCATGGCTCTGTCTAACGAAGACATCATCGAAGCAATCGGCCAGAAAACCGTTCTGGAAGTTGTTGAACTGATCAAGGCAATGGAAGAGAAGTTCGGCGTTTCCGCAGCTGCCGCTGCTGGCCCGGCTGTTGCTGTTGCTGCTGTTGCTGAAGAGCAAACCGAATTCAACATCGTTCTGGTTGAAGCCGGCGAGAAGAAAGTAAACGTGATCAAGGCTGTTCGCGAACTGACCGGTCTGGGTCTGAAAGAAGCTAAAGCAGTAGTTGACGGCGCTCCTGGCGTGGTCAAAGAAGGCGTCTCGAAAGACGAAGCCGAAGCTGCCAAGAAGGTTCTGGAAGAAGCTGGCGCCAAAGTCGAGCTCAAGTAAGCGACGACCTTGCGTCTACAGCCCGAGCGACTCGCGTAAGGCTGATGGCTGGTGGCTTTTGCCACCGGCCTTTTTCCGTTCTAGGTCGGCTAATCATGAGCCGGTCCGGGGCGTGAAATCCCGTCCGATGTGGCGGCGCAAACTTAGGGTTTGCAAGAGTTTCTGGCAACTCCCGTCGGAGGGGCCAATAAGCAGGTGACCAAGCTGGGGAACGCTGATGGCTTACTCATACACTGAGAAAAAACGTATCCGCAAGGACTTTAGCAAGTTGCCGGATGTCATGGATGTGCCTTATCTCCTGGCCATCCAGCTGGATTCGTATCGCGAATTCCTGCAGGCAGGGGCAAGCAAGGACCAGTTCCGCGACATTGGCCTGCATGCGGCCTTCAAGTCTGTTTTCCCGATTATCAGCTATTCCGGCAATGCTGCTCTGGAGTATGTCGGTTATCGCCTGGGCGAGCCGGCTTTTGATGTCAAAGAATGCGTTCTGCGGGGCGTTACATTCGCCGTGCCGCTGCGGGTAAAAGTGCGCCTGATCATTTTCGACAAAGAATCGTCGAACAAAGCGATCAAGGACATTAAGGAACAAGAAGTTTACATGGGGGAAATCCCCCTGATGACCGAGAACGGTACCTTCGTTATCAACGGTACCGAGCGCGTTATCGTTTCCCAGTTGCACCGCTCCCCGGGCGTGTTCTTCGACCATGACCGTGGCAAGACCCATAGTTCCGGCAAGCTGCTGTACTCCGCGCGCATCATTCCTTACCGCGGCTCCTGGTTGGACTTCGAGTTCGACCCGAAAGATGCCGTGTTCGTCCGTATCGACCGCCGCCGCAAGCTGCCGGCCTCGGTACTGCTGCGTGCGCTGGGTTACAGCACTGAGGAAGTGTTGGACGCCTTCTATGCCACCAACGTATTCCACGTGAAGGGCGAATCCCTGAACCTGGAATTGGTTCCGCAGCGTCTGCGTGGCGAAGTCGCCGTTCTCGACATCAAGGACGAGAAGGGCAAGGTCATCGTTGAGCAAGGCCGTCGTATCACCGCGCGCCATATCAACCAGTTGGACAAGGCCGGTATCAAAGAACTGGAAGTGCCGATCGACTATCTGATCGGTCGCACCACGGCTAAGGCCATCGTGCATCCGGCTACCGGCGAAATCATCGCCGAGTGCAACACCGAGCTGAACACCGAGATCCTGGCGAAAATCGTCAAGGCTCAGGTCGTTCGCATCGAGACGTTGTACACCAACGATATCGACTGCGGTCCGTTCATCTCCGATACCCTGAAGATCGACAGCACCACCAATCAGTTGGAAGCGCTGGTCGAAATCTATCGCATGATGCGTCCCGGCGAGCCGCCAACCAAGGATGCTGCCGAGACCCTGTTCAACAACCTGTTCTTCAGCGCAGAGCGTTACGACCTGTCCGCTGTGGGCCGGATGAAGTTCAACCGTCGTATCGGTCGCACCGAAATCGAAGGTTCGGGCGTGCTGAGCCGCGAAGATATCGTCGAGGTTCTCAAGACCCTGGTCGACATCCGTAACGGCAAGGGCATCGTCGACGACATCGACCACCTGGGTAACCGTCGCGTGCGTTGTGTCGGCGAAATGGCCGAGAACCAGTTCCGTGTGGGCCTGGTGCGCGTCGAGCGTGCGGTCAAGGAACGTCTGTCGATGGCCGAAAGCGAAGGCCTGATGCCGCAGGACCTGATCAACGCCAAGCCGGTTGCGGCGGCGGTGAAGGAGTTCTTCGGTTCCAGCCAGCTCTCGCAGTTTATGGACCAGAACAACCCGCTCTCCGAGATCACCCACAAGCGCCGCGTTTCCGCACTAGGCCCGGGCGGTCTGACCCGTGAGCGCGCCGGCTTCGAAGTCCGCGACGTACACCCGACCCACTATGGTCGCGTCTGCCCGATCGAGACCCCTGAAGGTCCGAACATTGGTCTGATCAACTCGCTGGCCGCCTATGCGCGCACCAACCAGTACGGTTTCCTCGAGAGCCCGTACCGTGTGGTGAAAGACACTCTGGTTACCGACGAGATCGTCTTCCTCTCCGCCATCGAAGAGGCCGATCACGTGATCGCCCAGGCTTCGGCGATGATGAACGAGAAAGGCCAGTTGATCGATGAGCTGGTGGCCGTGCGTCACCTCAACGAGTTCACCGTCAAGGCGCCGGAAGACGTGACCCTGATGGACGTGTCGCCGAAGCAGGTGGTTTCCGTCGCTGCGTCGCTGATTCCGTTCCTCGAACACGACGACGCCAACCGTGCGTTGATGGGTTCGAACATGCAGCGTCAGGCCGTACCGACTCTGCGCGCCGACAAGCCGCTGGTCGGTACCGGCATGGAGCGCAACGTAGCGCGCGACTCCGGTGTCTGCGTCGTGGCGCGTCGTGGCGGGGTGATCGACTCGGTCGATGCCAGCCGTATTGTGGTACGGGTCAATAACGATGAAGTCGAGACAGGCGAAGCCGGTGTCGATATCTATAACCTGACCAAGTACACCCGTTCGAACCAGAACACCTGCATCAACCAGCGTCCGCTGGTGAGCAAAGGTGATCAGGTTTCGCGCAGCGATATCCTGGCCGACGGTCCGTCCACCGACATGGGTGAACTGGCTTTGGGTCAGAACATGCGCGTGGCGTTCATGCCGTGGAACGGTTTCAACTTCGAAGACTCCATCTGCCTCTCCGAGCGCGTGGTGCAAGAAGATCGCTTCACCACGATCCACATTCAGGAACTGACCTGTGTGGCCCGTGACACCAAGCTCGGCTCGGAAGAAATCACCTCCGACATCCCGAACGTCGGTGAGTCCGCGCTGAACAAGCTGGACGAAGCCGGTATCGTTTATGTCGGTGCCGAAGTCGGCCCGGGCGACATCCTGGTTGGCAAGGTTACGCCGAAAGGCGAAACCCAGCTGACACCGGAAGAGAAGCTGCTGCGCGCGATCTTCGGTGAGAAGGCGTCCGATGTTAAAGACACCTCCCTGCGCGTGCCGACCGGCACCAAGGGTACCGTCATCGACGTTCAGGTCTTCACCCGCGACGGCGTCGAACGCGATGCCCGTGCGTTGTCGATCGAGAAGATGCAGCTCGACGAGATCCGTAAGGACCTGAACGAAGAGTTCCGCATCGTCGAGGGCGCAACCTTCGAACGTCTGCGTGCGGCCCTGGTTGGCAAGAAGGTCGAAGGCGGCGCTGGCCTGAAGAAGGGCGCGGAGATCACCGACGAGGTGCTCGACGGCCTCGAACACGGTCAATGGTTCAAGCTGCGCATGGCGGACGACGCGCTGAACGAGCAGTTGGAAAAGGCCCAGGCCTATATCTCCGACCGCCGTCAGTTGCTCGACGACAAGTTCGAAGACAAGAAGCGCAAGCTGCAGCAGGGCGACGACCTGGCGCCGGGCGTACTGAAGATCGTCAAGGTCTACCTGGCAATCCGTCGCCGCATCCAGCCGGGCGATAAGATGGCCGGTCGTCACGGTAACAAAGGTGTGGTCTCGGTGATCATGCCGGTCGAAGACATGCCGCACGACGTCAACGGTACGCCGGTCGACATCGTTCTGAACCCGCTGGGCGTACCTTCGCGTATGAACGTCGGGCAGATCCTCGAAACCCACCTGGGCCTCGCGGCCAAGGGTTTGGGCGAGAAGATCAACCGCATGCTCGAAGAGCAACGCAAAGTCGCCGAGCTGCGCAAGTTCATGCAGCAGATCTACAACGAGATCGGCGGCCGTCAGGAAAACCTGGACGAACTGAGCGATCAGGAAATCCTCAACCTGGCGCACAACCTGAAAGGCGGCGTGCCCATGGCTACGCCTGTGTTCGACGGTGCCAAGGAAAGCGAGATCAAGGCCATGCTCAAACTGGCCGATCTGCCAGAGAGCGGCCAGATGCGCCTGATCGACGGCCGTACTGGTAACCAGTTCGAGCGTCCGACCACCGTTGGCTACATGTACATGCTGAAACTGAACCACCTGGTGGACGACAAGATGCACGCGCGTTCCACGGGTTCCTACAGCCTGGTTACTCAGCAGCCGCTGGGTGGTAAGGCGCAGTTCGGTGGTCAGCGCTTCGGTGAGATGGAGGTCTGGGCACTGGAAGCCTACGGCGCCGCCTACACCCTGCAGGAAATGCTGACCGTGAAGTCGGACGATGTGAACGGCCGTACCAAGATGTACAAAAACATCGTGGACGGTGATCACCGTATGGAGCCGGGCATGCCCGAGTCCTTCAACGTACTGATCAAAGAGATCCGTTCGCTGGGTATCGACATCGATCTGGAAACCGAATAACACGTGACGCGAATCGAGAGCGGGGCTGCACAGCCCGCTCTCTGCTCCGCCAGGAGGAAAGGCCTTGAAAGACCTACTGAATTTGCTGAAAAACCAGGGTCAAGTCGAAGAGTTCGACGCCATCCGTATCGGATTGGCCTCGCCTGAGATGATCCGTTCGTGGTCGTTCGGTGAAGTTAAAAAGCCGGAAACCATCAACTACCGTACGTTCAAGCCTGAGCGTGACGGCCTGTTCTGCGCCAAAATCTTTGGCCCGGTAAAGGATTACGAGTGCCTGTGCGGTAAGTACAAGCGCTTGAAGCATCGCGGCGTGATCTGCGAGAAGTGCGGCGTGGAAGTTGCACTGGCCAAGGTTCGTCGTGAGCGCATGGCGCACATCGAACTGGCTTCGCCAGTTGCCCACATCTGGTTCCTGAAGTCGCTGCCGAGCCGTATCGGCTTGCTGATGGACATGACCCTGCGTGATATCGAGCGCGTTCTCTATTTCGAGAGCTATGTCGTTATCGATCCGGGCATGACCACCCTGGAAAAAGGCCAGCTGCTGAACGACGAGCAGTACTTCGAAGCCCTCGAAGAGTTCGGTGACGACTTCGACGCCCGCATGGGTGCCGAAGCGGTCCGTGAACTGCTGCACGCGATCGACCTGGAGCACGAGATTGGCCGTCTGCGCGAAGAAATTCCGCAAACCAACTCGGAAACCAAGATCAAGAAGCTGTCCAAGCGCCTGAAGCTGATGGAAGCCTTCCTCGGTTCGGGCAACCTGCCTGAGTGGATGGTGTTGACCGTTCTGCCGGTGCTGCCGCCAGACCTGCGTCCGCTGGTTCCGCTCGACGGTGGCCGCTTCGCGACTTCGGATCTCAACGATCTGTATCGCCGCGTGATCAACCGTAACAACCGCCTCAAGCGCCTGCTCGATCTGTCCGCGCCGGACATCATCGTGCGCAACGAAAAGCGCATGCTGCAGGAAGCGGTCGACGCCCTGCTCGACAACGGTCGTCGCGGTCGCGCCATCACTGGCTCGAACAAGCGTCCGCTGAAGTCCTTGGCTGACATGATCAAGGGTAAGCAAGGTCGTTTCCGTCAGAACCTGCTCGGTAAGCGCGTGGACTACTCCGGTCGTTCGGTTATTACCGTGGGCCCGACCCTGCGTCTGCACCAGTGCGGTCTGCCGAAGAAGATGGCCCTCGAGCTGTTCAAGCCGTTCATTTTCGGCAAGCTGGAAATGCGTGGCCTTGCGACCACCATCAAAGCCGCGAAGAAGATGGTCGAGCGCGAGCTGCCAGAGGTGTGGGACGTGCTCGCCGAAGTGATTCGCGAACACCCCGTGCTGCTCAACCGCGCACCGACCCTGCACCGTCTGGGTATCCAGGCGTTCGAGCCGGTACTGATCGAAGGTAAAGCGATCCAGCTGCACCCGCTGGTCTGCGCCGCGTACAACGCCGACTTCGACGGCGACCAGATGGCCGTGCACGTACCGCTGACCCTGGAAGCCCAGCTCGAAGCCCGTGCGCTGATGATGTCGACCAACAACATCCTCTCGCCGGCCAACGGCGAGCCGATCATCGTGCCGTCGCAGGACGTGGTACTGGGGCTGTACTACATGACCCGCGAAGCGATCAACGCTAAGGGCGAAGGCCGCGTATTCGCCGACCTGCAGGAAGTCGACCGGGTGTTCCGTGGCGGCGAAGCTTCGCTGCATGCCAAAGTCAAGGTGCGGATCAATGAGGTCGTCAAGGAAAAGGACGGCACCATTACCAAGAACACCCGTATCGTCGACACCACCGTCGGCCGTGCGCTGCTGTTCCAGGTCGTGCCTGAAGGCCTGCCGTACGACGTGGTCAACCAGCCGATGAAGAAGAAGGCGATCTCCAAGCTGATCAACCAGTGCTACCGCACCGTTGGCTTGAAGGACACCGTGATCTTCGCCGACCAGTTGATGTACACCGGTTTCGCCTATTCGACTATCTCCGGTGTGTCGATCGGCGTGAACGACTTTGTCATCCCGGATGAGAAGGCGCGGATCATCGACGCCGCCACCGAGGAAGTGAAGGAGATCGAATCGCAGTACGCCTCCGGCCTGGTAACCCAGGGCGAGAAGTACAACAAGGTGATCGACCTTTGGTCCAAGGCCAACGACGAAGTGTCCAAGGCGATGATGGGCAACCTCTCGAAAGAGAAGGTCGTCGACCGCCATGGCGAAGAAGTCGATCAGGAGTCCTTCAACTCCATGTACATGATGGCCGACTCCGGTGCGCGGGGTTCTGCTGCGCAGATCCGTCAGCTCGCCGGTATGCGCGGTCTGATGGCCAAGCCGGACGGCTCGATCATCGAAACGCCGATCACCGCGAACTTCCGCGAAGGTCTGTCGGTTCTGCAGTACTTCATCTCCACTCACGGCGCTCGTAAGGGTCTTGCGGATACCGCGTTGAAGACTGCGAACTCCGGTTACCTGACCCGTCGTCTGGTCGACGTGGCCCAGGATCTGGTGGTGACCGCGATCGATTGCGGTACCGAGCACGGCTTGCTGATGACGCCGCACATTGAAGGCGGCGACGTGGTCGAGCCGCTGGGTGAGCGCGTTCTGGGTCGAGTGATTGCCCGTGACGTATTCAAGCCCGGCACCGACGAGGTCATCGTTCCGGCCGGTACGCTGGTGGACGAGCAGTGGGTCGAGTTCATCGAGCTGAACAGCGTCGACGAAGTAATCGTACGTTCGCCGATCAGTTGCGAAACCCGTTATGGCATCTGCGCCAAGTGCTACGGTCGCGACCTGGCTCGTGGTCACCAGATCAACATCGGCGAAGCGGTCGGCGTTATCGCCGCCCAGTCGATCGGTGAGCCGGGTACCCAGCTGACCATGCGTACGTTCCACATCGGTGGTGCCGCCAGCCGGACCTCCGCCGCGGACAGCGTACAAGTGAAGAACGGCGGTGCGGTTCGTCTGCACAACCTCAAGCACGTCGAACGCCTCGATGGCAACCTGGTCGCGGTATCGCGTTCAGGCGAGCTGGCGATTGCCGACGAGTTCGGCCGCGAGCGCGAGCGCTACAAGCTGCCTTACGGTGCCGTGATCTCCGTGAAGGAAGGCGACAAAGTGGATGCCGGCGCAATCGTCGCCAAGTGGGATCCGCACACTCACCCGATCGTCACTGAGATGAAAGGTACCGTGACCTATGTGGGCATGGAAGAAGGCATCACCATCAAGCGCCAGACCGACGAACTGACCGGTCTGACCAACATCGAAGTGCTGGATCCGAAAGATCGTCCGGCCGCCGGCAAGGAAATTCGTCCTGCGGTGAAGATGGTGGGCGAAGACGGCAAGGATCTGCTGCTGCCAGGTACCGACGTACCGGCCCAGTACTTCCTGCCGGCGAACGCTCTGGTGGGTGTGGCGAACGGTGCTCAGGTGGGCGTGGGCGACGTTATCGCCCGTATCCCGCAAGAGACCTCGAAGACCCGCGACATCACCGGTGGTCTGCCGCGTGTTGCCGACTTGTTCGAAGCCCGTCGTCCGAAAGAAGCCTCGATCCTGGCGGAAATCAGCGGCACCATCTCCTTCGGTAAGGAAACCAAGGGCAAGCGTCGTTTGGTCATCACTCCGACCGATGGCAGCGATCCGTACGAAGAGCTGATTCCGAAGTGGCGCCACCTCAACGTGTTCGAAGGCGAGCAGGTGAACAAGGGCGAAGTCATCTCCGACGGCCCGAGCGATCCGCACGATATCCTGCGTTTGCTGGGTGTCAGCGCGCTGGCCAAGTACATCGTCAACGAGATCCAGGACGTTTATCGCTTGCAGGGCGTGAAGATCAACGACAAGCACATCGAAACCATTCTGCGGCAGATGCTGCGTAAGGTCGAAGTGACTGAGTCGGGTGACTCCTCCTTCATCAAGGGCGACCAGATGGAGTTGACCGCGGTACTGGGTGAGAACGAGCGTCTGGCGGCCGAAGACAAGTTCATCGCCAAGTACACCCGTGTGTTGCTGGGTATCACCAAGGCGTCGTTGTCCACCGAATCGTTCATCTCGGCGGCTTCCTTCCAGGAAACCACCCGCGTACTGACTGAAGCGGCGGTTACCGGCAAGCGTGACTTCCTGCGCGGCCTGAAAGAAAACGTGGTCGTGGGTCGCTTGATCCCGGCCGGTACCGGTCTGGCTTATCACAGCGAGCGCAAGCGTAAGCGTGATGCCGCTCAGCCGGTACGTGTCAGCGCCAGTGAAGTGGAAGCCGCACTGACCGAAGCGTTGAACTCCAGCGGTAATTGAGTCGAGGCCCCGCGGGTTCGCCAGCGGGGCTTTGCCTTGACTGGGGGCGTGAGTCTCATTAGACTCATGCACCCCTAAATTTGGCAGGGCGAATGCTCTGCCATTTTTTGCGTTTGTTGAAAATAAATAGTGTCGCAAGACAACAGTGGAGCTAGTAGATGGCAACTATCAACCAGCTGGTACGTCAGCCGCGTAAGCGTATCGTCGAGAAATCCGACGTGCCTGCGCTGCAGAACTGCCCGCAACGTCGTGGCGTATGCACTCGCGTGTATACCACTACGCCGAAAAAACCTAACTCGGCATTGCGTAAAGTTTGCCGTGTGCGTCTGACCAACGGTTTCGAGGTTTCCTCGTACATCGGTGGTGAAGGCCACAACCTGCAAGAGCACAGCGTCGTCCTGATCCGTGGCGGCCGTGTAAAAGACTTGCCGGGTGTTCGTTATCACACCGTGCGCGGTTCTTTGGATACTTCCGGCGTTAAAGGTCGTAACCAGGGTCGCTCGAAGTACGGTACTAAGCGTCCTAAGTGATAGGCGCTTGCACTGAATTGCAGTTTTCTATTTTTCTGAGTCGATAAGAGTAAGGTCGGGCGCCATCCTCGCGATGCAGTCCCGGGCTAACCTGAAGACCGTTTGAGGGCTTATCAAATGCCAAGACGTCGTGTAGCAGCCAAGCGCGAAGTGCTTGACGATCCAAAATACGGAAGCCAGATCCTGGCCAAGTTCATGAACCACGTGATGGAAAGCGGTAAGAAAGCCGTTGCCGAGCGTATCGTTTATGGCGCGCTGGAGAAGGTTAAAGAACGTAAGAACAGCGATCCCCTGGAAATCTTCGAGAAAGCTCTCGACGCCATCGCTCCGCTGGTCGAAGTGAAGTCGCGCCGTGTAGGCGGTGCTACTTACCAGGTTCCGGTCGAAGTTCGTCCGTCCCGTCGTAACGCTCTTGCCATGCGCTGGCTGGTAGATTTCGCCCGTAAGCGTGGCGAGAAGTCCATGGCTCTGCGCTTGGCTGGCGAGTTGCTGGATGCCGCTGAAGGCAAAGGTGCTGCAGTTAAGAAGCGTGAAGACGTGCACCGCATGGCTGAAGCCAACAAGGCTTTCTCGCACTACCGCTTCTAATTTTTGCGCTTCTAAATTTGCGAGGGCTTTATGGCTCGTACTACACCGATTAACCGTTACCGTAACATCGGTATCGTGGCTCACGTGGACGCGGGTAAAACCACGACCACCGAGCGTGTCCTGTTCTATACAGGCGTAAACCACAAGATGGGCGAAGTGCACGACGGTGCCGCGACCATGGACTGGATGGCGCAGGAGCAGGAGCGTGGTATCACTATCACCTCCGCTGCAACTACCGCTTTCTGGGAAGGTTCTGCCAAGCAGTTCCCTAAGCATCGCTTCAACATCATCGATACCCCCGGGCACGTTGACTTCACCATCGAAGTAGAGCGCTCCCTGCGCGTACTCGACGGCGCGGTCGTGGTGTTCTGTGGTACCTCCGGTGTTGAGCCGCAGTCGGAAACCGTATGGCGTCAAGCCAACAAGTACGGCGTTCCGCGTCTTGTTTACGTAAACAAGATGGACCGCGCCGGCGCTAACTTCCTGCGCGTGATCGGTCAGATCAAGCAGCGCCTGGGTCACACCCCGGTGCCGATCCAGTTGGCCATCGGTTCCGAAGACAACTTCCAGGGTCAGATCGATCTGATCAACATGGAAGCGGTTTACTGGGACGATGCCGACAAGGGCATGGTTGCTCGTCGCGAAGCCATTCCGGCAGAACTGCAGGAGTTGGCCGAAGAGTGGCGCAGCAACATGGTCGAGGCAGCAGCCGAAGCCAACGAAGAGCTGATGAACAAGTACCTGGAAGGCGAAGAGCTGACCATTGCTGAAATCAAAGGCGCACTGCGTCAGCGCACCATCGCTGGTGAGATCGTTCTGGCTGTCTGCGGTTCTTCGTTCAAGAACAAGGGCGTGCCTCTGGTTCTCGACGCTGTTATCGATTATCTCCCGGCTCCCGTGGATATCCCGGCGATCAAGGGTTCCGATGTCGACGACGAAACTGTCGAGATGGAGCGTCACGCAAGCGACGACGAGCCGTTCTCTGCTCTGGCGTTCAAGATTGCCACCGACCCCTTCGTTGGTACTCTGACGTTCGCTCGCGTTTACTCGGGTGTACTGAGCTCCGGCGACGGCGTTCTGAACTCGGTTAAAGGCAAGAAAGAGCGCGTTGGTCGTATGGTGCAGATGCACGCCAACAGCCGCGAAGAGATCAAAGAGTGCCGCGCTGGCGACATCGCTGCTCTGATCGGTATGAAGGACGTCACCACCGGTGACACCCTGTGCTCGCAAGAGAAGCCGATTATCCTGGTTCGCATGGACTTCCCGGAGCCGGTTATCTCGGTTGCCGTTGAGCCGAAGACTAAGGATGACCAGGAAAAAATGGGTATCGCGCTGGGCAAGCTGGCCCAGGAAGACCCGTCTTTCCGCGTCAAGACCGATGAAGAAACCGGCCAGACCATTATTTCCGGTATGGGCGAGCTGCACCTGGACATCCTCGTTGACCGCATGAAGCGCGAGTTCAACGTCGAGGCCAACATCGGTAAGCCGCAGGTTTCCTACCGCGAGAAGATCACCAAGAACTGCGAGATCGAAGGCAAATTCGTTCGTCAGTCCGGTGGTCGTGGTCAGTTCGGTCACTGCTGGATCCGCTTCTCCCCGGCAGAAGAGGGTGTTGAAGGTCTGCAGTTCACCAACGAAGTGGTTGGTGGTGTGGTGCCGAAGGAATACATTCCTGCGATCCAGAAGGGTATCGAGGAGCAGATGAAGAACGGTGTTGTTGCCGGCTATCCGCTCATCGGCCTGAAGGCTACCGTCTTCGACGGCTCCTACCACGACGTCGACTCCAACGAGATGGCGTTCAAGGTGGCTGCTTCCATGGCGACCAAGCAACTGGCCCAGAAGGGCGGCGGTGTAGTGCTTGAGCCGATCATGAAGGTAGAAGTTGTAACACCTGAGGACTACATGGGTGACGTGATGGGTGACCTGAACCGTCGTCGTGGTCTGATTCAGGGGATGGAAGACACAGTGTCCGGCAAGGTTATCCGTGCCGAAGTTCCGCTGGGTGAGATGTTCGGTTATGCGACCGACGTTCGTTCCATGTCCCAGGGTCGCGCGAGCTACTCCATGGAATTCTCCAAATACTCCGAAGCTCCGTCGAACATCGTCGAAGCACTCGTTAAAAAACAAGGCTAATCCGCCCCTTTAGGCAAGAGGTTCACTGTCGTGGCTAAAGAAAAATTTGAACGTAATAAACCGCACGTCAACGTCGGCACCATCGGTCACGTTGACCACGGTAAAACCACTCTGACCGCTGCTCTGACTCGTGTGTGCTCCGAAGTATTCGGTTCCGCTCGCGTTGACTTCGACAAGATCGACAGCGCCCCGGAAGAGAAGGCTCGTGGTATCACCATCAACACTGCCCACGTAGAGTACGACTCCAACATTCGTCACTACGCGCACGTTGACTGCCCGGGTCACGCCGACTACGTGAAGAACATGATCACCGGTGCTGCCCAGATGGACGGCGCTATCCTGGTTTGCTCCGCTGCCGACGGCCCGATGCCGCAGACTCGCGAGCACATCCTGCTGTCCCGTCAGGTAGGTGTTCCGTACATCGTCGTGTTCCTGAACAAGGCCGACATGGTTGACGACGCCGAGCTGCTGGAGCTGGTGGAAATGGAAGTGCGCGACCTGCTCAGCACTTACGATTTCCCGGGCGACGACACGCCGATCATCATCGGCTCCGCGCTGATGGCTCTGAACGGTCAAGACGACAACGAGATGGGCACCACTGCCGTCAAGAAGCTGGTCGAGACTCTGGATACCTACATCCCTGAGCCGGTTCGTGCGATCGACAAGCCGTTCCTGATGCCGATCGAAGACGTATTCTCGATCTCCGGCCGCGGTACTGTAGTTACCGGTCGTGTAGAGCGCGGTATCGTCAAGATCCAGGAAGAAATCGAGATCGTTGGTCTGCGTGACACCACCAAGACCACCTGTACCGGTGTTGAAATGTTCCGCAAGCTGCTCGACGAAGGTCGTGCTGGTGAGAACTGTGGCGTCCTGCTGCGCGGCACCAAGCGTGACGACGTAGAGCGTGGTCAGGTTCTGGCCAAGCCGGGCACCATCAAGCCGCACACCAAGTTCGAAGCTGAAGTGTACGTTCTGTCCAAAGAAGAAGGTGGTCGTCACACCCCGTTCTTCAAGGGCTACCGTCCGCAGTTCTACTTCCGTACCACTGACGTAACCGGTTCGTGCGAACTGCCGGAAGGCGTTGAAATGGTAATGCCGGGCGACAACGTGAAAATGGTTGTCACCCTGATCAAGCCGATCGCCATGGAAGACGGCCTGCGCTTCGCGATTCGCGAAGGTGGTCGTACCGTTGGTGCTGGCGTGGTTGCCAAGATCGTCGAGTAATCGGCTGGTCTGATTCATAAAAAGCCCCCGCTTTGCGGGGGCTTTTTTATTGGGTTGACACCCTGGGGAGGCGTCTATAGAATCACGCCTCCTTTTAACGGGCGTAGTGCGTCCGTTGGGAATAGCAGCTTGGAATCTGAGGTCAAAATGCAAAACCAACAAATCCGTATTCGGTTGAAGGCTTTTGACCATCGCCTGATCGATCAATCAACCCAGGAAATCGTGGAAACCGCGAAACGTACTGGTGCTCAGGTGCGTGGTCCGATTCCTCTGCCTACCCGCAAAGAGCGGTTCACCGTACTGACCTCTCCGCACGTCAACAAAGACGCGCGCGATCAGTATGAGATCCGTACTCATAAGCGTGTTCTGGACATCGTCCAGCCAACGGATAAAACCGTTGATGCTCTTATGAAGCTCGATCTTGCGGCTGGCGTGGAAGTGCAGATCAGCCTCGGCTAAAACCTTGGGGTTTTAGTCGTGTAACGCTCTGAAATGGGCGGCCATAGCGGGTGAAAGCCCCGTACACTCATGAGGTTACAACATGACTATTGGTGTAGTCGGTCGTAAGTGCGGCATGACCCGCATTTTCACCGAAGAAGGTGTCTCCATTCCGGTTACGGTCATCGAGATCGAGCCGAATCGCGTCACCCAGTTCAAAACTGAAGAGTCCGATGGCTATCGCGCAGTGCAGGTCACTGTTGGCGAGCGTCGCGTTTCTCGTGTCAGCAAGGCTCAGGCCGGTCACTTCGCTAAGGCGAACGTCGCGGCAGGTCGTACCGTTATGGAATTCCGTCTTGAAGAAGGCGAGTACCAGGCCGGCGATCTGATCAACGCTGAAATTTTCCAAGCTGGTCAACTGGTGGATGTCACCGGTCAGTCCAAAGGTAAAGGCTTCGCCGGTACCATCAAGCGTTGGAATTTCCGCGGCCAAGACAACACTCACGGTAACTCCGTGTCCCACCGTGTTCCGGGTTCCATTGGCCAGTGCCAGACTCCGGGTCGCGTCTTCAAGGGCAAGAAAATGTCCGGTCACATGGGTGCTGAGCGCGTGACTGTGCAGTCCCTGGAAGTAGTGCGCGTCGATGCTGAACGCAACCTGCTGTTGGTCAAGGGTGCCGTTCCTGGCGCTACTGGCGGCAACCTGGTTGTACGTCCGGCAGCCAAGGCTCGCGGTTAAGGGGAAGCTGACATGCAATTAAATGTAAATGGCGCTCAAGCGATCGAAGTGTCCGAAGCGACCTTCGGTGGCGATTACAACGAGACCCTGGTTCACCAAGCAGTTGTGGCCTACATGGCCGGCGGCCGTCAGGGCAGCAAGCAGCAGAAGACTCGTTCCGATGTATCCGGTGGCGGTAAGCGCCCTTGGCGTCAGAAGGGTACTGGCCGCGCTCGTGCCGGTACCACTCGTGGTCCGATCTGGCGTGGCGGTGGTGTGACCTTTGCGGCCCGTCCGCAGAATCACGATCAAAAGCTGAACAAGAAAATGTATCGCGCTGCACTGCGTTCGATTCTTGCTGAGCTGGTTCGTACTGATCGTCTGGTCGTGGTTGAAGACTTCAGCGTTGAAGCTCCGAAGACCAAAGAACTGTTGGGCAAGCTGAATGGCATGGGTCTGACCGATGTGCTGATCGTGTCCGATGCTATCGATGAGAATCTGTACCTGGCTGCTCGTAACCTGCCGCATGTCGATGTCCGTGACGTGCAGGGTTCCGATCCGGTCAGTCTGATCGCGTACGAGAAGGTGCTGGTCACCGTTTCTGCCGTGAAGAAATTCGAGGAGCTGCTGGGATGAACCAGGAACGCGTATTTAAAGTGCTGCTTGGCCCGCACGTCTCCGAGAAGGCCACGGTTCTGGCTGACAAGAAAAGCCAGTTCGTTTTCAAGGTTGCAACCGATGCAACCAAGCTGGAAATCAAGAAGGCCGTCGAAAGCCTGTTCAGCGTGAAGGTTGAGCGTGTCACTACTCAGAACGTTCTGGGTAAGAGCAAGCGCACCGCTCGCGGTCTGGGCAAGCGTAACGACTGGAAGAAGGCAGTTATCTCCCTTCAGCCGGGTCAAGATCTCGATTTCGCCAGCAGTGCTGAGTAAGGAAGGGGTGCATCATGGCAATCGTTAAATGCAAACCGACTTCCGCGGGCCGCCGTTTTGTGGTCAAGGTGGTCAATCAGGAGCTGCACAAAGGCGCTCCTTATGCACCGCTGCTCGAGAAGAAGTCGAAGTCTGGCGGCCGTAACAACAATGGTCGTATCACCACCCGTCATATCGGTGGTGGCCACAAGCAGCATTACCGTCTGGTCGATTTCCGTCGCAACGACAAAGATGGCATTCCAGCCACTGTCGAGCGTATCGAATACGATCCGAACCGTACCGCACACATCGCTCTGCTGATGTATGCAGACGGCGAGCGTCGCTACATCATCGCCCCTAAAGGCGTGAGTGCAGGCGATCAGCTGGTAGCTGGCATCATGGCTCCGATCAAGCCGGGCAACAGTCTGCAACTGCGTAACATCCCAGTTGGTAGCACTGTTCACGGTATCGAACTGAAGCCGGGTAAAGGTGCTCAGATCGCTCGTTCCGCTGGCGCATCCGCCCAGTTGATCGCGCGTGAAGGCGTCTACGTGACCCTGCGTCTGCGTTCCGGTGAAATGCGTAAAGTACTGGCTGAGTGCCGTGCGACCCTGGGCGAAGTCTCGAACTCCGAGCACAGCCTGCGTTCGCTGGGTAAAGCCGGTGCCAAGCGCTGGCGTGGCGTTCGCCCAACCGTTCGTGGTGTTGCCATGAACCCGGTTGACCACCCACACGGTGGTGGTGAAGGTCGTACCTCTGGTGGTCGTCATCCGGTGTCTCCATGGGGCTTCCCGACTAAGGGCGCGAAGACTCGTGGTAACAAGCGCACCGATAACATGATCGTCCGTCGTCGCAAGTAAATAGAGGGATACGACAGTGCCACGTTCTCTGAAAAAAGGTCCTTTTATCGATCTTCACCTACTGAAGAAGATCGAAGTGGCGATGGAAAAGAACGATCGCAAGCCGGTGAAAACCTGGTCGCGCCGTTCCATGATCCTGCCGCAGATGGTCGGTCTGACCATCGCTGTGCATAACGGTCGTCAACATGTCCCAGTTCTTGTGAACGAAGACATGGTCGGCCACAAACTGGGCGAATTTGCCGGCACTCGTACCTATCGTGGGCACGTGGCTGACAAGAAAGCCAAGCGTTAAGGGGTAAGGAAATGGAAGTAGCCGCTAAGTTGTCGGGCGCTCGAATCTCCGCCCAGAAAGCCCGCTTGGTCGCCGACCAGATCCGCGGGAAGAAGGTGGGCGAAGCGCTCAACCTGCTGGCTTTTAGCAGTAAGAAAGCCGCGGAAATCATGAAGAAAGTGCTGGAGTCGGCTGTAGCCAACGCCGAGCACAACGAAGGCGCAGATGTTGATGACCTGAAGGTCAGCACCGTTTTCGTCAACGAAGGGCGTTCGCTGAAGCGCATCATGCCGCGTGCCAAAGGCCGCGCTGATCGCATCGTCAAGCGGTCTTGCCATATCACTGTCAAGGTTGCGGACAAGTAACGGAGTCGATCAGATGGGTCAGAAAGTACATCCCATTGGCATTCGCCTGGGAATCGTCAAGGAGCACACCTCCGTCTGGTACGCAGACGGTCGGACTTATGCGGACTATTTGTTCGCTGATCTGAAGGTGCGTGAGTATCTCCAAGACAAATTAAAAAGCGCGTCCGTAAGCCGTATCGACATTGCTCGTCCGGCTCAAACCGCACGCATCACCATCCACACCGCTCGTCCCGGCATCGTGATCGGCAAGAAAGGTGAAGATGTTGAGAAGCTGCGTCAGGACCTGACCAAGCAAATGGGTGTGCCTGTGCACATCAACATCGAAGAGATCCGCAAGCCGGAACTCGACGGTATGCTGGTTGCGCAGAGCGTAGCTCAGCAGCTGGAGCGTCGTGTGATGTTCCGTCGCGCCATGAAGCGCGCTGTACAGAACGCCATGCGTATTGGTGCCAAGGGCATCAAAATCCAAGTGAGCGGTCGTCTCGGCGGTGCTGAAATTGCCCGTACCGAATGGTATCGCGAAGGTCGTGTGCCATTGCACACCCTGCGTGCCGATATCGACTATGCCACGTACGAAGCGCACACCACTTATGGTGTGATCGGTGTCAAGGTTTGGATCTTCAAAGGCGAAGTAATTGGTGGTCGCCATGAAGAACTGAAGCCGCAAGCACCCGCGCCTCGTAAAAAAGCTGCTAAGTAAGGGGTACGCCAAATGTTGCAACCAAAGCGTACGAAGTTCCGTAAGCAGATGACCGGCCACAACCGTGGTCTGGCTCAGCGCGGTAGCAAAGTCAGCTTCGGCGAGTTCGCGCTGAAGTCTGTTGCCCGCGGTCGTCTCACCGCCCGTCAGATCGAGTCCGCTCGTCGTGCTCTGACTCGTCACGTAAAGCGTGGCGGGAAAATCTGGATTCGCGTGTTCCCCGATAAGCCGGTTACCAAGAAGCCTCTCGAAGTGCGGATGGGTAAAGGTAAGGGTGGCGTTGAATATTGGGTAGCCCAGATCCAGCCAGGCAAAGTCCTGTACGAGATCGAAGGCGTTTCCGAAGAGTTGGCGCGTGAGGCTTTCGCCCTGGCTGCTGCAAAGCTGCCGCTCGCCACCACTTTTGTTAAGCGGACGGTGATGTGATGAAGGCGAATGAACTTCGTGAAAAATCAGCACAGCAGCTGAACGAGCAACTGCTCGGCCTGCTGCGCGACCAGTTCAATCTGCGTATGCAGAAAGCAACTGGCCAGTTGGGGCAGTCTCACCTGCTCTCGCAAGTTAAGCGCGACATCGCTCGTGTGAAAACTGTGCTCAACCAGCAGGCAGGTAAGTGATCATGGCTGAAGCCGAAAAAACAGTCCGTACGCTGACCGGCCGTGTCGTCAGCGACAAGATGGACAAGACCATCACCGTATTGATCGAGCGTCGCGTTAAGCACCCGATCTACGGCAAATATGTCAAGCGTTCGACCAAGCTGCACGCGCACGACGAAAACAATCAGTGCCACATCGGCGACAAGGTTTCCATTCGTGAGACCCGTCCCGTTGCCAAGACCAAGTCTTGGGCGCTGGTTGAAGTTCTCGAACGCGCAGTGGAAGTCTAAGGGCTAAGGGTCGGAGAAATTATATGATTCAGACTCAATCCATGCTCGACGTCGCTGACAACAGCGGTGCTCGTCGCGTTATGTGCATCAAGGTGCTGGGTGGCTCGCATCGCCGCTACGCTGGCATCGGCGACATCATCAAGGTGACCGTCAAGGAAGCGATTCCGCGCGGTAAAGTGAAGAAAGGCCAAGTGATGACCGCTGTAGTGGTCCGCACGCGTCACGGCGTTCGTCGCCCAGACGGCTCGATCATTCGCTTCGATGGCAACGCTGCTGTTCTGCTGAACAACAAGCAAGAGCCGATCGGCACCCGTATTTTTGGGCCAGTGACTCGTGAACTTCGCTCTGAGAAGTTCATGAAGATCGTCTCGCTCGCCCCTGAAGTGCTCTAAGGAGATCCGACATGCAAAAGATTCGTCGTGACGACGAGATCATCGTGATCGCCGGCAAAGACAAAGGTAAGCGTGGCAAGGTGCTCAAGGTTCTCGCTGACGACCGTTTGGTCGTTGGTGGGATCAACCTGGTGAAGCGCCATACCAAGCCGAACCCGATGTCGGGCGTTCAGGGCGGTATCGTCGAGAAAGAGGCGCCTCTGCACGCTTCTAACGTGGCCATTTTCAATGGCGAAACCAACAAGGCTGACCGCGTTGGTTTCAAAGTTGAAGAGGGTAAAAAAATTCGTGTCTTCAAGTCGACCCAAAAAGCGGTTGATGCTTGAACACTGCTAGGTAGAAGACCATGGCACGACTAAAAGAGATTTACCGGAAAGAAATCGCGCCCAAGCTTAAGGAAGAACTTAAGCTGGCGAACGTGATGGAAGTTCCGCGCATCACCAAGATCACCCTGAACATGGGCCTGGGCGAAGCGATCGGCGACAAGAAAGTCATCGAGCACGCTGTTGCCGACCTGGAAAAGATCACCGGTCAGAAAGTCGTAGTGACTCATGCCCGTAAGTCGATTGCAGGCTTCAAGGTTCGTGAAGGTTGGCCGATTGGCGTCAAGGTAACCCTGCGCCGTGAGCGTATGTACGAATTCCTGGATCGTCTGCTGTCGATCTCCCTGCCTCGGGTCCGCGACTTCCGCGGCCTGAATGCCAAGTCCTTCGATGGTCGTGGCAACTACAGCATGGGCGTGAAAGAGCAGATCATTTTCCCGGAAATCGACTACGACAAGATCGATGCCCTGCGCGGTCTGGACATTACCCTGACCACCACTGCCCGTACGGATGACGAAGGTCGCGCTTTGCTGCGTGCTTTCAAATTCCCGTTCCGCAACTGATTGGAGTAGGAACATGGCCAAAATGAGCATGAGAAACCGTGAGCTGAAGCGTCAGCAAACGGTAGCTAAGTTCGCTAAGAAGCGCGCTGAGCTGAAAGCTACTATCGCCAATCCGAACGCCAGTCCGGAAGCGCGTTGGGAAGCCCAGATCGCACTGCAGAAGCAGCCGCGCGATGCCAGTGCCTCGCGCCTGCGCAACCGTTGCCGCATTACCGGTCGTCCGCACGGCGTTTATCGCAAGTTCGGTCTGTCGCGTATCAAGCTGCGTGAAGCTGCAATGCGTGGTGATGTACCAGGCCTGGTGAAAGCCAGCTGGTAAAAACGAAGCCGGCCTAGTGCCGGCTTTGTCTTTGTGTGAATCAAGCCCCTTTGGGGCTTGATTCATTTTTGAGCAGTCTCTAGAATGTCCGGCTCGCCTGAGCCTGGGTTAAATCCCCGCGTTCGGTGACTCTAGCCGTAAGGCTAATTCTTTTTGTATCAGGAGCGTCTAGCCCATGAGTATGCAGGACCCGTTAGCGGACATGCTAACTCGTATCCGTAATGCCCAGATGGCTGAAAAGTCCGTCGTAAGCATGCCGTCTTCCACGTTGAAGGTGGCTGTAGCCAAAGTTTTGAAAGACGAAGGTTATATTGCGGGTTATCAGATCAGCGGCGAAGCAAAGCCGCAGCTGTCCATCGAGCTGAAGTACTTCGAAGGCCGTCCGGTTATCGAAGAAGTGAAGCGCGTGAGCCGTCCCGGCCTTCGCCAGTACAAATCCGTCGATGATCTGCCGAAAGTTCGTGGCGGTCTCGGTGTATCCATCGTCTCCACCAACAAGGGTGTGATGACGGACCGCGCTGCGCGCGCTGCCGGTGTCGGCGGCGAAGTGCTTTGCACAGTGTTCTAAGGGGGGATAAGCATGTCTCGCGTTGCTAAGAACCCCGTTGTGTTGCCTGCTGGCGTTGAAGTCAAACTCGCCGGTCAGCAACTCTCGGTGAAGGGTGCCAAGGGTACTCTCGAACTGAACGTTCACTCGTCCGTTGAAGTCCTGCAGGAAGCCGGTGAGCTGCGTTTCGCTGCTCGCAATGGCGATCAGCAGACTCGCGCAATGGCCGGTACCACTCGCGCGCTGGTCAACAACATGGTGATCGGTGTTAGCGCTGGCTTCGAGCGTAAGCTGCAGCTGGTTGGCGTTGGTTACAAGGCTCAAGCCAAAGGTCAGGTGCTGAACCTCGCTCTCGGCTTCTCCCATCCGATCGACTATGAGTTGCCGGAAGGTGTGGTTGCCGAAACCCCGAACCAGACCGAGATCCTGATCAAGGGTGTCGACAAACAACTGGTTGGTCAGGTCGCTGCGGAGATTCGTGACTTCCGTCGTCCTGAACCTTACAAGGGCAAAGGTGTTCGTTACGCTGACGAAGTCGTCCGCCGTAAAGAAGCCAAGAAGAAGTAGGGCATAGCAAATGACCGACAAAAAAGTTACTCGACTGCGTCGCGCTCGCAAAGCACGCCTGAAAATGCACGAGCTCGAAGCCGTGCGTCTGTGCGTGTATCGCTCTTCGCAGCACATCTATGCCCAGGTCATCTCGGCCGACGGCAGCAAGGTTCTGGCCAGCGCCTCGACCTTGGACAAAGCATTGCGTGACGGCGCCACCGGCAACGTCGACGCAGCCAAGAAAGTTGGCGAGCTGGTTGCCGAGCGTGCGAAAGCCGCTGGTGTGACTCAGGTTGCATTCGACCGTTCTGGCTTCAAGTACCACGGCCGCGTCAAGGCGCTGGCTGATGCTGCTCGTGAAGGCGGGCTGGAGTTCTAAGTTATGGCAAATAACGACCAAAAGCGCGACGAAGGCTATATCGAGAAGCTGGTACAGGTTAACCGTGTTGCCAAAACCGTAAAGGGTGGCCGTATCTTCACTTTCACCGCATTGACCGTGGTGGGTGATGGTAAGGGCCGCGTCGGTTTCGGCCGCGGCAAGTCTCGTGAAGTGCCTGCTGCCATCCAGAAAGCGATGGAAGCTGCGCGTCGCAACATGATCCAGGTGGATCTGAACGGCACCACTCTGCAATACGCGATGAAGTCTGCCCATGGCGCCTCCAAGGTGTACATGCAGCCGGCTTCCGAAGGTACCGGTATCATCGCCGGCGGCGCCATGCGTGCCGTGTTGGAAGTGGCTGGTGTGCAGAACGTTCTGGCCAAGTGCTACGGCTCGACCAACCCTGTGAACGTGGTGCATGCCACTTTCAAAGGTCTGAAGGCTATGCAGTCTCCGGATTCGGTTGCGGCTAAGCGTGGCAAGAGCGTCGAGGAGATTCTCTAACCATGGCTAATACCGTCAAAGTCACGCTGATCAAAAGCGTGAACGGCCGCCTGGCCAATCACAAAGCCTGCGTCAAGGGTCTCGGCCTGCGTCGCATCAATCACACCGTCGAAGTTCTGGATACCCCGGAAAATCGCGGCATGATCAACAAGGCTTACTACCTTCTCCGTGTGGAGGGTTAAGACATGTACCTGAACGATTTGAGTCCTGCGCCGGGTTCCCGTCGCGAGAAGCACCGTCCGGGCCGTGGTATCGGTAGCGGTTTGGGTAAGACTGGTGGCCGCGGCCACAAAGGTCAGACCTCGCGCTCCGGTGGCACCATTGCTCCGGGTTTCGAAGGCGGCCAGCAGCCTCTGCACCGTCGTCTGCCCAAATTCGGCTTCGTCTCCTTGAAGGCTATGGATCGCGCTGAAGTGCGTACCTCCGAGCTGAACAAGATCGAAGGCGGCATCGTTACTCTGCAGTCGCTGAAGGATGCCAACCTGATCAACCAAAACGTCCAGCGTGTGAAAGTCATGCTGTCCGGCGAGGTTACTCAGGCGGTCACCCTTAAAGGTATCGCCGCCACCAAGGGTGCGCGCGCGGCTATCGAAGCAGCTGGCGGTAAGTTCGAGGAATAAATGGCTAAGCAAGGTGCTCTCTCAGCGCTCAGCAATGGCGGGTTATCCGAGCTCTGGGCTCGTCTGCGCTTTCTGCTCATGGCGATCGTCGTCTATCGCATTGGCGCACACATCCCAGTTCCAGGCATAAACCCGGACCGGTTGGCGGACCTGTTTCGGCAGAATGAGGGGACCATACTTAGCTTGTTCAACATGTTTTCCGGCGGCGCGCTGGAGCGGATGAGTATTTTTGCGTTGGGGATCATGCCGTACATTTCGGCGTCGATCATCATGCAGCTCATGACCGCTGTCAGCCCGCAGCTGGAGCAGTTGAAGAAGGAAGGTGAGGCTGGTCGTCGTAAGATCAGCCAATACACCCGCTACGGCACCCTCGTGCTGGCATTCGTTCAGGCCATCGGCATGTCCGTTGGTTTGGCGAGTCAGGGCGTAGCGTTCTCGGTCGATTTCGGCTTCCACTTCGTTGCGGTCACCACTTTTGTGGCGGGCGCGATGTTCATGATGTGGTTGGGCGAGCAGATCACCGAGCGCGGTGTTGGCAACGGTATTTCGATGCTGATTTTTGCGGGCATCGTAGCCGGTCTGCCGTCGGCGATCGGGCAGTCTTTCGAGTCTGCTCGTCAGGGCGATATCAATATCTTCGCGCTGATCGCCATCGGTTTGCTGGCAGTAGCGATTATCGGTTTCGTGGTGTTCATTGAGCGTGGCCAGCGTCGTATCGCGGTGCACTACGCCAAGCGTCAGCAGGGCCGTAAGGTTTTTGCTGCGCAGACCAGCCACTTGCCGTTGAAGGTGAACATGGCGGGGGTTATCCCGGCTATTTTCGCCAGCAGCCTTCTGTTATTCCCGGCTTCGCTGGGTTCCTGGTTTGGTCAGTCCGAAGGTCTGGGCTGGTTGCAGGATATTTCGCAGGCAATCGCTCCTGGTCAGCCGTTGAATATTTTGCTGTTTAGTGCGGGGATCGTTTTCTTCTGCTTCTTCTATACAGCTTTGATGTTCAACCCGAAAGACGTAGCGGAAAACCTGAAAAAGTCCGGTGCCTTTATTCCGGGTATCCGTCCGGGTGAGCAATCGGCGCGCTATATCGATGGCGTACTGACTCGCTTGACCATGTTCGGTGCCTTGTACATGACGGCCGTATGCTTGTTGCCCCAGTTCCTGGTGGTGGCTGCCAACGTACCGTTCTATCTCGGCGGGACTTCGTTGCTGATCGTGGTAGTGGTTGTGATGGACTTTATGTCGCAAGTACAATCGCACCTCGTTTCGCACCAGTACGAATCCCTGATGAAGAAAGCCAACCTGAAGGGCTACGGCAGCGGCATGCTCCGCTGAAGTGTCCATAAGGTTCGAGGAGTTGGTGATGAAAGTTCGTGCATCGGTGAAAAAGCTGTGCCGTAACTGCAAAATTATTCGCCGCGAAGGTGTCGTGCGAGTGATCTGCAGCGCAGAGCCGCGTCACAAACAGCGCCAAGGCTGAGTGTGATCGAAGCGTTACAAGCCCGGCAGCTAGTGCGCTGCCGGGTTGATTATTTGTTTCTACAGCGTTAATATCTCGCGCCCTATTTCTTGGCTTCCGGGGCGTAGGTAGCTGTCAATTGGAGTTCCACTGAATGGCCCGTATTGCAGGCGTTAACATTCCGGATAACAAGCACACTGTTATCTCGCTGACCTACATCTTCGGTGTTGGTCGCACCACTGCACAGAAAATCTGTGCTGCTACCGGTGTTAATCCGGCCGCAAAAATCAAAGATCTCTCTGACGAGCAGATCGAGCAGCTGCGTGGCGAAGTTGCCAAGGTGAATACCGAAGGCGACCTGCGTCGTGAAGTGAACATGAAAATCAAGCGCTTGATGGACCTGGGTTGCTACCGCGGCCTGCGTCATCGTCGTGGTCTGCCGGTTCGCGGTCAGCGTACCAAGACCAACGCGCGTACCCGTAAGGGCCCGCGTAAGCCGATCCGCAAGTAATCGCATTCGCGCATCGACAGGAATCTAGTCATGGCAAAACCTGCTGCTCGTACTCGTAAGAAAGTCAAAAAGACGGTGGTTGATGGCATCGCCCACATCCACGCTTCTTTCAATAACACAATCGTGACCATTACTGACCGTCAGGGCAACGCTCTGTCCTGGGCCACCTCCGGTGGCTCGGGTTTCCGCGGCTCGCGTAAAAGCACCCCGTTCGCTGCCCAGGTGGCTGCAGAACGTGCTGGTCAAGCTGCGCTGGAATACGGCCTGAAGAACCTCGACGTCAACGTCAAGGGTCCCGGTCCGGGTCGTGAGTCCGCTGTCCGTGCTTTGAACGGCTGCGGTTACAAGATCGCCAGCATTACCGATGTGACGCCTATCCCGCATAACGGGTGCCGTCCTTCGAAGAAGCGTCGCGTGTAATCAGGAGACAGTGAGAAATGGCTCGTTACATTGGTCCCAAATGCAAACTGTCTCGTCGTGAAGGCACAGATCTTTTCCTGAAAAGCGGCGTTCGCGCGCTGGAATCGAAGTGCAACATCGAAGCAGCCCCAGGTATCCACGGCCAGCGCCGTGGCCGTCAGTCCGACTACGGCACCCAGCTGCGTGAGAAGCAAAAAGTTCGTCGTATCTACGGTGTGCTTGAGCGTCAATTCAGCGGTTATTACAAAGAAGCGGCCGGTAAGAAAGGCGCTACTGGTGAGAACCTGCTGCAACTGCTCGAATGCCGTCTGGATAACGTGGTTTATCGCATGGGCTACGGTGCTACCCGCGCCGAATCCCGTCAGCTGGTTTCGCACAAAGCGATCAGCGTTAACGGTAAGACTGTAAACGTGCCGTCCTACCAGGTTAAAGCTGGCGACGTCGTTGCAGTACGCGAGAAATCGAAGAATCAGCTGCGCATTGTTCAAGCTCTTGAGCTGTGTGCCCAGCGTGGCCGCGTTGAATGGGTAGATGTAGACACTGAGAAAAAGTCCGGCGTATTCAAAGCCGTACCGGTTCGCAGTGATCTCTCCGCCGACATCAACGAAAGCCTGATTGTCGAGCTCTACTCCAAGTAAGGGCTAGAAAATAGGTGCATCCATGCAGATTTCGGTAAATGAGTTCCTGACCCCCCGTCACATTGATGTGCAGGTGGTCAGTTCGACCCGCGCCAAGATCACCCTCGAGCCTCTCGAGCGTGGCTTTGGCCATACCCTGGGCAACGCGCTGCGCCGCATCCTGTTGTCCTCCATGCCTGGCTGTGCAGTAGTCGAGGCCGAGATTGACGGTGTACTCCACGAGTACAGCGCCATCGAAGGTGTTCAGGAAGACGTCATTGAAATCCTGCTCAACCTGAAAGGCCTGGCTATTAAATTGCACGGTCGCGACGAAGTGACGCTGAACCTGGTGAAGAAGGGCTCGGGTGTAGTTACCGCTGCCGATATTCAGCTGGATCACGATGTTGAAATCGTTAACGGCGACCACGTGATCGCGAACCTGGCCTCCAATGGCGCGCTGAACATGAAGCTCACTGTAGCTCGTGGTCGCGGCTATGAGCCAGCTGACTCCCGTCAGAGCGATGAAGATGAAAGCCGCAGCATTGGTCGCTTGCAGCTCGATTCCTCGTTCAGCCCGGTGCGTCGCGTGTCTTACGTGGTTGAAAACGCTCGCGTCGAGCAGCGTACCAACCTGGACAAGCTGGTTATCGACCTGGAAACCAACGGTACCCTGGACCCGGAAGAGGCTATCCGTCGTGCCGCAACCATTCTGCAACAGCAGTTGGCTGCGTTCGTTGACCTCAAAGGCGACAGTGAGCCAGTGGTAGTCGAGCAGGAAGACGAGATCGATCCGATCCTGCTGCGTCCGGTTGATGACCTGGAGCTGACCGTACGTTCGGCCAACTGCCTCAAGGCAGAGAACATTTACTACATCGGCGATCTGATTCAGCGCACCGAAGTAGAACTGTTGAAAACGCCGAACCTGGGCAAGAAATCCCTGACCGAAATCAAGGATGTTCTGGCTTCTCGCGGTTTGTCCCTCGGTATGCGCCTCGACAACTGGCCGCCGGCAAGTCTGAAGAAAGACGACAAGGCGACTGCCTGATCGTCATCATCACCGAACGTGAGTTTGGTAAGGAATTGAACCATGCGTCATCGTAAAAGTGGCCGTCACCTCAGCCGCACCAGCGCACACCGCAAGGCCATGTTCCAGAACATGGCGGTATCGCTGTTCGAGCATGAGCTGATCAAAACTACTCTGCCGAAAGCCAAAGAGCTGCGTCGCGTTGCCGAGCCGCTGATCACTCTGGCTAAAGAAGACAGCGTTGCCAACCGTCGTCTGGCCTTCGACCGTACTCGTTCGAAAGCTATCGTCGGTAAGTTGTTCAACGACCTGGGCAAGCGTTACGCCACCCGTCAGGGCGGCTACCTGCGTATCCTCAAGTGCGGCTTCCGCACTGGCGACAATGCTCCGATGGCTTATGTTGAGCTGGTTGACCGTCCGGTCGCCGGTGCAGCTGTAGACGCCGAGTAAAGTTGTAGGTTGTATAAGAAACCGGGCCTAGGCCCGGTTTTTTGTTTTTATGCCGAACCAATTTCTATGCGATCGGCTTACCGGGTAGAACCCCTAGTTCTCCCGCACCAATCGGTAAGCCGTCTCGCAGAGTCGGTTGCTCCAAGTCCGATCCCTTTGTTGTCGTGCAACGGCCTGTCTGGCTGAGTCGGTCGAATCTACCCGCCGGTTCTGCTTCTGCCTATTGCGTCGTCTCTCGGCTACCTCGCCCAGATTTACAACCGCCTGCGAAGTCTTTTCTTGGAAAAAGGGGGGCAGGCAGTTGGTGGTTTTTATCGTCTATTTAAAAGATAAAAGCTATTGGGCGCTTGTGTTCAATATATTGGTTCTAGCAAAAGTCACGGTCTACTCTCCTCTCATCGCCTGCTGGCGCTTTGCCTCGTGTCCAGGGGACTGCACCGGAGTTGGTGACGACGATAAGCCATTGATTTCGCTTGATCAGTACTCGTTCTCCAGACGGGAGCGGGTAATGGAATGCAAACCACCTAAGGTAGAGAAGACATGACGAATGAAAGCAAATGCCCGTTTTCCGGTGGCGCCCTTAAGCAAAGCGCTGGTAGTGGCAACTCGAACCGCGATTGGTGGCCGAATCAGCTGAACCTGAAGCCGCTGTACCAAAACTCCGAGTTGGGCGATCCCCTGGGGGAGGGGTTCAATTACGCCGAAGCTTTCAAGAGTCTCGACTTGGCGGCGTTGAAGCAGGATCTGCAGGCGTTAATGACGGATTCGCAGGACTGGTGGCCGGCCGATTTCGGTCATTACGGTCCTCTGTTCATTCGCATGGCCTGGCACAGCGCCGGCACCTACCGTACGGGTGACGGTCGTGGCGGCGCGGGTTCCGGCAGTCAGCGTTTCGCGCCGCTCAACAGCTGGCCCGACAACGTCAATCTGGACAAGGCGCGCCGGCTGCTCTGGCCGATCAAGCAGAAGTACGGGCAGAAGATTTCCTGGGCCGATCTAATGATTCTCACCGGCAACGTCGCGCTGGAGTCGATGGGGTTCAAGACCTTCGGTTTCGCCGGCGGCCGCCAGGATATCTGGGAGCCGGAGGAACATATCTATTGGGGTTTGGAGAAGTCCTGGCTGGAGGACAAGCGCTACTCCGGCGATCGCGAGCTGGAGAATCCACTCGCCGCGGTGCAGGTGGGGCTTATTTACGTCAACCCGGAGGGCCCGAATGGCAATCCGGACCCGCTCGCCGCCGCGCGGGATATCCGCGAGACATTCGCGCGCATGGCGATGGACGATGAGGAAACGGTTGCGCTGATCGCCGGTGGCCACACCTTCGGTAAGGCTCATGGTGCTGGCGATGCCGCGCATGTCGGTGTCGATCCGGAAGGCGGTGAGATCGAGGCGCAAGGTTTCGGTTGGAAGAGTAATTTTGGCAGCGGTATCGCTGGCGATACCATCAGCAGCGGCCTGGAAGTGACCTGGACGAGGACTCCGACCCAGTGGAGCAATAACTTCTTCGAGAACCTGTTCGGCTACGAGTGGGAGCTGAGCAAAAGCCCGGCCGGTGCGCACCAATGGGTTGCCAAGGGCGGCGCGGGTGCCGGAACCATTCCCGACGCCCATGACCTGTCCAGGCGGCATGCGCCGACTATGTTGACCACGGATCTGTCGCTACGTATGGATCCTGCCTACGAAAAAATCTCCAGGCGCTTTTTGCAGAACCCGGATCAGTTCGCCGATGCATTTGCCCGCGCCTGGTTCAAACTGACCCATCGCGACATGGGCCCGCGTGCCCGTTACCTCGGCCCGGAGGTTCCGGCCCAGGAGCTGATCTGGCAGGACCCGATTCCGGCAGTCGATCATATGCTGATCGATGAGCGCGATATCGAGTTACTCAAGGGCAAGATCCTGGCGGCCGGTCTGTCGGTGGCGGAGCTGGTGTCGACTGCCTGGGCCTCGGCCTCTACCTTCCGCAGCTCGGATAAGCGCGGCGGTGCGAACGGGGCACGTATCCGCTTGGCTCCGCAGAAGGACTGGGAGGCGAACCAGCCCGTGCAGTTGGCTCGGGTGCTGAAGGTGCTCGAGGGCATTCAAACCACGTTCAACGGCGCGCAGTCGAGCGGCAAGAAGGTTTCGCTCGCCGACCTGATAGTGCTGGCTGGCGGTGTGGGGGTTGAGCTGGCGGCGAAGAATGCCGGCCATACCGTCACCGTGCCTTTTGCGCCTGGTCGTATGGATGCTTCGCAAGAGCAAACCGATATCGAAGCCTTCACGGTGCTGGAGCCGATTGCCGATGGTTTCCGTAACTACCTCAAGGGCCGCTTCAGCGTGCCGGCCGAGGAGTTGTTGGTGGATCGGGCGCAGTTGTTGAGTCTGACGGCACCTGAGATGACGGTGCTGGTCGGCGGGTTACGGGTATTGGGTAACCATGTCGGACAAGCCGCGCATGGCGTCTTTACCCAGCGCCCCGGTGCTTTGACCAATGACTTCTTCGTCAATCTACTCGATATGCGCACGACCTGGACGGCGCTATCGGACGCCAAGGATGTGTTCGAAGGGCGTGACCGTAGCACGGGCGCGCCGAAGTGGACCGGCACCCGTGTCGATTTGTTGTTCGGCTCGAATTCGCAGTTGCGGGCGTTGGCCGAGGTCTATGCCTGTGCGGACGCGCAGGAGAAATTCATCCACGACTTCGTCGCGGCCTGGACCAAGGTAATGAATCTCGACCGCTTCGACCTGGGCTGATTCCTGTCCGGGGATATCGACAGCTCTCGCAGCGCCTCCTGTTCACGGAGGCGTTGCGCTTTTCGCTTGACCCGGAAGGGCGGGGCGCGGAGCATTCGAGAGTCCCGTAGTAGGTAGTAAGGATTCCGGCATGAAAGGCCATATAGAAGTCATCGATTATCTGAAGATGCTGCTCAAAGGCGAGCTGGCGGCGCGCGATCAGTATTTCGTGCATTCGCGTCTGTACGAGGATTGGGGCTTCGGCAAGCTCTATGAGCGGATCAACCATGAAATGGAAGAGGAAACCCAGCACGCCGACGCCATCCTCAAGCGCATCCTGTTTCTCGAAGGCACGCCGGATATGGTTCCGGATGCGTTCGTCTTCGGTCAGACGGTACCGGAAATGCTCAAGCTCGACCTGGCGCTGGAGTATCACGTGCGCGCGGCGCTGAGCAAAGGCATTGCCCTGTGCGAGCAGCACCAGGATTACCAGACCCGCGACATCCTGCTGGTTCAGCTCAAGGACACCGAAGAGGATCATGCCTATTGGCTGGAAATCCAGTTGGGGTTGATCGATAAAATGGGTTTGGAGAATTATCTGCAAACGCAGATGTAAGACGCCCGCCGATACGAACGAAAAAGCCCCGAACTATTCGGGGCTTTTTGGTTTCTCGCTACTCGTCGTGGGGATTGTCCAAGGGCTCGTCGACTTCCTGGCCCGGGCGCAGCAAGTGCTCCGCTTCGGCCGGATCCTCAGTCAGCAGGCTGCCGTCGGCGCTGGCCACGAGCAGTGCTTCGAGCATCTCCCTGACGTTGTTGCGCAGCATGCCGATGGATTTTTGCCCGCGGCTGTTGAGCCCGGTTATTTCCATCAGGATGCTGCCGCCCAGCGGTCCTTCGGCACCCTTGGCCAAGCGCTCGCTGGCCAGTAGCGCATACGCGTTGCGGGCAATGCCGGGCTCGCCGCCGCCACGGCGAATGCTGCCGTCCGGGCGCTGGTAGTAATAGTTGGTGACCTCCATATGGCCGATTTCCATGGAGCGTTTCTTCATTACCAGGGCCATCTGCTTCGACAGGTCGACCGCTTCTTCAGCGACGTCGGCGTTGGTTGGCCAGGCGATCGAGGCGGTTACCTGGCGTCCGGGGCGATTGGCTTCGGGGTCGGCATCGTCGAGTACGACGGCGGGGTTCTGGTTGTGTACATCGACCATCCACATGGGTTGATAGCGCTCATAGGCGCTGCGAACCGCCGCGGCTTCCGGTACCGGGTTCCGAGTCGGATCGAAATGACGCTGATCGGCCAGCCCGGGGTTGCAGAGGATCTGGGGGCTCTGGCTCCAATCCGGCCAGTGGTAGCGGTTGATGTCGTAGCTCCATTTGCGCGGGCCGCTCTCCGGCGTATATGCCGTGACATTGGCGCCCAGGCCTTGGTCGAGCTTGGCGGGATCCAGGCTGCCGTCCGCGCGCAGGCAGCTGGCGGTGGTTTGCGGCGCGCTGAAATCGACATTGCCGCGGGTGGCGAGCGCAGTCCCGTCGGGATTGACGCGGGGAATGAACAACACTTGCAGATTGGCCAGCACCTGCTCGGAGAAGGCGCCGCCCGACGCCAATTTGCGAATCAGGTCGAGGGCCGCTTCGGTGCCGTGGGGTTCGTTACCGTGTTGCTGGGTGATGATCATCACCGCCGGTTTATCCGGTTTGCCCAGGCGCGCCAGCCAGATCGGTCGGCCCTCGCCGCTGATGCCGGTCTGTTCCAGGCTGAGCACGCCGCCGGAGCGACGCGCCACGCCGGCGAGTTGGTCGTACAGCTGGGCATTGCTCATAAAGCCTTCGAGCGAAACCTGTTGTTGCTCGTTGAGCCAAGGGCCATTCGGTTGGGAAGCAGCGGCAATCGTGGGGGTAAGACCTGCGCCAAGCAGGACGGCAGCTAAAGTCAGGCGCATCGGAACTCTCCTTGTGAAAGACGGGATGTCCCGCCAGCACCGCCCGGGGGACTCCAGTTTGACCTGGCCCGGGCGCGGAGGTTGCGTCGCCTCGCAGGCCGTTGAAAAACTACCTGCGTTGGCAACACTGCGTTAAAAACGGCCTCAAAATGCTCATTTACAGCACGTAAACTCCGCTTTTTCGGCCGTTTTTGCCTTGTCTTGCCTGCCTCGCCTACGTTTTTCAACGGCCTGCTAGCTTTTACTCGGTGGCGCGGTCTCTTTCCAGCAAGGGTTTGAGGAAATAACCGGTATGCGATTGCGGCATCTCGGCGACTTCTTCCGGGGTGCCGCAGGCGATGATCTGGCCGCCCTTGGAGCCGCCTTCGGGGCCGAGGTCGACCAGCCAGTCGGCGGTCTTGATCACGTCCAGGTTGTGCTCGATCACCACCACGGTGTTGCCGTGGTCGCGCAGGCGGTGCAGCACGTCGAGTAATTGTTGGATATCGGCGAAGTGCAGGCCGGTGGTCGGCTCGTCGAGGATATACAGGGTCTTGCCGGTATCGCGCTTGCTCAGCTCGCGGGAGAGCTTGACCCGCTGCGCCTCGCCGCCGGACAGGGTGGTCGCGCTCTGCCCCAGCTTGATATAGGACAGGCCCACGTCCATCAACGTCTGCAGCTTGCGCGCCAGGGCCGGCACGGCGTCGAAGAACGCGCGCGCTTCCTCGATGGTCATGTCCAGCACTTCGGTGATGTTCTTGCCCTTGTACTTCACTTCCAGGGTTTCGCGGTTGTAGCGCTTGCTCTTGCACACATCACAGGGCACGTAGATATCCGGCAGAAAGTGCATCTCCACCTTGATCAGGCCGTCGCCCTGGCAGGCTTCGCAGCGCCCGCCCTTGACGTTGAAGGAGAAACGTCCCGGCCCATAACCGCGCGAACGCGACTCCGGCACGCCGGCGAACAGCTCGCGGATCGGGGTGAACAGGCCGGTGTAGGTCGCCGGGTTCGAGCGCGGAGTGCGGCCGATCGGGCTCTGGTCGATGTCCACCACCTTGTCCAGGTGTTGCAAGCCGTCGATGCTGTCGTGGGCGGCGGCTTCCAGGGTGGTGGCGCCGTTCAGCGCGGTGGCGCTGAGAGGGAACAGGGTGTTGTTGATCAGCGTCGATTTGCCCGAGCCGGACACGCCGGTGACGCAGGTCAGCAGGCCGACCGGAATCTCCAGATCGACATTGCGCAGGTTGTTGCCGCGTGCGCCCTTGATCTTCAGCATGGCTTTTTTGTTGCGTGGCGTGCGCTTGGCCGGCACTTCGATCTTCACTCGGCCGGAGAGGTATTTGCCGGTCAGCGAATCCGGGTGGGCCATGACTTCGGCGGCCGTGCCCTGGGCGACGATCTGGCCGCCGTGCACGCCGGCGCCGGGGCCGATATCGACGACGTAATCGGCCAGGCGAATGGCGTCTTCGTCGTGTTCGACGACTATCACCGTGTTGCCAATATCGCGCAGGTGTTTCAGGGTGCCGAGCAGGCGCTCGTTGTCGCGCTGATGCAGGCCAATCGAAGGTTCGTCGAGGATGTACATGACCCCGACCAGACCGGCGCCGATCTGGCTGGCCAGGCGGATGCGCTGTGCTTCGCCGCCGGACAGGGTGTCGGCGCTGCGGTCCAGGGTCAGGTAGTCGAGGCCGACATTGACCAGGAACTGCAAGCGCTCGCGGATTTCCTTGAGGATCTTCTCGGCGATCTCGCCGCGGCGGCCGCTCAGCGCGAGGCTGGCGAAATAGTCGGCGGCGTCGCCGATCGGCATGCCGGTGACCGCTGGCAGGGTTTTCTCGCCGACCCACACATGCCGTGCTTCGCGGCGCAGGCGTGTGCCGCGGCAATCCTGGCAAGCCTGGGTGCTGAGGAACTTGGCCAACTCTTCGCGCACGCTGGTCGATTCGGTCTCGCGGTAGCGGCGTTCCAGGTTCGGCACTATGCCTTCGAAGGGGTGCGAGCGTTTGACGATATCGCCGCGGTCGTTGAGGTACTTGAAGTCGATGTTCTGCGTGCCGCTGCCGAACAGGATGCACTTCTGGTGTTCGGCGCTGAGGTCGTCGAACGGCATTTCCAGGCTGAACCCGTAATGGTTGGCCAGGGAGCCGAGCATCTGGAAGTAATAGACGTTGCGCCTGTCCCAGCCGCGGATCGCGCCTTCGGCCAGGGTCAGCTCGCCGTTGACCAGGCGTTTGGTGTCGAAGAACTGCTTCACCCCCAGGCCGTCGCAGGTCGGGCAGGCGCCGGCCGGGTTGTTGAAGGAGAACAGCTTGGGTTCCAGCTCGCTGATCGAGTGGCCGCACACCGGGCAGGCGAAACGTGCCGAGAAGATGACTTCTTCACCGCTTTCGCCCTGCTCGTTATTGCCTTCGGCGGGGAGTGGCGCGACCAGAGCCAAGCCGTCGGCCAGCTTGAGTGCGGTTTCGAAGGATTCGGCCAGGCGCTGCTGCAGATCGCCGCGGGCCTTGAAGCGGTCGACCACGGCGTCGATGCTGTGCTTTTTCTGCTTATCCAGCTTGGGCAGTTCGTCCAGCTCGTAAATCTTGCCGTTGACCCGTACGCGGACGAAGCCCTGGGCGCGCAACTCGTCGAAGATCGCCAGATGCTCGCCCTTGCGCTCGCGCACGATCGGCGCCAGCAGCATCAGCTTGCTGCCTTCGGGCAGCGCCAATACCTGGTCGACCATCTGGCTGATGGTCTGCGCTTCCAGCGGCAGGTCGTGATCCGGGCAGCGCGGGATACCGGCGCGGGCATACAGCAGGCGCAGGTAGTCGTAGATCTCGGTGATGGTGCCGACGGTGGAGCGCGGGTTGTGCGAAGTGGATTTCTGCTCGATGGAAATCGCCGGCGACAGCCCTTCGATGGTGTCGACATCGGGCTTTTCCATCATCGACAGAAATTGCCGGGCATAGGCCGACAGCGATTCGACATAGCGGCGCTGGCCCTCGGCATAGAGGGTATCGAAGGCCAATGAAGACTTGCCGGAGCCGGACAGGCCGGTAATCACGATCAGCTTGTCGCGCGGCAGGGTCAGGTCGATGTTTTTCAGGTTATGGGTGCGCGCACCCCGGATCAGAATCTTGTCCACAAACAACGGCCTCGCATGGCGGGCGGAAAACCAGCGAGTATACGGCCCCTGGCGGCGACGCGGCAAAGCGTCACTGCTGTGCCGCATTGATCGGTGCCGAGGGTCTGTTGACGCTTCGAGGCGGCCGCGACGGAGGTCCATTTGGCGCAGAGCCAGGCACGAGGCGCGTGGTGTGGTTATTCCACATAAGCGCCGAGTAACGCAGCACTGCGCCAAATGGACCCCGTCCCTTCGGGTTGCGTGGCAAATGGCACCATGCGGTGTTGCAGGACTTGGCAAGGGAACACCATTCCCGGCGCCCTGCGCCCTGCGCCTTGCCTGGTGCCATTTGCCACAGCAACGCGGCTCGCCGCGAAGCGTCAACAGACCCTATAATCGCCGCCTATTTCGACAAGGCGTTTTCCATGCACGACCCGCACAACGAGCGCATGAGTGGCAGTGAAACCCGTGCGGCCGGTGGGCTGGCGCTGGTGTTCGCATTCCGCATGCTCGGTATGTTCATGGTGTTGCCGGTATTGGCGACCTATGGCATGGAGCTGACCGACAGCACGCCCGCGTTGATCGGTTTGGCGATCGGCGCCTATGGCCTGACCCAGGCGTTCTTGCAGATGCCTTTTGGCATGCTCTCCGACCGTATCGGTCGCCGGCCGGTGATCTATGCCGGCTTGTTGATCTTCGCCGCCGGCAGCGCGCTGGCGGCGAACGCCGATTCGATCTGGGGCGTCATCGCCGGTCGCGTGCTGCAGGGCGCCGGGGCGATTTCCGCGGCGGTGATGGCGCTGCTTTCCGACCTGACCCGCGAGCAACACCGAACCAAGGCCATGGCCATGATCGGCATGAGCATCGGCCTGTCGTTCGCCGTGGCCATGGTGGTGGGACCGTTGCTGACGCGGGCATTCGGCTTGTCCGGGCTGTTCTGGGCCACTGGCGCGATGGCCTTGCTCGGCATCCTCATCGTCGCCGGCCTGGTGCCAAACTCGGCCGGCCCTTTACAGCATCGCGAATCCGGGGTGGCCAAGCAGGCGCTGCTGCCGACTTTGCGCAACCCCGATCTGCTGCGTCTGGATTTCGCCATTCTGGCCCTGCATGCCATCCTTATGGCCAGCTTTATCGCCTTGCCGTTGGCGCTGGTGGAGCGGGGCGGTTTGCCCAGGGAAGAGCACTGGTGGGTGTATCTGACGGCGCTGCTGGTGGGCTTCTTCGGCATGGTGCCTTTCATCATCTATGGTGAGAAGCAACGCCGGATGCGGCACATACTGGTCGGTGCGGTGGCGGTGTTGCTGCTCTGCGAGCTGTACTTCTGGTTGCTCGGCAGCAATTTGCGCGCGCTGGTGCTGGGCGCGGTGGTGTTCTTCACCGCGTTCAACCTGCTGGAAGCATCCTTGCCTTCGCTGATCAGCAAGATCGCCCCGGCCGGCGGCAAGGGCACGGCGATGGGCGTGTACTCCACCAGCCAATTTCTCGGTGCGGCCCTGGGCGGCATTCTCGGCGGCTGGCTGTATCAGCATTACGGCTTGTCGGGCGTGTTCCTGGGATGCGCGGCCGTGGCTCTTCTTTGGCTAGGCTTTGCTGTTACTATGCGCGAACCGCCTTATGTCACCAGCCTGCGCCTGCCGCTTTCAGCAGCGGCATTGTGCGAAGTGGGGCTGGCCGAGCGTTTACAGGCTGTGCCCGGAGTGGCGGATGCCGTGGTGGTGGCCGATGAAGCGGCCATCTATATCAAAGTCGATACCCAACAATTGGATCGCACGTCCCTTGAGCGCCTCATCGAGCCGGCGCCAACGGCGTGAAAGCCTAGGAGAACGTTATGGCCCGTGGGGTTAACAAAGTCATTCTGGTCGGTACCTGCGGACAGGACCCGGAAACCCGCTATCTGCCCAGCGGCAACGCGGTCACCAACCTGAGCCTGGCGACCAGCGAACAGTGGACCGACAAGCAGACTGGCCAGAAGGTCGAGAAAACCGAGTGGCACCGCGTGTCGCTGTTCGGCAAGGTTGCCGAAATCGCCGGCGAGTACCTGCGCAAAGGTTCGCAGGTGTATATCGAAGGCAAGCTGCAAACCCGTGAGTGGGAAAAAGACGGCATCAAGCGTTACACCACCGAAATCATCGTCGACATGCAGGGCACCATGCAGCTGCTCGGCGGCCGCCCGGACAACGCCGGTGGCGATTCCGCCCCGCGTCAGCAACGTCCGGCCCCGCAGCGCGCGCCGCAACAGCAAGCGCCGCGTCCGGCTCCGCAGCAGGCTGCCCAGCCAGCGCCGGACTACGACAGCTTCGACGACGACATCCCGTTCTGATCGCCTGAGTTAGCGTCTTATCATGCGTATGCGGCTGATGCTGCTGGGCGGCGGCAATGCCCTGGGGCATGCGTTGATTCGCCTCGGCGCCGAGGAAGACATCGGCTTTCTCGCGCCGAAACCGCCGGAGGCGGGTTGGGATCCTGCGAGCCTGACCCAATTGCTCGACGATACCCGCCCCGATGCCCTGATCAACCTGGCCTACTACTTCGATTGGTTTCAATCCGGAGAGGTCAGCGCCGAGCGGTTCGCCGACCAGGAGCGGGCGGTCGAGCGTCTCGCCGAGCTGTGTCAGCACCATGACATCATGCTTCTGCAACCGTCCAGCTACCGGGTATTCGATGGCTCGCGGGCCATGGCCTACAGCGAGAAAGAGGAACCGGCGCCCCTGGGCGTGCGCGGTCAGGCGCTATGGCGCCTGGAGCAGTGCGTGCGCAGGAGTTGTCCGCGGCATGTGTTGCTGCGTTTCGGCTGGTTGCTGGACGACAGCAAGGACGGCTTGCTCGGGCGCTTCTTGACCCGCGCCGAGCGTCTGGACAGCGTGCAACTGGCCGACGACCGCCGCGGCAATCCGACGCCGGTCGACGATGCCGCACGGGTGATTCTGGCCGTGCTCAAGCAGCTCGATTGCCAGACGCCGTTGTGGGGCACTTATCACTATGGCGGTCACGAGGCGACCACCTCGCTGGCGCTGGGCCAGGCGGTGTTGAGCGAGGCACGCAACTTTCGCAGCAACCTGATCGAGGAAATAGCCGCCCAGGCCCATGCGGCGCGCCCCGATGCTGGCGAAGAGCCGCAGCACGCGGTGCTCGCGTGCAAGAAAATTCTGCATACCTTCGGCATCAAGCCGCGTGCCTGGCGCTCGGGCTTGCCGGGTCTATTGGATCGTTATTACCGTCATGGCTGAAATTCTGGTAACCGGCGGCGCCGGCTTTATTGGCTCGCACCTGGTCGACGCCCTGTTGGCCCAGGGCCATGGCGTGCGGGTGTTGGATAACCTGTCGATGGGTAAGCTGGCCAATCTGGCGCTGGATAATCCGCGGCTGCACTTCATTCAGGGCGATGTCGCCGATGCCGCCGTGGTCGACGCCGCCGTCGCCGGTTGCGATGCGGTCGCGCACCTGGCGGCGGTGGCTTCGGTGCAGGCCTCGGTGGACGACCCGGTGGCGACCCATCAGAGCAATTTCGTCGGCACCCTGAATGTCTGCGAGGCCATGCGTCGGCACGGCGTCAAGCGGGTGCTGTTCGCCTCCAGTGCGGCGGTTTATGGCAATAACGGTGAAGGCCAGGCGATCGACGAAGACACCGCCAAGGCGCCGCTGACGCCTTATGCGGCGGACAAGTTGGCCAGCGAGCATTACCTGGATTTCTATCGTCGCGAGCATGGTCTGGAACCGGCGATCTTTCGCTTCTTCAATATCTTCGGCCCGCGTCAGGATCCTTCCTCGCCCTATTCCGGGGTGATCAGCATCTTTACCCAGCGGGCCCGGCAAGGCCTGCCGATCACGGTGTTCGGCGACGGCGAGCAGACCCGCGATTTCTTCTATATCGGCGATCTGCTGGCGCTGCTGACCCAGGCGCTGCGGATGCCCCAGGTAGTGCCGGGTGCGGTGAATGTCGGCTGGGATCGGGCTATCAGCTTGAACCGCTTGCTGGCCGAAATCGGCGACTTGTGCGGCGGTCTGCCCGCGGTCGCTTATCAGGCGCCGCGCGCTGGCGACATCCGCCATTCCCGCGCCGATAACCGGCGCCTGCAAGCCAGCTACCGCTTGCCGGAGGCCACCTCGATCGGCGACGGTTTGCGCGAGTTGTTGAAGCAGGGCTGACAATGCTCAACAAAAAGCCGGCTTTGATAGCCGGCTTTTTGTTGTCCGCAGATCGGCTTCGAGCGATCCGCGGGCTTTCTGGAGGAGCGGCCTTGGTCGCGATCTTTTGCGGACGGGCACGATGCCGCTACCCAAGTAGCCCGGATGAAATCCGGGGAATGTATTGCCGCACAAAGCGCTCCCGGATTCCATCCGGGCTACAGGAGGGCGGCCTCCTGGCCGCGTTCGATGGACGTTAGAACTTGTAGCCGAGGCCGACCATGTACACCAGCGGGTCGACGTCCACATCGACCTTGACCTTGGCTCCGGCAAAGGTGGTGGTGCCGGTGGTGTCGATGTCGATATAGCGCACCTGGGCGTTGAGCAGCAGGTTATCGCTGAGCATGTAGTCCATGCCGACCTGGGCGGCGAGGCCCCAGGAGTCTTTCATGTCCAGGCCGCTGAAGCCCTTGCCTTCGGCCTCGCTGCTCAGCTTGTCGTCGAAGAACCAGGTGTAGTTGATGCCCAGGCCCATATAGGGTTGGAAGGCCGAGGCACTATCGAGTGGGTAATAGACGACGCTCAGGGTCGGCGGCAGTTGCTTGAGTTCGCCGAGTTTGCCGTTCAGACCGGCAAAGCCGCCGGGCATGCCTTTGACTCCGACATCATGGCTGAACGGCGAGGCGGCCAGCAGTTCCAGGCCGATATTGCTGGTCAGCATATAGGCGAAGTTCAGGCCCAGCTGGGTATCGCTATCCAGCGTGGCGCTGGTGCCGGCGACGTCGGTGCTCAGCGCGCCGACCCAGATATCGCTGCTGGATTCGTGCGGGTCGACGGTGATGGCGCCAGCGCGCAGGATGATATCGCCCGCCTGGTAGGCGTTAGCGGCCGGCGCGGCGATGGCCAGGGCCATTAAGGAGGCGGTGAAAAGCGATTTGCGCATGTTGAGCTCCCGTAAAACATCGGTTCGTCTTGGTTGCTGCCGATCTTAGGCGGGTGCCAAAAGCGTCTTTTGATCCAGCTCAATAAATTAGCTTGCTATCGGTGTGGGTATTGTCGTGTCGAGAAGGGGTTTCGGCTGCGAACCCCGCTCCGGTGGGCCATGACGGCATCGCGCCACGAACTGCGGCCTTTGGTCGCGGTGCACATGTCGGTGGGGGCGGCGATCAGCAAAAGGCCGGCAGTACGAGGTTTGGGCTTGCCCTTGGCTGGCAGGAATTTATCGGCGGCAGTTGCCGAATGTGGCGAGCTCAGTTGATAATGCTTCTCTTTAAAAATCGCCCTCTCTCAAGGAATTTCTGATGCCCTTCGTGTCGACGCGCTTGCTGGCGGTTGCCCTGGTTTTGGCCAGCGCACCGCTTGCGGCGACATCCCTGGACGCGGCGCTGGACGAAAGCCAGCGCCTGGCCGCCGAGGCCAAGGCTTCGCAGGCACGCATCGAGCAGCTCGACGATGCCAGTCGTGAAATGCTCACCGAGTACCGTAACGCCGTGCAGCAGGCCGAGGCATTGCAAGGTTATAACACTCAGCTTCGCGAACTGGTCGCCGCCCAACGCAAGGAGCTGGCCGGCTACCAGGAGCAGCTCGCAGGCATCGAGCGCACCCAGGAAGCGGTGACGCCGCAGATGCGCCGGATGGTCGAAGTGCTTGGCGAGTTTATCGCCGCCGACCTGCCGTTCTTGCCGGACGAGCGCAGCGACCGTCTCGCGCAATTGCAGGACTTGCTGCCGCGTGCGGACGTCAGCCTGGCGGAAAAATACCGGCGCATCCTCGAGGCCTACCAGGTGGAGAGCGACTACGGCCGCACCCTGGAAGCCTGGCGTGGCGAGCTGCCCACTGATGAGGGCACGCGCAGCGTCGAGTTCCTGCGTCTGGGCCGGGTGATGCTGTATTTCCAAACCCTCGACGGCCATGAGAGCGGCTGGTGGAACCCGCAGAGCCGCAGTTGGCAATTGCTCGACGGCAGCGCGCGGCGCCCGTTGCGCCAAGCCATCGCCATCGCCCGCCAGGAGCAGGCCCCCGCGCTGCTCGATCTCCCCGTGAAAACCCTGGCCCTGGAGGCCAAGCCATGAGCCGTCGTCTTTTCGCCCTGAGCCTGGCCCTGTTGCCGGCATTCGCCAGCGCCGCCGAGCCGTTGAGCCCCGAGCAACTGTTGCAGCGCATCCGCAGCGAGCGCGCCGCCGAAGTGACGGCCATGCAAGCCCGCGAGCAGGCATTTATCGCCGAGCGTGGCGAGCGGGCGCAGTTGCTCGCCAGCGCGCACGCCGCCCTGAATACCCAGAAAGCCGAAGCCGAGCGCCTGAAAGCCGAGTTCGACCGCCAGGAAGCCGAATTGGCCGAGCAGGAAAAACTCCTGGCGCAGCGTGCCGGGCACCTCGGCGAATTGTTCGGCGTGGTGCGCCAGAGCGCTGGCGATGTCGCCGGGCAATGGCAGGACAACCTGCTCAACGCGCAATTTCCGCAGCGCCTCAAGCAACTCAAAGCCTTGGCCGAAAGCCGCAGCCTGCCGTCGGCGGCGGATCTCGACGGCTACTGGATGCTGCTGCTCGAGGACCTGACCGCCAGTGGCCGGGTCGAGCAACTGCAATTGCCGGTGGTGGCCGCCGATGGCAGCCGCAGCGAGCAGTCGGTACTGCGCGTGGGTAATTTCTCCGCCTATGGCGCCGACGCCTTTCTGCGTTACGACGCCGATGCCGCCGAGCTGCTCGCCCCCGCGCGTCAGCCATCGGGGCTGGGCCAGGTCGAGGACTATCTGAACGGCGGCGCCGCGCTCGCCAGCTTGCCGATCGATCCCAGCCGCGGCACCTTGCTCGCGCAGTTGCAGCGTCAACCGGGCTTGTGGGACCGAGTGCAGCAAGGCGGCCTGGTCGGCTGGGTGATTCTGGTCCTGGGCGCGCTCGGCTTGTTGCTGGCGCTGTGGCGCATGGTCTTTCTGGCGCGTACGAGCCGCGGCGTCAGCAGCCAGATGCATGACCTCAGCGCGCCGCGTAACGACAACCCGCTGGGCCGGGTGATCGGCGTATTGGGGCCGAAGCCGCAACTGGCGGATCTGGAAACCCTGGAGCTGAAACTCGACGAGGCGATCCTTCAGGAAACCCCACCGTTGGAAAAAGGCCAGAGCCTGCTCAAACTGCTCAGCGCAGTGGCGCCGTTGCTCGGCTTGCTCGGCACCGTGACCGGCATGATCGTCACCTTCCAGGCCATTACCCAAGGCGGTGGCGGCGACTCGCGCTTGATGGCCGAGGGTATTTCCCAGGCCCTGGTGACCACGGTGCTGGGCCTGGTGGTGGCGATTCCGCTGCTGTTCCTGCACAGCCTGCTGGCCAGCCGCAGCAAGAGCCTGATCCAGTTGCTCGAGCAACAAAGCGCCGGGCTGATCGCCCTGCACCTGTCGGGGAATCCTCGTCGTGAATGACATCCAGGCGGCCTTGCTGCACCTGATCGATTATGAGGTGCAGTCTGCCACGCTCCGCCTTGTCGACAGCGTGCATGCCCTGCTCGATTTCATGAGTGCCGGCGGCGTGGTGATGTGGGCGCTGGCCGGGCTCTGCGTATTGTTCTGGACGCTGATGTTCGAGCGCTTCTGGTACGTGCGCCGGGTGTTCCCGCGCTGGGGCCGCGAGCGGCGCCAGGCCTGGCAACAGGTGCTGCGGGACGACACCGGCAATTGGCAGCGGGCGGTGCGTAGCGCTTGGCTCGCGCAGGCCCGGCAACACCTGCTCGGCCCGTTGCGATTGAGTAAGACCCTGGTGGCGATGTACCCGCTGCTCGGCTTGCTCGGCACCGTCAGCGGTATGGTCGCGGTGTTCGATGTGCTCGCCATCAACGGCACCGGTAACCCGCGCGGCATGGCCGCCGGGGTGTGGCAGGCGACCCTGCCGACCATGGCCGGGATGGTGCTGGCGATTAGTGGATTGTTCAGCCTGGCGCGCCTCGAACGGGATGCGCGCCGGGCCCTCGAGCGGCTGGCCGACCAGCTGCGACACGACTGAGGCTGGAAAAAATGCGAATGCGTCGTCACCACCAGCAAGACGAAGACACCGGCATCGACCTGACGCCGATGCTCGACGTGGTCTTTATCATGCTGATCTTCTTTATCGTCACCAGCTCCTTTATCAAGGAAGCGGGCGTCGAAGTGCAGCGCCCCCAGGCGGAAACCGCCAGCCCGCAGGACAAGGGCAATATCCTGATCGCCATCACCGCCGATGGCCAGGTGTGGATGGACAAGAAAGTCGTCGATGTGCGCAGCGTGCGCGCCCATGTCGAGCGCATGCGGGTCGACCAGCCGGATGGCGCCGTGGTGGTGCAGGCCGACCAGGATGCGCGAACCGGCCTGGTGGTGCAGGTGATGGATCAAGCGCGCCTGGCCGGCGTGCAGGATGTCGCCCTGGCGGCCAGCGCGGGAGCGCTTTGATGCGTCTTTCGTTGTCGTTCTTCGCGGCCTGCCTGATGGCCTTGGCGCTGTTCGGCCTGATGCTGTATATGGTCGCGCCGCCGACGCCGCAGCACCCGGACGAACCGCTGACGGTGGCCAACTTCGTGCGCCTGGATAGCGAGTCGAGCAACACCACCAGCCGTACCCGGCAACAGGCGCCGCAGCCGCCGCAGCCGCAGACCCCGCAAGCGCCGACGCCTGCCGCGCCCACTGCGGCGACGCCGACAGCCAATCTGCCGGCGCTGGATCTGCCGTTGCCGAGCCTGAGCAGCGGCGTCGCCGTCAACAGCGCGCCGACGCCGAGCCTCAGTGGCTTGGCCGCCGGCGCACCGGCACCCAGTGCGCCGGCGCCGAGCGAGTCCGGCGGGCAGCCGGGCGCGCCGGAAAGCGAAGTGATGCCGCTCAACGACGTCAGTCCGGAATACCCGCGTTATGCCTTGCAGCGCGGTATCCAAGGGCACGTCAAGCTGGCGTTCACCATCAACCGCGCCGGTGCCGTGGAGAATTTGCGCGTGCTCGAAGCCAGCCCGGCCAACGTGTTCGAGCGCGAAGCGCGCCGCGCCGCGGTGCGCTGGCGTTTCGCGCCGCGTACCGAAGGCGGTCTGGCGGTCGCACGCGAAGCGGTGAAAACCCTGTACTTCCGCTTGGAAGGAGAGCGCTGATATGTATCGCTTATTGCTGTTACTGACGCTGTGCGCTGCCGGCATGGCGCAAGCCGCCGAGCAACGCGTCGAGCCTGGCGTGTTCCGTGCCCTGGACAGCGCGCAGAAGGCCCAGCAGGCCGGCGATTACGCTGCGGCCAGGCGCGCGCTGGATGGCGCCAGCGGCAAGCCGGGCAGCCTCGAAGAAGTTCTGCTCATGCGTAGCCGCGGTTACCTGGCCTGGGCCGAAGGGCAGAACGCCAAGGCCATCGACCTGCTGGCAAAGGTGGTGCAAAGCGCCAAGCTCGATGCCGAGTTGCAGGCGGCCGAAGAGCTGAATCTGGCCCGCTTGAACCTGGCCGAACGACGTTATGCCCCGGTGGTTGCGCTATTGGCGCCAGGCCAGGCGAGCGCCGATGAAGAAGTGCTGCAGATGCTGGTGCAGGCCTATCAGGGCCTCGGCCAACCGGCCAAGGCGCTGCCGCTGGCCGAGCGCTATGTCGCTGCCAACCCGCAAGCCGACGACACTTGGTTGCAGTTTCTGGTGGCGGTGAATGCCGATCTGAAAAAATACCCGACGGCCGAGCGTTGGCAGCGGCAACTGCTCGCCCGCCAGCCGAACAAGGCGCAGAGCTGGCGCCAACTGGCGGCCTTGCAGCAGCTCAGCGGCAACCACGACAAGTCCCTGGCTACCTTGCGTACCGCCTATAACAAGGGCCTGCGTTTCAGCGAAAGCGAACTGGATAACCTGGTATTGCTGGCCGGCGCCGCCGACCAGCCCTGGCAGGGCGCCAAGCTGCTCGCCGGGATGCTCGACCAGGGCTTGCTGCCGCATAGCGCCGTGCGTGAAGAGCGCCTCGGCCTGCTCTGGTGGCAGGCTCGCGAGCGCAAGGCGGCCGCCGGAGTATTCCGCGAGCTGGCCGGGCGTTCCGGCAGCCCCAAGCACTGGCTGAATCTGGCCCAGCTGGAGCTTGAACAGGCACGTTGGCAGGCCGGCCTGGAAGCTCTGGCCAAGGCCGAACGTGCCGGCGCCGAGCGCAGCAAAGTCCGCGCCTGGCGCAACTGGGCGGAAAGCGAGCTGAGCTACCAGCGCGACAAGCGCCTAGCGGCCAACTAGGCGAAGATCGCGCGGCGGGCCTGCGCAGCCCGCGCGGCACAATTGACGCCATCCCGGTTAATCCACGAGGATCGCCCCTTTGCCCAGCGAAGGAGCTTTGCGGCCATGCCCGACGTCAGTATCCGCACCATGACCCGCGATGAGCTCGACCTGGCGATCGAACTGGCCGCGCGGGAGGGCTGGAATCCCGGCCTGCACGACGCCGCCTGTTTCCATCGGGCCGACCCTGAAGGTTTCCTGATCGCCGAGGTCGCGGGCCGGTTGGCCGGCTGCATCAGCGCGGTGGCCTACGGCTCGCTCTTCGGCTTTATCGGCCTGTATATCGTGACTCCCGAATTCCGTGGTCAAGGTATCGGCATGCGTCTGTGGCAGCAAGGCATGCAGCGCCTGAACGGCCGGGTCGTCGGTCTCGATGGGGTGCCGGAGCAGCAGGACAACTACCGCAAATCCGGCTTTGCGCTGGCCTGGCGCAATGCGCGCTATGCCGGCCAGGCCCGGCGAGCCGATCAGGCGCTTGCCGCACAGATCCGCCCAGTGGGCGAGGCGGATTTCGCCGCGCTGTGTGCCGATGATCGGCGCGTATTTCCCGCCCCGCGCGAAGGCTTCCTGCGCGCCTGGCTGGATATGCCGGAGGCCAGCGCATTGCTGTGGCGAGAAGAGGGGCGGCTTGCCGGCTGGGGAGTGATTCGTCGCTGCCGCGAAGGGCACAAGATCGGCCCGCTGTTGGCGGACAATGCGCAGGTCGCCCGCGGGCTGTTCGAGGCGCTCTGCGCCCAGGTGCCGGCGGGCGAAGCGGTGTTCCTCGACGTGCCGCTGGAGAACGCCGAGGCGCTGGCGCTGGTTCAGGCGCAGGGCATGAACTGCGTATTCGAGACGGCGCGAATGTATGCCGGCCGCGCCCCGCAGATCGAGTTGCCACGGGTATTCGGCATCAGCACCTTCGAGCTCGGTTGAGTCGGCGGCGACTCAGCTCTCCGGCAGCTCGTAGGCGTAAATCTTCTCGGCCTGCATCTGGTAACCGGCTTCGGCCAGTTCGCTGCTGCTCTGTTCGACCTTCAGCGGCCCTTCGATCCAGAACGGCTGGTACAGCGCATCCATCAGCACGCCCAGCTCGGCGGTGACGTGCACGATCTGGTTCGACGGCGGTGGCGGTACGTGGATGCAGGCGCCGAAGTAGGGCACCAGCAGGAACTCGGTGACCCGACCTTCGTCGGTCACATCCAGCGGCACTATATAGCCCGGTAATTTCACCATCTGACCGTCGAGCGCCTCGACCACCGGTGCGGCCGGCGATTGCTGCGTCGCCGCCGGCCCGGATTCGGACAGCGCGTCCGCCAGTTGCGAGAGATCATGCATGGGTGCGGGTTCGGCGACTTGCGGGGGCGCGTCGGCCGGGACCAGCTCCGACCAGGTCAGCTCGCGCACCTCGGAGGCCGATACGGGCACGGCCAGGGCGATAAGCACAGCAGCGAGCAGGGGGCGGAACATGGTGTTACCTCGTTTCGAGAAGGGTCATAAGCGGCGTTATAAGCGAATCGACAAGCCATCGGCCAGCGATTGACGATAGGCCCGCCAGGCGGGCACGCAGCCCATCAGCAGGGCGGCCGCCAGAATAGCGCCGAGCAGCGTCCACTCATAGGCCGTTGGCGCTGCGAGCGGCAGGTACAGGCCGTAGCTGGCCTGCACATAGCCTTGCGCCGCGGCGATGCCCGCGTACAGCAGCGCCAAGCCAAACAGCACACCGGCCAGCGCCAGGGCAAAGGCTTCCAGAATCAGCAGGCTGGCGATATGCCAAGGCCGGGCGCCGACCGAGCGCAGAATTGCCATCTCGCGACGGCGCTCGTTGAGGCTGGTGAGAATCGCCGTGAGCATGCCGATCAGCCCGGTCAGCACGACGAACAGCGACACCACGAACAGTGCTTTTTCCGCCGTGCCCATCAGGCTCCACAGTTCCTGCAGGGCGACCCCGGGCAGAATCGCCAGCAGCGGCTCGCCACGGAACTCATTGATCTCGCGCTGCAGGCTGAAGGTGGCGATCTTGCTATTCAGGCCGAGCAGGAAGGCAGTGATCTGCTTCGGCTGCAAATCCATATTCCTGGCTTGCTCGGCGCTGACCACGCCCGCGCCGCGGGCCGGCATGCCGTTCTGCCAGTCGATATGCAGCGCTTCCATGCCGCCGAGGGAAATATGCAGGGTGCGGTCCACCGGGGTGCCGGTGCGTTCGAGAATGCCGACCACGGTAAAGGGCTTGTCGTCGTGCTTGACCAGGCTGATGGTCGCGACGCCGTGGGCCAGTACCAGCTCTTCGCCGAGTTGGTATTTCAGCGCCTCGGCTACTTCCGCGCCCAGGACCACCTCGAAGGGATCATCGGCGAAGGCGCGGCCCTGCTCGATCTTCAGTGGTTGGCTGCGGGCATAGCGAAAGTGCTCGAAATACCCTGGGCTGGTGCCCATCACCCGATAGCCGCGGTGCGAATCGCCGAGGGAAATTGGTATCGCCCATTTGACCTGACGATGCGCGGCGAAGCGCTCGAAGCTGTCCCAGCGGATATTGTTGGTGGCGTTGCCGATACGGAATACCGAGTACAGCAGCAGATTCACGCTGCCCGAGCGCGCGCCGACGATCAGATCGGTGCCGCTGATGGTGTTGGCGAAGCTGGCACGGGCTTCGGTGCGCACCCGCTCGACGGCGAGCAGCAGGCAGACCGACAAGGCAATGGCGAACATCGTCAGCAGCGCGGTAAAGCGGCGATTGCCCAGGCTGGCCAGGGCCAGACGCAATAGATACACCTTCAGATCTCCGTCGAGTGAGTCGCGCGGTTGAGTTCCGCCAACGACAGGCTGCGGTCGAACAAGCGCGCCAGGCTTTGATCATGGCTGACGAACAATAAGCTGGACCCGGCGGCGCGGCATTCGGCGAACAGCAATTCGAGAAAGGCCTCGCGGGCATCGGCATCCAGGGCCGAGGTCGGTTCGTCGGCGATCACCAGTTCGGGTTGGCCGATCAGTGCGCGGGCGGCGGCCACCCTTTGCTGTTGGCCGATCGACAACTCATCGGCGCGGCGCTCCAGCAGGCCGGTGTCCTGCAAACCCAGATGCGCGAGCAGGCTCGCTGCGGCGTTATCGACGCTGCCATGGCGCTGGATCGCGCGGCCGGCGCGCAGCTTGGAGAAATGGCAGGGCAGTTCGACGTTTTCGCGCACCGAGAGGAACGGCAGCAAATTGAACTGCTGGAAGATATAGCCGGTATGGTCGACGCGAAAACGGTCGCGGGCGCCGGCAGACAAGGTGCTCAAGTTCTGGCCGAGCAAGCGGATGCTGCCGCGGTTGGGCTTCTGTACGCCGCCGAGGAGGCCGAGCAGGGTGGTCTTGCCGCTGCCGCTCGGGCCTTTGAGAAAAAGGGTTTCGCCGCGCTCCAGGGTGAAGCCGGGAATATCCAGCAACTCGGCATGGCCGGGCCAGGCGAAGCCGAGGTTGGACAGGCTGATCAGGGCATTGCTCATAAAGATAAGCGGCTGGGTTGCCCCAGCCGCTCTGCACTCCGAAAACTTAGAAGCTGAGGGAAGGCTTGGCAGGCGTCAACTCCACGCCTTGCTGGCCATTCGGGCCGATCAGTTGTACCTGAATTTTCGTGGTGGCGGGGAAGCGCTTGAACAGTTCGGCCAGGTTCAACTGCTGCAGGTCGCCGGGCTTTTTGCAGTCGAGCTGGTAGTGCGCATGGATTTCGCTGTGCTCGTTGTCTTTGTCGTGGTCGTGATGCTCTTCGTGCTCATGCTCGTCTTCATGTTCTTCATCTTCGAACAGCGGGCTTTCCAGCTCGGTGTCGCTCAGGCTGCAAGCGCCTGCGCCCAGGCCGAACAGGGCCTGCGGGTCTTGCAGCTGGCTACGCGCAGCGTCGACCTTGGCCTTATCGGCGGCGCTCTCGGCGGCATGCTCGAAACCCACCAGGTTCATCGCCGGGCTTTCCAGTTCCAGCTCCAGGGCTTGGCCATCGAGCACCACATTGAGCTGGGCGATGCCATGCTCGTGGGCGTCGAGGCTGCCGTGTTCGGCATGTTCGTGGTCGTGTTCATGAGCGTGATCGCTGGCCTGGGCAGTGGCCAGTGGCAACAAGGCGAAAGGCAGGGCGAGCAAGAGGCGGCGCATGGGAGTCTCCGGTGATGGTGGTTAATTATCGTTACGTTATAACAATTTTACCCGTCGTCTGGCCAGCATCCCTTGGCGATAGGTGAGCGGCATGGGAGCATGCCCGCAGATCATTCGAGGATTGAGATATGGTGCGCATTCGTGGACGGGTCGGCGATTGGCCGGTGGACCTGACAGTGGAGCTGGACGCCGAGGATTGGGCCCGGCTGGCGCAGCACCTCACGCCGGGTGCGCCGGCCGAGCCGCTGCCCGCCGCTAAGCCCGCCGCCATGCCGGCACCAGGCGATGCCTTGTGGCAAACCACCTTGGACCTGCTGCGCCGCGCCGGACAGATCGACGGCCCGCAACTGCTCGGGCAATTGGCCGCGCTCGCCGGTGGCGAGGCTGCCGGCAAACGCCTGCTGGTGCGCCTGCGCCATTGCAACCAGGTGCGCATGGAAACCGGCGTGGATGCGCCCATCTATCATTGGGTGGGCGAAGCATAACCGTGGTGATGCGCAAAGCCATCTGCGCGATCTGCCTTAGCGCTTCTCGGTGTGTGCTCTGCGCCAACCGACGGACGCCAGGCAGAAACAAGGCGTCGAGGGCGTTAACAGAGTCCGTGCAAGGACGCAATTTTAAGGTCGAAGGAAGCTATCGCGGGCACGTTCGACTTCGGTCCTGAGCGCGCACTCCGTGGCATGATCGTTGATCAGCCCCATGGCCTGCATAAAGGCATAGACGGTTGTCGGGCCGACAAACTGCCAGCCCCGCTTCTTCAACTCCTTCGACAAGGCCAGCGACTCGGCAGAGGTGGAAGCGCTCTGCGGTTCGGCCAAATTCGCAGCCTTGGGCTCGTATCGCCAGAAGAACGAGGCTAACGAACCCTCGCGCTCGACGAGTTCGCATGCGCGGCGGGCATTGTTGATGACGGCCTCTATCTTGCCGCGATGGCGGACAATGCCAGCGTCCAGCAGCAGCCGCGCCACATCGCGCTCGTCGAATTGGGCAACCCGCTCGAAATCGAAGTCATGAAATGCTGCGCGGAAGTTATCCCTCTTGGCCAAAATGGTGCGCCAGCTCAGGCCGGACTGGAACCCCTCCAGGCTCACCTTCTCGAACAGGCGTCGTTCGTCATCCACCGGAAAGCCCCACTCCGTGTCGTGGTAGTGGAGGAACTCCGGTGCCGCCGCGCACCAGCGGCAGCGCAGTCGGCCGTCGGGGGCCGTGATCGTCATGTCCATGCTGTCATCTACCGGCGTCAGCGAGCAGGAATCCCAGGCGGGGATCCACTTTCGATGGCGTCACTTCAACGATTTCGGCGCGCACGACATCTTCCGCCACGAAGGGATCGCTGCTCACGCGCTCCTCGAGCTCGGCCAGCGTGATGGCATTCGCCAATATCATCCCGCCGGCCTGCGGCTGAATACTGCCGGCTACCAGGAATACGCCGTCGTCGAAACCGCGCTGTAACCAGTCTTTGTGGGCTTGCATCAGTTGCGCGGCTTGATTGCGTCCGGTCGAGAGTCTGAGAAACACAACGAACATGGGCTGTCCTCCGTGAAGGCGAGTTGGGTTAAATGGCCGGCACCTGCGCCGCGTCAGCCACGATACCGTCGAGCCATGCGCACATGCGCTCGACTTCTCGAGCGACGAATTGTTCGTCGTTGAATGCATGGGCCAGCACCGCGACGCCCTGGCTGAATGCCAGCGCGTGCATGGCCAGCGCATCCGCATCGGCTTCACGCCCCAGCAGCACGAACTGCTGGTGTAACCAGGTACGGAACAGGCTGAAGAGCTGATTGGACTGCGGCAGCGCCGCGTGCCCAAGTTTTGCCAACTCGGAGCAGAGCGTGCCGACCGGACAGCCATGGCGCATGATCTTGGCTTGGTTCGTCACCACCATGAGGATGAAGCTGCGGATGCGCTCAGCGGGATGACTGCTTTGCGCCGCCCAAGCATTCAGCATCTGCTCGGTGCTCATCATGCGTTTGCCGATGACGGCATCCAGGATCTCGTCCTTGCTCTTGAAGTGGTAGTAGAAGTTGCCGCGGGAAATGCCGACGGCATCGGCAATATCTGCGAACGACGTATGTTCGTAGCCGTTCTCGTAAATCAGCCTGTCCGCCTCCGCGATTATGCGCTCGCGGGTGGTTATATCTGCCATCTGCATGCATCCAATTAGGACGGTTGACCTAGTCGCTGAAATTGATCGTAGGACGATCATCCTAATCGGTCAAGCGCTTGTGCCGATCACGATTCGTTGCGGTCGTGGTTCGTCGGCCGTCGCTGTTGGGGAGGGGTCGGTCACGACCGGCGAAGCGGGGCGGAAAGGCATCGCCGATGCCTTGTACGAGCCGGCAGCGCGACGCCGTCCGAGCGGGCGGCGTCTCGATTCGCTTGCGGCTGCGCTCAATAAATTGCTTGGTATAACTTGCGCCGGTAGGCGGTGACGAGCGGGTGTTCGTTGCCGAGCAGGTCGAAGACTTGCAGCAGGGTTTTGTGCGGCAGGCCGTCGGCGTAGCTACGGTTGCGGATAAACAGCTTGAGCAGGGCGTCGAGCGCCGGCTCGTAGTGCTGGCGCGCCAGTTGTTGGATCGCCAATTGATAACAGGCTTCGTCGTCCTCGGCGTTTTGCGCCAGGCGGGTTTTCAGGCTGGCGACATCGGGCAGGTCGGCGGCTTGACGGAGGAAGGTCAGTTGCGCGCGGGCACTGGCCTGGGCCTGTTTGTGTTCATCGCCGCTCACCGCATTGAGCGCTGCCTCGGCTTCGCCCAGTTCGCCGCGCTCGGCCAGGCAGCGGGCGTAAAGGATCAGCGCCGCGGCGTGCTGGTTGTTTTCCGTCAGCAGCACTTTGAGCAGGGCTTCGGCATCGCCGATGCGGCCTTCGGCGAACAGCGCCTGGGCGGCCTCCATGGGATCGGCCGCGGCGGGCGCCGGTTCGGCGACGTGGGGCTTGAGCATTTCGCGGATCGCCGATTCCGGTTGCGCGCCGCTGAAGCCGTCGACCGGCTTGCCATCCTTGAACAGCACCACGGTCGGCAGGCTGCGAATGCCGAAGCGCGCGACTATGTCATGCTCGACATCGCAATTGACCTTGGCCAGCAGCAACTCGCCCTGGTAACCCTCGGTGATCTGCGCGAGCAGCGGCATCAGCGCCTTGCAGGGCGCGCACCACTCGGCCCAGAAGTCCACCAGCACCGGCTTGTGAAAGGAATTTTCGATGACCAGTTGTTCGAAGCTGGCGCTGCCTGAGATATCAAAAATGTAGGGGGAGTCGCTCATGGTCGGTCTCGGCTGGGCGAAATGATAAGTGGACTATAAATGTGGGCGCGGGGCGCTGGATACAAGCGCGCGGCTCAATCCCGCTGCGCATGGTAGAGGCTGACATGGCGGAACTCCGCCGGCTCGGCCAGATCCGGCCAGGTGCAGGCCTCCAGGATGCCCAGGCGCCGGTAGAGCGGGTGCTGGAAGTCCCTGACTCTCGAATCGGCCACCAGCGCCTGACGGCCGCGGCTGAGGAACTGGTCGAGCAGCGGCAGGTTGGCGCGGTCGTAGAGCACGTCGGCGACGATGATCAGGTCGAAACGGTCGGCCTCGGCGAAGAAGTCCGCGGAATAACTCAGCTCGACGCCATTCAACGCGGCATTCGCCCGGCAGGCGAGCAGCGCCAGCGGGTCGAGGTCGCAGGCCACCACTTCGAGCGCCCCGGCCTTGGCCGCGGCAATGGCGGCGACGCCGGAACCGGCACCGAAATCCAGCACGCGCTTGCCGCGCACCCACTCCGGTCGTTCGGCCAGCCAGCGCGCCAGCACCAGACCGCTGGCCCAGCAGAAGCACCAGTAGGGCGGCTCTTCGAGAATCCGCCGGGTTTCCTCGGGGCTGAACGCACGATCCATATTCTGCGCATCGATCAGCCACAGACGCAGATCGGTGCCCGGTAGGGTTTCGGCGCTCAGGCGGGCGTCGCCGAGCAGCTGGTTGAGGGCCTGTTGCAAGCCGGCGGGTGGCGTCATGGCGCGCGATCCGGGCGCCGCTCGTTCGGCAGGCGTTGCAGCGGCACGGCGAATGGGTGTGTTCTGAGCTTCATCGGCGATCGCACCGGGTGGTCGGGAGCGCGCTTGTATACCGCAAAGCGCATTGCTTGTCTTGCCCATGGGATGCGCTACCATGGCGGTTTTCGCGCCGGGACCGGCTTACGTTCGGTCGCGGCCGCTACGAATCCCCCATAGACCCCAAGGCCATTCTATTTATGCACTGTCCTTTCTGCGGTGCTAACGACACCAAGGTCATCGATTCCCGTCTGGTCGCCGAGGGCGAGCAAGTGCGTCGCCGGCGCGAGTGCGTGGCTTGCGGCGAGCGTTTCACCACCTTCGAAACCGCCGAGCTGGTGATGCCGCGCCTGATCAAGCAGGACGGCAGCCGCCAGCCCTTCGACGAGGACAAGCTGCGTGCCGGCATGCAGCGCGCGCTGGAAAAGCGCCCCGTGAGCATCGAGCGCCTGGAAGCGGCCATCGCCCATATCAAGCACAAGCTGCGGGCGACCGGCGAGCGCGAGATCAAGTCCCTGGTGCTCGGCGAGTTGGTCATGGGCGAGCTGCAGAAGCTCGATGAAGTCGCCTATATCCGCTTCGCCTCGGTGTACCGACGCTTTCAGGATCTCAACGAATTCCGCGAGGAAATCGACCGCTTGTCCCGCGAACCCACGAAAGGCTGACGATGAACTGCGATCACGCCTTTATGGCCCGCGCGCTGGAACTGGCCCGTAAAGGCCTGTACTCCACTCACCCGAACCCGCGGGTCGGCTGCGTCATCGTCAACGATGGACGCATTGTCGGCGAGGGCTGGCATGCCCGTGCCGGCGAGCCGCACGCCGAGGTCTATGCGCTGCGTCAGGCGGCGACCAAGGCGCGGGGCGCCACCGCCTATGTCACCCTCGAACCCTGCAGCCATCATGGGCGCACCCCGCCTTGCGCCGATGCGTTGATCGCCGCGGGTGTCGCGCGCGTCGTGGCGGCCATGCAGGACCCCAACCCGGAAGTCGCCGGCCGCGGCCTTGCGCGTCTGAGCCAGGCCGGTATCGCCGTGCAGAGCGGGGTGCTGGAAGCCGAGGCGCGGGCGTTGAATGCCGGTTTCATCAAGCGCATGGAGCAGGGCATGCCGTTCGTGCGGGCCAAGCTGGCGATGAGTTTGGATGGGCGTACGGCGATGGCCAACGGCGAAAGCCAATGGATCACCGGCCCTGCGGCGCGCGCCGCGGTACAGCGCTTGCGCGCCAGTGCCAGCGTGGTGCTGACCGGCGCCGATACGGTGCTGGCCGACAACGCGCGGCTGACCGTGCGCGCCGAGGAGCTGGGCCTGGGCGCCGAACTCACGGCGCTGGCGATTACCCGTCCGCCGTTGCGCGTGCTGGTCGATGGCCGCCTGCGCGTGCCCTTGAGCTCGGTGTTCTTTCAGACCGCTCCGGCGCTGGTGGCGACCTGCGCCGCGGCGTCGGCGCGCGACCGCTACCTGGACGAGGGCCATGAGTTGTTGGCCGTACCGGGTAGCAATGGCCATGTCGATTTACGCAAGCTGCTCGCCGAACTGGCCGCGCGCGGCGCCAACGAGGTGCTGGTCGAGGCGGGGCCTCGGCTGGCCGGTGCGTTCGCGCGTCTCGGTCTGATCGACGAATACCAGTTATTCGTCGCGCCCAAGCTGCTCGGCTCCAGCGCGCGACCGCTGCTCGACCTGCCCTTGGCGCGGATGGCCGAGGCGCCGGAGTTGAAAATCGTCGACATGCGCGCGGTCGGCGACGACTGGCGGATTGTCGCGGTGCCGGAGGAGAGGCAGCCATAAGCAGCAAGCCACAAGCTGCCAGTAAGAGCTTGATGCGGGCTGAACTCAAACCCGCTGATTCGCTTGCAGTTTGCAGGGGGCGGCCCTCCTCGCCTTGCAGCTTGCAGCTGCTTCATTGCTGCAATTGTGGTAAAACGCCACTCGGCCGCGACGCGCGGCCGTAACGTTCTCAGGGCGGGGTGTGATTCCCCACCGGCGGTAATGATGCGCAAAGCGTCTAGCCCGCGAGCGCTTGGTGCAGTCTTCGGACTGCGACAAGGTCAGCAGACCCGGTGTGATTCCGGGGCCGACGGTTAAAGTCCGGATAAAGAGAGAGCGGGATTCCCTCTAGCATGCAGCTGAAAAACGTAGGCGAGGCAGCCGAGGCTAGGCAAAAACAGGCGAGGAAGCGGAGTTTACTGGTTGTAAATGAGCATTCCGACTGGGCTCGCATCCGAGCCTGTTTTTAACGACGCACCGGCAACGCAGGTAGTTTTTCAACGGCATGCCAGTGGCGCGGTTGATCCGTGCCTGCGAAATCCCTATCGATCCGAAACGCCCTGTTTGTTGCCAAACAGGAGTGCGTATCCATGTCTTATGCTTTTCTTTCCGTTGGCGGGCGCTGCTGCCCGTGCGGCGAATCGCGATCAGGGGAGGTCTGATGTTTACCGGAATTATCGAAGCGATTGGTAGCATCCGTGCGCTGAGCCCCAAGGGCGGCGATGTGCGGGTGTACGTGGAAACCGGCAAGCTCGACCTGGGCGACGTCAAGCTCGGCGACAGCATCGCGGTTAACGGCGTATGCCTGACCGCGGTGGAGTTGCCGGGCGATGGCTTCTGGGCCGATGTCAGCCGCGAAACCCTGGCGCACACCGCCTTTATCAGCCTGAAGGCCGGCAGCAAGGTCAACCTGGAAAAGGCCCTGACCCCGACCAGCCGCCTTGGCGGCCACCTGGTCAGCGGTCACGTCGACGGTGTTGGCGAAGTCGTTAGCCGCGCCGACAATGCCCGCGCCGTGCAATTCAAGATCCGCGCGCCGCGCGAGCTGGCGAAATATATCGCGCACAAGGGCTCGATCACCGTCGATGGCACCAGCCTCACCGTCAACGCGGTGAATGGCGCCGAATTCGAGCTGACCATAGTGCCGCACACCCTGGCCGAAACCATCATGGTCGACTACCGTCCCGGCAGCCAGGTCAACCTCGAAGTGGATCTGCTGGCGCGTTACCTGGAGCGCCTGCTGCTCGGCGACAAGGCCGCAGAACCCAGCGCCTCGGGCATAAGCGAAAGTTTTCTGGCCGAACACGGCTACCTGAAGAATTGAAGGAACACGCCACATGGCTCTCAATAGCATCGAAGAACTGATCGAAGACATCCGCCAGGGCAAGATGGTCATCCTCATGGATGACGAAGACCGCGAGAACGAAGGCGATCTGATCATCGCCTCAGAGTGCGTCAAGGCCGAACACATCAACTTCATGGCGCGCTTCGCCCGTGGCCTGATCTGCATGCCGATGACCCGCGAACGCTGCGAAACCCTCAAGCTGCCGCTGATGGCGCCGCGCAACGGTTCCGGGTTCGGCACCAAGTTCACCGTCTCGATCGAGGCCGCCGAAGGCGTCACCACCGGTATCTCCGCGGCCGACCGCGCGCGTACCGTGCAGGCCGCCGCCTCGAAAAGCGCCAAGGCCGAGGATATCGTCAGCCCCGGCCATATCTTCCCGCTGATGGCCCAGCCGGGCGGCGTGCTGGCACGTGCCGGCCACACCGAAGCGGCCTGCGATCTGGCGCGTATGGGCGGCTTCGAGCCGAGCGGGGTGATCTGCGAAATCATGAACGACGACGGCACCATGGCCCGTCGCCCCGAGCTGGAAGAGTTCGCCAAGGCGCACGACATCAAGATCGGCACCATCGCCGACCTGATCCACTACCGGCTGATCCACGAGCGTACGGTCGAGCGCGTCAGCGAGCAGGTCCTGGACAGCGAGCTGGGCCAGTTCAACCTGGTGACCTACCGCGATTCGGTGGAGAACGACGTGCACATGGCGCTGACCCTGGGCACCATCTGCGCCGAGGAACCGACCCTGGTGCGGGTGCACAACATGGACCCGTTGCGCGACCTGTTCATGGTCAACCAGCCGGGCCGTTGGAGCCTGCGTGCGGCCATGGCGCAAGTGGCCAAAGACGGCAGCGGCGTGGTGCTGCTGCTCGGCAATCCCTTGACCGGCCCCGACCTGCTCGCGCACCTGGAGCGGCAATTGGGCCACGAGTCGAAAACCATCAACCCGACCACCTACAGCACCGTCGGCGCCGGCTCGCAGATTCTGCGCGACCTCGGCGTGCGCAAGATGCGCCTGATGAGCTCGCCGATGAAGTTCAACGCGATATCCGGTTTCGACCTGGAGGTTGTAGAATACCTGCCCTCCGAATAAGCGGCCGATGGCTACCGCCTGCTCTTGCATGAGCAGACGGTGCCGGTGCCCGACGAGGGGCTGCCGCTTCAATACAGCCGCAAGCGTTGCGGACGATTTTATTTTCAGGGTGCGCCCTTGTGCGCCCTGGCTCTTTAAACACGGTGAGAACACGCTATGACCCTGAAAACCATCGAAGGTACCTTTATCGCTCCCAAGGGCCGCTTCGCCCTGGTGGTTGGCCGCTTTAACAGCTTCGTCGTCGAAAGCCTGGTAAGCGGCGCCGTCGATGCCCTGGTGCGTCATGGCGTGAGCGAAGACGACATCACTATCATCCGCGCGCCGGGTGCCTTCGAGATTCCGCTGGTGGCGCAGAAGATCGCCCAGCGTGGCGAGTTCAACGCAATCATCGCCCTCGGCGCGGTGATTCGTGGCGGTACCCCGCACTTCGAATACGTCGCCGGCGAATGCACCAAGGGCCTGGCTCAGGTCTCCATGGAGTTCGGCGTGCCGGTGGCCTTCGGCGTGCTGACCGTGGATTCCATCGAGCAAGCCATCGAACGTTCCGGCACCAAAGCCGGCAACAAGGGCGCCGAAGCCGCGCTGTCCGCCCTGGAAATGGTCAGCCTGCTGGCGCAGTTGGAGGCCAAGTGAGCCAGAACGACGGTAAGCCGCAGGCGCCGAAAGTCCCCAGCGCCAAGACGCTCGCGCGCCGTCAGGCGCGCTCCCTGGCCATGCAGGCGCTGTATTCCTGGCACATGGCCGGGCAGCAGTTGAACGAGATCGAAGCGCAGTTTCGCGTCGACAACGATTTTTCCACGGTCGATGGCGCCTACTTCCATGAAATCCTGCATGGCGTGCCGCGGCAGAAGACCGAGATCGACGGCGCCTTCGAGCCATTGCTCGATCGTCCGCTCGACGAAATCGACCCGGTCGAGCTGGCGATTCTGCGCCTGTCGACCTACGAGCTGCGCAACCGCATCGACATCCCTTATCGCGTGGTGATCAACGAGGGGATCGAGCTGGCCAAGGTGTTCGGCGCCACCGACGGGCACAAGTTCGTCAACGGCGTGCTGGACAAGTTGGCGCCGAAGTTGCGGGCCGATGAAGTTCGCGCCAACAAGCGCTAACGGCCATGTGCAGCCATCGCCGCAATGCTTTGCCACGGGTCGTCGTTTCTCTTGGGTGAGTTCGAGCTGATCCGTCACTACTTCGCCGCTGCGTCCTGCGCGCGGGCCGGCGAAGGGGTGGCCCTGGGCATAGGCGACGACTGTGCCTTGCTCGAGCTGCCAGTGGGCGAACAATTGGCGGTCTCCACCGACACCTTGGTGGAGGGCGTGCACTTTCCCGGCGATGCCGATCCGTTCCTGCTCGGCCAGCGCGCCCTGGCGGTTTCCGCCAGTGATCTGGCCGCCATGGGCGCGACCCCCATCGGCTTTACCCTCGCCTTGACTCTGCCCAGTGCCGAGCCCGACTGGCTGCAAGCCTTTGCCGCCGGCCTGGATCGCATGGCGCAGCAATGCGCCCTGGGTTTGATCGGTGGCGATACCACTCGCGGCCCCTTGAGCTTGACCCTCACGGTCTTCGGCCGGGTGCCGCGGGGCCAGGCGCTGACCCGTTCCGGCGCGCAAGTCGGCGATCTGCTTTGTGTCGGCGGTGAGCTGGGCGACGCCGCGGGCGCATTGCCGCTGGTGCTGGGGCAGTGCCAACTGCCGGACGCCATCGCCGAGCCTTTGCTGGCGCGCTACTGGACGCCGCAACCGCAGCTCGATCTGGGCCTGGCGCTGCGCGGCAAGGCCACGGCGGCGTTGGATATTTCCGATGGGCTGCTCGCCGACTGCGGCCACATTGCCGCCGCTTCCGGGTGCGCGCTGCGTATCGAACTGGCGCGGCTGCCACTTTCCGCTGCCTTGTTGGCCGCGGCCGGGCCGGTGGCGGCCGCACGCCATGCGCTCAGTGGCGGCGATGACTACCGCTTGGCCTTTACCCTGCCGCCCATCCATCTGGCCGCGTTGCAGCAAGCTGGCTGGCCTATTTGCGTGGTCGGTGATGTCGTGGGCGGCAGCGGTGTGCAATTGCTGAACGAAGCGGGTGTCAATATCGAGCAGCCCCGTAGCGGCTATCAACATTTTGGAAAGCCAAGTGACTGATCATCCCAACCAGGTTCCAGCCGAGTTCGTCCCGCCATCGGTATGGCGCAATCCCTGGCATTTCGTCGCCTTCGGCTTCGGCTCCGGTACGCTGCCGAAAGCGCCCGGTACCTGGGGTTCGCTGGTTGCGCTGCCGTTCGTGCCGCTGTGGCAGGCCCTGCCCGATTGGGGCTACTGGTTGATGCTCGGGATCACCATGCTGTTCGGCGTATGGCTGTGCGGCAAGGTCGCCGACGATCTGCGTGTGCACGACCATGAAGGCATCGTCTGGGACGAAATGGTCGGTATGTGGATCACCCTGTGGCTGGTGCCGGACGGCTGGGGCTGGTTGCTGCTAGGCTTTTTAATGTTCCGCCTGTTCGATGTCATCAAACCATGGCCGATCAGCTGGATCGACCGCCATGTGCACGGCGGTTTCGGCATCATGCTCGACGATGTGTTGGCCGGCGTATTCGCCTGGCTGGCCATGCAGGGCGTGGTTTGGTGTTGGCTGAATGGAGTCGCGGTCGCACTGGGTTTCTAGGCGTGCAGAGGTTGGCTATGGCTAGATGGTGGTTCGTGGCACTGCTGAGCATGTTCGGTGTGCTCGATGCACAGGCGCAGCAGCCCGCGGTGCAACAGATCCGCTTGGCCAGCGAAGTCTGGGAAGAGCACACCGAAGCTGACGGCCAAGGCCTGGGCTGGGACATCATGCGCGAGATATTCGAGCCGGCCGGGGTCGAGTTGATCATCCAGAGCGTGCCCTATACCCGCTCCATCGGCCTGGTGCAGCGCGGCGAAGCCGATGCCTGGGTCGGCTCGTACCGCGACGAAGTCGACGAGGGCGTGCATTACCCGAAGTGGCACTACGACGCCGACAGGATCAGCGCCCTTGGCTTGACGACCCAGCAGGCTCCCAGCTTGGCGACCTTGGGGCAGTATCGTCTGGTGTGGATGCGCGGTTACGAATATCAGCGCTATTTGCCGAATTTGAACAACTATTGGGAAGTGCAGCGGCGCAATTCGGCGCTCGAGATGCTCAACTACGGGCGCGTGGATTTTTACATCGACGCCCGTACCGAGATCGAGGACCTGCTCGATAAAACCGCCGATAAATCGCGTTACCGCATTACCGATCTGACCAGCTTGCCAGTCTATCTGGGGTTCTCCGACAGCCCGCGCGGCCGCGAGTTGGCGCAGTTGTACGATCGACGTATGGAAACATTGGTAAAACAGGGCAGTTTGCGTCCGTTATTCGAACGCTGGCGGCAACCCTATCCCTTCGATTGAGGAATGGACGTTTGACTCACTGGTTGAAATTAATCTGCATCGGCGCGCTTCTCTCGGTCTCGGGCGTGGTTTGCGCGGCCTCCCAGGTGTTGGTGGTCGGCCTGTTTCCCGGCGCGGCGGTGCTCAACGTCGACGGCCAGCGCAAGCTCGTCAAGGTCGGGCAGACGGGACCGGGCGGCGTCGTGGTGGTCAGTGCGGACAATCAGGGCGCGGTATTGCGCGTGGATGGCGTGGAGCGCCGCTATGGTCTCAGTCGCGACTACAGCGAAGGCTTTACCGAGGCGACCAAGGTGCAGTTGAGTATTGCCAAAGGTGCCGGCGGGCATTACTGGGTGGCCGGCTCGGTGGATGGCCATCCCGTGCAGTTTCTGGTCGATACCGGCGCCACCTCGATTGCCCTCAACGATAGCCATGCCCGCCGCCTGGGCATCGACTATCGGGTGGTCGGCCGGCCGCTGCAGGTCAATACCGCCAGCGGTACGGTGCGCGGCTGGCGGGTCAACCTCAAGAGCGTCAAGGTCGGCACCTTGGAGGTGCTGGGTGTGGAAGCGGTGGTGCTGGAAGGCGGATCGCCGACCGAAGCGCTGCTCGGCATGAGCTTCCTCGGCCGGGTCGGCATGCGCGTCGAGCAGGATTTGCTGGTGCTGGAGTCGAAGCACTAGCAGGCCGTTGAAGAACGTAGGCGAGGCAGCCGAGACAAGGACTAGGCGTCCCCGCAAAACAGTCGAAAAAGCGCAGCTTACGTGCTGTAAATGAGCATTTTGACTGGGCTCGCACGCGAGGCCGTTTTTAACGCCGTATCGGCAACGCAGGCAGTTTTCAACAGCTTGCTAGAAGCAGCGGCAAGTTATAAGCCTCAAGCGAAAAGCCGAGGCCCTTGCAGCTTTCCGATCCTTATCATCGGTAATTCAGGCTGACCCGCCAGTGGGGCCTGCTGTTACAATGCCGTCCTCGCGATTTCCGCCTTTTTATTAGGAGCATCCGGTGCCTGTCGTGTTCGTCGCCGCCTCCCAGCTGCCTACGCCTTTCGGCGTGTTCACCATGCATGGCTTTCTCGAAACGGCCTCGGGTAAGGAACACGTCGCCTTGACCTATGGCGATGTAGCCGACGGCGCACCCGTGCTGGGGCGTTTGCATTCCGAGTGCCTGACCGGCGATGCCTTGTTCAGCCTGCGCTGCGACTGTGGTTTTCAGCTTGAGGCAGCGTTGCGCGCGATAGCCGCCGAAGGCCGCGGCGTATTGCTGTATCTACGCCAGGAAGGCCGTGGCATCGGCCTGCTGAACAAGATCCGCGCTTACGAGTTGCAGGATGGTGGCGCCGATACCGTGGAGGCCAACGAGCGGTTGGGCTTCGGCGCCGATCAGCGCGACTATGCGATCTGCCTGCCGATGCTCGAACACCTGGGTATCAAGGAGCTCAAGCTGATGACCAACAATCCGCGCAAGGTCAAAGCCTTGGGCGATATGGGCATCAACGTCGCCGCCCGCGTGCCGCTGCAGATTCTGCACAACCCGCACAACAAGAAATACCTCGCGACCAAGGCCGGCAAGCTCGGCCATATGCTCGGCAGCCTGCACCAGGGCGAGGTCGAGGAAAGCCTGTGACCCGCAGCGAAGTGCGCCAGCGGTTGGCCTGGGCCTGGTGGCGACAACTGGTCTACACCCTGGCGCCGCTGCTGGCGTTCAACCTGCTGTTCGGCGCCGACCAGCAAACCGGTGTGTTGACCATGCCCCTGTTTATTGCCGGGCTGGCCTCGATGTTCGTCAGCCTGCCCTTGTTCGGTGCCTACAAGCGCGCACTGGTGACCACCGAAAAGGCCCTGGATAGCGACGAGGAACCGGCCGCCTGGCTGGAGTTGGCGCGCTGCCGCCGTCTGGCTTTTCTCGGCGCCGGCCTGCCCGCCTGGATTGCCGCCATCGCGGTATTCGCTGGCCTCGAAGCCATTCCCCTGGTGTTGCTGGCGCTATCGAGCGTGGTGTTGCTGTACCTCTACCGCATTCCCCGCCAGCTCGGCTGATGCGCCTGCTCGTCTGCCTGCTCGGGTTGCTGGCGTGGCCGCTAGCGGCGGCCGAGCGAGTGGTCAGTCTGGCGCCGTCCTTGAGCGAGATCGTTGTCGAACTGGGCGCCGCCGACCTGTTGGTCGGCGTGCTCGACGGCGGCGAGCGGCCGCCGGCTTTGGCCCATCTGCCTTCGGTCGGCCGCTATGGCCAACTGGAAATGGAAAGCCTGCTCAAGCTGCAGCCCGACCTGGTGCTGCTCTGGCCGGACAGCATCAGCCGCGCCCAGCGCGAGCAGTTGCAGGGCTTCGGCATTCCGCTGCTGGTCACCGAGCCGCGCAATCTGGCGAATTTGGCCGAACAATTCGGCGAGATCGGCGCCCGTATCGGCCGTACCGAACAGGGCCGGCGCTTGCGCCATGACTTCAACACGCGCCTGGCCGAGTTGCGCACCCGCTATCGGCGCGAGCGACCGTTGCGGGTGTTCTATCAGGTCTGGGACAAGCCGCTGTACACCATCGGTGGCCGGCAGATCATCAGCGACGCGTTGGAGGTCTGCGGCGGCGAGAACCTTTTCGCCGACCTCGAACTACCGGCGCCGCAGGTCAGCGTGGAGGCGGTGCTGCAACGTGATCCCGAAGTGATACTCGCCGGTAGCGCTGCGCAGCTCGAAGCCTGGCGGCGCTGGCCCCAGCTCAGCGCGGTAACCCGAAAGCAACTCTGGCAGGTGCCGGATAAGGGCCTGGAACGGCCGAGTTTCCAGATGCTGGGCGCTACCGAGCGGCTGTGCGAGCAGTTGGCCGAGGCGCAGTGATGCGGGGCGCTCCTCAGCGCCAACCTATATCAGCGAGCCGTAGCCCGGATGCAATCCGGGAGCGAACGGGCGGGCGATAGATCTTCCCCGGATTGCATCCAGGCCACAACGGCTTGGCGGGTTGCACCCGCCGTAGGTTGGGCTGAGCTCCGCGAAGCCCAACACAGCGCCCCTGTTGATCCCGTTGGGCTTCGCAAGCTCAGCACCAACCTACGAGTTACGCTTTGGCATCGGCTTGTCGGTATCGCTTAGAAGCGGTAGCCGACGCTCAGCTGCACCTCTTCTTCGGGTGCCGCATAGAGGCCCTTGTTGCCGGGAAGGAAGCTTGCGTAGGTGGCATAAGTGTCATAACGCTTACCGGTCAGATTGTTGACCCGTAGCTTGCCGACGAAGCCCTGCTGCTCGTAGCTCAGTCCCAGGTTGTACAGCGTGTAGCCGCCTTCGCGGGGCAGGGCATGGCCATCGTCCCCAGCCAAGTAGCGGGGGCCGGTGTAGTTGGCTTCTATATGGCCGGTCAGTCCCCCGAATAACCTGTAGCTCAAGGCCAGCCCTGCGGTGTGACGGGCGACCCAGGGTACGTCGTTGTCCTTGAAGGCTCCGTCGCGGTATCGGGCGTCGGTGAAGCTATATTGACCGTGCAGGTTCAAGCGCTCGGTCAACTGACGCTGACCTTCGAGCAATAGGCCGTCGCGACGAGTCTTGTCCAGGTTGATGGTGACGAAGTTCAGCGGATCGAACAGCAGCTCGTCTTCCAGATCAAGGCGGTAGAGGCTGAGTTGATAGCGTTGCAGGCTGTCCTGCCATTCGACACCGCTTTCCCAGGAGACCCCTGTTTGCGGTTTGAGGAAATCGACCCCTGGTAAGGTGAACGCGTTGTCCTCCACGTTGGCAAAGCGCAACACATCTTCACGCTTGAGGAACAAGCGGAGATGAGTGGCCGCCTGCCAGCTCAAGCCGATGCTGCTACTGTCTTCGCGGTCGGTATGGGTGTCCCCGCCACCTTTGATGCGATCTTCAGCCTCACTGGTTCGGTAGCCCAGGGTAAGGGTCAGATTTTGATACAGGGGCTGGCTCAGTTGTGTATACCAATCGCGCAGTGTCTGCCGGGAAAGGGTATCGCCAAAGATGGAGCTGAGTTCGTAGTCGCTGGTGATATGGTCGTGCCCCAGCAGCCATTCGCCGCGGCCGAAGGGGCTCCCCCAGTGGGCGGTGATGCGAGGGCTAAAACTCTCCACCCGAGTGCCTTGGATAAAGGGGGTGGCGAACAGCGCGCCCACTCCGTCGCTATCGCGGTGGCTGTAGTCGAAGTCGGCGGTCCAGTGCTCGCTCAGGCTTTGCTGGAGGGCCAGGCGATGTACCTGGGTCTTGCTGTCATTGAAGTCTTGTGGCGAACCGGCGGCTTTGCGGTCGGCGCGCCGCTGGGCTACCGTCAGTCGACCCGGGTAGCGCAACTCATCATCGATGGTCTGGTATTCGTACAGCAACCAACCGCTGTCATGGTCGTAGCGCAGGCGGCTGAATAGGTTGCTGTAGCTGGCGTTGTTATTGTCGCGATAGCCATCGGAATAGCGCGCCTCACCACTACCGAAGAGTGATAAGCCGCCACCAAGATTTTGATTGAAATGCCCGCGATAGGCCTCCAGGTCATGGCTGCCACGGCTGGCCTCGAGATAGCCTTCGTTCTCGCTGGGGCGCCGGGTAATGATATTGACCACCCCGCCCACCGCCTGATCGCCATAAAGCACGGTGCCGGCACCGCGAATGATTTCGATACGCTCGATATTGCTCAGCGGCACGCTGTTGAGGTTAGCCGCTTCCTGGCTCGGATTGTTCAGACGGCGTCCATCCACGAGCACCAGGGTATTGTTCGCCGCGTTGGCGCCGAAGCCGCGCAGGCTCAGAGCTACGCGGTTGCCGTCGCCCAGCGTATCGTGGATCTGCAAACCGGCCTGGGTGCGCAGTACGTCGACCAGGCTGCTGGCGGCGCTTGCTTCGATCTGTTGGCGGTCGATTACCGCGACGCTCGCCGGTGCCGGGGTTTGCAGCGGCGTGCCACGGCTGATAATCAGCGGCTGGGCCTGGTAGGGCTCGATGGGTTGGGCGTTTGCGGCTATGGGTGCCAACGCCACAGCCAGGGCAATAGGGGATAACTTCATCGATAAATCCTCAAAAGACGGAATACTTTTGAGGAGGGCAGGGACAAGCACCGGGCAAGGAGGCGTTAGCCAGCGCTTGACGGTGATGCCCTCCGCAACACCAGTCGGTACAACCTGTACCGAGGCAGGTCTCCGGGCTGCCGACGGTCTTTCCCACCTTCCCGGGCGTGCCCAGTGGTCTTCGAGAAAGACTGCGCTTGCGCGCTGTCGGTTACCGTTGCGGGGGCAGCGCAGGCGTTGCGGCTGTCGATGACAGCGGCGCACCTAACTTCCCTTTTCACGCTGAGCCTTCCCAGACCGCTGAAAAACTACCTACGTTGCCGATACGGCGTTAAAAACGGCTGCCTCGGCTACGTTTTTCAACGGTCTGCTAGGGGCTTTAGCGACCTCGGACAAATAAAACGTCGCGCACCTTAAGCCGGTGCGGCGGCTAAAGCAATGTGCTCTGACGGCTGACCGGCAGCTCGTCGTCGGCGGCCAGGCCGGCGAGGCGCTCGCGTATCGCCGCTTCGATGCCGGCTTCGTCGAGGCCGCATTCGGCGAGCATCTGCGCCGGCTTGGCGTGCTCGACGTAATAATCCGGCAGGCCGAGGTGGAGCATCGGCTTGAGGATCTGTTCGCGGGCGAGGAATTCGCTGACGGCGCTGCCGGCGCCACCCATGATGCTGTTTTCCTCGATGGTCACCAGCAGGTCGTGCTCGGCCGCCAGTTCGCGGACCAGCTCCTCGTCGAGCGGTTTGACGAAGCGCATGTCGACCACTGTGGCATCCAGGGTCTGACCGACCTTCAGCGCTTCGCGCAATTGCACACCGAACACCAGCAAGGCGACGCGGTGGCCTTGGCGACGGACCAGGCCCTTGCCGATTTCCAGGGGGCGCAGGTCCGCATCGATAGCCGCGTTCGGGCCGCTGCCGCGTGGGTAACGCACCGCCGCGGGGCCGTCGAACAGGTGACCGGTTGTGAGCATGCGGCGCAGTTCGTTCTCGTCGCTCGGGGTCATCACCAGCATGCCGGGGATGCAACGCAGGTAGGACAAATCGAAGCTGCCGGCATGGGTCGGGCCGTCTTCGCCGACCAGGCCGGCGCGGTCGATGGCGAACAGCACATCGAGATGCTGCACCGCGACGTCATGGATCAGTTGGTCGTAGGCGCGCTGCAAAAACGTCGAATAGATCGCCACCACCGGTTTGACCCCGTCGCAGGCCATGCCGGCCGCCAGGGTCACCGCGTGTTGTTCGGCGATCGCCACGTCGAAATAGCGCTCCGGGTAGCGCTCGCTGAACGCCACCAGGTCCGAGCCTTCCTTCATCGCCGGAGTGATGCCGACCAGGCGCGGATCGGCCGCGGCCATGTCGCACAGCCATTGACCGAAGACGCTGGAGTACTTGGGGCCGCTGACTTGCGGCTGCACCGCCACGGGCGACTTGATCGGATCGAGTTTGGTGATCGCGTGGTAACCGATCGGGTCGACTTCGGCGGGGGCGAAGCCTTTGCCTTTTTTGGTGACCACGTGGAGAAACTGCGGGCCGTCGAGGTCGCGCATATTGCGCAGGGTGGCGAGCAGGGTCGGCAGGTCGTGACCGTCGATCGGGCCGATATAGTTCCAGCCCAGCTCCTCGAACAGGGTGCCAGGGACCAGCATGCCTTTGGCGTGCTCTTCGGTCTTACGGGCGATTTCCCAGGCGCCGGGCAGGCGCGACAGCACCTTCTTGCTGCCCTCGCGCATGCTCGCGTAGGTGCGGCTGGAAAGGATCTTGGCCAGGTAATTGGACAGGCCGCCGACGTTCTTGGAGATCGACATGTCGTTGTCGTTGAGGATCACCAGCATATTGGCGTTGATGTCCGAGGCGTGGTTGAGCGCCTCGAAGGCCATGCCGGCAGTCAGCGCGCCGTCGCCGATCACCGCCACCGCCTTGCGCTTGCTGCCCTGCAAGCGGGCGGCGCAGGCCATGCCCAGGGCCGCGCTGATGCTGGTGCTGGAATGGCCGACGCCGAAGGTGTCGTAATCGCTCTCGCTACGCCGGGGGAAGGCGGCGATACCATCTTTCTGGCGCAGGCTGCCCATCTTCTCGCGGCGGCCGGTGAGGATCTTGTGTGGATAGGCCTGATGGCCGACATCCCACACCAGGCGGTCGTCCGGGGTGTCCAGGACATAGTGCAGGGCCACGGTCAGCTCGATCACGCCAAGGCCGGCGCCGAAGTGCCCGCCGGTCTGCCCGACCGTATACAGCAGGTACTGGCGCAGTTCGTCGGCCAGGGTTTCCAGCTCGGCCTCGCCCAGGCGGCGCAACTCGTCCGGCGTGTTGGCGCGGTCGAGCAGTGGCGTCAGCGGGCGTTCGCGGGGAATCTCATGGAAGGTCGTCGGCATCAGGCTGATCGTTATAGGTGCAAAAGATGCCGCAGTTTACCTGAAAGCCATCGCAAGCTTTAAGCCATAAGTCCGTCTACCGGCGTAGCGCCGACTCGTCGGCGAAAAAGGTCGGCAAATCGGCGACTAATGGCGCAATTTGCCCTTAGCATCCGGGCACTTTGCCGTTACACTGCGCGGCCTTCAAACCCGCGCCCCGTGTGCGGGTGCGCTGCCCCTGCCAGAGTGGGGCTCCGCGGTCGACTCACGTCGGCCAGTCGCTATCCTGACCCCTTCGAGGACAAACCGGTGGTCAAGAAAGCTTCCTCATTAGCCGCCCTCGGCGGTTTGGTGTATTCCACCGACAGCGGCCGGCATTGCCCGGATTGCGCTCAGCCGGTGGATGCCTGTATCTGCAAGAAAACCCTGATCCCGCAAGGCGACGGCATCGCCCGCGTGCGCCGTGAAAGCAAAGGCCGCGGCGGCAAGACGGTGACCACCATCAGCGGCGTGCCCCTGGCTGAAGAGCCGCTCAAGGAGCTGGCCAGTGCACTGAAGAAGCGCTGCGGCTGCGGCGGCGCGCTGAAGGACGGGGTGATCGAGATTCAGGGCGATCACGTCGAGTTACTGCTCGAAGAATTGGGCAAACGCGGCTTCAAGGCCAAGAAATCCGGCGGTTAGTCGGTCTGCTGATCTAAGGTTTCCTAATCGCGGCGGTCTTTCAAGCATCGCCGCATTCGGCTTATTTCCGATTTTTTAATCCGTACCCGCCCAGGCTCTGCCGGGGGCATCAATCGCCAGCAAGGGAGACACCGATGGCCGTAAGACGTACACGCAAAGATGACGGCAGCCAGTGGACAGTCGCGGACAGCCGCAGCGTCTACGGCATTCGCCATTGGGGCGCGGGTTATTTCGCGATCAATGACAAAGGCCGCGTCGAAGTGCGTCCGAACGGGCCGGACAGTAAGCCGATCGACCTCTACGAAGAGGTCGAAGAGCTGCGCTCGAGCGGCCTCAGTCTGCCGTTGCTGGTGCGCTTTCCGGACATCCTGCAGGACCGCGTGCGCCGTCTGACCGGTGCTTTCGACGCCAATATCGCGCGCCTGGAATACCAGAGCCGGTACACCGCGCTCTACCCGATCAAGGTCAACCAGCAGGAGGCGGTGATCGAGAACATCATCGCCACGGAAAACGTCTCCATCGGCCTGGAAGCCGGCTCCAAGCCGGAGCTGCTGGCCGTGCTGGCGCTGGCGCCGAAGGGCGGCACCATCGTCTGTAACGGTTACAAGGACCGCGAGTTCATCAAGCTGGCGCTGATGGGGCAGAAGCTCGGGCACAACGTGTTCATTGTGATCGAGAAAGAGTCAGAGGTGCAGTTGGTGATCGAGGAGGCGGCCGAACTCAAGGTCTCCCCGCAGATCGGTCTGCGCGTGCGCCTGTCGTCGCTGGCCTCGAGCAAGTGGGCGGACACCGGTGGCGAGAAATCCAAGTTCGGCTTGTCGGCGGCGCAACTGCTGTCGGTGGTCGAGCGCTTCCGCGCGGCCAAACTGGATCAGGGCATCCGCCTGCTGCACTTCCATATGGGTTCGCAGATTGCCAACCTGGCCGACTACCAGCACGGCTTCAAGGAAGCCATCCGCTACTACGGCGAGCTGCGCGGCCTCGGCCTGCCGGTCGACCATATCGACGTCGGCGGCGGTCTCGGCGTGGATTACGACGGCACCCACTCGCGCAACGCCAGTTCGATCAACTACGACATGGATGACTACGCTGGCGTGGTCGTGGGCATGCTCAAGGAGTTCTGCGACGCTCAGGAGCTGCCGCACCCGCACATCTTCTCGGAAAGCGGTCGCTCGCTGACCGCGCATCACGCCGTGCTGGTGGTGCAGGTCACCGATGTGGAAAAGCACAACGACGAGATCCCGGATATCGAGGACGTCGCCAGTCTGCCGGAAACCGTGCGCTATCTGGTCGAGCTGCTCGGCCCGACCGATATCGAGATGGTCACCGAAACCTACTGGCGCGCCACTCACTATATGAGCGACGTGGCCAGCCAGTACGCCGACGGCAAGATCAGCCTGACCGACAAGGCCCTGGCCGAGCAGTGCTACTTCGCCGTGTGCCGACGCCTGCACGACTCGCTCAAGGCCCGCCAGCGCTCGCACCGCCAGGTGCTCGACGAACTCAACGACAAGCTCGCCGATAAATACATCTGCAACTTCTCGGTGTTCCAGAGCCTGCCGGACACCTGGGCCATCGGCCAGGTACTGCCGATCCTGCCGCTCAACCGCCTCGACGAGGAGCCGCTGCGCCGCGCCGTGCTGCAGGACCTGACCTGCGACTCCGACGGCAAGATCCGCCAGTACGTCGACGAGCAAAGCATCGAAACCAGCCTGCCGGTGCACGAAGTGCGCGAGGGCGAGGACTACCTGCTGGGGATCTTCCTGGTCGGCGCCTACCAGGAAATTCTCGGCGACATGCACAACCTGTTCGGCGACACCGACTCGGTGAACATCTACCAGAACCCCAACGGCAGCGTGTACCACGCCGGCATCGAAACCCACGACACCATCGAAGACATGTTGCGCTACGTGCACCTGTCGCCCGAGGAGTTGATGACCCACTACCGCGACAAAGTCGCCAGCGCCCGCATCAGCGCCCGCGAACGCACGCTGTTCCTCGACGCACTGCGCCTGGGGCTGACCCGTTCGTCGTACTTGTCGTCCTAAGAAGTCGGACACTGCGCCACGCCCATGCCCGTATCGAGAGGCAGGGCGTGGGCGACGCCGGACCGCGCGTGCGCTGGCAAATAGCGCCTTATCGTCAGGCGATCGCCGGGCAATAGGTCCGCGTACCTCAGCTACACGGTATTTCGCAGGCAACAAAAAACCCGCCGAAGCGGGTTTTTTCCTGATCATTCCAATATCCTGTTGGCAACCGTCCTGGCTATGATCGATCGTCCCTGATCCTGAGCGCATCCTGCGCTGCAGTGGATGGGGCTAGATTAAACATCCGGATCGACTGGCAAAAGAGCTGAACGCCGGCGATTTTTGTAAGACATTTGCCATAAGCCATTACAGGCCGCCATCAGTGCGCGGTTCCGCTTGAGAGTCTGGTTATCCGCCTGTTGGACAGCTTCCCTCCCTATTGTTCTTATCGCCAGTCGCAGCCACCGCAGCCTCAATCCGGTCGCCACAGGCGCAGGTAGGCGTCCTCATAGCTGGTGTCCAGTTCGATGGTGATGGTCTCGCTCTCGCGCAGGACTTCGGTGGTGATCAGCAGCGGTTGGGCGACGTAGCCGCTGTGCGGCTCGCCGGCGAAGGCGCGGTTCAGTTCATCGACCAATTGCCAGCCGTGGGCGCCGAGCGGTTCGGCGATGGTAGCGATCTGTTGGGACAGCCCCGAATGGATGCGCCCCAGCGCCTTGGCCGAACCGTCGCCGGCCGAGATGTGGCGGATGTCCTTGCGTCCGAGCTGGGCCAGGGGCAGGTTGATATGGTCGAAATACACATCGTTGATCGCCAGGGTATGGGTCCAGGCCGGGCCGAAGCGCTGCTGTAGCTGCTTGACCCGATCGGCCATGTCCTTTGAAACCCGGGAAATGGGCAGGTTTTCCACGCTCAGTACGCGGCAGGTCGGGCACGCGGCGATGCGTTCGGCCATGCGTTCGGCCTTGGCGTTGGCGATGGCGAACTGGTCGTCGCTGAAGATCACCACACCGCCCCGACCGTCGCGGGTCACCAGTTCGGCGGCCATGTCCGCCACCACCAGCGGGTCGGTGGTGACGTTGCTGAACAACCATTGGTTCGGCCCCGGCTTGTCCCCGGCATGCCAGCCGACCAGGGGAATGTCCCGTTGTTTGAACAAGGCGGGTGGGCCGCCCAGCAAGGCTTCCCCGAAACCACCGAGGACCACGCCATCGGGCGCTTCTTGTAGCGCCTGCTCGGTTATCCGCAGCAATTCGGCGGCATCGCCGCGTCCATCCAGCACCCGCACCTTCCAGCCAACCAGCCTGGCCGCTCGCTCGAAGCTGCGGTACACGCCGGCCACCCCGCCATTGCGGAAGTCAGAGGCGAGGAACAGCACCTGTTTGCCGGGCTGTACTGCCGGCCCTTCGGTCGGGCCTGGCCACTGGCTATAGGCGGTAATCGCAAGCAGTAGCCCGAGCAGACCGGCGATCAGCACACGAGGTACGGAGTCAAGATGCATAGCAGTCCCTCTCACGCCCGCACGGCGCAACCCGAGCGCGCATAGGCGGATGGTGGTTGGCGTTATCTCCTTGAGCATAGCGGCTGCTAGCGTTTGTCGGTGGTGGGGGCGCTGGATGATCCGATCAGGATATTAATGTTGTTCAGCGCCGCTTCAGAGGGGCTGCTTCGGACGTTCGTCGGAAGTCGTGATGTGGGCGTTTTTGAGCAGTCCGCGGAGTTTTTCGCAGGCATAAAAAAACCGGCTTGTGGCCGGTTTTCAGGGGGTGGTGTCGGCTTATTTTTGGTAAGCCGCCACTGCCTTGGTGATTTCGGCACGGGCGGCGTCTGCGTTGCCCCAGCCTTCTACCTTGACCCACTTGCCTTTCTCGAGATCCTTGTAGTTCTCGAAGAAGTGCTTGATCTGCTCGAGCAGCAGGGCAGGCAGGTCGGTGTATTCCTTGACGTCCACATACAGCTGGCTGAGCTTGTCGTGCGGTACGGCGATCAGCTTGGCGTCGCCGCCGGCTTCATCGGTCATGTGCAGTACGCCGACCGGGCGGGCGCGGATCACCGAGCCAGGCGCTACCGGATACGGGGTGACCACCAACACGTCGAGCGGGTCGCCATCGTCGGCCAGGGTGTGCGGGATGAAACCGTAGTTGGCCGGGTAGAACATCGGCGTGGCCATGAAGCGGTCGACCATCAGGCAGTCGGTTTCATGGTCGATTTCGTATTTGATCGGCGCGTGGTTGGCCGGGATTTCGATGGCGACGTAGATGTCGTTCGGCAGGTCTTTACCCGCTGGAATCTTGCTGTAGCTCATAGGTTCGCTCCCGGGGTGGGCCAAAAAAAGTGGCGCGATTATAGGCATATTCCGCATGGGTTGCCATGCCGAGATACCTAGCCTTTGGTCGTGCCTGTCGGGTTCTTCGGATTAACAAACCGTTGCAAAACTACTGCACTAGGCTATGCGGCGTTGAAATCAGCCTCGGAATGCTCATGTACAGCTCGTACACTCCGCTTCCTCGGCTCATTTCGCCTTGCCTAGCCGTCGTTCGCTACGTTTTTCAACGGTTTGCTAGTGCGTATGCAGCGCTTCTATGCGCCGCAGGCGCGCCAACGGGTCCTGACGATAGAACAACTGCAATTGCGCATAGACCGCGGGAAAGGCGGCGGCCAGGAGGTCGGGCGCGCTGAAGAAGTATTCGCTGGTCACAGCGAAGAATTCGGCGGGGTCTTCGGCGGCATAGGGGTCGATGGTCGTTTCGGCGTCCGGATCGGCGTCCGGATCGGCGTCCGGATCGGCGTCCAATTGTTCGTTCATCCGGTCGTAGGCGCTCTGCATCGCGCTGGCCCATTGGTCGATGCGCATATTGCCGTGCAAGGGCGGCAGGCCATTGGCATCGCCGTTGAGCATGTCCAGCTTATGCGCCATTTCATGGATCACCAAGTTGTAGCCATCCCACTGGCCGCTCGCCTCGACGCCCGGCCAGGCGAGAATCACCGGCCCTTGTTGCCAGGCCTCGCCGCTGTGCTCGCCATCCCATTCGTGCACCACGCCGCTGGCGTCGCGGTGGCGCTGCGGGCTGATGAAGTCGTCGGGGTAGAGGACGATTTCATGGAAGCCCTGGTACCAGTTCAATTCGTCGAGCTGCAGCAGCGGCAATTGGGCTTGCACGGCCAAGAGCAGGCGTCCGTGCGCATCCAGAGCCACCCCGGGCAGTGCACTGAGGTGTTTGTCGTGCAGGAACAGCACCGCGCGCTCGCCCAGGCGCTGGCGCTCGGCGGTGTCGAGGCCGGCGATGATCGGCAGCCGCTCGTCGAGCATCCGCCAAGCATCGCTGCTGATCGGGTGGCGGGCGAGGATGCGCTGGCGACGCCAGGCGCGTAGTGACCACATGTTGACTGTAACCCCGGTTGTGCGGTGGCTCACCTTAAGCGGCGGGGTCGCGGGCGGCAAGTCCGCTACTCGGCGGCTGGCGCTCCGGCGGCCCGGCGTTTCGGCACAAAGCCTGCACAGGCACTCGCAGTGCTGTTTAGAGGAGGGGCGCCGATGTCTATTGCGCACATTGATCATTCCGCGATGAGGCTGGCATTGGGGCATGGTCTGGATCTGCCCAATCAGGCCGCGCGAGCGCGGGCGATGTGGGTCGCCGGCCGCCAGGGGCGCCCTCCGGTGTTGCTGGTGGCGTTGCTCTGGGCCCGTGAATGCACCGATGCGGTGCAAACGCTGGAGCGTTATCTCGATGCGCTATTCGCCGACTACGACGGCACCCCGCTCGGCTGGAGCGAAGCGCAGGCGGGGCGGCAGGTGCTGGCGGCGCTCAATCAGCAGTTGTTTCGCCAGCGGCAGCGCGGTCGGCGTATCGCCGAACTCGATGCGGGCCTGCTGTTGCTGCAAGACGACGAAGCGCAGTTTCTCCAAGCCGGCGCCATCGGTTTGCTGCGCTACCAGGGCGGCAGTTTGCAGAGCCTGGACGGACGCGAGGGCATGCAGCTGGGTATGCAGGCGGAGCTGGCGCTGGTGCAGCACAGCCTGCCGCTGAGCCCTGGGCAGCCGTTATTGCTGGCGCCGCAAGCATTGCTCAGCGTCGCCGATTTGCAGGCCTTTCGCAGCGCCTGCCAGAACCTGGAGGTCGCGCAGTTGCCGGAGGTGTTGGCACCGCTGCTCAAGGCACCCAGCGCCGCGGTGCTGATGCTCGCCGGCGCGGCTGCGCAAGCCGAGCCGAAGTCCGAACCCGAGGCGCCAGCGGTGCACTGGCCGGTACTGCAGCAGGCTCGCGCGGGTATGCAGGTGGATGGCTGGACACTGCTCGAAGCCTGCCCGTTCGGTCCGCCGGGACGGTTGTTCCGCGCCTGCGACGAACACGCGCGCGCGGCCTTGCTGTGGTTGGCGCAACGGCCCGTCGATGAGGTGTTCCGCCAATACGAGTGGGTCTTGCGCCGTAGCCCGGTGGCGAATTTGCCGCAACTGATGTCGTCGCACCAGCCGCGCCGCCATGCCTATTTATTGTTCGAGCCACCTTCGGCTCCGCTGCGCAGCCTGCACGAATGGTTCGCCAGCCATGGCCCGGTCGACGGGCAAACGCTGCTGCTCCTGCTCGAACAACTGATCGTTGCGGTGCGCGCCCTGCAGCGGCGAGGCATGCAGGGATTATGGCTGGACCCGCGCAATATCCTGATCGACGACCAACGACGGCTGATGCTCTTGCCGGAATCCGCGGCGCTATTGCCCGGCGTGCCGCTTCAGGGGTTGCCGGAAGATGCGCGAGTGCTGGCGCCGGAGTTGCGCACGCAGTCGCCCGTGGATGGCCGCGCCGATCAGTTCGCTCTGGCGGCGCTGGCGTATTGGCTGCTCGGCGGTCAGTGGCCGGAGGTGGGCCTTGCGGAGCCTGGGGCAAACTGCCGGTATGTGCCGCTGGCCAACGTGGCCGGTGGCGTACCGGTCGGTTGGGACGGCGTGCTGGCGCGGGCCTTGGCGCCGCAGCCGCAGGCGCGCTTCGCTGCGCTTTCGGAGTTTCAACTGGCGCTGCAACAACCCATGGCCCATGACGACTTGCCGTTGCGTGCGCATGGCCGGGGGCCGCGGCATTGGCAGTGGGCGCTACTGGGCGTGCTGGCGGTGCAGTTGGGGGTGGGGTTGTGGTTGAGTTTGCAGGGTTAGCCGGCGGGCGGCCGATCTCAGCGCAACAGCACCATGCCGCGCGCCCGTGGCAGGCGCGCCCGGTGTTCTTGCTGCGGCGCGATCAGTTGCTTTCGATCGGCAGTACGAAGTTCTTGAATTCGGTGTCTTCGACGAAGCCGATGGATTCGTAAAGCTTATGGCCGACCACGTTATCGATGCTCGAAGCCACGCGCAGGCGTACTGCGTTGGTTTCCTTGGCCATCTGCTTGGCCGTCTGGATCAGACGGTCGGCGACCAGTTGGCGACGCGCGTCTTCGCTGACGTAGATGTCGTTGAGAATCCACACGCGCTTGAGCGATAGCGAGGAGTAGCTGGGATAGAGCTGGCAGAAGCCGAGGATTTTGTCCTCGTCGTCGGGCATCGCCAGATAGATCACCGACTCCTTGCGGCTGATGCGTTTTTCCAGGAACTTGCGCGAGGTCTCCGGGTACGGCAACTGGTTGAACAGTTCGCGGTATTTGACGAACAAGGGCGTCAGTTGGTCCAGGTGCTCCAGAGTCGCTTGAACGATGCGCATATGAGACCTCTACACGGCAGTTGAGTGGGGTTCTGCGGCAAATGACTTGCTCGGTCAGTCAGCGAGCCGATGCTGCCCCAGGTTTTTGGAAAGCGCAATCCAAACAAGCGTTTGGCTTATAAGCCGCGCGTCGACAGTACCCGCTAGTCCGCAGGTGTCTGCTCATAGAGGAGGAAATTGCCGGTTTCCGCAGGGGGCTCATCGTCCAGCGCGGGCACCGTGGCCTCGTCTTTCAGGTTGACCCCGGAGAGTTTCCGGTGACACGCCTCACGCATCAGGTAGAGCAGGCGGTGGGCGGCCATGCCGTAGCTGAGGCCTTCCAGGCGCACATTGGAGATGCAGTTGCGGTAGGCGTCGGTCAAGCCGACCCTGGGCGCGTAGGTGAAATACAGGCCCAGGCTGTCCGGCGAGCTGAGGCCGGGGCGTTCGCCGATCAGGATCACCACCATGCGGGCGCCGAGCAGCTCGCCGATCTCGTCGGCCACCGCCACCCGCGCCTGCTCCACCAGCACCACCGGCGACAGCGACCAGCCTTCCAAGCGCGCCAGCTCTTCCATGCGCGCGAGAAACGGCAGGGTATGGCGATGCACGGCGAGCGCCGAGAGGCCGTCGGCGACCACCACGGCCAGGTCGATGCTGCCCGGATGGGCTTCGGCATAATCGCGCAGACGCTGCGCCGAGGCGGCGTCCAGGCGGCGGCCCAGATCCGGGCGTTTCAGGTAGGTATCGCGGTCGCTGGCGGCGCTGTGCAGCAGCAGGCTGGCACGCCCGCGTTCGGCCAGGGCGGCGCTCAGCCCCGGGTGGTCGAAGGCCAGGTGCACGGCGTCGCGGGCCTGGGCGTGGGCGTATTGGAAATCCAGTAGCGCCTTGGTCGGCAGGCTGGTGCCGGCGCGGCCGAGGGCGATGCGCGCGGGGGTCAAGCTGCGCAGTTGTTGCCAGGGGTTGGCGATGGCGCCGCTGGTTTCGTCGGGCGCGAGGTCGATTTGGGCTTGTTGGTTGATGTCGTACATGGATGCCGTCTCCTCAACTCAACTGCGCCAGGGCCTGGCGGAATGCCGGCGGCAGGTTTTCGCCGAAGCGCACGCGGCCGTCGGCCTGGGTGAAGATGCCCATGTTCTGCAACCAGGTTTCGAATTCCGGCGCGGGCTTCAAGCCCAGCGCTTGGCGTGCGTAGAGCGCGTCGTGGAACGAGGTGGTCTGGTAGTTGAGCATGATGTCGTCGGAACCGGGGATGCCCATGATGAAGTTGATTCCGGCCACGCCGAACAGCGTCAGCAGGGTGTCCATGTCGTCCTGGTCGGCTTCGGCGTGGTTGGTGTAGCACACGTCGCAACCCATCGGCAGGCCGAGCAGCTTGCCGCAGAAGTGATCCTCCAGGCCGGCGCGGATGATCTGCTTGCCGTTGTACAGGTACTCGGGGCCGATAAAGCCGACCACGGTATTCACCAGGAACGGCTTGAAATGCCGGGCCACGGCGTAGGCGCGGGTTTCGCAGGTTTGCTGGTCGAGACCGTGGTGAGCGTTGGCCGAGAGCGCGCTGCCCTGGCCGGTTTCGAAGTACATCAGGTTGTTGCCCAGGGTGCCGCGTTTCAGCGACAGACCCGCCTCGTAGCCTTCCTGGAGGATTTTCAGGCTGACGCCGAAGCTGGCATTGGCCGCCTCGGTGCCGGCGATGGATTGGAACACCAGGTCCAACGGCACGCCGCGTTCGATCGCGGCGATCGAGGTGGTGACATGGGTCAGCACACAGGCCTGGGTCGGGATGTCGTAGCGCTGGATGATCGCGTCGAGCATTTCCAGCAGGGCGCAGATTGAGGCGATGTTGTCGGTCGCCGGGTTGATCCCGAGCATGGCGTCGCCGTTGCCGTAGAGCAGGCCGTCGAGAATGCTTGCGGCGATGCCGGCCGGTTCGTCGGTCGGATGGTTCGGCTGCAGGCGGGTAGACATGCGCCCGCGCAGGCCGACGGTGTTACGAAAACGGGTGACCACGCGGATTTTCTGCGCCACCAACACCAGGTCCTGTACGCGCATGATCTTCGATACGGCGGCGGCCATTTCCGGGGTCAGGCCGGGGGCCAGCTTGCGCAGCGACTGCTCGTTGGCCTGGTCGCCGAGCAACCAGTCGCGCAGGCCGCCGACGGTCAGGTGGCTGACCACGGCGAAGGCGTTGCGGTCATGGCTGTCGATGATCAGGCGGGTGACTTCATCGCTTTCGTAGGGGATCAGCGCCTCGTCGAGAAAGTGCTTGAGCGGAATCTCGGCCAGGGCCATTTGCGCGGCCACGCGTTCGGTATCGCTGTGCGCCGCGACTTCCGCCAGGTAGTCGCCGGAACGTGCCGGGCTGGCTTTGGCCATGACTTCCTTGAGGCTGTCGAAGCGGTAGGTTTCGCCGCCGATGGAGTGGGAAAAACGGGCCATGTGCGCGGGCTCCTGAAACGCGAAAGGTTGCTGACAGATCAAGCCGTGCGGGCGTCCGCACGACTTGGGGCCTCTGCCGACCTTGCGGCGCGGCAGAGGAACGGCTCAGGCGCCGGTCAACATGGCGTCGGCCGGAGCATCGGAACGTTGTTGGTGGGTCAGTTGGAAATAAATGAAACCCGCGCCCATGAAACCGAGGAAAACCAGGGCGATCAGCATATTGAACCAGACCATCGCCGCCAGGCAGACCAGCGCGAGGACCAGGGCGATGCCCGGCACCACCGGGTAACCCGGAGCACGGAAGGTGCGCAGCAGATCAGGCTCGGTTTTACGCAGTTTGAACAGGCTGAGCATGCTCATGATGTACATCACGATGGCGCCGAACACCGCCATGGTGATCATCGCTGCGGTCAGGCTCATCCCTTGCAGATTGATCAGGCTATCGCTGTAGATCGCCGCAATGCCGATAGCGCCGCCAGCGAGAATCGCCCGGTGCGGGGTCTGGAAGCGATTCAGCTTGGCCAGACTCTGGGGCAGGTAGCCGGCGCGGGCGAGGGCGAAGAACTGCCGCGAGTAGCCGAGGATGATGCCGTGGAAGCTCGCCACCAGACCGAACAGGCCGATCCACACCAGCATGTGCATCCAGTTCGAGTTTTCGCCGACCACCGCTTTCATCGCCTGGGGCAGCGGGTCGTTGATGTTCGACAGCTGGCGCCAGTCGCCGACGCCGCCGGCCATGATCATCACCCCGATCGCCAGGAACACCAGGGTCAGAATGCCGCTGAGATAGGCCCGGGGAATGGTGCGCTTGGGATCCTTGGCCTCTTCGGCGGCCATGGCCGCGCCTTCGATGGCGAGGAAGAACCAGATGGCGAAGGGGATCGCGGCGAAAATCCCGGCGATCGAGGCGCTGCTGAAACTGTTCGAGCCGGCCCAGCCGTTCAGCGCGAAGTTGCTGAAGCTGAAGCCCGGCGCGACCACGCCCATAAACACCAGCAACTCGGCCACCGCGAGTACCGTGACAACCAGCTCGAAGGTCGCGGCGATGCTGACGCCAAGGATATTCAGGGTCATGAACACGAAGTAGGCGCCGACCGCCGCGTGTTTCGGATCGAGTTCGGGGAACTGCACATTGAGGTAGGCGCCGATCGCCATGGCGATCGCCGGCGGCGCGAAGACGAACTCGATCAGGGTGGCGAGTCCGGCGATCAGCCCGCCTTTTTCGCCGAATGCGCGGCGGCTATAGGCGAAGGGGCCGCCGGCGTGGGGGATCGCCGTGGTCAGCTCGGTAAAGCTGAAGATAAAGCAGGTGTACATCGCCGCGACCATCAGCGCGGTGACCAGAAAGCCCAGGGTGCCGGCGCTGCCCCAGCCGTAGCTCCAGCCGAAGTACTCGCCGGAAATCACCAGGCCGACGGCGATGCCCCATAGATGCAGGGTGCCGAGCGTGGGTTTGAGTTGTGTCGTGGAAGTCATCGAGTACCCGCCCAAAGTAGTGGTATAGACCAAGAGATATGCAGGCAACGCCTATGCCAGCCGCGACGGGTGGTCGCGGCGGACAGGGCGTTTTGCGTTTTTAGCTAAGTCGAGGGCGCTTTCAGCGCAGAGGGGCGGGTTTAGAAGAAACCCAGTGGGTTGGTGTCGTAGCTGACCAGCAGGTTTTTTGTCTGCTGATAGTGCTCGAGTGCCACTTTATGGGTCTCGCGACCGACGCCGGATTTCTTGTAGCCACCAAATGCGGCATGCGCCGGGTACAGGTGGTAACAGTTGGTCCATACACGGCCGGCCTTGATCGCCCGGCCCATGCGGTACGCGCGGTTGATGTCGCGGGTCCAGAGGCCGGCGCCGAGGCCGAACTCGGTGTCGTTGGCGATCGCCAGGGCTTCGGCTTCGTCCTTGAAGGTGGTGACGCTGACCACCGGGCCGAAGATTTCCTCCTGAAACACGCGCATCTTGTTGTGGCCCTTGAGCAGCGTCGGCTGGATGTAATAACCGCCGGTGAGGCTGCCGCTGAGTTTTTCTACGCTGCCTCCGGTAAGCAGTTCGGCGCCTTCCTGCTTGGCGATCTCCAGGTAGCTGAGGATCTTGTCGAACTGCTGTTCGGAGGCCTGGGCGCCAACCATGGTGTCGGTGTCCAGCGGGTCGCCGCGTTTGATCTGCTCGACCTTCTTCATCACCTCTTTCATGAATGCCGGGTAGATCGACTCCTGCACCAGCGCCCGCGACGGGCAGGTGCACACTTCGCCCTGGTTGAAGAACGCCAGCACCAGACCCTCGGCAGCCTTTTCGATAAAGCTCGGCTCGGCCTGCATGATGTCTTCGAAGAAGATGTTCGGCGATTTGCCGCCCAGCTCGACGGTCGACGGGATGATGTTCTCCGCCGCGCACTTGAGGATATGCGAGCCGACCGGGGTCGAGCCGGTGAAGGCAATCTTGGCGATGCGCTTGCTGGTCGCCAGCGCTTCGCCGGCCTCCTTGCCGAACCCCTGCACCACGTTGAGCACGCCCGGCGGCAGCAAGTCGCCGATCAGCTCCAGCAGCACGCTGATGCCCAGTGGCGTTTGCTCGGCCGGCTTGAGCACGATGCAGTTGCCGGCGGCCAGGGCCGGGGCGAGTTTCCAGGCAGCCATCAGCAGCGGGAAGTTCCACGGGATGATCTGCCCGACCACACCGAGCGGCTCGTGGATGTGGTAGGCCACGGTGTTGCCGTCGATCTCGGCGGCGCTGCCTTCCTGGGCGCGCAGGCAGCCGGCGAAGTAGCGGAAGTGGTCGGCGGCCAGGGGGATATCGGCATTCAGGGTTTCGCGCACGGCCTTGCCGTTGTCCCAGGTCTCGGTGATCGCGAGCATTTCCAGGTTGGCTTCGATACGCTCGGCGATCTTCAGCAGGATCAGCGAACGTTCCTGCACCGATGTCTTGCCCCAGGCGTCGGCGGCGGCATGGGCGGCGTCCAGCGCCTTGTCGATATCCTGGGCGCTGGAGCGGGGGAACTCGGCGATCGGCAGGCCGTTGACCGGCGAGGTGTTGGTGAAATATTGGCCTTTGATCGGGGCGACGAACTCGCCGCCGATGTAGTTGCCATAACGCGACTTGAAGGAAACGAGGGCGCCTTCGGTACCGGGGTGGGCATAACGCATGGTGAGAATCTCCTGGCTTTTGTACTTATTGGGGAGGCGCCCTGCGGCGCGTGCCAGGGACTAGAGCAAGGCCTGGGCCAGTTGTCGGTGAGGCCCGGTTTAGAGCGATGTTTTGGATTGTCGGATAGGCATGGAATGACGCTGTGTATCGCTCAAGACACAGGGAGGGTGACAGTTTGTACCGCGCCCGGTACAGCGTCATGACTCGCCGGTCAGCCCGCCTTGCAATGGCTTTACGCCTGGAGGATGCTGCCAGACGAAGTTCGATTAGGTGCGGCTCCAGGGTGGAGAACAATAACAATGCACAATCACGCAAGTCGTCATGCCCAGCAGGTGCTGACCGTGGCCCAGGGCCGCAGCCCAGCCGCAGGTCCTGCGGCCGATCCTTCGGTGGCGCGCTCCTGGTTGCGTTGCCTGGAGCAATACCGTCTCGACCCGGCCCGCGCTTCGGCCCCGGCGGTGCTCGAACACTCGAGCATGCTCGAACGCCGCGAACAGTTGCGCCAGGTGCTGGAGATTTCCAGCAACGAGATGAACAGCCTGCACCGCCAACTGGCCGGTTCCGGCCACGCAGTGCTGCTCACCGACGCCCGTGGGGTGATTCTCAACTGTGTCACCCAGCAGGCGGAAAAACGCACCTTCGAGCAGGCCGGCCTGTGGCTGGGCGCCGACTGGAGCGAGGCCTGCGAAGGCACCAACGGCATCGGCACCTGCCTGGTCGAGCGCCAGCCGCTGACCATCCACCAGAACGAACACTTCCGCAGTCGCCACACCGGGCTGACCTGCTCGGCCAGCCCGGTGTTCGACCCCCACGGCGAGCTGCTGGCGGTGCTCGACGTGTCCTCGGCGCGCCACGACGTCTCGCGGCAAAGCCAGTTCCACACCATGGCCCTGGTCAACCTGTCGGCCAAGGTCATCGAAGGCTGCCATTTCATGCGCAGTTACGAAGGCGAATGGCTGCTGCGTTTCCATGCCCAGGCCGAGTACATCGGCCAGTTCAGCGAGGGCCTGCTGGCGTTCGACGGCGACGGGCGGATCAGCGCGGTGAACCAGAGCGCGATCAACCTGCTCGGCTTGCCGCGTCAGCGCCTGCTCGGGCGCACCCTACTGGAAATTTTCGACTGCCATCTGGACGACCTGCTCGGCCGCGCCTCACCACAACCGGCGGCCAGCTGGCCGCTGTACACGCAAAAGGGCCGGCAGCTGTTCGCCATGCTGCGCGGGCAACCGCCGCGCCGCACTCAGGCGCTGGGCGCGCAGGTGTTGGCGACGCCCGGTCTGTGTCTGGCCGATCCAGCTTTGCAGGCGGATTTTCGCCGCGCCCTGCGAGTCTACGAGCGCGACGTGCCCTTGTTGATCGGCGGCGAAACCGGCACCGGCAAAGAAGCCTTCGCCAAGGCGCTGCATCAGGTCAGCTCACGCGGCGGCAAGCCCTTCGTCGCGCTCAACTGCGCGGCGATTCCCGAGAGCCTGATCGAGAGCGAACTGTTCGGCTACCGCGGCGGCAGCTTCACCGGCGCGCGCAAGGAAGGCATGCGCGGCAAGCTGCAACAGGCCGACGGCGGCACCCTGTTCCTCGACGAGATCGGCGACATGCCGCTGGCGCTGCAAACCCGGTTGTTGCGCGTGTTGGAAGAGCGGCAGATCGAACCCATCGGCGGCGAAACCCAGGCCATCGATGTGCGGGTGATCAGTGCCAGCCACCGCGACCTCGGCGAACGGGTCTCCAGCGGCGAGTTTCGCGAGGATCTGTATTACCGGCTCAACGGTCTGGAGCTGCAGTTGCCGCCACTGCGCGAACGCGGCGACAAGCGCGAGTTGCTGGCTTTCCTGCTCGCTGAGGAGGCCCGCGGGCAGCCCCTGCGCGTGGATGAGCGGGCCGGCAAAGCCCTGCTCGACTATGCCTGGCCGGGCAATGTGCGCCAGCTGCGCAATGTGTTGCGCACCCTGGCCGCGCTCTGCGACAACGGCCTGATTGGCTACGCCGAACTGCCCGCGCAAATCCGCCACGCACCCGCGGCACTGGCGCCCGCCGAAGCGGTCAAACCCGATCAGCTCGGCGATGCCGAGCGCGCGGCGCTGCTCGCGGTGCTCGATGCCCAGCATTGGCATATGAGCCGCGCCGCCGAGCAACTCGGCATCAGCCGCAATACGCTGTATCGCAAGCTGCGCAAACACGCGATCGCCCGGCGAGGCTAAGGTACAGGCTGCGCATAGGCTAACAGGCCGTTGAAAAACTACCTACGTTGGCAATACTGCGTTAAAAACGGCCTCAAAATGCTCATTTACAGCCCGTAAACTCCGCTTTTTCGGCCGTTTTTGCCTTGTCTTGCCTGCCTCGCCTACGT